>CALUPK010000004.1 GCA_944322575.1 uncultured Bacteroidales bacterium | reverse complement strand
TCCACCGTAGCCAGCCGCAGGCTGCTCTCCCGCACCGAGGGCTGGATCAGCACTGCCAGCAGCACCACCGCCACTACCGCCGCTCCTGTTCCGAGGCCCCAGCGGATGATGACCTTGCGGCGGTCCTGCCATTTTTCCTTGTTCGTCAATTCTCTATCCATGTTCAAATCACTTGTTTATTAACTCTAAAAAATCTATTCGTCCCTAAGACCCTCAACGGGAAGCTGGCGCAGGGCCAGCAGCACCGGCACAGCAGCCGCCACCGTCACCATTATGAAGAGCAGTCCCAGGACAATACCCTCCACCGCCAGAAAATGCAGTACCGGGTCAAATAACAGCGGGTACAGTTCTCTGGTCACCGGCAGCATGAACTGGTCAGTCTCCCCTACGATATTCATCTTCCCCATCACAATAATATTGATCACCACCACACAGGCAATAAGGGCAGCCGCTGCGGTCACGGCCCATATCTCTCCGATGTTCTGAGCGAGGATCCTCCACCCGGAGCCTCCCATGGCCCGGCGAACGCTGATCTCCCCGCGCCGTTCTTCCATCCTCAGCCAGCTGATGGACACTACCGCCAGAAGTACATTGATGATGAGGAATATCCTGAGGGCTTTCCAAAGGAACAGCCGGTCCATGCTGCCGGACAGTATCCTGTCCTCCACCATCTCCCTGTAAGACACTACCTCCCTCACTCTGTAATTGCCCAGGCCTCCGCCGCTCTCAAGTTTCCGGCCCAACTCTGCCGCAAACTCCTCCGCATCCACCCCCGGCACAGTCCGGAAAGCGTATTTGTACTCTTCACTAAAGACAATATCCTCAAAGTACTCCAGCTTACTGGTATTGTCTATCAACATCGGAATATTCTCAGCATCCGGGCTCATACGGACATTGGCTATGACTCCGGTTATCTTCCGGTTATTATAATCCGAAGTGTAACCCGGGCTGGAGTCATCCAGTGCATCTCCTAGAGTCTTTCCCAGCGGGTTTTCCCCATGGAACAGCGTCATCGCCAGGTCTTCAGAAATAATAAAGGTATTCGGTTCATCCACCAGTTCTCCGCTCTCAGGCTGCAGCAACCTGAATCCGAGCAGCCGGAAATCTTCCGCCCCTGAAATTCTACGCATAACAGCCGTATTTACACTTGTAACGCTATCCACCAATATTGTCATCAGATTCTTGCTGCCAAGGCACGGTGTCATACTGATCGGGGCCTGACTTTGTATCTGCGGCATCTGACGCAGCATGTCGCCTACCCGGAAAAAGTTCTCCATACGGGCCTCGTCCGTATCGTAGGTGCTGTCGTAGCCATACTGGCCCGGATACAGTTCTTCTAAAGAAAGCACGTACACCCCGTCATAGTCTATGCCGTCGGGTATGGCGTGAATCCTGTACTGGACATTCCATATCCGGTTGACTACAAACCACGACACGACAGCGATCACAAGAAGCTCCGCAAACAGCCAGGCACTGCCCCGGCGGTAAAACCATATCTGCTTGAATATCTGCCTTATCATAGTACGCTATTTTTTATAGTTCAACGATTCGGCTATCGGATGCCGGATGACTCTGCGGGCAGGAAGCAAGGCTGACAGTACATTGAGCACCGCTATGATAAGAAGCAGTGCTGTCCCCAGGTATATGTTGTAGAAATCTCTGAAATCAAAATACCCGGCCTCGGGAGTCCCGTAGCCCGACAACCATCCGCCACCCGGTATCAACATGCTGATCTGACGGGAGAACACCTCCAGCAGCAGCCAGGACAGCACCAACCCCAGCACTCCGCCGATAAGTGTCAACAGCAGATTCTCCCAGGTTATCTGCGAGAGGATGGAACCGCCACAGGCACCGAAGGCCTTGCGGGTACCGAACTCGGTCAGACGGGCCTCCATCCGGGAAGTCACCATGCCGGAGAGATTGAAAAGCGGCACCAGCAGGATAAGCAGGAGCACTCCGGCACTCATCCAAATATAAGGTGTAACAGGCTGCCTGTTGCCATGAATGTCAAACTGTGCGAACACACTTTCCACATACGACGGTACTCCCCGGGGCAGGCTCAGTTCCGATCCGCTGTCGTCGGTATGATTGAATATCTCCAGGCGGTCTTCAATCCCCGACCTGATTTTACGGAACGAGGCCCTGTCGTCAGCCAGAATATATATGAATCCGTCCCCTAGAAAACTGCTCTCGCCGGAGAACATCCGTCCGAGCCACGACATGTTGATATCGTACTCGTCCAAAGGCATCCAAGCCTCGGCAAAAGCCGCAGACGCGCTTATGGGCACATCCCTGACCACTCCGCATATCCGGAACAACTGGCCGTCCCAGTACACCTCCTTACCCACCGCATCCGACTTTCCGGCAAGACGGCGTGCTATCGATTCGGAGACCACCAGCTCGGCTGCACTGCCGTGCATACCGCTTTCCGACAAGGGTCTGCCAGCGATAAACTGAAAATCAAAGACCCTCCAGAAGTTCCGGTCCACGAAACGGGTGTACGCCTTGCAGCTGATGCCGGCGGCATTCCTAAATGTGAGCGGACCGTCCACAAAGGCCTTAGGAGCCGTTGCTGCCCAGCACTCCACTCCGGGCAGACTGTCCAGGAAACGCTTTCCGAACTCAGCCGACACTCCGAGGCCCAGCGTTCCCCTATCTCCCTTATACAACAGATAGCTGACACTCAACATCCTGTCCCGGTGCGTCTCCGGCACGGTATTGACCACCCTGGAAGAAAGTACGGTCAGGAAAGCCATCACCAGTGCGACCGACACCGCCGTTCCTGTAATGAACACAGCGCTGTATACCCGGTTCACCCGGAGGTTGTACCATGCCTGCTTGAAATATAAACCTGCTTTCATCATATACTGTTTTATCGTTATTCATCTCTAAGTGCCTCGACGGGGGGACGGCGGAGCGCTCCGGCAGCGGGGATGAGGATGGCCACGGTCACTGCCAGGAGCAGGAGGCCGAGGACAATGCCCTCCACCGCGAGGAAATGCACCGTGGGGTCGAAGAGCAGGGGGAAGTCCGCGGCATTGAGGGGCATCATGCCGTGCTGATTATCCGGAGCCACGATATTTATCTTGCCTATGAGGATGATGTTGACCGTTATCAGAATACCGATGACGGCGGCAGCAGCGAAGGTCACCCAGATCTCCTGCATATAGTGCATCAGGATGCGGCGTGGCGAGCCTCCCATGGCCCTGCGGACTCCGATCTCCCCGCGTCTCTCCTCCATCCGGAGCCACCCTGTAGAGGCCACAGCCAGCAGAACATTGACTATCATGAACATCCAGAGGGCCTTCCAGATAAAGAGCTTGTCCAGCACCTCGATTCTGACCACAGAGTCCACCCTGTTCTCGAAGGAGTACACGTCCTGTACGCGGTAGTTGCCGAACTGCAGAGTCTTCCTCCATTCCCTGGAAGCCTTCTCGAGGAAGCGGTCTCCGTCCACACCGGGCTTGAGGCGGAAAGCGTACATCTGGTCTCCGCCGTAGTCTCCCACCATGTCGGCGACATTCTGTAACATGTACGGTATGTCATCCGAGTACCCGGCACCGCGCATACTTCCTATCACTCCGGCTATGGGTTCAGTATAATCCATCTTAGTCAATTTCTCCGAGTCGCTGAGTGTCCTGCCTACAGGATTCTGCCCCGGGAAAAGGTAATCGGCCATATCCTTGGTGATGATGATCGAGCCGGGCGTATCCTCCATCTGTCCGTCAGCAGGATAGATCAGTCCGTACTTTAACACCTCAAAATCGTCTGAGCCGGACTCCCGCTCAAAGGTCGTTAACATCATCATAGTCACACTGTCAATGTTGACCGTCATCATGGAATGTACGCCGTCTCCGGGATGGTTTGTGCTTATGGGCGAGGCGCACAATACTTCCGGCATGGCTCTGAGAGCGTCCCCGAAACGGCGGAGATTCTCCCTCTGTGCCTCCAGGGAAGCAGCCTCAGGATCATATCCGTTGCGGTCGGATGTCAAGTCCGTGAGATACACACAGTACACTCCCTCAGGGTCATATCCGTCAGGGACGTTCCCGATACGGTATGTGGATGTCCACGTCTCGTTGACGATGAACCAGGACGCGGCGATGATGACCACCAGTTCGATGAACAGCCAGGCATTGCTCCTGCGGTAGAACCACAGCTGTTTGAATATCTGTCTAAGCATATCTTGTCATTTTTTACAGTTCAACGATTCAGTGATGGGACGGCGGATGACCTTGACCGCCGGGATGACCGCCGATATCATGTTGAGTACGGCCAGGATTACCAGCAGGACGGCGTACAGCCCGATATTGAAGAAGTCCCGGAAGTCGAAGAAGCCGCCGGACTCAGGCACCTTGTAGGTGTAGGACTCCACCAGTACGCTGCCCGGCACCATGGCGTTCATCTGCTGCGAGAACAGCACGATGATCAGCCATGCCACCAGCAGACCTACGACTCCGCCCATCAGGGTCATCAGCAGATTCTCCCCCGCTATCTGTGCGAGAATAGAGCGAGGTCCGGCACCGAAGGACTTGCGGGTGCCGAACTCGGTCAGGCGGGCCTCCATTCTGGAATTGACCATGCCCGAAAGGTTCAGCAGCGGCACCAGCAGGATCAGCAGCACCACTCCCGCTCCCAGCCATGCGTATGCAGAGGAACCTAAGTCGCTCCCCGAGAAGATGTACTGGCACTGCGAGTCTATGCCGCTGACGGTCATCTTATATTCGGATTTCTCGATATTGTTGTACTGTTCCACGCGGTCCAGCACAGCCTGTTTTACTGCCGGAATATCCTTGCCGTCCCTGAGCAGCACTATTATCTCATTGCCGTTCATATACTTTGCCAAAGCACTGGATTCAGGGCCCAGGGTTTTATCTCCTATCGTAGACGGCAGCCATATCTCGGAAAAAGCCAGCGTCGCGCTCATCGGTACGTCCCTGACCACTCCGCAGACAGTCAGCGTATATCCGTCCATGTACACCTTCTCTCCCACAGCGTCTGTCCGTCCTGTCAGGGAGCGGGCCAGTGACTCGGTCACCACAGCCTCGGGCGTATTGAGGTCCATACCGCTCTCCGATATCGGCCTGCCGTACAGGAAGTCCAGACTGAATATCTTCCAGAAATTCCTGTCCACCATCCGGGCGTACGCGTAGGAGACCTCATCCGACGTATTTTCCAAAGCAGCGAACGTATCGTAATACGTATAGACAGCCGACCAGCACTCCACCTCCGGCATGTCCTTGAGGAAATCTCTGGCGAACCGGTAATTGGGAGCCGCGCCGAACATTATGGTCTCGCTTCGCAGTTCGATTCTGGAAATCACCATCGTCCTGTCCCTGTGCGTCTCCGGTGCAGTATTCACCACCCTGGCCGACAGCACCGTCAGGAACGCCATCACCAGAGCCAGCGAGAGGGCCGTTCCGGCGATGAACACCGCGCTGTACACCCGGTTCACCCGGAGGTTGTACCACGCCTGCCTGAAGTATAATCCTAATTTCATATCGGTTGTGTTTTCTGTTTCCGTTAATCTTCGCATAGGGCTGTCCGCTCACGTCGCCCGCTCACGTCGTCGTCCACATCATCCATCTACTTCGTCTGCCCCATCTGCTCTGCCTGCTCTCATCGTCCGTTCCCATGCACTTTCATGATCACTTCCCATTCAGCGGACACTTTTCTCCCCGGACAGCCCGTCACAACCGCCGTGCCAAAAATACAACACATTGATAACGTGCATCTTGCACTTTTTCAAAAGTGTCCGATATCGGACACCTGTCCGTTTTCGAACACCTTCGGGCGGACACTTCCGAACACTTCCTGACACTCCGTGCATACACTCCCGACAGACATTTTGAAATGCTCGCACACCATATTCTCACAAATTCTTGATTTACAACATATTCCCGAAGAGCCGCGTGCTTTGGTCCGTTTTAAAACCGCTGGCTTCCACAGCCCCAATCATCAACCGCATGAGAATCAGAGCATTCCAGAACCGCCCCGTGCGAACGATTCATTTTCGGTCACATTCAATCGCCGAACCAGCATACCCAGCCTACTCTACCACCTTCCACATCTTCCGAAGGTGAGTCATTTCCCCGCATTTTCGTCCCACCTTCCAAAGGTGCGCAGAATCACTACCGCAACGAGAGCCGCCTGTAGCCGCATTCACCCCTCCACCACACCATTCACACCTTCCGAAGGTGAGCCGTTTCACCGCGTTTTCATCCCACCTTCCGAAGGTGAGCCATTTCCCCGCATTTTCGTCCCACCTTTCACTCCTTCGGAAGGAGTAGGGAAAATGTACATTTGCGGCACTCCTTTGGAAGGAGTTAGGAGGTGGAATAAGGACAGAATGGCCGTACGGAGTGCTGTGGCGAGGATTCGCGAAATTCACTCCTTCGGAAGGAGTGGCGGAAAAGGGCCGTTTGCTTACTCCTTCCGAAGGGGTTAAGAAGAAGCGGCTGTCAGTGGATGGTGCGGGACGGCGCTACAGCAGCTCGCGGATGATGGAGTCGCTGATGAAGAGGCGGGAGGGGGGAATGGACAGGCGGCCGTTGCGGAGGATGAGGGAACCGGTGGCCAGAAGGCGGTCGACAGAGGTCCGCAGAGGGTGTGGAAGTTGAGAAAGAAGGGATTGGCACGAGTTTTCTGCGGCTCCGGAACGACTATCGGGCATGGTAGACGACAACGGCTGAGCGGACCCGGGGCGACTATCGGGCACGGCAGACGACGACGGCTGAACGGACCCGGAGCGACTACCAGGCGCGGTAGACGACGGTCGGCACATGGCAACTAGGACATCTAATGGCAGGCCGTCTAGGGTGCGAAGACCGAGCATAATGGTCTCGGTGAGGACGTCCTCGTCGGTAAGGGTCTCTTCTGACACCACGGATGACACGGCACAATCACTGTAAGCGGAACCCCCACCGAACGCAGCAATATACCGGTCGAGATCCGGAGCATTCCACCAGCGGCGGCGGTCCCCGTCGAAGGAGTGGGCACCCGGCCCGAGGCCAATGTAGGGGCTGCGGTCCCAGTAGCCGCTGTTGTGCAGGGCGCGGCGGCCGGGGAGGGAGAAATTGGAGACCTCGTACTGGAGGTAGCCGGCGGAGGCGAGGCGCTGCTGCAGGAGGGCGTACTGGGCTGCGCACAGCTCGTCGGAGGGCTCCCGGTAACGGCCGGCGGCGGCCATCTCTCCGAGGACGCTGCCCTCCTCAATGCCCATCTGGTAGGCGGAAATATGCTCCGGCCGCAGCCGCAGCACGGCATCCAGGTCATCACTCCACAGCTGCATCAGCTCTTCATCCGAAGAAGAGCCGCTCCCCCAAGCCACCGAATCATACCCGAAAATCAAGTCCAGCGAGATATTGTCGAACCCGGCAGAGCGCAACACCCGGAAGGCCTCTACCGCCCCCTCCGGACTGTGCCGCCGGGCCATCCACCGCAGGCTGCGGTCGCTGAAGGACTGCACGCCCATACTGACGCGGTTCACTCCGAGCCGCCGCAGGGCCCGGGCGTAGGCCTCCGTGACATCGTCCGGATTGACCTCAACGGTAAATTCCGCGAAGATCCCGGCATCCCCCCGACCATCCCATGTTCCCGGGACAGCTCCGCCGCCCCCTCCCGGAGCACCGCAGGAACGTCCATAGTCCGCCGCCCCCTCCCGGAGCGCCGCAGAGACCGCCGCCACCGCCTCCCCTAACTGCTCCACCGGCCAGAGCGAGGGAGTCCCGCCCCCGACGTAGAGCGTGGCAGGCTCGAAGCACCTGCATAAAAAAGCCTTCCGCAGGGAGATTTCCCGCAGAAGGCTCTGTGTGTATTGTGCTATCCTGTCCTTTTCCCTGACCGAATAGAAGTCGCAGTAGGTGCAGAACGACTTGCAGAAGGGGAAGTGGATGTATATCATCGCAGGATAATCGCAGGATGCCGTGGACGCTGACTGACGCTATCTCAGCAGTATGTCGCCGGTGCCCAGCAGACCGGACGAGGTGTAGGCCTCGACGGTGTAGACGCCCTTGGTGAACTGCTCGGAAGCGAAGTAGATGCATACCTCCACCTCGGCGCCCTGGTAGTCTACCTCACGCGACTCAGAGTAGACGAGCTGCTCGCCGTTCATCTCGAAGATGCGCTGCTGGTCGGAGGTCATCAGGATGCCGTCCGGTCCCTTGACACGGATGTACACGCGCATGGGGCCTTTGGGAGCGATGGAGTTCTCAATCAGAGAGAGGCAGGTGCGGAGCTTCTTGATACGGCTGCTGCGGTCGGTCTCCTTGTTGGAGGCGTTGATGCCGACGATGTTGATGCCGCGGCCCTTGATCTCGGAGCCCTGCTCCACGAGCTTGGCGTACTCGTCGGTGGTCTTGCTCAGTTCCTGGTAGCGCTCGGCTGACTTGGCGGCCTCGGCACGGGCCAGCTCGGCGTCCTTGCGGAGGGCGATGTTCAGCGTATTGAGGGAATCGATCTGGAAGATATAGTGCTTCATGATCGAGCGGAGGGTACCGAGCTCCTTCTCATACTGACGGATCTTGCTGCGGTTGGCAGCGTCGGTCTTCTTGATGCGGTCCAGCAGCTGGCTGACCTTCTCGCGCTCGCGGTCGAGCTGAACATTGAGGCTGTCGTTGTTGGACGAGAGCTGGGCATACTCACCCTGCAGCTCCACGAGCTCGTTGGTAAGATTCTGCTTGTCGATAGTCAGGTCATCTATCATCTTCTGCCTGTCTATCCACACGTACGCAAATACACCGGCCAGCACTACGGCCACCACGGCCAGGACTATAACGGTGACTTTAAGTCCCTTGTTGGGATTGTCAGACTTACTGTTCTGAGAGGTCCATTCAGGAGTGGTGCCGGAGCCCACTGGTCTTTTGTTCTCTTCCATTTCTATTTATCTGCTTTTAATGTGGGGCAAAAATAATACGATTTGCTATATTTGCAGCAAAATTAATCAAAAACAGCGAAAATCATGAGTCCTAAAGTCCGCAGGGTCGTCAGATCCGTCAAATATTTCTTCGTTTTCCTCATCCTCGCAGGAGTAATCCTCTGCATCGTCACCCTCCTCAGCGGTGAAAGCGTTACCAAGCTCTTCCTCCCCTATTCGGAGGGCGGCATGCTCAAGGAAGGCGCATGGTGGCAGATGCTTCTGATATTCGGGGCAATAGCAGCCGTCTATCCGGGTCTCACCTTTGTTAAGAAGGAGGTAATGATCGAAGGGGACTTCGAGGACCACAGGAATACAATAATCAACGCATTCGAAGGTCTCGGCTACGAAAAGACCGATGAGGACGGGGAGAAGCTCACCTTCCGCCTCCGCAACCACTTCACCCGCTTCATGAGGGCCTACGAGGACGGAGTGACCATCACCAAGGGCTCCGCCCCCCTGATACTCAGCGGCAACCGCAAGGACATCCTCCGCCTGTCCTCCCACATCACCTACGCCCTGCGCGAGGATATCGGGGAAGGCGCGGCACAGCAGCACGACGACCCCTACGATTTCGGAAGCGGCAGCAGCGATACCGCAGACCAGTCCGGGAAAGCAGATCAGCAAAAAACAGAATAAACCTGCATAGCCATGAAAGTAGTCCGCAAATTCGACAACGCCATCTCGGCCAATATCTGCAAGGGCGTCCTCGAGGAAAACGGCGTCCCGGCCTTCGTCCTCGGAGAGAACCTCGTCTGGTCCACCGGCGCCGTCAACACCGACCTCGTCTCCGTGGAGGTAGTGGTCGACGACTCCCTCTACGACAAAGCCGTCGGAATACTCCAGTCAGAGCCATTATAAAGTTTATAGAAAGCGGTTGACTATGAAAAGAACTATCACAATATTTGCCGCATTTTTTATTTCCTACACAGCATATTCACAGGAAGAAGTCATAGAATACGACAC
Organism: uncultured Bacteroidales bacterium; assembly: GCA_944322575.1. Lineage (GTDB taxonomy): Bacteria > Bacteroidota > Bacteroidia > Bacteroidales > UBA932 > Coprenecus. Next base: position 110,519 of record CALUPK010000004.1, on the reverse strand, counting down.
GAAAAGCGGACAGAATATAGAGCATATTATCCCGATAGACAGACAGTACATTCTGCCGGAGTTCGAGCAGTGCAGCCTCCTGGACAAGAACGGACAGAAATTCTCCGGTATAGTAAACATACATCTGCCGTCCAATACCCTCCGCATGATAGATTCTGACGGAGACACACTTGAGGTATCCAACGCCGACGATATACGTACAATCATCAGCCGCGACCACAAGATTCTGCACGTCGACAGGAAATTCATCATCCCCATCGCTGAGCACAAGGGCATCACCTTGTCCGTGCTTCCATCCATAATTATAGAATTTTTCGACAAGATGGAGCGCGACTACATAGTGGATATCGCCAATGTCCGTAACGAGGCTGTCTCCTGGAACACCGGTTCGATAAAAACGATTCTTGTCCCTGACGCCCTCAGCGACAAGGTCACCATGAGATGTACCTACAAATCAGAATACGTCCTAACTTCCGGCGACAAGGTCTACCCATGCAGGCTCTCCTCATTCTATAAGGTCTTTCCGAAAAAGAAAAATCTCATCCGCGCCTATACCCACGACAACTACATCTATTTCCATATCCGCGAATCCGTCCTGAACCTCTTCAATTTCTGCATCCGTAACATGTAACTGAATTTTTTGAAAAAAATTTGGAGATAGGAGAATTTTACCTACTTTTGCGGTGTACTAATAAACTAATACACCAAAACTGTAGACAACAACAGGAATATTCACTCAGTAAAAGTATAAGTTATGGACACAAACAACCCGGTCGTCAAGATCGACCACCTGAAGTTCAACTACAAGAAACACATCGTGTTCGAGGATCTGAGCCTCGAGATGGAGCCGGGCCGCATCTACGGTCTGCTCGGAGAGAACGGCGTCGGCAAGACCACCTTGCTGCGCATCATCTGCGGCCTGCTGCGGGCCAAGGAGGGCAGCTGCACCGTGGACGGCATCCCCTCTGAGAAACGCAACCCCGGAATGCTCAGCGACATCTACTACGTACCCGAGATCTTCTTCGCCCCGGCCATCAGCGTCAACACATTCGCCAAGAGCAACTCCCTGCTCTACCCCCGCTGGGACGCCGCCCAGTTCCAGAAACTCTGCCTGACCTTCGAGGTAGACCCCGGCTACCGCTTCGACAAGCTCTCCCACGGCCAGCAGAAAAAGGCCCTGATAGCCTTCGCCCTCGCCCTCAACACCCGCATCCTGCTGATGGACGAGCCTTCCAACGGCTTAGACATCCCCTCGAAGACCACCCTGCGCCGCGTCATCTCCGAGTGCGCCACCGAGGAAAGAATCATCGCCATCTCGACCCACCAGGTGCGCGACCTGGAGAACCTCATCGACCCGGTCATCATCCTCGACCGCAGCGGTCTGATCCTCAACGCCTCCATAGAGCAGATAAGTGAAAAGCTGCTCTTCACCATGAGCCAGGAACTCGACCCCGAGGCTTACTGGAGCGAGAGCAGCCTCAGCGGTTACTACCAGGTCATCCCCAACCGCGAGGGCATGCCCTCCAGAGTGAACCTCGAGGCCCTCTTCAACGCCGCCCTCAGGAACAAGGAAACATTCAAAACCCTGTTCAGATAACCGCCGGTATACACCCGGACCACAAGAACACCGTAAACAGTCATCACCTTTATCAAACAGAAGACTATCATGAACGCAACATTCAACATACGCAGATTCGGACTCAACATCTACAAGGAGCTCCTCGAAAAATACAAACTCATCCTCGGCTTCTGGGCCGTCATCGTACTGGTCTACCTGATGATCTGGGGCCTCACTCTCCTGATAGGCGGCAACTTAGGAACCACCGGCCGCGGCACACTCGTCGCCACCCTGCTGCAGTTCTACTGCTGCCTCATCCCCTTCCTGCTGTACAAGAACGAGAACCGCCACGTCGAGGGCACCTTCTACGGCATCACCCCCGCCTCCACCCTTGAGAAGACCCTGACAGTATTCGTCATCGCCACCCTTCTCTTCCCGGCCCTGACCTCCGTACTGATGCTCTCCCTCGACTCCCTCCTCGCATCCATGCCCACCGACGGAGGCTTCTCCGGCCACATCTGGAAGAACATCTTCACCACCAGCGGATTTGCCGACAACCTGTTCAACATCGACCCCTCTCCTGAGAAAACGTTCATCCTCGACCGGCTGTACTACGCCACTCCCGCCATATTCCTCAACCCCTACTTCGGCATGCTGCTCAGCCAGTCCGCCCTCATCTTCATGGCCATGCTCTTCCGCACCCACAAGATAGGCAAGACCCTCCTGGTAATCTGCGGCGTCGGATTCCTGCTCTCCGTAGGCGCCACCTGGTCGATAGTAGCCACCGTAAAGAACCTCGATGAAGCAGTCCTCAACAGCATGGACGCCGAAATCATGGCCAACTGGGTCGAGAACTTCGTAAAGACAGTGATGGTATTCACCTGCTACATCCTGCCCGTAGTCTTCTGGGTCCTCACCTACTTCCGCATCCGCAGGATACAGTACTAACCCCTCAAAACTCAGACAACCATGGAATTCGACCAGCATAAACCCATCTACCTGCAGATAGCCGACGCGATATGCGAGAGGATCCTGACAGGCACATGGCCCGAGGGCGAGCGTATTCCTTCCGTCAGGGAATGCGGCATATCCCTGGAGGTCAATCCCAACACCGTCGCCCGCTCCTACGACGAGCTCTCCACCGAGGGCATCATCCACAACAAGCGCGGCATCGGGTATTTCGTCAGCCCCGGAGCTAAGAGCGTCATCCGCGAGAAACAGCGCAGCAGCTTCATCTCCGGCGACCTGAAGGAGGTATTCAGAAAAATGGACATCCTCGGCATCTCCATCGAGGACATCACCTCCCTCTACAGGAAATATATCACCAAGGACAATAATTAACCAAGTACAATGAAATACAGCACAATAATAAGGGCAGCGGCGGCCATCACCGCCCTGCTCCTGTGGGCTGTCTGTGCCTCAGCCCGTCCACAGAACGGCCGCAGCATCTCCGGCAGAGTCCTGGACGCAGCGACGCAGGCACCGATAGAGTTCGCCACCGTCGCCCTGATAGCCCCCGACAGCACGGTGGTCAACGGTACGACCACCGACTCTGCCGGCCGGTTCACCATCGACCGTATCCCCTCCGCCGGCGGATACAGACTGCTGGCCTCCTTCATCGGCTACCGCGACCTGATAACCGACCTTAGCGCAGTCCCGCAGCAAGGTGCGGAAATCTTCCTCGAGCCCGATGCCGAAATGCTCGCGGAGGCAGTGGTAACCGCCCGCCGCCCCGTCATAGAGCAGAAGCTGGACAAGATAGTGATGAACATCTCCGACGCCGTCTCCACCGAAGGCAGCAACGGCACCGACCTGCTCCGCAAGGCCCCCGGCGTGACGATAGACTTCGACGGCAATGTAAAGCTCAACGGCTCAGCAGTGGCGGTATGGATCGACGGCCGTCCCTCCAACCTCTCCGGCAAGGAGCTGGAAGTCCTGCTCCAGTCCACCGACGGCACGACCATCGACCGCATCGAGATCATGGCCCACCCTTCCGCCAAGTATGACGCGGCCGGCGGAGGCGGCATCATCAACATCGTCACCAAGAAGAATTTCATGCAGGGATTCAACGGCTCGGTCAACCTCGGCTACGGCGGCATGTACTTCGACCGCTGGGACCAGAGCGGTGACGGCTCGGTCAACCTCAACTACCGCGGCCGCAAGACCAACACCTTCCTGACCTACAGCGCCCGCTACGACGACATGACCGCGGAGATGCTCTCCAAGTCCCTCTATGGCGCAGCCAACGAATACACCATGTCCAACTCCTCGCAACTGCTCATGCGCAACTTCAACCAGATGTTCCGGGCCGGCAACGACTGGTACATCTCCGACAAGGATGTCCTCGGCGCCATAGTCACAGGCACATTCCGCAACAGCAGCACCGGCACCTATGGGGACAACTTCACTGAGCACCTGCACGGAGAAGACATCCTCGGCCGCCTGAACAGTGAGATTGCCAACACTGACGACTTCAACGGAGTATCCGCGAACCTCAACTACACCCACACTTTCGACCCTGCGAAAATGCAGGAGCTGACCCTCAACGCCGACTACTCCTGGTACGACATAGGCAACACCAGCCGGCAGAGCGACATACCCGACCCGATGATCACCGCTCTCATCCCGCTCGACACCACTATATTCCGCCAGGACGCCGCCCAGAATCTCCAGATCTGGTCCGCCAAGGCCGACTACCAGCAGCTCTTCTGGCAGACCGGACTGCTCGAGGCCGGACTCAAGTGGTCCCGCACCGTCACCGACAACAACTCCGTCCGCGAGGACTTCTACAACAACATCTGGAACTACAACTCCAACCTCTCCAACATCTTCCTCTACGACGAGCAGATAGCCGCCGCCTACATCTCCGCAGCCAAGAGCTTCGGCACCAAATGGTCTGTCAAGATAGGCCTGCGCGGCGAGTACACCTACGCCCGCGGAGACTGGCGCAGCGCCGGGGAGAAGAGCGTCAAGAGCTATTTCAACCTCTTCCCCACCGCCTTCGTCAGCTACATGCCCACCCAGAAGTGGCGCCTGGCCGCCTCCTACACCCGCCGTATCAGCCGCCCCGGTTACAGCCAGCTCAACCCCTTCCGCACCTACATGTCGGCCAACTCCTTCACCGAGGGCGATCCCGACCTCAATCCGCAGTTCTCCGACCAGGTATCCCTGACCGTCGGCTACGGCCAGCACCTCAACCTGAGCCTGCTCTACCAGCACAACTCCAACCTCATCATGCAGCACCCCGAAGTCAACCCCGACAACGGTGAGCAGCGCCTCATCTGGGAGAACTTCGGCACCCAGTCCTTAGCCGGCGCGGCCCTGTCAGTATCCGAGCTGCCCATAACCAAGTGGCTCAACCTCTCGGCCAACTACTTCGCCGCCTACAACAGCAACATCAGCACCTCCGACGACAGCTACTCCGACGGTTCCTTCCTCCAGAGCTTCTACGGCAGCCTCAACTTCCTGCTGCCCAAAGAATGGAAAATAGAGGTCGGAGGCTTCGGCTCCGGCAACATGACCATGGGCTACATGGACATCCGCCCGATGTACATGCTCTTCGGCGGCATCAAGAAGAACCTCTGGGACGGCCGCGGCACCATCGCCCTCAACGTTCAGGACCTGCTCCGCTCCTTCCGGACCAACATCTCCTCCTACACCGGCGACGTGCTGACCTACAGCATCGACCAGCGCATCAACATGCAGAAAATCACCATCTCGTTCAGCTACCGCTTCGGTACCGCATCCAACGTCCGCAGACGCAACGTCGGCAACGTGGAGGAATCCTCCCGCGTAGGCGGCTCAGGCGGCATCAGCACGGGACAGAGCGGCGGTGGAATAGGCAGATAACCCCTCAGAAGCTATGGGAAGTCCGTATTTCAGATTCAAACAGTTCATAGTATGGCACGACCGGTGCGCGATGAAGGTGGGAACCGACGGGGTCCTATTAGGAGCGTGGGCCGGTCCGGGCCGTCCGGGAGAAATATCCGGAGGAAGCCCGCAGACAGTTCTGGACATCGGCACCGGCAGCGGCCTGGTCGCCCTGATGCTGGCCCAGCGTTTCCCCGAAGCGCAGGTGACGGGCATCGACAGCGATGCGGAGGCAGCGGCCCAGGCCCGGGAAAATTTCGCAGGCTCCCCATGGCAGCAGAGGCTCAGGGCCGCTCACATCTCTCTCCAGGAATTCTGCCGCGGTACCGCTGCCGCTGCGGTCACCCGCCGCTTCGACATGATAGTCTCCAACCCGCCGTTCTACGACACCACCCTCACCAGCCCGGACCCGCTCCGGACCGCCGCCCGCCACACCGGCGGCCTCACCCACGAAGAACTGCTGCTGCTCTCCGCCGGCCTCCTCTCCGACACGGGGGTCTTCAGTCTGATCGTTCCCTCCGAGTCAGAGAAATCCATCCTGCGGCTGGCGGACAGAAGCAGACTCCATCTGCAGCGGCTCACCCGCGTCTATTCCAAACCGTCCTCCCGGCCCCGGCGCATCCTGGCCTCCTTCGGCAAAATAAGCGAAGGGCCTGCAACAGAAGAGACCGTCTGCCTCACTGATGCTGACGGCAACCGTTCGGAGTGGTATCGCAAAATAAGTGAAGAATTCTACTTAAACTGAGCGGCAGCAGCCTCCAGTGCTGCATAGAACTCTTCTCCGAAGGCATCCGTCAGAGGCTTCTGCAGGAAGCGGAAGACCGGGATGCCTTCCTTTTTGCCCTTGGCGAAGGCGCAGGAGCAGATGTTCCAGCGGTGGAGGTTGAGGGCGGTCATGCCGTTGGAGAGTCTGGAGACCCGGATCGGGTAGAGACGGCAGGAGATGGGCTTGACGAAGTCCGAACCGCCGCGGCACCAGGACCGCTCGATGGTGCAGAACCAGCTGCCTTCCGCGTCGCAGGCCGCATAGGCGCATTCCTCCCGGCCCGGGACCAGCGGAGTGACCATGTCCCCGTCCGAGTCTATCTCGAAAAATCCCTTCTCCTCCACCACCGCCCGGCCCTCGGGCGACATCAGCGGGGAGAACCTGCCGTAATTGGCTTCTATCCGCTCCGGCTCGTCCTCCTCCATCGGAGCGCCGCTATCCCCGATGACGCAGCACACCCCGCCGCAGACTCCGTAGTCACATGCGAAACACTCGGTAAACACCTCGGAGGAAATAATCTTGTCGTCTATTATCACCATTGTATCCATAAATCTTTATTTTTCTTCAGGAACTACTGACAGCACGGAGATACGGCCATCGTCCAGCACATCGAGCAGAGCGCTGTTCACATCCTCCACCGAGACTGAGTCCATCGCAGCCTGCCTCCGGGTGTAGAAATCCTTACGGTCGATGTACCGGTTCCGGAGCACACCTGTCCAGTAGGTATAGTCTGTCTGCTCCCTGAGCTTAGCCTTGAGATCCATATTGCGCTTGACTGCCTCCACCTCATTCTCACTCACTCCCTTCTCCGCACATTCCATGACTATTCCGGCGAACATCCCTTCCATATCCCCGACATCATCCTTGGTGGTAAAGTGAAAGTCTATGGTAACCACCTCCTCAGGGTAGCTGTAGTAGCGTCTCGACGCCTCAGCGAGAATTCCGCGCAGAGAAAGCCGGCGGATTACTTCCCTTTCGATAACTTTAGACGTAATATCCGACAGCACACGGTCTTCTATGGTCATATCACAAGGAAATGTCAGCTTACAGCTGTTGAGCCTGCGTGGAAACTCCATCGGTACAGGAACCACCTCTACATCGTCATAGGCCGCGATAAAGAACGGTGTTCTCTCCCTCTGCCGGCTGTAAGCAGTCCTGCGGCCTCCGGGAATAGAGGCGATATGGCTGTAGACTGAAGCAAGCAACTTAGTCTCGTCGAAATCTCCGACAAACATAAATGAGAACTCCGCCGGATTTGAGAACAGCATATTCACAAATTTCAACGCTGACATATAGTCTATTCTGCTGACAGGGACATCAGCAGGAAGTTCTTTTCCATAGCCGGACCGGACATCACGGCTGTGCAGCATCCCGAAGACGGCTTCTGGTGAATTGGATGCATACGGAGCGCATCCCTCCAGCATCCTGCGGTACTTGTCGAAGTTCTCTATATCCGGCTCAGAGCCCTCAAAATACTTGACCGCAAGCTCTATAAACTGATCCATGCAGGAAGTGTGGAAACGGCCGGTTATCTTTCTACCGTTGACCGAAATACTCCTGTCTATCTCGATATGCAGGGCGTTGGTCAGCCGAGAAAGCTCGAAGACATTCAGTCCGCCATTGACACTTATACGGGCCACATCATCGACATAGGCCCGGAGCAGGTCCACATCATCTTCCGAAAGTGAGATTCCGCCTCGGGCAACTGCCTCGAAATACACCCACCCGGGCTCCACAGACATATGGCGATAAGCCAATGTAGCACCGTTGGGCAACCTGCGGGAAGTAACTCCTGTCGCAGTATTGACAAATTTGTCACTGCCCTGCACTGAAGCCAAAAAAGATGCCCCTGAACGCCGGCTCTCAGGACTGAGATACAGGCTGTCTTCCCGAAGAGGCACAGGGTCCACGGCAAAATACTCCAGACCTCCTGCCGGTTCCGGGGACGAGCACACTACTGTTCTGTTGTCCTCATCCGAGAAAACCGCCCGCATAAAACTGTTGACGACAGCACTGTCCACCATCGGACCTGCAGTCTCGATATACTCCTTGAAGTATTCGATGCCGGCCATCGCGTAACCCTGAGTAAAGTTCCTAACACACAGATCCGTATAGTAGCGGTTATCCAACGATGCGCGGCGCGAGTACGTGTTCTCGAGATCGAAGAAGAAGTCACTGCGTCCTTTCTCATACTCTTTCGCCGTAACACCGTATTCCTGCATACTGCGGACTGCTCTCATCAGGAATACATAAGCATCTACATAGTCTTCCGGAGCACACTCCACCGACAGCTGTAGGGAGTGACGGTTGAGGAACGGCACTATCTCCACATCCGCACTCTTAGCGAAAAACGGGGCGTATTCCAATTCTGCCAGCAGACGGCTCTGCAGTATATCCACCCCAAGGGTAGTGATATACTCGTAAATATAAGGTACGGCAGTAGTGCGCAGCGAGACATCCACGGGGGCCAACGGATAGTCTATCGTAATCCTCGCACAGTCCGCCTCGCAGTCCTTAAAATAAAAGAACTCTCCTCCGGCAGCATCAACCACCGAATCAGGGAACTCCGGCGCCGGTCCTGAAGCCCTCGGCATCACCTGGAACAGGGAGCGGATCTTGGACTCCACCGCAGCGGCATCAATATCTCCCACAATCACTATGGCCTGCATATCCGGACGGCAGCGGGTCCTGTAGAAGCGCTCGACATCCTCTGTAGTATAACTGTCCACTCTCCGGAACAGTTCGTCCTGCGGCAGGTTCATAAGGGATGTTCCGGAAAAATAGCGGCGGGCGACCGAATCCCGTATCCTTTGGTCAAGAGTCTCGGTGCCGGCAAAGACATTGCGGAAAAAATTCTTGCCGCGTTCTACCGAACGGTCATCCACTATCAGCGCCGAGGACATATTGAACATGGCCAGCAACATGGAATCCACCATATAGTCGTTCTTAGTAACGGGCACGTCACTGAAAGTATAAGTGGTATAATAGTCTCCTGCATCTATAACTAAACCGTCCGTACGGTCCAGCCCCATGTCGTCGATAAACGAAAATATAGCGCCGTCAGGGAAATTTACTGTCTCCGTCAAAGCCATGCACTCCATCAGGTATGTCATCCCCTTGGTGGTGCTGTCCTCAAGAGCCACACCGGTTTTCTGGATGAATACAAAATCGGCATAACCACTTACAGATGTATTGTTTACGAGATAGAATACCAGACCGTTCGGCATAGTATCCCGCACTATCCTCGCATCATCTTCGAGCACTCCCACCATCTGGGAGAAAGCTGCACTGGCGTGCGCCAGTAGGGCTGCTATTAGGAAAATTTTCAGTTTCATGGGACAAATGTATGAAAATATGAGTATATTTGTCAGCTCAATAATCATTGCAACACTAAATAACAGACAAAATATGAAGAAAGTATTAGCAATTTTAACTGTCGCAGCACTTTCCATGGTCTCTCTCTTCGCTCAGGACATGGAGTCAGCGACCGCCCTCTACAACGAAGGAGCAACTGCGCTCAACGCAGGTGACAAAGAAACAGCTTTAGGTTATTTTGAAGAAGCCCTCTCGCAGGCAGAACTGATAGGGCCCGAGGCTGAAGAACTTGCCTACAACTGCAAGAGGAATATTCCCACCCTCATCAACGCCATGGGCAAGGAGCTCGCTGCCGCCAATGAACTCGATGCTGCCATCGAGACCCTGAACAAGGCTGTAGAGAAGGCCAACGAATACGGCCAGGAGGACATCGCTGCTGACGCACAGTCACTGATACCCCAGCTATACATGCAGAAAGGCAATCTCGCCCTCAACCAGAAGAATTACACTGAAGCAATGGAATGCTACCAGAAGGTCGTTGAGATTAATCCCAATGATGCCAACGGATATCTCCGCTTAGGCCAGGCCGCTTCCCGCGCTGACCAGAATGACGCAGCAATCGCAGCCCTCACAAAGGCCGCAGAGCTCGGTCAGGAAAAAGCCGCCAACAAGGAGATGGCTACCCTCTACCTCAGCACAGCCGCTGAAGTTCTCAAAGCCAAGGATTATCAGGGCGCATACGACAATGCAAAGAAGTCTCTCGACATCCTTCCCACTCCTACCGCAATGCAGATAGCCGGCACAGCCGCTCTCCAGCTGAAGAACTATGACGATGCCATCGCAAACTTCGAGGGATTCCTGACAGCTTCTCCCAATGCCAGAAATGCCGACCAGATAAAGTATCAGCTCGCAACTGCTTACGAGGCCAAGGGCGACAAGGCCGGCGCTTGCGAGAACTACAAGGCTATCCTGAACAACCCTCAGTTCGCCGAGTACGCAAAGCATAAAGTCAACGTAGAACTCAAATGCCAGTAAAAAAGCTTGAGCTCTTAGCTCCGGCACGAAATAAAGACATCGGCATCGCGGCCATCGACTGCGGTGCCGATGCTGTATATATCGCCGGTCCCTCGTTCGGAGCACGGGAGGCCGCAGGTAACTCCTTCGAGGACATCGCAGTCCTGACCGACTACGCTCACCGGTTCGGAGCCAAAGTCTATCTGACCCTGAACACTATCATCTACGGCCACGAGACAGAAGCCGCTCGACAGTGTGTACTCAGCGCCGTCAAGGCAGGATGCGACGCTCTCATCATCCAGGACCTCGGAATCCTGAAGATGAACATTCCCCCCATAGAACTGCACGCCTCCACCCAGTGCAACATCCGGACTCCGGAACAGGCCCGCTGGTTAGCCTCCTTAGGCTTCCGCAAGATAGTTCTGGCCAGAGAGCTGAGTTCTGCACAGATCCGGGAAATATCAGAAGCCGTCCCAGACTGTGAGATTGAATGCTTCGTACACGGAGCTCTCTGCGTATGCTACAGCGGTCAGTGTTATCTGAGCCAGTATCTTACCCACCGCAGCGCAAACAGAGGCTGCTGCATACAGGCCTGCCGCTCTCTCTACGATGTCATGGAACCCTCAGGGAAACTCCTGCTGCGCGGCAAAGCCATACTTTCTCTCAAGGACCTCTCGCTCAAGGACAGACTGCTCTGCATGGCAGAGGCCGGAGCAAGTTCATTTAAAATCGAAGGCAGGCTCAAGAACATATCCTACGTAAGGAACATCGTAAGAGCATACAGCGACGCGCTGGACACCATCATATCAGGAAGCAGCGGCAAATATGCCCGCAGCTCATGGGGATCCCCTTCCGGAGGCTTCTCCCCCCATCCGGAAGCCACATTCAACCGCGGTTACACCCGCTACTTCATCGACGGCACGCGGGGAAAATGGAATTCAGGAGATTACGCCAAAGGTATCGGAGAGCCTGTAGGAGAAATAATAAGCATCCGGGGCAACAGCATGAAGCTCCGCCTGTATGACAACCTCAGCACACCCCTCGCGAACGGAGACGGACTCTGCTTTGTATCTTCCAAAGGAGACGTATCCGGGATGAGGGCGGACACAGTACAAGGCAGCACTGTAACATACAGCCAGAATGCCGGACACGCACCGGTTCCCGGCACAAAAATCTACAGGAGCTACAACCATTCTCTTGAGAAAGCCATAGAGAACAATCCCCCGGAACGGCTGATACCTGCCGTACTTAAGCTCGAGCACAGGGGAGTGGACGGCTATCGGTTGAGCGCAGAAGCAGCAGGAGGCAGGCCGTCAGCATATATAGATTTCACTGCAGAACCCGCGCAGAACCGTACAAAGACTGCGGAAGGGCTGCAGAAATCACTGTCTAAACGCAGCGGAATCTTTACTTTCACAGTAGCAGCACTTCCTGAAGAGGGCCCGCTGCCATTCCTCCCTTCATCATCCGCCAACGCACTGCGCCGTGACCTCGCCATGAAGATGGAGCCACCGGCAAGAGTCCCGGACATGAGAGAGAGTATACCGTTTGACCGTATTGACCGTACTAAAATAATTCCTCCGGCACAGCGCGTACAGCTCAACTGCGCCAACACACTGGCCCGAAGCATCTATAACTCCGTCGGAATAGATCCGGAACCGGCTTTCGAGACAGAACAGTCCCCTTCGACAGAACTCATGCGGTGCAAGTACTGCATACGGTACGAGCTCGGCCTGTGTCCGAAACAGCGTCACGGAGAAAAGGCCGCACCGCTGATTCTGATCAATAACGGACGCCGGCTTAAAGCCGTCTTCGACTGCGCCCGCTGCGAGATGGTCATAATTCCGGATGACGGTAACGGCCCTGCTGCTGAGTGATGTTTCCCCAGTCAATGGCGCGGACAGGGCAGCGGTTGATGCAGGCAGTACACTGCACGCAGCCGCGTCCCCATACCGGCCGCCCGTCCTGCATAACCACAGTTCCGGTCGGACATGCACGGGCGCAGAGTCCGCAACCAATACATGCATCACTGACATGGAATTTGGTCTTACTGTCTGGGCCGGCTAAGAAATGCCTGAACAGACGACTGATTACACGGCTCTTGAGCCAAGGATGAGTACCGATGAGATAGCTTCGGTACTCCTTGACACCCTTTATTGCATCCACCACCGCCCGCACCTCATTCGGAGCAGTAAGCAGCTTGGTCTCACGCACTTCATCTGAATCCACCCCGAATCCTTTCATAAGAATATAGTTGTTCGGCATACGCACTGACCAGCATGCTGTAAGATCTATCCCCCGGCGGGAAAGCGCCCCGGAGATTATACGGTCAGTCCACCCGCATGTATCACCGCACGTACATACCGCATAGACAGGCTGATGCACATAACCGTGCAGCGTCATGCGGCTGACGAACCTCAACATCATCTCCGCCGGCCCCCATGAGTGAACCGGGAACACCAATATAAGATGCTCGCCGTACTTGATATCATATATGCATTCTCCGGACGGATGCCTGCTCAGCTCATCAGCCACCGCTATAGGAGACTCGCCGAACGCCGCCCCGAGCTGACGGGCCACCCAAAGAGAATTGCCCGTTCCTGTAAAATAAAATATCATATCCTAAAAATTATTTATTGCAAACAGCATATTGGACAGATTGCAGAATATCATCTTTGCATTGACATTGGCCTCTATAGACTGCCTTGCCTCCTCTATAGCATTGAAAGATTTCCTATAGAAAGAGTCATGGAACACCGGGCAGAACCTTGCCACCGCTTCTCTCTCCGAAGGCAGTGCGTCGGCTATGGAGGCTAAGCCTTCGCGGTGCATCATGACCTTACGGAGAAACTCCTCCAAATATGCACAGAAATCCTTCTGCTTTTCACGGCCGAGCGCCGCCAGCGCCTCATTGCCCTCAAGCAGAGAGACCATATCTTTTCTATCAACCGCGTCCAGCATAGACGTGACAGCCGGCAGATACTGTGAAGCGGCCGAGCCCTCTGTCGCCATACTGAGAGCCAGCCCAGGACTGCCGCCGGAGATCCGGGCATAAACCTTAGCCTCATCATCAGTAACTCCCGCGTGCAACGCTATGTACGGTACAGACTCCTCCACAGGCACAGGATACAGCCTGATCATCTGCGAACGGGAACGGATAGTGGATATCACTTTCTCCGGAGCATGAGTAATGAATATGAAATATGTATCCGGCATGGGTTCTTCGACTATCTTCAACAGACGGTTTGCCGCCTCGGCATTCATCCGCTCGGGCAGCCAGACCACCATATACTTGCCGTACCCTTCATAGGATTTAAGACTCAGAGAGTCGAGAATCTCCTTTGCTTCAGCGACACTTATCACTCCGGCCTTGCCGTCTATTCCGAGTCCGGAGTAGAGATCCGCCTCCGTGAAATAAGGATTGGACTTATACAGATCCCGCCAGGGCTGCATAAAGGAACCGCTCAGTGGCTTTTTCGATGCACCCGAACCTGCCGCTGAATTGACCGGGAAAGCGAAATGCAGATCGGGATGCATCATCCCGGATATCTTGCGGCAGCTCGGACAGACACCGCACGAATCCTCCCCCTCATGGCGTCCGCGGCACATCAGATACTGTATAAAAGCCATTGCCAGCGGCAGTGCACCGCAGCCGTCCCGCTCCACGAACATCAGTGAATGTCCGGTACGTGAGGAATCCGCCATCCTGATAAGGCGGAGCGCGAGATCCTTGTTTCCTAATACTTCTTTGAATTGCATATCGAAATTCAAAGATAAATATTTATCTTTGTAAATTATGGGTAAAATAGAAGAAAATAACATAACATATGACTGTTCCCGAGGCTGTACCACCGAGAGGACAGAGAGCGGAGAGCTGTTGTGCAGCTATCATGAAGGATGCTGCAAGCTCCATGACTTCAACTGGTTGGACAGCATCAACGACCCCAAGTTCAGCCATCTCTACGAAGTACGTTTCAAAAATACACGTAAAGGATTCTACGAGAACACATCGCGTCAGCTTCTCAAGAGAGGCGATATCGTAGTGGTGGAGGCCGCAACCGGACACGATGTAGGCATCATTACCCTCGAGGGCCCTATAGTCGGCAGGCAGATGCTTCGTAACCACTACGACATGGAGACCAAGGAATTCAAGAAAATCTACCGCAAAGCCAGACCCCTCGACCTCGAGAAATGGCAGGAAGCCATATCCCGTGAGCACAGCACCATGATCCGGTCCCGTCAGATAGCCGCTGACATGGGATTAAACATGAAAATCGGGGATGTAGAGTTTCAGGGCGACGGTTCGAAGGCCATATTCTACTATATCGCCGACGAGAGGGTGGACTTCCGTCAGCTCATCAAAGTCTTTGCGGAAGAGTTCCGAATCAGGATAGAGATGAAACAGATCGGAGCCCGTCAGGAGGCAGGCCTGATCGGAGGCATCGGTGTCTGCGGCCGCTCACTGTGCTGTTCAAAGTACATCACAAATTTCCAGTCCATCTCCACCCAGTCCGCCCGCTGCCAGGACCTCTCGCTCAATCCCCAGAAATTAGCAGGACAGTGCGGCAAACTCAAGTGCTGCATCAACTACGAAGTGCCTGTCTATGTGGATGCCCACAACAACACTCCAAACGTCAACTCCCCTTTGGAATTCCAGGACGGACCGGCATACTTAGTCAAGACAGACATCCTCAAAGGCATCATGTGGTTCTCCTACGAGGAGGGCAACATATCCAAGGCCGCTCCTCTGACCGTTGACGAGGTGCGCCGCATCATAGCCGCCAACCGCAAAGGCAACAAACCGGCCACACTGCTCAAGGATGACAGGGATGAAGAACGTCCCATAGACTTCGTCTCCTCAATCGGCGATGACAGCATAGACCGCTTCGACAACAAACGCAAGAAGAAGAGGAAAAAGAAAAAACCTGTCAGAAACGGAGAGGAGAACAATAAAAAATCTGACAGACAATGACCAGCAAGTCCGTGCACACACGGCTGTCCGCCATACTGATGTGCGCGGCCATAGCTGCCTGTTCCGTAGGTGAAGACACACAGTCTCAGTTTCATGACTTCACTAAAGAAAGCGGGCAGAAGGCTTCGTTCTCATTTGTGATGTCTGACTCAGCGTGTGTCTACGCGGTTGACCTTATGGCCCGCTTTATCAAAGGCCAGGGACCTGAGTCAGTTACCGCGGACATCATCATAGTCTCACCCTCCGGTATCACAGGTACTGAGACCGTAACCCTGCCCTCTGACTACAGCGGGATAAGCAGGTATCTGCGAGAGAATCCGTCCGAGAAACGGATAGACATAGCCGGCACCACTTCCTACTACGATATACGCTGGCAGTACCGCAGCGGAATCATCCCGCAGGAATCAGGGACATGGACGATGAATGTCTCCTTCAGAGACAGCACCGGCTCGATAACCGGCGCCGGAATCATAGTCACATCCGGCGGACAAATGACACCAAACGACGACATAGACTGACATGGGAAAAGACAAAATCAGAAAATTCAAGGAAAACGAACAGTTCAGATGCCTCATCCAGCCCCCCATGCAGGATGTCCTGCACAAGGACCATCCGCTCAAAGGTCACTGGGGCACGGAGATATTTGGAAATGACCGCCCGATAATCCTCGAACTCGGATGCGGAAAAGGAGAATACACTATCGCACTCGCGGAGCAGTTCCCTGAGAACAACTACATAGGAGTGGACATCAAGGGCGCGCGTCTGTGGAAAGGCGCCAAATACGCGACTGAGCACGCCATGCCCAATGTGGCGTTTCTACGCACGAGAATAGATTTCATAGACTCTCTCTTCGGTCCGGACGAAGTATCGGAGATATGGCTTACCTTCTCCGACCCCCAGCCCAAGAAGCCCAACAAAAGACTGTCCAGTCCCATTTTCTTAGAGAGATACTCACATTTCCTCAAGCCGGACGGCATCATGCACCTGAAGACTGACAGCCAGCTCCTGCACGAGTCCACACTCGAAGTGATCCGTGAAGGCGGGCATTCTCTGATAGAGGCAGACAACGACATATACGGCTCAGGCCTCGCGGAGAGGGAGCCGCTGCTGTCCATCAAGACATTCTACGAGCAGATGTTCCTCGCTGAAGGAAAACCTATTACTTATGTAAGGTGGAGATTATAGACCGCTGACATAAGCGGCTATTGCATCTAATCCGTCTCTTGCTGCAGACGGCTGGAGCACATCGAGATACTTCCGGGCACGGACTGTATATTCCCGCAGCACCCCGGCTGCGGATTCTATGCCCCCATGCGACAGGACAAATGCGCGTATTTCTGCCGCCACCTCCCTGTCCTGCTCCTGCTTGGACGGATCGCAGGTAATATCGCCCATACGTCGGCGGATATCTGCCTCTTCCTCCGGAGCATTTCGCAGGGCACAGAGCAGCGGCATAGTTATCTTGCGCTCCATGATATCGCTGTCGCTATCCTTGCCGGTCTCAGCACTGGAATGATAGTCCAGAATATCATCCCTTATCTGGAAACTGCATCCCAACCAGTAGGCATACTGCTCCATAGCCGATACTACTTCATCCGAGGCACCCGAGACGATGGCCGGACCTTTGACTGAGGCGATAAAGAGGGAAGCCGTCTTCCGCCTGATAACCTGGATATAGTCATCCTCAGTAGCTCTTAGGCTGTCCGCTAATTCCATCTGGATGATTTCACCTTCAGACAGTTCCTCGAGAGACTTAGAATAGATGCCTAAGACTTCCATAGGACACCCGTAAGTGATGAGCAGGTGAATGGCCCGCGTCAGCCAATAGTCCCCTATCAGCAGGGAGGCTCCGGGAGAAAAGAGTCTGCGGACCGTCATACGGCCACGACGCTGGTCGCTGTCGTCCACCACGTCGTCGTGAAGAAGAGTCGCCGTGTGAATAAGCTCTGAGACAGCAGCGCAGGCTATGGCTTTCTGATTAATAGAACCGCTGCAGGCCTTCGCGGTTACGAGGGCCAGCAGCGGTCGCAGTTTCTTGCCTGAAGCATCGAGGAGATAGGCGTTAATCTTGTTGAGAAGGTCACTGCGGGAGGCCAAGGTCTCCGAAAGGAGCCTTTCAAACCCCTCCCACTCCGGGGCTATCGTCCGTCTGATGTCTTCGGTCAGTGTCATTTCCGTTTATTAGAAGAAAAATGCCAGGGACAGTTCGCCTCCGTTGAACTTAGACTTATGCTTGGGGATAAGTTCGCTTCCCCCGATGGCTGTCTGCCTTACCCTGTTGCTGAGAATGGGATTGAGGTCCCAGTTCCACTTGAACGCAAGCTGGAATCTCCATACATACAGTCCTGCACCGACTCCTACTCCATACTGGAAGTGGGAGATATCCTCATTGAGCATAGTCTCCACCTTACTGTCTCCGACACGTGTAGTGTTCTTTCCGAAGAGAACAGCACCCACATAGGGCGACACCACTACGTACGGTTTGACGACACCGAGGAAGCGGAATCCCCACTGCAGGTTGATGGGAACCCTGACAGAACCGGAAGTATAGCGGCTGTTGACCGACTCGAGCGAAGAGTCTAACAGATAGCCCGACTGCACATACTGCAGCTCAGGATTGATTTCAAAACCTAAGGGGAGGTTGAAATTGAAGACGAGACCGGCGCTGAATCCTGTGTAAGTTTTCAGAAATCCACTTTGGAAGGCATCTTCAGGCTGGGACATGTTTGTAAAATTCATTCCAGCCTTGACGCCGAGGTTGAAGAAGTCCTCGCCGGGCTGAGCACTGGCCGGTACAGCAGTGACCAGAATGGCAAGAGTGAGGATTGAGAAAATCTTTTTCATAATAAAATGTGTTTTACTCTATTGAGTTCATTTTGGCGACGATGGCGGCCTTCGTTGTGGAGCCGACCATCTTCTCTTTCATTACACCGCCCTTGAAGAACAGCAGAGTAGGGATGTTGCGGATGCCGAACTTCATGGGGATGTCTGTGGACTCGTCCACGTTGCACTTCGCGATGAGCCATTTGCCCTCATACTCTTTGGACAGCTCCTCTACGATAGGAGAGATCATGCGGCAGGGGCCGCACCAGGGTGCCCAGAAATCCAAAAGTACAGGAATCTGGGAGTTGATTACCATTTCTTCGAAGTTGGAATCGTTAATTGCTAACATAATTTTTAACTATTATTAAATTACTAAAAGAAAAATACCAAATTAACTTCAAGTCCCCGATAATTGCCCATCCTGACCGGCCCGGCAGGATGAATCTCGAACCCTGTGTCACTGGCAGAGAGACCATCCTCGGGGAGATGTTTCGCGAGCTGGCCGATGTTCCAGTTGTACTTGACCTGAAGCTGGAATCTCCAGAAGTCCACACCTCCACCGATGCCCACTCCATACTGGAAACGGTTGATCTCCGACCACTCCATAGCTTCCGGTTTCTTGAGAACCGCATATCCGATATAGGGAGACACCATCAGATACGGTCTGAGGAATATGAGGTCAAGCCCGACTTGAAGATTCACAGGCAGTTCTACGAAATCGGTACGGAAACTGAAATTCTCCGGACCGCGGTACATTGCTCCCTTGGAGACGTAATTCAGTTCAGGCTGTATGGTCATTCCCTGCACAGGTAGGTCGAAGCTGAACGCCACTCCCGCATTGAAGCCGGTGTAGGAGCTCACTGACTCGGAAATATATCCGAGTTCGAAACGGCTGAGGGACGTAAAGTTGATGCCGCCTTTTACACCCACCTTGAAAAAGGAGGATGCATCACTCTGAGCCGTCAGAGGGAATAAGGATGCTGTCACCGCTATCACTGATACCGCTATAATCTGTCCAAAACGCTTCATTCTGCGAATATAGTAAATTTTATTCCTTCTTCTTTACCAGATATGCCAATCCGCCCTCCGAAGTTTCCTTGTAAAGGTTGGGGAGATCATGCCCGGTTCGCTTCATGGCCTCTATAACTGTATCAAACGGAACAATGTGACTGCCGTCCGACATCAGGGAGTACTGGGTGCAGTCCATCACCCTCGCGGCGGCGAAGGCATTGCGCTCGATGCAGGGTATCTGGACCAGGCCGCAGACAGGGTCGCAGGTCAGGCCGAGGAAATGCTCCATGCCCATGGCGGCGGCGCACTCAATCTGGGGAGGAGTGCCCCCGAAGAGACGGGTGGCGGCGGCACAGGTCATGGCGCAGGCGCTGCCGACCTCGCCCTGACAGCCGACCTCGGCCCCGGAAATAGAGGCATTGGCCTTGATGACCGAGCCGAAGAGACCGGCGGTGGCCATGGCATTGATAATCTTCTTTTCGGAGACTCCGTACTGGGTATGAATCAGGTAGAGTACTGCAGGAAGCACTCCGCAGGAACCGCAGGTAGGAGCAGTGACGATGGTGCCGCCTGAGGCATTCTCCTCGGAGACGGCCAGAGCGTAGGCGAAGAGCAGGCCGCGGCGCTGCATGGTGTTCTGGTAGCTCATCGCGTGCTGGTAGTAGGAGTAGGCCTTGCGGCGCACGTTCAGACCGCCGGGCAGGACGCCCTCATGGTCCAGACCGTCCTCGATGGCCTTCTTCATCACCACCCAGCGGTCATAGAGGAAGTCCCAGATGTCGGGGTCCTCGTGCTGGGCGACGTACTCCCAGAAATAGGAGTTGTACTTGTTGCACCATCCTAAGATGTCCTTCATCTTGCTGTAGGGATAGATGCTCTTCTCGGGCTGGCGTCGTCCGTCCTCGCTGATGTCTCCGCCGCCGATGCTGAACAGGGTCTTCTCGCCCATCTGGTGTCCCTCGGAGTCGAAGGCCTGAAAATTCATGCCGTTGGGATGTTGGGGCAGGAAGACGTCCGGCTTCCAGATGATGTCCACCCGGGGGCTCCGCTCATCCTTGAGGGCTTCTATGAGGGCCACGTCGGTCATATGCCCCTTGCCTGTTGCGGCCAGGCTGCCGTAGAGGGTAACAGTAAACGAAGATGCCCCGGGATACATGCCCTTGAACATCTCCGCTGCTTTTTTAGGGCCCATCGTATGACTGCTCGACGGACCCTTGCCTATCTTGTAGATTTCCTTTATGCTCTCCATTGCAGTAACTCAAATGAAGGCGCAAAGATAACCAAAATCAAAAATTGTATTCAAAAAATCACACTGTCTGCTCGATATTCCAGACGAAGGCCCGCACACCCACCTCGCGGTTGCGGTTGTCGAGCTTGCGGACGGTCTGAAGCAGTTCCTCGACGCGGTCGTCCTCGACCACGGTCATCATGGCGGAGTTCATCTCCGGCCAGGTATGGGTGCCGCGGCGGGGCTCTCCGTCCCTGCTGCCGCGGCCCTGGACCTGCTCAAAGAAGGTGAAGCCGCGGATGCCCAGCTCGTCGAGCATGTACTCCACCCTCTCGGTATTGGCCTGGTTATATACTATAAAGACACATTTCATAATAGGTATCCTCCATTTTTACTGGTTGAGTTCCTGCCTCCTGCGCACCTCGGGGTCATCGCCCTCGGGGTTGGGAGACAGCTGCATGAAAATGAACTGGGAGCGGGTCTTCCTATCCTTGTCCCTCTCACCGTGGCGGGAGAGCAGGGCGTAGAAGACGGGCACCACTACGAGAGTCACCACCGTGGCCACGAGGAGACCGCCGATGACGACGATACCCATGGGCTTCCACATCTCGGCGCCCTCACCCTGGCTCAGGGCCATAGGCAGCATGCCGAGGAAGGTGGTGATGGCGGTCATGAGCACGGGACGCAGACGGGAGGCTCCGGAGAGGGCGATGGCCTCGTTGAGCTCGTATCCGCGGTCGCGCATCAGGTTGGTGTAGTCCACGAGCACGATGGCGTTCTTGGTCGCGATACCCACCAGCATGATGAATCCTAAGGAGCCGATCATGTCGAGGGTCGTACCCGTTATCCACAGGGCGAGCACCACGCCGGAGAGGGCGAAGGGCACTGCGGTCATGATCATCACCGGCTTGACGAAGGACTCGAACTGGGAGGCCAGCACGATGTATATCAACAGGATGATCAGGGCCAGGAGGAGCAGCAGATCCTGGAAGGTGTCCTGCTGGTCCTCGTAGTTACCGGCCAGGCGGACGGTGATGCCGCTGGGTACGCCCATCCGGTCCACGGTCTGCTGTATGCCGGCTGCCAGCTCGCCCATCGAGGTCTCATACGGGGTCACCGAGATGGTCACTATCCTCTGACGGCTCTTGCGCTCAATGGTAGGCGGGGCGAAATACTCCTCAATCTTGCCGAGTTCCTTTATCTTGATCATCGCACCGGTGGCGGTGGGAATGGTCATGTCCTCGATGTCGGTGATGGAGTTGCGGTCCTCCTCCTGCAGGCGCACCACTATGTCGTACTCGTCTCCGTCCTCCTTGAGGTAGCCGGAGGCCATGCCGTTGACGCGGTTGCGCACGTAGGTGGAGACGGTGGAGGAGTTGAGGCCGTGGTAGGCCAGTTTCTCCTTGTCGAGGTTAATCTTGATCTCGGGACGGTCCTTCTCGCGGCTGATGTCGATGTCGCGGGCTCCGGGCACGTTGTCACGGATGGCGTTGCGGACCTCCTGGGCGAAGGCGTTGGTCTCGTCGAAACTGTAGCCGTAGATCTCCACGTCCACTGTGGACGAGGCCCCGCCCATGAAGCTGGATACGTCGCACTGGTAGTCGATGATCTCGGGATAGGAAGCCAGTTCCTTACGCAGCACCTCGGCTATCTCGAAGATGGAGCGCTCGCGCTCGTTCTTCTTGTTGCAGACTACAGTCATGGACATGGTGTTGTTCATGGTCGAGGAGAACATGGCCGAGACTCCGTCGTCGTCGGTGGTACCGGCGGAGGTGGATATCAGCTCTATCTCGGGCACCAGTTCATAGAAGCGGCTCTCGATGTGACGGGCCATCTTCGCTGTCTCCTCGATACGGTAACCGGTGGCCAGCTCGATGGATACGGACAGACGGCCGTTGTCGGTCTCCTGGATGAAGTCGGTTCCGATCTTGCCCATCAGGAAGGGAGTGATGGAAGCGAAGAAGAAGAGCACGATGGCGCCGAGGGTGATGGCCTTATGATGCAGGCACCAGCGCAGCAGCCGGGCGTATGCGCGGTCCAGAGCGTCGAGGATGGGGATAACGAATCTCTGGTAGAAGTTGCGCTTGGGCGGGATGTTCTCGATGACGCCCCTCTCGTTGATGCGCACCGGACGGGCCTTGAGCAGCTTGGAGCAGAGCATGGGGGTCAGGGTGATGGCCACTACAGTGGAGGTACATACCATGATGGTCACTAACCAGCCGAGTTCCTTGAACATGATGCCGGCCATACCGGTAAGCATCGTAAGCGGCACGAACACCACCACTATCACGAGAGTCGTGGCGATAACCGATACCCACACCTCGTTGGTCGCGTAGATGGACGCCTCCCTCGGCGACGAACCCCTCTCGATGTGCTTGGTGATGTTCTCGAGCACCACGATGGCGTCGTCCACCACCATACCGATGGCCACGGTCAGGGAGCTGAGGGATATGATGTTCAGCGAGCTGTCCGCTAACATCAGGTAGATGAAGGCCACAATCAGGGATATAGGGATGGTCAGGGAGATAATCAGGGTCGAGCGCCACTCTCCGAGGAAGAAGAGCACCACGAGCACCACGAAGAGCAGGGCGTACAGAATCGACTCCTCTAAGGAGCTGATGGAGTTCTGGATGTCCTCCGAAGAGTCGTAGATGGTCTCTATCTTAATGTCCTTGGGCAGGGTCTTCTCTATCTTGGCCAGCTCTTTCTCGAGGTCTTGGCAGATCTGCACGGTGTTGGCGCCGGTCTGCTTGGTCACCATGAGGCGGACGCTCTCGCGGCCATTGGTCTTCTCGTCGAGGCTCAGGTCCTTGATCGTGTCGCGCACAGTGGCTAAATCCCGCACGAAGACCTGACGGCCCTCGGGGGTGACTGTCACCACGATGTCGTTGATCTCGGAGCTCTCGACGTACTCGCTGCGCACCTCGAGCTGATACTGCTCCTTGTTCATCTTGACGGTACCGGAGGATAGGTTGAGGTTGTTGGCGGCTATCGCGCTGCCGACGGTCTCGAGAGGGAGGCCGTAGGCATCCAGCTTCTGCTGGTCGATGTCCACGTACACATAGCGCTCCGGGGAGCCGGAAAGGGTCAGGTTTCCGATACCGTTTACCATGCTCAGCTGCGGGATGATCTCATCGTTGAGCAGCTTGTCCAGTCCCGGGTAGCTCTCGTCGGCCGTAATCGAGTACTGGAGGATAGGCATGGAGCTGGTGCTGAACTTGAAGATGAACGGGTTGGTACAGCCGTCGGGCAGCTCGTCCGTCACCATGTCTATGTACGACCTTACGTCGTTTATAATCTCGTCCAGATCCGTACCCCACTCTAACTCGAGCATCACCACCGAGATATTGTCCTTGGTGGTGGAGGTAATCTCCTTGAGGTAGTCTACGGAGTTGAGGTTGTTCTCTATGATCTTCGTAACGTTGGTCTCTATCTCGGAGGCACTGGCTCCCGGATATACGGTCAGCACGGAGATGTACGGCGGGTCCATCTCCGGGAACTGGTCGATAGGCAGCCTCAGGAACGAGAACACGCCTATCACTATCACGGCGACGAATACCAGAAGGGTCGTCACCGGACGGTTGATCGCTGATTTGTAGATACTCATCGCAGGCGGGGATTATTGTACCACATTGAGTTTTACTCCGTCCACGAGCTTGGCCTGGCCGGTGGTGACGATGGGGTCGCCGACCTTCAGGCTGTCGCTGGAGATTTCTATCGTCTGGTCGTGACGCTCGCCTATCTCCACGAAGACGCGCTTGGCGACGCCGCCCTCATCCACGAAGACATAGCGGTTGTTGGAGCCGATGAGCCTGAGCACCGCCTGGTAGGGCACCACGAGGGCCTCGGTCCTGCCTAAGTCGAGCACCGTGCTCACGTACATGCCCGGACGGATGAGCTCGGAGGAGTTAGGAATCCGCAGCTTGAGGGTAAATGTATGGGAAGCCGGGTCTACGGTCGGATAGACTATCTCGATAGACGCGGGGAAGGCCCGGCCGGGGTAGATGTCCGAATAGACATTGACATGCATTCCCTTCTTGACTAAAGGATAATAGGTCTCGGGTACATTGACGTAAGCCTTCAGTTCATTGATCTTGGTGAGCTGGAGGATGGGCTGGGCCCCGCTGTAGAGTTCCCCGTCCTCGTAGGTCTTGGCCGAGATGACACCGTCGAACTGCGCCCTTACGAAGGTGTTCTCCTCTAAGAAGCGGAGGGTCTCCTGCGTCTGGTCGTAGCTCAGCTTGGTCTGGTCGTAGGTCTGCTGGGAGATGGCCTCGCTCTCGAGGAGCATCTGCACGCGGTTCATCTCTATCTGGAGGTTGGCAAATGCTATGCGGGTGGTGTTGAGCTGGTTCTGGTCCATCCGAACGAGGGTGTCGCCCTTGCGCACACGGTCACCAACCTCGACGTAGATCTTCTCGATGAGACCCGTCAGCGAGGGGGAGATGTTCATCTGGTCATAGCCCTGCAGGGTGGTCGAGAGCTCTATCTGCCTCGATACCTCCTGATAGGCCAGCGGGGTGGTGCGTACCTGCTCTACCCTTTCCTCCGCGACATCCGCGGTCTTGTTGCCGCCGCAGCCGCTGAGCAGTGCGGCGCAGGCTGTGATTGTGGCTATTGCTTTGATTTTCATGGCTTATTTTTCTTCCTGAGTGTATGTATTCTTGTTGAGTAGTTTTTCGAGCTCGATCTGGGCTGTCACATAGTCTAAGGCCGCCTGCACGTAGGTGCTCTGGGCGGTGATGAGGGTGGTGGCCGAGTTGGTCACGTCGAGACTGGAGGCATGGCCGAACTCGTATTTCTTGCCGATGTTGTCAAACACCTTCTGGGACACCTCCACGTTCTTGAGCTGGGTCTGGTAGCGCTCGTAGGCGGAGGAGAGGTTGTACTTGAGCTGGCGGTGCTGGATCCTGAGGGCCATCTCAGTGTTCTCTAAGGTGTTGAGCTGCTTCTGATACTCTAACTTGGCCTTCTTGAATGTCTCGAAATTTTTCCCCGAGGAGAAAATGGGAATCGACAGAGTCACTCCCACCATGTTCGGGGGAGTCATGTTCATGGTCATCTCGTCGGAAAAATACTTTCGGCCCGTGTACTGGTAGAATGCGCTCAGGGTAGGTCCGTAGGCCCATCCGGCGAGGTTCTTCTGCTGGCGGTAGAGGTCGGTGCTCTTGAGGGCCAGCTGGTAGGAGAAGTTGTTCTCCAGAATAAAATCGTCGTAGAGCAGATCGAGGGAACGCTCCACGTCCATCAGCTCATCCAGGGTCTGGGTCAGGACTATCTCCTTGTCGAAACCGATGTTCATCTGCAGGCGCATGGAGTTGTAGATCATCTCCAAACCACGGCGGGCCTCGTTAATAGAGGTTTCGAGGGTAGCCACCTGCACCAGTATCTGGTCGGCGTCCACCTGCTCGGCCACTCCGGCGTCCACGGACTTCTGGGAGAACTCGTGCAGCCTGCGCACCGTTTCCAAATTACGCTCCAGCAGTTCCAGTGTCTGGCCGCTCACCAAGGCGGAAAAATACAGGAGCCGCACCTGCTCGGCGACCTCCTGCTGCGACTGCCGGCGGGTGACGTCGGACATCTCCACGGAGATCTTGCCGATGAGGGCGCTGATGACCTGCGCTCCGCTGACGGCTAAGGCGGCATTGACACCTATAGAGCCGTATGGAGGCATCGCTATCGAGAGGCCGGTCTCTCCGAAGGCCATCTTATAGCCCATGTAGTTCGAATAGTCCAGGGTTCCGTTGACCTGGGGCAGCATGCTGGCAATGGCGGTCCAGCGGTCGGCCTCGGCCTGACGGACAGCTATGGAGGAGTTCTGAAGATCCCAGTTGTGCTCTAAAGCATAGCTCATCGCCTCATCGAGGGTAAAATACAGCACAGAGGAGTCCGTCGGCTCCTGCTGCACCTGTGCCTGCAGCTCCTGCGGCAGCCCCGCCTGAAATGCCTGCAGGGGAGATGCCTCTGCCGTCATGGATACGGCTGCGGCAAAGCACAGAAGAGCTGTTGTCTTGATGGATTGTCTCATTGTTATTTTAACATTGATTTATTATTTTCTAAATATTCATCTATATAGGCCCTGCCCTTCTCCGAGGCTATGCCCCTGATAAGAAAGAGCATCAGGCAGTCAGAACTGCGGTCGTGCTTTATTTCTAAATAATTGCGCACCGCCCTGTCGGTCACGGCCACCGAGAGTTCGAAGAGCTGGAGGGAAATGCTGTGGGCGTCCAGGACACCGGTGATGAACAGGCCCTCCTTCTGCCCCTGCTCTATGATCCGCTCCAGCAGCTCGCAGTGCCAGCGGTTGACATCCTTGACCACGTTCAGAAACACCTCCGGGTAATATTTCTTGACCTCCGTGAAGAAATCGTAATAGAAGGTCATGCGCTGGCTGTCCTCGTTCCGGAGCGAGTGCATGAACCATTCTAAGACATTGCCGGCCTTTGCCAGCTCGTCCTCCGACTTATTCATATTGTCCCTGTGCATAAGCAGGATACACTCCTGCAAGAGTTCCGCCTTATCGTGAAAAAGTTCATAGATCGTACGCTTGGACATACCGTTGGCAGAAGCCACCTCATCCATTGTCAGCGACTTGCAGCCATGTTCCAAAAAAAGTGCGGACGTAATTCTCAGTATCTGCTCCCTGTTTGTCATAATCAGGGCGCAAAACTAAAAAAACTTCCGCAGTTTCCAAATTTTTCTGAAAAATTCTGCTATTCCTCGGCAAAAGGCTCCCATTCCACATCCCATACTCCTCCGGCACCCACGTCTATGTACATCACACCCGGAGACCTGCCCGGAGCCATGACAAGACATTCGAGGCTACCGCCCCGAAGATAATAGTCCTTGCCCGAAAAAACAGGTTCGCTGCCTATGTACTCCTTGGGATTGTACGCCGAAACATCCGTGAGACTCATATTGAACTGAGGCATCTCCTCATCGGGAGAGCCGTTGTCTCCATAATACGTGTCAATCCAGCCGTTGAACTTGTATTTTACAGTATTTCTCACACTGGAGCCTGTCCCTCCCTCAGCCCAGTAAGAAACACCTGCAAGAGACGTCGTAAATTCCAAATTCACTTGTGAATAGGCAATGAAGTATTCCCATAGCCCGTTTGCCAAAAACATTCCCTCAACGGCATAGCTGCCGTCGGGTTTTCGGGCAATGATTATCTCAAAACTTTCAGAATCGCCCCAGGGCTTGAACCAGCGGTACGAGACATTCCATACTGCACCGTCCTCACTGAGAGTACGGCCGCCGGTATTGATCGTATAATCCATCCACTGCCTGGCCATATAGACGACATCTCCATCTCCGTCCAATAAGACAGTATCAGCCGACCGTCCGAAATACATGGCAAGGATACTGTCCCGCGCCGCAGAGTCCTCTGCTTCGAGACACATATTGACCTGAAAAAGATCATCCAGCCAGTCTACAAGACCGCTTCCTACATCATTTATCCGTCCGGCATATTCGGAGAGCTCGCCGTCGGACGGGTAATCCCGTTTACAAGACACAGTTGAAGAAATAATCATCGCATATAACACTGTTACAGCGACTGTACTTAAGATTCGCGCGGCGGTTGTTTTTTTCATAGCACTGACTGTTTTTTCATTGCAAGTTAAAAATTATTTCATGCAAATCAAAATTCACCTGACAACTCTTCCGCGATTTTATTATTTTTGCATTCAGAAAAATACTCTAAACACTCAATATTATGTACAAAGATTTTCAAGCCTATCTTCAGAATGAACTGAACAGCATCAAGGAAGCCGGTCTGTACAAAGAGGAGCGCGTCATCGTCACTCCCCAGGGTCCCGAAATCACCCTTCAGGACGGCACCAAAGCCCTTAACTTCTGCGCCAACAACTACCTCGGCCTCGCTGACAGCAAGGAACTGGTAAACGCAGCCAAGGAAGCTCTCGACACACACGGCTACGGCATGGCCAGCGTGCGTTTCATCTGCGGTACAGGCGACCTGCAGAAGAAACTCGAGGCCAAGATCGCTGAGTTCTTCGGCACAGAGGACACCATCCTCTACGCTGCATGCTTCGACGCCAACGGAGGCGTATTCGAGCCCCTGCTGAACGATCAGGACGCCATCATCTCTGACTCTCTCAACCATGCTTCCATCATCGACGGTGTACGTCTCTGCAAGGCCAAGAGATACCGCTACGCCAACGCCGATATGGCCGAACTGGAGAAATGCCTCCAGGAAGCCCAGGCACAGCGTCACCGCATTATCGTTACCGACGGTGTATTCTCGATGGACGGCAATGTATGTCCTCTCGACAAGATCCACGCTCTCGCCGAGAAGTACAACGCCATGGTTATGGTCGATGAGTCGCACTCCGCAGGTGTCGTAGGCAAGACCGGACGCGGTGTTACCGAGCGCTACAACCTCCGCGGCCAGATCGAGATCATCACCGGCACCCTCGGAAAGGCATTCGGCGGCTCCGTCGGCGGATTCACCACCGGTAAGAAGGAGATCATCGCCATGCTGCGCCAGAGGTCAAGGCCGTACCTCTTCTCCAACTCGATTCCTCCCATGATCGCAGCCGCAGGTATCCGCATGTTCGACATGATGAAGGAGTCCAACGAGCTTCAGGACCGCCTGCACGAGAACACCGACTACTTCATCAGCAAGATGAAGGCTGCCGGCTTCGACATCAAGCCCACCGAGTCAGCTATCTGCGCCGTCATGCTGTACGACGCCAAGCTGTCCCAGCAGATGGCCGCCCGCCTGCAGGACGAGGGCATCTTCGTAACCGGATTCTATTATCCTGTAGTGCCTAAAGACCAGGCCCGTATCCGTGTACAGGTATCCGCCGGCCACAAGAAGGAGCACCTCGACAGATGCGTTGCCGCCTTCACCAAGATCGGCAAGGAACTCGGCGTACTGAAGTAACAGCCCGCCCGGCAACCTAAATTGCAAACCCCGACCGCCGCATCTCCGGCTGCCGGGGTTTTTCATTCCCGCCCTTTCATATCCGCCCTTTCACACACCACTGTTTTCCCATCTCATTCAGCCCTCTTCCACAACGGCACCATTTCCCGCATTTCGCTGCCGTTGCGGCATGACCTTTCTCGCGGCACCCCTGCTGCAGGCCTTCTGGACCGCATTGCCATCCTGTTCCTCTTCCACAACGGCACTATTTCCAGCGATTCTCTGCCGTTGCGGCAGCTCGCTCCGGAAGGTGCCGACGAAAGTTGCTTTTCACCGTCACCTTCCAGAACCAGCCGGAGCTGTCAGCCTGTCTGTGAACAGGATGCCGTCGAGGTGGTCGACTTCGTGCTGGAAGATGACTGCCGTATAGCCGTCCACGGTATCGCGGACCTCAGACAGAGTCTCCGGGTCAGTGTAGCGGATAACTATCTGCTGAGAGCGTTCAACGTCACCGGCGATCTCTGGAATGGAAAGACAGCCTTCCGGACCAGTCTGCTTCTGATCGGAAAAATGCTCGATATGAATGTTGGGATACACTTCGAACGGATATCCGGGCTTGTCATAGCGCATTACGGCCACTACCCGACGGTTCAGGCCGATCTGGGGAGCAGCCAGCCCTACCCCGTCCTGCGTAGAATCCGTTACCGTAGCTATCATCCTGCGTGCCAGACGCTCATAGACCTCCGACTGCAGATCCTCCTCCGCCAGGTCCACGCACGGTGTCCGCAGTACCAGCGAATCCTCCGGCGAAGTCACCAGCAGCACCCGCATCACTCCGTCCGAAGACATTACCAGATCCGTTTCCTCCGCCGTAAACCGGGGCACCCTGTCTCCGCATCCGGCAGTCAGCAGCAGCGCCAAGCATATCACGGCCGGCAACATAAATACATTCAAGAACCTCATTTTCATCGTACATCAAAAGATTTATGCAAATGTAGAAAAAGTTCCCCGTTCCGTGAGGAGTAGATGTTTCTAAAAAGAATATTAGTGAGTGCTGAGGATTTCCAAATTTTTTCCTACATTCGAGACAACTTTGATTTTATCCACAGCAAACAACACCTATTATGAAAAAGAACCTCATCAAAACAGGAGCTATAGCGGCAGCAATCGTTTTAGCCGCATCCTGCGGTTCCGGCAACGGAGACGGAAACCTCATCAGCGTCAACTTCAACCGCGTAGACAAGGGGGCGGTCACCAACATCTCCGAGCTGGCCGCAGAGCCTGAGTTTATCGCCTTAGACAGCAGGGTCGAGGCATTCGCCACCGGTTACAACTACGCATTCAGTGACCACTACATCTGCATCGGAGCATCCATGCGCGGTCCGGCCAAGCTCTACGACCGTGCGACAGGTAAGTTCCTCTGCGACGTAGGTACCATCGGCCGCGGTCCGGGCGAATACCTCAACACCTACGGAGCTCCGAGGATAGACGAGGAGGACAGCACGATATGGCTCCTGCCCTGGCAGACCAAGACTCTCTTAGGCTTCGACATCGCCACCGGAAAGTTCAAAAAGGAGGTCCCTCTGAAATACGGTGTGCCCAAGGGACAGTTCTCTGTGGACTCAAAAGCCGGCACAGTAACAGTCGCCGCCCTCCCGTTCAGGGACATAGTTCCGATGATTGCATGGCAGCAGGACATGCAGGGCAATGTGCTCTGGGAAATACCCTCAGGTCATCTGACCCTCACCCCCGACTTCAGCAATGAGATCGAGAGCAACGGCAACGTGGAAGGAGCCTTCGACCTGTCGCTCATAACCTGGAGCGGCGGCAGCGACTCTCTCTATGTCATCAACGAGGGCCGCCTCGATCCGGTCTACACCATCGACTTCAACACCAAGGAGGTAGAATCCGAGGACTACAACCTCAATGTCAACGAAGACGCCCCCATCCACTCCTATATCATGCTGCCCGACCGCTTCATCACCAGCGTAAGCTACCCTGTACAGACTGAATGGGGATTCAGCACCGGCAAGCCTGAGTACGTCATCACCGACCGGCGCACAGGAGAAAGCGTCAGGACGACTTTCTTCAATGACTACCTGGCCAGGGAGACAGACTACGCTTCCTTCACCGGCGGCTACTGGTACACTGTCACCGACCCCGAGACATTTGCCGAAGATGCAGAAAAGGCCCTGAAGGAAGGCAACCTCTCGGATGAGAACAAGGCCCGCATCCAGGAAATCCTCAAGGACCTCACTCCCGAAAGCAACAACATCGTAATACTCGCTCCTCTGAAATAATAACAGACGGAACCGCGGAAAACAAAATGCCGGAGGGACGCGATGTCCTTCCGGCATTTTCTATGTATACGACCCTTGCGGGAAGAATTAGTCAACCAGTGATATCCTCTTGAAGACGGTCACCTTAGCCTCTTTGTCTATAGCTGCGATAGCTGCCTTGACAGAGGTCTTGCCGTCGCCCATCTGGTACTCCTGCTCCTCGAGGGTGTTCTCCTTGAAGAACTTGTTCAGACGGCCATTGGCGATGTTGTTGACCATGGCTTCCTGGAGATTGGCGGCCTTCTCAGCGGAGACGGTCTTGATAATCTCGCGGGCCTGGTCAGCCTGCTCGGGGGTGAGCCAGCCTTTGGCGGTGTTGGACTGGATGTGGTCCTCGCTGTCGACGTGGGCGGGGTTGATGCCGGCCTTGCTGAGAGCGGCGTCAACAGCCTTCTTCACGAGCTCCTCCTTGGTCTTCTCCACTGCCACCTTGAGCTCCTCGTCAACAACATTCTGAGGCACGGCCTCTTTATTGACTGCAACGGGGTTCATGGATGCCACCTGCATGGCCACGCCCTTAGCGAGCTCTACAGGTACTTCCTTATTGAAGCCGACGATAGCGCCGAGCTTACCGTTGATGGTGTGGATGTAGGAGATGATGTAGGGAGCCTCGATCTTCTCGTAAGCTACGAGTGAGTGCTTCTCGCCGGTCTTGCCGATCTGCTCAGTAATGGCGGCCTCTACTGTGCGGCCGTCAGCGATGGCGCAGGTCTTGAGAGCCTCCATGTCGGCGGGCATAGCCTTGATGGCTGCATCGGCGATGGCGTTTGCAAGAGCCTGGAACTCCTCGTTCTTAGCCACGAAGTCAGTCTCGCAGCCGAGGCACAGGAGGATACCCTTGCTGCCGTCCACCTTGGCTACTACGGCACCTTCGGAAGTCTCGCGGTCAGCCCTCTTGGCAGCCACGAGCTTGCCTTTCTCACGGATGATCTCCTTAGCTCTCTCATAGTCACCGTTAGCCTCGATGAGGGCCTTCTTGCAGTCCATCATTCCGGCTCCGGTCATCTTGCGGAGCTTCTGAACGTCTATTGCTTTAATTTCCATTGTCTTCCTTTCTTTAAAATTATTCCTTTACTTCAGCGGGCTCGGCTGCGGGAGCTGCCTCTGCGGCAGGAGCGGCCTCGGCCTTGGGAGCGGCACCCTTGCGGGGACGCATCTTCTTGCCGGAAGCGGCGTTGTCAGCCTCGCGGGCCTCTTCCTCTTTGTCCTTCTCGAGCTTCCTCTCTTCCAGCCCCTCCTTGATGGCTCCGCACAGAGCATCGAGGATGACGGAAACAGACTTAGCGGCATCGTCATTACCGGGAATCACATAATCAACGGGGGTAGGATCGCAACATGTATCAACAACTGCGATAACCGGGATATTGAGACGGTTGGCCTCCTTAACGGCATTCATCTCTTTCTGTACATCCACTACGAAAAGGGCTGCAGGAAGACGGTTGAGGTCAGCGATGGAACCGAGGTTCTTCTCGAGCTTGGCCCTCTGACGGGTAATCTGGAGACGCTCGCGCTTTGCAAGGGTCTCGAAAGTACCGTTGGTCATCATCTCATCGATGGTGTGCATCTTCTTGACAGCTTTGCGGATGGTGGGGAAGTTGGTGAGCATTCCACCGGGCCATCTTTCTGTCACGTAAGGCATACCGACACCCTGGGCATACTCTGCCACGATGTCCTTTGCCTGCTTCTTGGTAGCCACGAAAAGGATTCTGCGGCCCGCACGTGCGAGCTGCTTCATTACGTTCGCGGCCTCGTCTATCTTGACAACAGTCTTATGCAGGTCTATGATATGGATTCCGTTCTTCTCCATAAAGATGTAAGGAGCCATTTTGGGATTCCATTTTCTCTTCAGGTGACCGAAGTGAACACCTGCATCAAGTAAATCTTGGAAATTTGTTCTGGGCATTGTTTTGTTAAATTTTGTCTCTGTGTTATACAAGAGTTCTCTTTGTTAATCTCGAAGTAGCGGCTATGCTGCCGGTCTTCCAAATTTCTCGCAGCAGGACAAACGCGCAGTAACCTTTACAGGGGTCTGTCCGTTTTGAATCCTGACTGTGCATTCTGAATGTTCTACGTAAATACTAACGTTTGCTGAACTGGAAGCGTCTACGTGCACCGGGCTGTCCGGGTTTCTTCCTCTCGACCTCGCGGGCATCGCGGGTGAGGAAACCGTTGGACTTCAGAACCGGACGATAGGCCTCCTTGTTGATCTCGCAGAGTGCGCGGGATATGGCAAGGCGGAGTGCCTCGGCCTGACCTTTGATGCCACCGCCGTCAAGATTGACTTTGATGTCGAAATCGGTCAGAGTCTCAGTCACATTCAGAGGCTGTCTCACGATATAACGGAGAGTCTCCTCCTTGAAGTACTCCTCAAGGGTACGGCCGTTGATGGTGATGTTGCCTTTGCCTGTAGTCACATAAACGCGAGCGACAGCAGATTTACGTCTTCCAAGGGCGTTGATTACTTCCATGCTCTGTTTACTTTTGTTCGTTAATGTTGATTAATACTGGTGATTGAGCCTGATGAGGATGCTCGGGACCTGCGTATACATGAAGGTTCCTGTACATCTTGGCACCCAGGCGGGTCTTGGGGAGCATCTTGCGGATGGCCTCCCTCACTACGGCTTCCGGCTTGCGTGCGAGAAGCTCCTTGGGAGTAGCGAAACGCTGACCTCCGGGATAGCCGGTGTGACGTACATAGACCTTGTCGGTGAGCTTCTTCCCGGTGAAACGGACTTTCTCAGCGTTGATTATGATTACATAATCGCCGCAGTCCATGTTCGGGGTGTAGTAAGTCTTGTTCTTACCGCGCAGCATGATAGCCACTTTGGAAGCAAGACGGCCCACGATCTGGTCTGTTGCATCAACCACTACCCATTTCTTCTCGATCATGTTCGGGTTAGCCGACACTGTTTTGTAGCTTAATGTGTCCACTGTGTTGATTTTTAAGTTAATACGTTAAATTTTGTTGCAATCCCCCTATTATAAGGGGGTGCAAAGATATACAAAATTTTCAACCCAGCAAAACAATCTTCAGAGAATCAGCCCAATCAGACACGATGACAGAAAAAGGAAAAATAAAAGGGACCGCCTTTAAGACAATCCCTTTTAGACTTTACACAGCGGCAGATCCTGTTAATCGGCCATATTAATCTCAAGATAGAGATGTCCGAAATTACCGCTGATTATATAATTGTCAGGCACACTCGATATCACGACAGGGAGGAGATATCTGTGACCGGGCTCGAAACTCGAGTTCACAGTAACATTAAAATCAACAGCTGTCTTCTTCGTTCCAGCCGCTATGACAAGCTGAGAGGGGAGTTCATAGCTGCCGGCAGGGAAAATCTCGCACTGCTGCTCCGATGCCGCAAGACCACTGTTGAACTCCGCCACCATATCCTGATCCACAGCTATGCCTACAGGAATATCCTCGGTAACCTTGTCCGCATAATCTATGGTGTAGTTCACCATCAACTCGAAGGTAACGACCGTACCCTGAGCAACGTTGTTCTTCACCTGAGAGTGGGATGTATAAGGCAGCTCCACAACTACTCCGAGCTGAGACCAGTCGATCAGAGGCTCGTCTTTGAGACAGGAAGTTGCACATAGCATAAGAGCAGGTACCGCAAATGCCAGTATTATTTTATGAATTGATTTCATTTTCTGTAGTTTTTGGGGTTAATACAACGTTGTGGCCGGAACAGTGGGTTGAGTCACATCCCAGAACACCAGAGCACTGTAGATATTTCTTTCAGGATCAGGAATATTACTCATGTTGAGGTTCCTCTCTGTCTGGGGATATGGCAGCAGGGAGAAATTCAGACGGGGCTGAAGTCCCTGGTTGGAAGCGGGCAGCTCGGGCATGTCTGTCCTTCTGTGCTCAAACCATGCCTCCATGGGGTTGTAACCCATGAATGCCAGCCACTTCTGAGTGCAGATGGCGTTAAGTTTCTGCGTTTCATCAGACATTTTTGTCCAGTTGGTCAACACATTGTCCTGATCAAGATAAGTGCGGGCCGCCTCTTCTGCGGTACCGGCAATAGGATCTCTCATTCCCTGCATGGGATCACCGAGATAGTTTGTAAAGTTCTCGCTGGCATCCTGCATTGCTGCTTCATGCCGCTTCATGGCGGAGGTCACGGACCTTTCGTAATAATCCTTGGCAGCAGCGTCACCGCCGGGGATGATACCGCGGAGAGCAGCCTCGGCCAGGAGGAATCCGACTTCGGCTCCAGTCATGAATGTAGTGGCCCTCAGCATTCCGCCCTCCTTATCGGAGCTGCCGGCCAGCAAACCTGTCCCGGTGGTAGAGGTATACTCGATACCGGCCGGATTCGCCTGACCGTAAGGAATACCGATGTAGCGCTCATTGACCAGTTCTGGATAGAGGGAGTAGTACACACCCATCTCCTCGTCGTCACCCAACTCCCGTCGGGGATCGGCGTAAACCCTCAGACGAGGGTCATTGTTGTTCCTGAGTATATCTACGAGGATGGATGTCGGGCAGTACTGACGGATGTTGACGGCAGGATTGAGGTTCTTGTCCCAGCCGTAGTACTGGAAGAAGATGTTCATCTTGTCGTCCTCGGAAACATATCCGGGATTGGCGTCCACATTCTCATCTATAGCCAGACATTTCTGATAGATGGCCGAGACCGAAGCGCTGACATCCTGCACGTTGGAAACCCTCATCAGAAGGCGGAGCTCCACCGAGTAGGCAATACGGGTCCAGAGAGCGATGTCTCCGTGGCAGATGATATCCACACCGCTTAACTCGGAAGTACTGTAGGAAGCGGATATGGACTCAAAGAGCTTGGCAGCCGCATCAGCCCTGGCTATCAGATCGGTATATATCGAATCTGCCTTGTCATACTTCGGCTTCTCTATCTCTTCGGGGTTGCATGCCTCAGAATAAGGTATATCTCCCCATATATCCACCATCCTTTGGAAAACAATCACTTGCAGAATCTCGGAAATCGCCTGATATCCCGGATCTTCGTTCTCCACTGCCATTTCCTGAATAGTTTTGAGATTCCAAAGAATGTAGTAGTAATTCTGCCACCATGAATTGAGATTCTGGGGCATCACCTGACCGTTAAGGAAGGTGTAATTGCCGGAATACTCACCGGACTTAGTAAGGTAGTGAGCCAGTGTCCACGCGTAAGTGGAGTTGGTCATGTTGTCCAGAATGGCATACTGCTGTGCCGGCAGCATAATGGCCTCAGTCATCTGTTCCGAGGTCGGATTATTAGGGTCATGGTTGATGTCCAGCCAGTTCTCACACCCTGACAGTCCGACGGCACTCAGCACAGCTATTGTATATATTAGAATCTTTTTCATTTCCTTCATGTGTTAGAATGATAAGTTGATGTTGAAACCGAATGTTCTGAAGCCGGCCATAGCGTTGCGGACAACACCGGGCGCGTTGCGGTTGCCTGTTCCGCCCCACATATCAGGGTCTCCCCAGAGGTTGGTGTCAGGTACCCAGTAGAAGAGATTACGTCCCACGAGAGATACGGCAGCGCTCTGCAGGATCTTGGTTTTCTCCATCCATCTCTGCGGCAGGTTCCATGTCAGGGAGAGCTCACGGAGCTTCCAGGAGTTGGCGCTCACTACCTGCGCGGCACGGGCGGAACGGTAGACTCCTGTCCAGAAATCCTTACCGCCGGAGTTTACAGTGATGTTGGTGTTCTCTACATAGTATTTTTCACCGTTCTCATCTGTCATTTCTATTACGGAATTCGGGAATACGAACCTCTCACGGCCTGCGATAGCCGAGATATAGGACGCTCCGGTGAAGAGCATCTCATACTCGGAGTCGAAACGGGCTACGTGGCCGCCTCTGTACTCGAAGGTAGCGTTGAGTGAAAGACCTTTCCATGCGAACTCAGTAGAAAGACCCAGACGGACACTGGGTTCTGTCTGACCGACGGGAACCAGGTCGCCGAGTGTAGGCAGACCGGTAACGGGGTCCACAATCACCCTGCCCTCGGGGTCACGCTTGAAGTCTGTGGCCTTAATATAAGGGAAAGGCTGACCTACGATAGCATATATAGGGTCGTACACCGTCAGCTCTGACAGACCGCCGTAAAGCTCGGTCACCTTAGATGTAGCGAATGTAGCGTTGGCATAGACATTCCAGTAGAAGTCACCGAACTCCAGAACAGGCGTCAGACGGAGGTCGAGCTCAACTCCCTGACCGGTCATGGTTCCGGCATTAAGATACTTGGAACCGGCTCCTGTCGAATAGGGTATGCTGACATTCACTGTCTGTCCGGTAGTATTCTGATGATAGTAAGCTGCCTCGAATGTGATACGGTCTTTAAGAAAACCTACCTCGAGTCCCACCTCAAACTCTGTAGTGAACTCAGGATTGAGGTAACGGTTGCGGATATTGTTGTCTATCTCATAGGATGTCAGAGCGCCGAAGGGGAACGGATCGGCCACCTCTGCTATATTGTCCAGACGGTAAGCGCCCACGTTCACCGTACCCACCTTTGCAAAGGTTCCGCGCAGCTTCAGGTATGAGAGCCAGGAACTGTTCTTCAGGGCAGGGATGGCGTCAGAGAGCATCAGGGACATGTTGGCTCCAGGATAGAAGAAGGACCAGTTGCTCTTATCGAGCAGGGATGTCCAGTCGTTACGTCCGGTCACCTGGAGGTAGATCCAGCCGAGGATATTGAAGTCTACGCTGGCGTATACCGACTGGGTCCTGATCTGAGTAATGCTGTTCTCGCCAGCGAGCTCACCCACCTTGTTGGAGACATTGAAGAGGTTGTCCAGAGCGAGCTGTCCGGCCTCGACGTTCTTGCTCTCCTCGTAGCGGGAATTCATGGACCATCCGACCATTCCCTTGATACCGAAGTTCTTGTTGAACTGATGTTCCGCAAAGGCCATCACATCGGCATTGAGTCTCTGAGAAAGGCCCGCATACGTATAAAAAGTAGAGTAGATATCCGATGTGGCATAGCTTCGTCCGGATGTCTTGGCGTAATCGTTGTAATGCCAGGCATTGGTACGGGTGCTGGTATTGCTGACATTGGTGTTCATACCCACACGGCCCATGAAGCGGAGCCATTTCAGAGGAGCCCATTCGAGGGTGGCGGCACCTGTGAAGCGGTCACGGCGGAATTCACGGCGGTAGATGTCAATCTGAGCATAGGGGTTCTGATAGTAGTCGTTGACCCACTGGTCAGGACTGCCTCCGAGGACATTCCTCCAGTCCTTGTATTCGGGGAGATTGATATGTCCTGGAGTGTTCCACAGAGCCTGCAGACCATTGGACGAGGAGTTGTTGAAGTCTCCCTGCATGTTGGCATAGGAGAAGTTCACCCTCGCTGTAAAGCTCTTGTAGATACGGGAGGCGTTGAAACGGACGGTGTTGCGGTCCATCACGTCACCAACCACAGTTCCGGTGCGGTGCACGTTCTGGTAAGAAACGAAGAAGTTTCCGTTGTCACCGCCTGAAGAGAAGGAGATGTCGTTCTGGATACCGATACCAGTATCATAATAGGACTCGCGGGCACCCTCCTTGAAGGAATAGACCTCCTCCAGCTGATGGATTACACCCTCCTCGTCCATGAAGGGAGAACCTATCGGGACTATCGAGCCGTCAAACTCGGGACCGTACTGCTGGTTCTCACCCTGAATGTAGGAACCGAAACCGTGCTCCTCCTGGGCTCCGGGACCGAACCTCTTCTGGTACTTGGGGAAGTAGGAGGCCTTGTCGAAGGTGGTGGTCAGGGCGTAGGTAATCCTCGGGCGGCCTTTCTCACCTGTCTTGGTGGTGACATAGAGCACACCGTTGGCTGCCGACGAACCGTAGAGGGCCGCGGCGCTACCGCCCTTGAGGACGGAGATGTTGTCGATATCGTTCGGGTTCATCGACTGGAGGAAGTCCAGAGGGGTGGGAACACCGTCGACAACGAGCAGAGGCTGGTTGTCACCGAGGAACGAACGGCTGCCTCGGAGGTTGATACGCACCTCGGCGTCGAGGGATGCGGAAGCGGCACTGATCTGCAGACCGGACACCTTACCGATAAGGGCCTGGGTGGCATCCGAGTTCTGGGTAGTGTTCAGGTCCTCGGAAGACACTTTGGCTGCAGAATATCCTATCTCCTTCGACTGACGCTGGATACCGAGGGCCGTTACTACGACCTGGTCCAGGAACAAGGCATCGGGTTCAAGAGTAATGGTGAGATTAACTCCGTTGCCTATGGGAACCTCTACATCCTGATATCCCACAAAACTTGCGATAAGGGTCGTTGCATCCTGAGGCACACCGGGAAGAGAGAAAGTTCCGTCATCCAGCGTATAGGTTCCGAGAGTAGTGGAACCCTTTACCGCCACTGACGCGAACGGGACAGGCTCGCCTGTTTCGGCGTCCAGCACTTTACCGGTCACAGTACGGGTCTGCGCCATCAATATAGACGGAAGACACAGCACTG
This sequence comes from uncultured Bacteroidales bacterium, assembly GCA_944322575.1. Taxonomy (GTDB): domain Bacteria; phylum Bacteroidota; class Bacteroidia; order Bacteroidales; family UBA932; genus Coprenecus. The sequence goes on along the minus strand of CALUPK010000004.1, from coordinate 70,289 downwards.
CCACCAGTGTGGTGATTAAGATTTTTTTCATCTGGGTTAATTTTAGTTATGATTTACAATATTATAGCTTGATTTCACATCAGAACGACAGACAGAATGTCTATCGCATAAAAAACGGTCAAGGCGATGGTTTTTTCATACAATGTAGCGGTTAACTGTTATTAATTAATCTAATACAGGTTTTCACTGGTTTTCAGTCTATTGCCAAGTATTTCCCCTTTTATGCTTACAAATATAATATATTTTTTAGAGTCAAAAAATAATTTTGAACAAAAAACTTTGCTACGCTTTATCCTATTGGTTACAAGCAGAATATGCCACTTTTAACAATTGCCGCTTATAAATTGTTAAAAACAGAGACCGACTTTTAATAAAATTGAAACAAAAACCATATTCCTTTATAAAAAGATATCACAGACATAAAATAACGGCCGGACTGTTCTTGAAAGCAGTCCGGCCGTCGGCCACAGCAGCGGCTCACTGCCTATATCGACAGGACCTTAGTGATATCGTACCACTTGGTATTAATTTCGTTGTGGCGGCTGCATGCCTCAGCAAAAGGAGTAAACACTGTCTCATTCTGCATCTGGCCGATCATCACGCCGGAGCGTCCGTCGAGCAGAGCCTTCACAGCGCCGTTGCCGAGTATGCTCGCAAGCACGCGGTCATTACATGTAGGCGAACCTCCCCTCTGGATATGCCCGAGGGTTGTCACACGAGTCTCGTAATCGGGAATACGCTCCTTCACCTTTGCAGCTATCTGCGTCGCGCTGCCGAGGTCACCTCCCTCAGCGACGATGATGATGCCCGAGGTCTTATTCTTGCGCCTTTCGTAAAGCAGATACTCGCAGAGCTTTTCTATCGTGGTGGGTATCTCCGGTATCAGAGTAGTTTCGGCACCGGTTGCCATAGCTGTATTCAGAGCTATGAAGCCGGCATCGCGTCCCATCACCTCGACGAAAAAGACGAGATTATGACTGTCTGCCGTATCCCTGAGCTTATCGATTGCCTGCACCGCCGTATTAATGGCTGTGTCGAAACCGATAGTAAAGTCCGTACCGTAGATATCATTGTCAATAGTTCCAGGTACACCGACCACCGCTAGCCCATGCTCTTTATACAGCAGGTCAGCACCCCGGAATGATCCGTCGCCTCCGATTACCACCAAACCGTCTATACCCAGTTCCCTTAGATTGTTATACGCTTTTTCCCTGACAAATTTATCCTTGAATTCAGGACAGCGCGAAGATTTCAGTATGGTACCGCCCTGACTGATAATTTTAGAAACGGAGTGGGACTGCATCTGCACGTAACTCTTCTCGATAAGGCCCTGATAGCCCCTGTAAAAACCATATATCTCCTTTCCATAGTAAATGGCCGTCCGGACTACGGCCCTGATAGCCGCATTCATTCCGGGCGCGTCTCCGCCGGAGGTAATTACTCCGATACGGTTGATTTTCGTCTTTGTTGCCATATTTTTTAATTTATCGGATTCCTAACCTAAATTATACGCAAATATATTCTTTTCTATAATTCTTTTTTACTTTTGCCCCCGCTTTTTTAAGATTACAAAACCGTTACGTATGAAAATAGGTGATCTGGACCTCGGGAACCGCCCCCTGCTGCTCGCTCCTATGGAGGATGTCACAGACTTGTCTTTCAGGTATATCTGCAAAAAATTCGGAGCTGACATGATGTACACCGAGTTCATCTCTTCCGACGGACTCATAAGGGATGTCCCAGGCTCGCTCTACAAATTGAAAATATTTGATTACGAGCGTCCTATCGGGATGCAGATCTATGGACACATACCTGAGGCAATGGTGGAGTCTGCAGTAAGGGTCGAAGCCGCCCGCCCGGATGTAATAGATATTAATTTCGGATGCCCTGTCAATAAAATCGCGAGACGCGGAGCCGGCTCAGGAATGATGCGGGAGCCTGACAAGATGGTGGAAATCACCCGCAGGGTAGTCGAGGCGGTGAAACTGCCTGTCACGGTCAAGACGCGGCTCGGGTGGGACGAGGACAGCAAGATCATCGTGGAGCTGGCAGAAAGACTGCAGGACGTAGGAATAAAGGCCATCACCATCCACGGCCGCACACGGTGCCAGATGTACAAGGGAGAGGCTGACTGGACTCTTATCGGAGAGGTAAAGCGCAACCCGAGGATGAAAATACCCGTCATCGGCAACGGAGACATAAAGACCCCGCAGGACGCAGCCATAGCCTTCGAGCGCTATGGCGTGGACGGAGTGATGATCGGCAGGGCAAGCTTCGGCCATCCATGGATATTCCGCGAGATACGGCATTATCTCGACACAGGAAAGGAGATGCCGCCGATGAGTGTCCGCGAAAGGGTAGCCTTGGCGAAGGAGCATTTAGCCAAGTCCATAGAATATAAAGGAGAAAGGACAGGCGTCTTAGAAATGCGCAGACACCTGTCCTGTTACTTCAAAGGTCTGGCGGACTTCAAGGAGACCCGCCTGAGGCTTGTTACCGAAAATGACCCTTCGAAAGTCATCGGAATCCTCGACTATATCGACAGCCGCTGGGGCACGGAACCAGAGTCCCCTACTCTATCTTCTCCCCTGTCCACGACTCTATAATGGACCTGTAAACGAGATAACTTACAGGGCTTGCAACGACCAGACTGAGCACTACCTTAATAAATATCTTGCTTATGCCCAGCCACTCACGGCAGATATAGAACATCATGAGGAGGAGCAGAGCCTCCAGCACTATTGCGATGGCCCCGGCCACTATCTTTCTAAAAAGGGACAATTCTATCTTTTTCATAACTCAGCCTCCATCTCCCTCTCCACATCCTCTGTGGTTATCGGAAGTCGCTTGGAGCCGAGCAGGCGGCAGCCCTTCTCCGTGATGAGCAGGTCGTCCTCGAGGCGGATGCCGCCGAAGTCGTAGTACTCCTTCTCCAGCAGAGGGAAGTTGACGTACTGGGTGTTGATGCCTTCCTTCTTCCATTTCTCGATGAGGGCGGGGATAAAGTAGATACCGGGCTCGTCCGTTACGACATGGCCTGGCTCAAGCATCTTGCCCATGCGGAGGGAACCGAGGCCGAACTGGGACGAGCGCTTGTAAGTGTCGTCATAGCCCACGTAGTTCTCGCCGAGATCCTCCATATCATGCACGTCCAAACCCATGTTATGGCCGAGGCCGTGAGGCATGAAGAGCGAGTGGGCGCCGGCGGCCACGATCTCGTCCGGGTCACCCTTGAGAATACCGAGATTAATCAGGCCCTGGGCCATGAGGCGGGAGACGGTCTGGTGTACCTCGGTGTAGGTGATGCCGGGACGGGCTATGCTGAGAGCCAAGTTGTTGGCAGCCGATACGATATCGTAGATCTCCTTCTGCTTGGTGGTGAACTTGCCCGAAGACGGGAGGGTACGGGTGAAGTCCGAGCAGTAGTTGGTGTTGGACTCCGCGCCGGCGTCGATGACGATGAGCCTACCGTCGGTCAGGATGCCGTCGTGGTTGTGGTTGTGCAGGGTCTCGCCGTGCTGCGAGAGGATAATCGGGAACGAGGGCATCAGACCCTCGGCGATGGCGATGCCTTCCATGACACCGACGAGCTGCTGCTCCACCATGCCGAGGCGGGCCATCTTCATGGCAGTGAAGTGCATGGCGTAGCCGATGTTGCAGGCCTTGTCTATCTCCTCGATCTCACACTGCTCCTTGACAAGCCTCATCGATACGACGGCCTTTATGAACTCCTCGGAGGCGTCGCTGCGCATGCGGTCGAACGGCACGCCGAGCATCTGGTTCAGGCGGATCATGTTCTGATAGCGGTACGGGGGCAGGAAATGTACCTTACGGCCGCCGGCTTTGGCCTTGGAGACGTATTTCTCCAACTCAGCTAAAGGGAAGGTTTTCGAGACGCCTACAGAAGCGGCCTTGTCGCTGATCAGCGGCTGGGGACCCATCCAGATAATGTCGTCGATATCCACGTCGTTGCCGAAGATGATCTCCTCTCCGGACTCGAGGTCGATGACTGCGGCCAGATCGGGGTCTGTCAGACCGAAATAGTAGTTGAACGTGCTGTCCTGACGGTAGCGGTAGGCGTTGCCGGCGTAGTTGACGGCTGCCTCACCCGTTCCCAGGAACAGAAGGATACCGGAGCCCACCTTTGTCTTCAGTGTGTTCCTCCGGTTTACATAGACTTCTTTTGCGAACATATATCAGATATTTTAAGTTTTACCGTATTTACATTGCAACAGAGCAAATGTACAAATTTAAACGATAAAAACAAAATTTGGGCTATAGACTTCATGAGGAAAAGCCCGGGAGCGCTATAAAAGATAATTCATCTGATTATCAGGACATTATTCTGCTTGTCAGCTCCCGAAACATAATTCTGAGAAGGTTGCGGGAGCGAGCCTTGCAGCTATGTATCTGTTAATCAGACGTCAGCAATTTTAAGACGCTCCACCAACCCTCCTGCGGAAGGTCAGGGCATGAAAAAAGGTCAGTGGGTTACTGACCTTCAGAGCGGAAAACGAGACTCGAACCCACGTCTGCGACGTGGCAACGCGACCTTTCACATCCTCCCCGGCCCTCCGACGGAGGGTGATTCGGGGCCGCGAGTTCGAGTACGGCACGGAAGGTCAGGGCATGAAAAAAGGTCAGTGGGTTACTGACCTTCAGAGCGGAAAACGAGACTCGAACTCGCGACCCCGACCTTGGCAAGGTTCGCTGCTCCAAGGTCTAAAAAGGCTCCGTCTTTCCAGACTTACCAACTGAGCTATTTCCGCAGCCCTTATAATCAGCGATTTATACAGTTGAGGTGAATTTAAAGAACGATATTTCCCATCTATGATATCACGAGAAAATGAGCAGGGGTAAATATCGGGGTAAAGGTACAGAACATCGATTGCGGTTAATGACTGTTGATGATTGTTCACTGTAACATACAGTTGTTCAATGAAAGACTTGTCTCTTACAGCACTTAGCCATATTCGAGACTGGTGAAATGAATCTTACTTTGCATGGCATTAAATAATATCTTTGTACATCAATAAGTTGTATTAGTTAGTTTGCCTACGCCATATTTCTTCAAATTTTCAATTTATATACCCCTCACGGAATTGTGTCGTAAGTGATGATACAAAAATCCCCTCGTTGTTTTGGAGGGGATGTTGGATGAAATTATTCGGTTTCTTTGTCTTTGGCATCTGGTTTGTCTCCGTAAATTCTCTCTATGGCTTCAAGTGTTCTGTCTATTACCTTGTTACTGATACCGCGTATTCGTGTTCTATTCAGTGCTGCTTTTGTATCTGATGCTGCTAAGATGTCTGACAAATTTCTTTCAAGAGCATCTGTCCATCTTTGCTGTGTTTCTGTGTTAATACTTGAAAAACTGCCTAATTGAAACTGCCCAATATAAACACATTCTTTTGAATAGTTGAACGATACATGAATACGTGTGCCGTCATCGTACCGCATCATTTGAATCACATTACGTTTTTGTGTCCTGCCATTAACAACTTGCAAGAGAGGTTTATAAGGAAGTATACCAAATGCTTTTGCAATATTGTTCATGACCTTTTTCTCTGCTTCCTCATCACCATTCCAACTGAAATTTTCTGTGAGATACATATAAACATTCTCATAAAAGTTTGTCAATGTCTCCTTATTACTTGCGGCTTTCTTGATTTCCTTGCGTATTTTGGCTGGCAATGAACTCAAAGCATTCTCATCCGGCTCGTGATTGAGATTGATTTTTATATCGTAATCAACATTCTTATTGTTAGATAGCTTGTGTAAATGAATGTCATACTTGCTGTCCCAGACATTCTGTACTCCACGATGATGATTGTCTATTCGGATTGTCTGCCCCTTTAATAGACCGATTAATGTATTTGCCATATCATAAATCTTTTTAAAGTCCCTCCACCACCTTAGCAGCAGAGGGACGATTTAACATTTTATTCCATGTATTCTACTATATCACCATACTCTAATTCTATATCCTCCATATCACTATCTATTATAATATGGTATTTGTACAGAATCAGTTTCTGCAAGGGATTGTTCTTGCACTTGAGTGATACTATCAGCCTATTATTGTAGAGGTCAAGTGAAGTAAGTTGATTTCCACCGCAATCCAAATCTGTCAAAGCAGTATTGTTGCTTACATCAAGGGATGTGAGTTGATTACCATAGCACCACAAATCTGTCAAAGCAGTATTGTTGCTTAAATCAAGGGAAGTGAGTTGACTATCATAGCAATACAAATCTGTCAAAGCAGTATTGTTGCTTACATCAAGGGATGTGAGTTGATTACCATAGCAAAACAAATCTGTCAAAGCGGTATTCTTGCTTACATCAAGGGAGGTTAGTTGATTTCCACCGCAATGCAAATCTGTCAAAGCAGTATTGTTGCTTACATCAAGGGATGTGAGTTGATTACCATAGCAAGACAACATTGTCAAAGCTGTATTGTTGCTTACGTCAAGGGAAGTCAGTTGATTGTCTTCGCAAGACAACCATGTCAAAGCTGTATTGTTGCTTACATCAAGGGAAGTGAGTTGATTATCACTGCACACCAACTCTGTCAAAGCGGTGAAATATCTGATTTCATCAATGCTTCTGACACCCGTGCCATATAACGACAATACTTCAACAAACATTGCCTCCTTTTCGGAAATCTGTCCATCGCCATTCCTGTCTATACTATTGCCCTCATTATCGTAATTATTAATAAGTATAGCTTCTAAAAATCTCGGGTCTTTAAACTGGATTATAGGACTATCGTCTGTCCAGACTTCCTCTTCTTTTTCTTTGTCTTTCTCGCATGATACTGCGCACATCACCATAAGAGGCAATGCAAATAATAGAATCTTTTTCATTGTACTGATATTTAATTGGTTATTTGTTATCGTTGGTATTAAGTGCTTCTGAGAGTTTTTTGCTTATTTCCTCTTGGACTTTACTTGGATGTTCAGAAGAACTAACGGATTGCCATTCGTATAGAAGTGCTGCTCCAATTTTGGCAAATGCCTCAATATCTTTTTCATTTGGAAGCCTATTATCTGACCATAATCTCCCGATATTTACTGCATTATGATAATTTTGAATAAAGTCCATTGCATAATTTACAATGGTTTCTTCCGTTGGCTCTCCAGTTTTGTATCCATTGGTTTTGAGTTTTTGGTCAATTTTGTTTTTCCACTCTAACAGACAAGAATTTGCATTTATCTGCCGGCAAAACAATTCTGATACTGACATTGTAAAACCTCCATACCACCCAACTCCAAAGCTGATTATTAGTTTATAAAAAGAAAGTGTGGAGTTGTTCCGCTTACTATGTGGAGGGTTGTGGAAGAACCTTAACAACAGTAAACGATGCAATACCCCACACTCGAATAGATATGAGGTATCGCAGGGTACAAGAATCCCTTACCGCATAGTCTAAACAAGAATGAGTGCTGTTCGTTTGTCCCGTTGTTATTGAAAACTTCCACATTTTCCACATAGGACAGTGCGAAAACACTTTCAACATGTCTGCCCCACAGATTGCTCCGTAAGACACCACAAAGATAGTAAAGTTTTCCTCAAACAGCACTCAAAATGAGGAGTATTGCATCTCTGAATTTATTTTGTTCTCAGCATGTAAACACTGTTGATGTGATTTCAAAGCCGATATTTAAAGGAATACATGTAAAAGCCAAGAGACATCCAACTCAATCTCCAAATCAAGTTGGAAGCCTCTCTGTGTTTTTGTAATTTCTCTCACTCCATCTGTCCCGCTATCTCCTGTATCACTCCGTCCATGTAAAGTGCCTGTCCACTCGTTGTTCGTCCCCACCAGTAGCAGTCATGGGCCGATAAGATTACCTCTCCCTTTTCTTTTAGCAGTTCTGCCATGTAGGGAGTAACAAGCCACCATTCCATGATTTCACTGTTCTCATCGAGGTTCTGGAGACTGTCCAATAGGCTTTCATCGTGTCTCATGAGTTCTTCTACGACCAGATTCTGATTGTCGAGGATAAGTCTGTCTGTGATTTGCTGTGCAGTCATGTCCATAAACAAAAAATGCCGTCCCTTGTGAGAACGGCTGGTTAAACAATAGTCTCGGTAATGTATGTTGTCTTAGTTCGTTTATTCTGAATGTATGCAGGTTGATGTTTCGGGAGTGATGCTTCCTTTAAATGGATATATCTAATGCAGTACCTGTCGGGAGTACCCCAGTATAGTAGTCACTTTAAATGGATTTCGGTTTTTCTCGAAGTATGGGCGGGGGGTGCTTTGGATAGATACTATGTCCGTGTGCTCAGCCTGTACTGAATCTGGAACTGATGGCAGGTATAGTTAAGGATGATTCCAATTCTGTTTGGCTGCTAAATAGATTGAGAGTAGGTATCGTTAAATGATGCTCCAACTTATCCGAAAGTCAATCTGGTATCTCTAGAGGAGTCCTGTTTTATTTGGAAGCACGGTATATTTAAAGGCTATGTTTCAAACTTATTTGGCTATATAACAGCAATTTACAAAAGTGACAAAATTTTTAAGGGGTATATATAATGGAATATTCAAAAAATGTCATACCTAATATAAACAAAAATCCTCCAACTCAATCCCATCCCATCTGAAATCAAGTTGGAAGATTCTTCTAAGTCAAACTGGATTACCTATACGGCTACTCCATGCTCATAAAGATACTCTGGAGCAAAGCCTATCTCATTGTTCCAGTCCACAGTGAAACCGTCAAGTGTGAAGTTCTTGAAGTAGGACATATTCCGTAACTTCCTGCATATTCCCTCGTTGTACAGGGACTTGAAATCAAATTTCTTGACTTCTCCTGTGTTGAATGTGAGTTCCAGAATATAGTCCGAAACATACTTTGCTGCTTTAATGTTTATCATGGCCGTATCATTTAAGAGGGTCTATCTTTATAAAGCTTTCTTTCTTCTCTCCACGCCTCCAGTTCTCCATAAGTTCATCCCTGTGCAGGTCAAGCCATTCAAAGACCAGATTCAATGCACGTCTTGGAAGAGAGCCTGTAACTATTCCGTCCGTTATAGTTATCTCTGCTGTGTACTCATTGTACTTTACATGAAAATGAGGCGGATTGTGCTCTGTAAAGTACATATAAATCTGTATTCCGTAAAAATTGCTTATCTCCGGCATATCGTATCTCCTTTAACTGTAATTCAATAATCGTTCCACAAATATAGTCTTTTTATCTGGATTTTCATAGTCGTGCTTTAAATGGATGAAGTCTCATAACATGACGGCTTCGCCTTTCATATAATGGAGTGTATAATGGATGAAGCAGTCTCCAACTTAGTTTTCATCCGACTGAAATTTGTTTTGGAGAATCAGCCTCCGCCCTATTGTAACAGTAACCTCCTCTTGACCGTGGATTTGAGGTAATATTTTTTATGGCATGAAATGCTATTCTTATAGAAACCTCAATCTCGTGCCTTAAAAAATCTGTCAGTTTTTTATCTGGAAGCAGGGAGACTTTATTCCTACCGTTTATCTGTCTTTTATCTATAACAGGTCTTATATATCGGTCTGGTTGCCTGTTCTCTTACTTGGAAGTGCGTTACCATATTTTTTGAGTTATGAATGTTATTTTATATAGACTCTGAATTTCGTTACTCAGAAAATATGGTACTTTCTGGAGTTTCGGCAGGGAGGGCTTCTTCTATCCTCCCCACCGCATTAGAAGTTCCTAAGTGATATGAATGCCTTGCGCAGTATCATCATGCAGTCCGTATTCTTGCCGTCAATCTTCCTGCTCTCCCTCTCCACCTCGTACCACTCCTCTATGTCGGTTGCCTTTGCGGTCTTCTTTATCCCCAGACTGTCGTATATCCTCTGGAGTTCCGCTTTCACCTTGGCTGACGGTATCCATGTCTGTTTCTTCAACGCCAAATCCAGCATCTCCACGACCTTTACCGCAAAGTTCCTGCTGCTCTCCGCTATCAGTCTGCGCTTTATGTTGGACTGGTGGTATTTCATCCTCCTCACTTCCGCTGCCCCTATCCTCTCGTATGCCTCCCTCACAAGGGGATTCTTCGTCTCTATCATCTGTCTCTCTATGCTTGGGGTGAAACATATCTCCGGCTCCTTGTCCCTTATCTCGCAGTATCTCTCGAACAGGTCTTGGAACTTTGACCTTGGGGATAATACCGCTGCCATTTTAGGCTCGGTATAGCTGTCACCGTTCGTTATCTCTATCCCTTGTCTCCTCATTTCATCCTCCACTGTATTGCCTGCCGTGTATATGCCGTTCACCGTCTTCCAGTTCAGTATCTCGTACTTTGCCATGTTCCTGTCCACCTTATATGTTCCTCCGTTGTTTATTATGTATCTGTCATCGCTGTATGATATGATTCCCTGCGTCTTTGGCTTTATCCTTTCGGGTGCCGAGTTGAGCCATTGCATATATTCCTCCGCCTCCTCCACACTCTTTCACGTTGCGTCCTCGAACTGCTCCAGTGCGGTGTCCTTATAAGGGAGCGTGTCATACAGATGTACTATCTCTCCGTACCTTGAATCCCTCACACGTCCGCATATCTGTATCATCGAGGTCGATATGTCTATGAGGGAGTGCCGTTTCCTCGTGTCGCTTACTATGAACGTCATTCCGTCTCTGTCGTATATGTCGCACCCCTCGAAAGCCGTTGAGGTGTAGAGGTTGATTCTCCTTACAGTGTCCTTGGTGCTGCTTCTCGGGAATCCGTCCAGTTTCACCGTGTTCTCGTCATTGTCCGCGCATACGATTCTCGCAATGTCCGGTGTGAGTTCCAGTGCGTCTATTACTGCCTTTGCACCCTCCACGCTGTTGAGGAAGATGTGCAGGTTGTACTGGGAATCATGTCTGAGTGTGTCCCTGCATATTCCCGTCATGTACTTTAAGGGGCTTCCGTCTATCCTGTGGCTTCTCACCTTTATCGGAGTGATGTGCGGTCAGTCTATCCTGTACTCCGGCATATCGGCAAGTTCCTCCAGCCAGTACTTCCTCTCTATCGGTGTGGCGGACATGCAGGTTACTCTGTTGAACTTCCTTGCGGTATCCAGCAGGTTTCTTATCGCCCTGTTGCGGAAACTGTACTGGTTGAACAGCAGATGCCATTCGTCAATACACAGGTGCATGTTCTCATAGGGGTCGTATCCCAGTGATGTGAGTATCCCGCAGACCTTTGGCACTGAATCGTATGTTGTCATTATCTTCGGGAGGTCTCCGTGTCTCTGCATGTAGTCGGCTATCTCCCTTGTCTTGTCTCCCTCACCGTATATCGGCAGCAGCACTGGTCTTCCGTTGTCGTTATCTGGGTACTGTGCCGCCTTGTTCCCTATCAGTTCCACGAACGGTGCGGCTATGATTGTGTGTGTCCTCTGTTCCGTTGCAAGTGTGGTGGCTCCGCATCCTGTGGTTCCCTTGCTCAGAACGCAGTTGGAGGGTATCTCTTCCATTCAGTCTCCGAGGTATCTTGCCTTGTCTGGAGCTGTTATCTTCGTATCATTTGTTATTTCCTGTTCTTTGATTTCAGTTTCAGTTGGTTTCATTTCAATTTTCATATGCGTATAAGTATTTTGGAATTAAATCGGCTGTCGCCCAGCCTTATCTCTTACATATTCCCATTACCATAAAATTTGAGTAACGAAGTGTATTTTATATAGACTTTAATTTTCACAACTCAAAAAATATGGTAGATACAGGGTCTCCGTGCATGAGTACTCCATCGGCTCTATTATGTATGCCCTCTGCCTCCGTGTCATGAGTATCTCCAGCAATAGCGGTATCTCCTTGGCCTTTGAGCATATTGTCGGTCCGTGTCTCCTGCGTCCTGCTTTTTCTTTGTCCATTTCTGTATGTTTTATGTGGTTAGATGTATCTTCTGCGTCCCTGTCTCTTTTTGGGGACCCAGTACAGCTCAGTCACCGCTCAGAAAATATGGTACTTCATGGCACAAGTTAAGGGGAAAGCGCCTGTGAGCCTCCCCCTTGTCCTTATGTACCGTTACGCATATGTGAGCTGCCTGTATGGGGTATTCCCTCCATCAGACCTGTGCCGGACGTGGCATCTGTCTCATCTGAATCTGTAATGCTAAGATAGGAAATTTTTCCGACTTATCCAAATAAAATTCCACTGATTTACAGAGAATTGAACCTATTGGAGTAATGGCTTCATCATGCTGGCGGATGCTATGTGCAATGTGTTGTCGGGATATTTGATGAGGCTGGAGGCCGGTTTATTATATGTTGTCTGAATTTGGTGCGAAGATACGGTTGGAAATTGATTCGGAGACTTTGCATCCTGTCTTATATGCTGCCGTCTGTCGTGTTCTGAGTTCATTTAAGACCTTGAATCCCTGTTTTTGTTCCTTGAATGTTCAGAAATTACTGTTTCCGGTACGTTTTCTATCCTAAAGCACCGTTTCAGTTCCGTAAATGTTCAGAAAAGCATGTTTCTTGGTATGATTTGAATGCATTTACTGTGATTCAGTGTCGTTTATTGACCGTTCCGGCTGTTTAATGGCTATCTTTGGATGCAAAACTGATTGTTTATGGATACTGATAACAATGAGCCTTACAGGACTGCGGATGTTCACGAGTACGTGCATCTGATTATCAACGAGGTTGCACCGGAGTATGAGCCCGAATTCGGTTACAGGTATGATATTCCGTCTTCTGAGATGTCGTTTGTGCGTAACCTGCCGAAGATGAAGTTTCCTTTCAGCCATGAGGACTATATCGGGAATGAGCCAGTCATCAAGTCTGCGGAGGCACTTGGACTTGACAGGGAGAAGTTCTGGTATGCCATGCTCTGCGTGTATCATCTCACCGAGGAGTATTGCATAAAGGCTCATCCCGTACTGGAGGCTCCTATCGAGAGATTCCGCAGGATTGCCGATATTATACGTGGAAAGGACGCATATATCATCGCCAAGTGTGAGGGCAGGAGGAAGGTGATGATTGATGACAGGCATACTCTCCGTCTGATTGCCGATACCATTGACAGGATATGCCGTGTGCAGGAAAGGAGGTGGGACCCTGCGTTTACAGGCAGTCCGGTGCTTCTTCACGAAACGGAGGAGAAGTCCATTTCCAGCAGGATTGCCTTTGCTGCCAACAGGTACCTGCGGCTGTTCGACAGTCTCAGCATTGCCGGAAAGAGGTCAAAGGGGGTCTCAGTGAACAAGAAGTTCTTCATCTCGCAGGTGCTTCATCTAACCAAGATTGCCGTCAACGATTCGTTCCTTATAGATGAGGAGGCCTTGAAAGGAGTGCTCAACAAGTACGGTGACGAGGATTTCTCCGATACGTTTTCCAGTTTTTACAGCCGTTGAGAGGAGGGGTAAGGATTTGCTCTGAAAGTTACCCCAGTTCACGGTTCGGGTTTGTGATACTTTTGCTGCCGTAATCGGAATGGTTCCGGTTATCTGGCCCGGCAGTTCTCGGGAATTTTAAAAATCTTAATTAATGTTAAAAAATAATTTCATCGAGGGTAACCTCACAGAAACAGCCGCCAAGGCAACAAATTCATCAGAAATCGTAAAGGGTACAGAGTCCGCGAAACAGCAGAGGAGCAGAAAAGCATCGGTACTATGGTCTACCGTTTCAAAGGCAAGACGGACTTTCGAGAAACAGCTCCACAAAAGCAACGACCTCAAAAGAGAGTGTCTGGAAAAGCTGATACCCTCAGTCGCTTCGGATGTGGAGCATTTCTGGTCTGAATACATGGACCAGACAAACGTACTGCTCGACAGCAGGAGATTTGAGAAAGAATGTAAGGACCTAAATGTTGACCCGACTATTCTTGCTACCCACATCGTGTTCCTCGGTTCGGGAACAATGAACAAGGTGCTCAGAAACGGTATTGTGAATACCATTGGAAGCAAGTACCGCGATTTCACCGAGAAGTTTGTGTCAGAGGAGGCGATGAAGTATGCTCTGGACTATGAGCCGGAGAAGAAAGAAGCAGACACCACTGAAACGGCAGCCTAGTCCTGTCGGTAGATTTTAAGAATAAGGGGAGGTCTCATATCGGGGCTTCCCCTTGTCCTTTATATGGAACTGCCTTGTGTGTTTTTACTGGGACTGCAACGGGAAAACACTCTCTATCTCCTGTGAGTAGACGATGCTTCCGTGGAGGAATGTAAGTTTCTTGTTCTGGAATGTGCGACCATTGCTGTATCTGATGTAGTCCTGCGTCTGCTGTGAGTATTCGAGGTGTCTGTACATGTGGGACTGGAGCCAGTTGATTCCCCTTGTCATTGTCGGGTCTGGAGAACAGTTGGAGATGTCAGTCATACCGTCCCTGCCCTTTATGAGGAAACATAGTATCATCTGCTCTATCTCTCGGTTCAGCAGGAGTACGAAGTCCAGCTCGGTGCTGCCGTATCTGAGACCTGTCCAGTAGTAGGCTTGTCCCGACTGGTCTATTCTCGGTGTGATGATGAGGGATGTATCGGGGAAGTTGGCGGATGCCTGTCTGATTAGATGGATGAGTGATTGGTTGTCCATGCCTTTGAGTGCGAGGCGTTGGTAGGAAGTGAATGATGTGCTGTTCATGATAAGTAGTGTTTGAATGAATGTCAATTAGATATAGTAGAAAAGGACAGGATATTTCACCTGCCCTTTGTCGTTGAATAGAGTTGGATATATGGAGGATTTACAGAAGATTCTTCATGGCCTCATCTATCTGGGAGTTCTCGAAACTGTCGAGGTAGATTTGGGTGGTTTCAAGGTCGGAATGCCCGAGACTTTCGCTGATTATGGCTATGTTCACTCCAGACCTTTTCAAGACGGTAGCGAATGTATGCCGTGCGACGTATGTGGTCAGATTCACCTTTAGACCTGCCATTTCCGCTATCCGTTTCAAGTTGGCGTTGACATGGCCTATGACCTTGTGGACACGGTTGCATATCTGCTGCTCGCTCTTATGAATATGTCTGTCCAGTATCGGGAAGATATAATCGTCTGAACTGGCATCCGGCTTGGAATACCTCTCCATTATCTCCCTTGTCTGCGGAAGTATGGGACTGTTGAGTTCCTTGCCTGTCTTATGCCGTTGATAGTAGATGCGTCCGTTCTGGATATCTCCATACCTCAGTGTGGCTATGTCCTTGAAGTTTATACCTGCCACACAGTAGCTGAAAAGGAAGATGTCCTTTGCGAATGCTGTCGAATAGACCTCAGTACTTGCCGGAAGTTCCAGTGACTGAATCCTCTGTACATCCTCTTTGGTGATGGCCCTTTTCCGTGTAGGCTTCCAGAATCTGCCGACATTGTACTGCTTGAACGGATTCTCAGTCTCGGCAAAGACTTTATGCTTTACAGCCTTGTTATATACCGCTCGAAGCACGCTGAACTTCGTTGCTATGCTGTTGGAGGTATTGCCCTTACGGATGAGAAACGCCTCGAAGTCCTGCAAATACTGGAGGTCTATCTGCTCAAACCTCTTTCTGCCCAGACCGCATTGTTCCAGAAGATGTTTGCATGAGGTGTATTTGACTGCCGAACCTACCTTGCCGATATTCTTCAGATAGTCTATCTGCTGCTGGAAGTATTCGGAGACAGTGCAGTTGATGTACCTGCTTTTCTGGCCGAAAAGAGTATCAAAGCTGACTTCTGTGTCAAGTGCTTCAAGCCGTTGAATCTTCTTCTCTATATCCAGTCTCTTTGCCGTTATCTGCATCTGCAGGACTTCTGAATCTGGATATGAGGGGATTATATGCTGTTCTGTGTCGTTCCATGCACCAAGCGGAAGCACAACTCCTGTCGCAAGATAGCGGACTTTGCCCTTGAGGGTAAATCTTATATGTATCGGAGCGGTATTGCTTTTACTGGCCTTATCTTTTCTTTGAATGATTTTTATATTGATACTCATACTGTTACGATATGAGCAAACGATGCATCCCTATACCGACAGGGGTAAAGATTGGGGTAAATGCAGGGGTAAACATTCCCCCTAAATCACCCTCTTTTTACCCAAAATCCACCCCGATTCACTGAAATCAAAAACACGCCCAGAACAGCGGCACAGGCAGGTCTGACGGACATAACCCACTGATATATACGAAAAAAGGCCATCATTTCTGATGACCTCTCTGGAGCGGAAAACGAGACTCGAACTCGCGACCCCGACCTTGGCAAGGTCGTGCTCTACCAACTGAGCTATTTCCGCGTTGGGAGTGCAAAGGTAGATATTATTTTTGGAAATCCAAATTTTTTGAGAATAATTTCAATTTTAAGGAAGGGCCGGCCCTACGAGGAAGTATTTTGGTTATCTTTGCAAAGATATAACAGATATGTGCAGTATGGCAAGAAGGAGACGGATGCAAGGGCCGGGACCGGTCAACATAGGAGGGACGGGACGCATACGGAGACCCCGGAAACAAGCAGCGGAAGACAAGGAGGCACAGTCCTGCGAAGGCCGATGCCGAACGGGCAGACTCGGAGAGGAAATGGCTTTGGAACACCTTTTGCAAATGGGGTATAGGTTACTTGAAAGAAACTGGCGCTGCCGCCACAAGGAAATCGACCTGATCATGGAAAGCGGAGACGGAATACACATCGTGGAAGTCAGGACCCGGAGGGCGCCGGCCGCGGTCGCTCCTGAGCAGACGGTGGACAGGGACAAGCAGAAGAACATCGAAGCAGCAGCTGCGGCATACCTCAGGATGAGCAACAGAAAATGCCAGGTACACTTCGATATAGTATCGATAGTACTTGACCGCGAAAGCAGAGCGCTGCAGCGCACCCACATCCCGGACGCATTCATTCCTATGGACTTATACCTTTGAACACTTAGAAGACAGACACACAACTTATAAAAGATTCAACGAGATGAACAATAATTTCTATTGTGTAATCATGGCCGGTGGAGTAGGAAGCCGCTTCTGGCCGATAAGCAGAAATGCCAGGCCAAAACAGTTTCTCGACATCTTAGGCATCGGCAAAAGCTTCATACAGCTGACATACGACCGTTTTCTAAGGATAGTCCCTGAGAACAACATATACGTAGTCACATCATCTGCCTACGCAGACCTCGTACACCAGCACCTTCCTTCTCTGCCCTTAGAGAACATCCTCACTGAACCTTACAGGCGCAACACCGCACCCTGCATCGCTTACGCTGCCACCAAGATACGCCACATGAACCCCGACGCCACCATGGTAGTGGCCCCGTCGGATCATTTCATATCCAACGAGAATCTCTTCGTAGACACCATCGCCAGCGCCATGCGCCACGCATCCCGCCACGACGAGCTTTTCACTCTCGGCATAGACCCGACCAGGCCTGAAACCGGCTACGGATACATACAGTGCAGTATGAAAGAGTCCACCACCATAGACGGCAACATAGCCTACAAGGTAAAGACATTCACTGAAAAGCCCAACCGTGAACTGGCCCAGGTATTTGTAGACAGCGGTGAGTTCCTGTGGAACTCAGGCATCTTCGTATGGAACGCAAGTACGATATGCAAAGCCTTGGAAAGATGGCTGCCGGAAGTATATTCCCTGTTTAAGGAAGGCGACAGATACTACGGCACTCCACACGAGCAGGAATTCATCACTAAAATCTACGAGGAATGCCCGGCCATCTCCATCGACTACGGAGTGATGGAAAAAACAAGCAGGGCATGGGTATTCCAGGCATCATTCGGGTGGACAGACCTCGGCACATGGGAGTCTCTCTACCTCCACGCGGAAAAGGACAGCAACCGCAACCTCATAAAATGTGACGATGCAATGATAGACTCATCCAGCGACAGCGTCATCGTGTCTCATGAGAAAGACAAGTTAGTAGTCGTCAAAGGTCTTACCGACTACCTGGTCATCAATACCGACGACGTACTGATGATCTGCCCCCGCGAAGAAGGCAAGTTCAAGGAAGTCATCGCAGACCTGGCGGTAAACGACAAGTCAAAATACATGTAACAAAAAGAGAAACACTATATGACAGACAAGAAACCACTGAACATAGACATCCAGTCTGAGATAGGGCAGTTAGAAGCAGTACTGCTCCACACTCCCGGTGCGGAAGTAGAGAACATGACTCCTAAAATGGCCCAGAGAGCCCTCTACAGCGACATCCTCAACCTTTCCATCGCCCAGGAAGAGTACGCCCAGCTCAGCGGTGTACTTCAGAAGATAGCCAAAGTCTACACCGTAAGCGATCTGCTCGTCAAGGTACTCGACAACGAGGCCGAACGCCAGGCACTGATAGGAAAAATCTGCGTCATGGAGCAGGTGACAGATTATTTCGACATGCTCATGGACATGTCCTCGGCCCGCCTGGCCAAAGTCCTAATCGAAGGACTACCGGCCAAGATCAACACACTCACCTCCTTCCTCAACGAGGACTACTACGCCCTCTTCCCCCTCTACAACTTTTACTTCACCCGTGACGCATCAGTGACCATCGGCAACAACGCCCTGATATGCAAGATGGCCAACCGCGTAAGGACCCGCGAGTCCCTGATCATGGAAGCCATCTACAAGGGCAGCGGCGAGTTCAACTGCGGCATCATCAACGCCTACGACTACCAGCCCGGCAACCCCGACATATACATGGAAGGCGGAGACATCCTCATCGCCCGCGATGACATTCTCCTCTTAGGCAACGGTGCACGGACCAGCACCCAGGGCATTGACCTGCTTGCTGCCCGCTTAGGAGCCCTCGCACCCGAAGGCCGCCGCCACATCATCGTGCAGCAGCTGCCGAGGACCCCCGAGTCCTTCATCCACTTAGACATGGTATTCACACTCCTCGACAAGGACAAATGCATGGTATTCGAACCCCTCATCCTCGGTGACAACCAGTACCAGACCGTCCACATCACCATGGAGAACGGCAAGGTGGTCAAGATCAACAGTGTTTCGAACATCATCTCTGTCCTGCGCCGCCTCGGCATGGACCTCGAGCCTATCGTCTGCGGAGGCGAATCGGACGAATGGGACCAGGAGAGAGAGCAGTGGCACAGCGGAGCCAACTTCTTTGCCTTTGCCCCCGGCAAGGTCATCTCCTACGCCCGCAACACCCACACCCTGGACGAGCTGTCCAAGCACGGCTTCGAGATCATCCCTGCATGGGACTTCATCGAGGGCAAGGCATCCGTCAAGGGAGACAAGCGCTGCGTAATCACCATAGAGGGTTCGGAACTGCCCCGTGGAGGCGGCGGAGCCCGCTGCATGACCATGCCGCTGTCGCGCAAAGCTGTTAAATGGGAATAATTCAATCTGTTCAATAATATGATCAACGAGAAAATCGAGAGCATCTTAGCGGAAATTCAGGATGCCAAGGCAAAGACAGAAAAGGAAATCGAGGAACTGAGAGTCCATCTGCTCGGCAAGAAGGGAGAGATCACCCAGCTTTTCGAGGAGTTCCGCACCATATCGGCGGACAAGAAAAAGGAATTCGGCCAAAAACTGAACAATCTGAAGAATGCGGCGGCAGCCAAGATTGAGGAACTGCGCAACAGCGCTGCCGAGTCTTCCGAAAGCGCAGCCCCCTCCTTCGACATGACCATGCCCGGAGACCACTTCGAGTTAGGAACCCGTCACCCTATATCCATTACCCGGGAGGAGATTATCTCCATATTCCGCAAGCAGGGATACGCGCTTGCTGAAGGTCCGGAAATAGAGGATGACCATCACGTATTCGAAGCCCTCAACTTCCCCCCTGACCACCCGGCCAGGGATATGCAGGACACCTTCTTCATCTCCTCCGGGGTCAACCCCATCCTGCTGCGTACCCACACCAGTTCCGTACAGGTCAGGACCATGGAGAACCGCAAGCCCCCTATCAGGGTTATCTGCCCCGGAAGAGTATTCCGCAACGAGGCCATCTCCGCCCGCGCCCACTGCATATTCCATCAGGTAGAAGGTCTGTACGTTGATAAAAATGTATCCTTCGCCGACCTCAAGCAGAGCATTCTCATCTTCGTACGCGAGATGTTCGGCCCGGACACCAAGATCCGCATGCGCCCCTCCTACTTCCCCTTCACCGAACCAAGTACAGAGGTAGACATCAGCTGCAACATCTGCGGCGGCAAAGGCTGCAACATCTGCAAAGGCACCGGCTGGCTTGAAATCATGGGCGCCGGAATGGTCGACCCCAATGTTCTTGAAGCCTGCGGCATCGACCCCAAGGTCTACTCCGGATTCGCCTTCGGCATGGGCATCGAGCGCATAGCCATGCTCAAGTGGCAGGTCAAGGACCTCAGACTGTATTTCGAGAACGACGTGCGCTTCCTGAGAGAGTTCGAAACCTCCATCTAAAAACCCAGAGGCCTCACATCAAAAAAATTCCGGTCCCCGCATCATCGCGGAGACCGGAATTCTATTTTAAGGCATTCTGTCTACTACTGGAATATCCAGCGGAGGCTAAGCTGCATCATCCATGTCGACGAGAGGCTGATCGAAGGCGAGAACTCGCTGGTCAGACGCTCTAAACCATTGGTCATGAAGTTGTATACAGGCTTGGGGCTCTGTCCTACTCCACCGGGAGTATAGCCGTTCTGGGCCACTCTGAGGATGGAAGTATTGTTGACAGACCAGAAATGTCCCCAGTTCTGGTTGAACAGGTTGCCGATATTCTCTATATCAAGGCCTATCTGGATAGTGTGGCGCTGGCCGTTCTTCTGATATACGTAGAAGTTCTGGAAGATACGCACATCGAACTGATGAGTCCAAGGTGCCACCAAACCATTACGTTCTGCATACTGTCCCTTACGGGTGCTGAGATACTTGCTGTCGTTGATGAAATTCCAGAAATCCTCAGCCTGCTCTTCTGCAGTGTATACCCAGTCAGCTCCGTCGGGAGTATAATCTGCAAATGTGATCTCGTCCTTGGAAGCAGGCACGTAGATAAGGTTGTCAGCACCGCCGTCACCTACGATATTGGAGGTATAGGTGTAGGAATATCTGCCGCGAGGACCTCCCTCATAGAAGAGGCTGATACCTGTAGCGAAATTGCGCGCATACTCGGCTGTATAGCTCAGGGAAGCAATCAGACGGTGAGGCATCACATAACCGGCGTATCCTAACTCGACAAAGTTCTGACCGTTGACAGTAGCGGCATTCTGCCATGCAGAATAAACCTGGTCACCCCAGCCGTCGCCATAGCTCAGGGCATTGCTGTAGGTATAGGCGATCATTCCGTCGAAACCATAGAAGTTACGCTTCTCTGCCTTTGCAGTTACTGAATAGTAGTGACCGCCCTTCTTGGAGTTGTTGAGCAGATAGACCTCCTGGAGGCTGGGCTCGTAGTAATCTCCCCATACGTAGCGGTTGTCGGCGAAGTTGTTGATGTTGGAGTATACAGGATCCTTGAGACCGACATTGGTGATGGTCACGGGATTGATGTCGTAGTTGTATACACCCTCGACTGACAGCATCACGTCACCGGGGAGGATGTAGTCGAGAGCGAGGGAGCTCTTCCAGGTCTGGGGCATCTTGAGGTCCGGGGCCATCAGGGAGATGCTGGATATAGATGCGGCACCGGGGGTCACACCATTGGGATACAGTGTATTGAGCTGTTCTGTACGGTCAACGATGAAAGGAGGAACAACACCCTTGCCCTGCACTCCGTTGTAAGTAGCCTGTATTACGCCTGCGTCACCGGCCTGAGCCACAATCCATACGAAAGGCAGACGGCCCGTGAAGAAGCCGGAACCTCCGCGGAGCACGAGGCTGCGGTCACCGAGGATATCCCAGTTGAAACCGATACGGGGTGAGAACATAACGCTGGTGGCAGGAAGCTGGAGAGTGCTGTACTTGCCGCCGTTGCCATTGTAGTCCATGAATGTACCTTCAGACACCTGAGGGTTCTCCATGATGCCTAAGTCGGGATACATGGGAAGCTCCACACGCAGACCGTAAGAGAGTTTGAAACGGTTGAAAGACATCTCATTCTGGAGGTAAAGCGATACCTGATGGAAGTCAAACTGAGGGAATGCCTGTGACCAGTCACTGTTGAAAGAGTGAGTGATGGCATACTGGTAAGGATTGTCGAAGAGGGTGTTGCTGTTGATGGCATTCATCAGGTCAGCCTCCGTGTCGAACTCAAAAGTATAGTAACCGGCACCGAACCTCTGGAATCCGTTCTTGGTCCTGTTCCACTCATACTGTACTCCGGCTGTAAGCTGGTTGATTCCGAGAGAAGCTGTAACTTCGTCAGTAACAGTCACTGTGTTTACATCCCTGAGATTACCGAGGGAGAAGAGCTCTGTACCGAAAGAGGTGTAGATATTGTCTCCCACTACTAAGTCCACGAAGGGGAACATACCGCCTTCTGTGCTTCGGGGCTCGTACTGATGTGAGTAGGTAGCGCGGAGCACGTTGTTGACCTTACCGTCGAGGAAGCGCGAGTTGAGCTCGGCGACTATTGAAGAATAGTTGTTCTCCTGGAAATAACGGGCATTCTGGAAATACAGGGCAGTCATCGCTGTACGGCTGTTGATGGTGAAATTCCTGTCACCGAGACCGCTGGTGGAAGTCGAAGGAGCGATAGGGCTCTTGGACTGCGTCATGTTGTAGCGGATGTTCAGCTTATGATTGTTATTGATGTTCCAGTCAATACGGGCGAGGAACTTATATGCGGGGCTGATAGTGGAATAACCCTGATATGCACCGGGGTTGTAGCCCCACTGGTTGATCAGATAATCAGAGAGGGCGTTCATCACAGACTCAGAAGGACGCGCAATACCGTCATTACCGTCTGTGTAAGGGTTGGCAGAAGTAGAGGCACGGCGCGAGGGACCCGGTTCCACATCTCTTTCCATCTCGAAGTTCAGGAAGAAGAAGAGCTTGTCCTTAATGATGGGACCTCCGACACGGGCTCCTACGAGGAGGTGCTGCTCGGGATTGACAGTAAGCTCATTGCCCTCTACATACTTGCCTCTGAATTTCTCATTATAGAAATAGGAGTAGGCGGATGCCTCGAAGTTGTTGTTACCGGAACGCGTCACGGCGTTCATAGCCGCTCCGATGAATCCACTCTGACGCACATCGAAAGGAGTCACATTGACAGATATCTGCTCGATGGCATCCATAGATATAGGAGAACCGTTGGCAGGCATGGTACCGCCGATACCGAAAGCATTGTTGGCCGCTGCTCCGTCTATGGTAAAGTTATTCTGACGATAGGTACCGCCGCCGATCTGAGGGCCGTTACCGCTGTCGTATGCCTGAGGAGTCAGCTTGATGATGTCCTGGACATCACGGCTGATGACAGGTATATTGCTGATAGACTTCAAGTCTACAGATGTCACGGCACCCGCTCTGTCCGAACGCATGTTGGAAGTGACACTCTCAGCGACTACCACCACCTCGTCGAGGTCCATGGACTCTTCCTCAAGAGTCGTGTTCACTACAAAATTGTCGGCAAGAGCGACGTTCACCCCTGTAACCTCTGTCACCTTGAAGCCGAGCATCTCGACTCTTACGGTATAAGGTCCACCAGGAAGGATGTTGAGAATACGGTAGTTACCCTTAGAGTCAGCTATTGTCCAATACTGTGTTCCGGAGGGAACATGGACAGCTATCACAGTAGCGCCTGCGATATCGGCTCCATTCTCGTCTGTAATCTTACCGCTGATTGATGAGGTTGTGACCTGAGCAAATGCGGTTGCTGCCGCAAAGAGGCTCATGAGGGTCAATGCAATCTTTCTGATTGTACTTTTCATTGGTGTAGATTGTAAATTGGTTGTAAAATTTTCCGCAAAAAAATTCAAAAAAATTTGCATATCCAAATTTTTGTTATGACATTTGCGTGACATTTCCGAAAGGGGGTGTTCAAAGACGAATTGTGGACAG
The DNA here is from genome assembly GCA_944322575.1 of uncultured Bacteroidales bacterium. Taxonomy (GTDB): domain Bacteria; phylum Bacteroidota; class Bacteroidia; order Bacteroidales; family UBA932; genus Coprenecus. Next base: position 46,490 of record CALUPK010000004.1, on the reverse strand, counting down.
ATTTGACTGCTTGCAACCACAGTAAAAAATGCTAAAATGAATCTTTCATACAGTTAGTGTTTTGTCAAATCTCTCCGAAATTCGTTCGGAAGAGATTTTTTTGTTTTATATACCTTTTAAATATGTCGTATTTTTTTACTTCAGAATCCGTTTCAGAAGGACATCCTGACAAGGTGGCGGACCAGATATCAGACGCCATACTCGACGACTTTCTCCGTCAGGACCCCGAGGCCAAGGTGGCCTGCGAGACATTTGTAAGCACCGGACTTGCCGTTATCTGCGGTGAGGTACGCTCAGAAAACGCCTACGTGGACATCCAGCATGTCGCCCGTGGCGTGATAGAGAAGATCGGCTACACCAAGGCCGACTATATGTTCGACTCCAAATCCTGCGGCATCCTTTCCGCCCTGCACGAGCAGTCTCCCGATATCAACAGAGGAGTGGTCCGCGCTGAGGAAAAGGAACAGGGAGCAGGCGATCAGGGCATGATGTTCGGCTACGCCTGCAACGACACCGAGGAGTACATGCCCCTGCCCCTCACTCTGGCCCACATAGCCTTGATAGAGCTGGCCAAGATCCGCCGCGAGACACCCTCCCCTATGCCATACCTCCGTCCGGACGCCAAGTCCCAGTTCACCATCGAGTACAGCGACGACCACAGGCCGCTCAGAGTACACACCATCGTCATATCCACCCAGCACGATGACTTCCCCGCTGCCGAAGGCATGGTGCCCGGCACTCCGGAGAATGATGCTGCCATTCAGGCCCGTATCCGCGAGGACATCGAGAAAATACTGATTCCCAGAATCATCGCCCGCCTGCCCGAGCGTACCCGCCAGCTCTTCGACGGCCGCTTCATCCTCCACGTCAACCCCACCGGCAAGTTCGTCATCGGGGGCCCTCACGGTGATACCGGCCTGACCGGCCGCAAGATTATCGTGGACACCTACGGAGGCAAAGGAGCTCACGGCGGCGGAGCCTTCTCCGGCAAGGACCCCAGCAAGGTAGACCGCTCTGCGGCATACGCTGCCCGCTATATCGCCAAGAATTTAGTAGCTGCCGGAGTTGCGGATGAGATATTGATTCAGATAGCCTACGCGATAGGCATCGCTGAGCCCGTAAGCATATTCGTCAACACCTACGGCAAGTCTAAAGTGAATATGAGCGATGGGGAGATAGCCGAAAAGATACGTACTGTCTTCGACCTGCGTCCAGCAGCCATCATCAAGCGCTTCGGCCTCAAAAACCCCATCTATCTGCCCACCGCTGCCTACGGCCACTTTGGCCGCGACCCCTTCAGGCGCAAGGTGCAGCTTGTCCGTGACGGACGCACCATAGAGGAGGAAGTCCAGTTCTTCGGCTGGGAGCTCCTCGACTCGGTAGACATAGTGCGTAAGGAATTCGGACTGTAGCAGCCCTACCCCGGCTTCGCCACAAAGGCTATACTGGCGTATGACACCCTGATATCCGGAATATCGCGGACAGCATCCCAGCAGGCCTCGGCAGTAGCGCCGGTCGTAAGGACATCATCCACAAGCAGAACATGACGGCCGCTGAGTCTCTCGGCGGCCGATTTTTTGTTCCCGATGACAAATGCTCCCGAGACGTTCTCCCACTTGCTTCCGACGCTCATGCGGGTCTGGGATGTGCTATAGCGGGTACGCTGCAAGATGCCGGTAAGCACAGGGATATCACCGGAGAGACCTTCAGAAATACCGCGGGCGATGGCCTCCGCCTGATTGTAGCCGCGTTTCCATTTCCTCCGCCAGTGCAGGGGAACAGGGATTATCACATCGGGCAGAGGGTATGAAGCCTCACACATCTTCTCTCCCAGCATACGGCCAAGCCAGCGTCCCACAGCAACATTGCCGCTGTACTTGACTGAGTGCAGAAGTTCCTTATAATCATTGTCCCGGGAATAATAGAAAAGGGAGACTACCCCCATTAGATAAGTTCTGGCCCAGAGAATCTGCTCGGCAGGATTCCCGCGCCAGCTCCAGAAATAAGTCAACGGCATATCTTTCAGACATTCCGCGCAGACATACCTTTCCTCCGTACGCAGAAACCCTCCGCACACCCCGCACCTCCTCGGCCACACCATATCCGCCAGCTCCTGCAAGCCCCTCTGCCAATCCATCTCCGTATATCGTCCGTTTTAAGCAGTACAAAGATAACAATAAAAACACTTCGACCGCAGCATCAGGACAGCTTGACGACCGTGATGCCTGAACCGCCGCGCTCGACATGCTCGTCGGCGAAGGAGACTACTCCGGGAGTGATGCGGAGAAGCTTGCGGATCTCCTCCTTGAGGACACCGGCCCCCTTGCCGTGCAGGATGCTCACCTCGGGCATACCTACCATGAGAGCGTCATCTATGTAGCGGGTGATGGTTGGAATAGCCTCGTCGAGATGCATGCCGCGGATATCGATTGAGGGCTTGAAATTGAGCTTACGTTCGGATATAGACGAGGACAGTCTGACAGATGAGGCGGCTGAGCGCGGTGACTTGACGGATGAACGGTACTGGTTGGCAGACAGAGGTGTGAGTTTCGAGATATCCACGCGGGAGAGTATCTCGCCGACTGCCACCGTTGCCTTCTTGCCGGATACCTGTACCACTTCTCCGCACATGCCGCTGTCCTCCATCCGGACATAGACCCCGGGAGCAATCCGGTCCGGTGCAGCGCTGTCGGAGAGACCGCCTGTTCCATCCGCCGAGGCATCGCCCTGACCGGAGCCTTCCTGCCCGGCTTCTCCAGCAGCCCGCCTGGCCCGCCTCTCCTCCTGCCTCTTCTTGCGCTCGATGATCTGCGCCATCTTCCGTTCTATCCTGGCCTCCATCTCGCTGCGGGCAGCCGAGTCATCAGCCACCGAAGCCGCGAAGTCCCGCAGTTCCGAGCGCACTAACTGAGTCCGCTCCTTTTCAGCCTGTGACTCGCGTATCTCGCGTATGGTCCTTTCAATCTGTTTATTGGCCTGGGCGACTATCTCCGCGGCCTGAGCCCGGGCCTCGTCCAGCACGCTCTTGCGCAGAGCCTTGATCTCGGAGAGTTCCTTCTCGTACTTTTCCGTCATGGAGTCCAGAGTACGGTCAGCGGCCTTGACACGCAATAGCCGCTCCTCTATCTCCCGCTTATTGCGGGCTATCCTGCGCAGATTGCGCTCGACTGCAACATAATCCTTGCCTGCACGCTCCTCCGCCCCATGCACAATGCTCTCAGGCAGGCCTATCTTGCGGGCCAGCTCGAAAGCAAAAGAATTGCCGGGGAGGCCTATCTCGAGACGGAACAGCGGCTGGATCTTCTGCACGTCGAAAAGCATCGCCCCATTGGCTATACTGCTGCTTCTGTCCGCATAGAACTTCAGATTTGTATAGTGCGTGGTAATCACCCCATAGCATCCTTTCTTCTCGAACTCGCACAGAATCTCCTCAGCGATAGCTCCTCCGGCAGCCGGTTCGGTACCAGATCCGAACTCATCTATCAGCACCAGTGAACGGTCATCGGCAGAAGTTACCGCCTCCTTCATGTTGAGCAGATGCGAACTGTACGTGCTAAGATCATTCTCTATCGACTGGTCATCCCCGATATCCACAAACATATCATGAAACACCGTCATCTCGGAACTTTCCGAGGCAGGTATCGGCATACCCCACTGAAACATATATTGCAACAAGCCCACAGTCTTAAGACACACCGACTTACCTCCCGCATTAGGGCCTGATATCAGAAGTATCCTCTTCTGAGGGCTGAGGGTTACATCCAAAGGGACAATCTCCCTACCCTCCTTCTGCAGAGCCTCTTCAAGAAGAGGGTGGCGGGCCTTCCTCAGCAGCAGCTCCCCCCGATCCGACAGCACAGGCTTGCCTGCCCGGAACCGTGATGCGACCACCGCCTTGGCCATAATAAAATCCACCTCGCCCATAAACTTCTGCGACTCTATGAGATCGTCAATATAAGGTCTTAGGAAATCCGTAAACTCCGTAAGGATTCTGAGAATCTCCCTCTGCTCCTCGAAATGCAGCTCCCTGAGCTGATTGTTGAGCTCAACCACTTCCATCGGCTCGACAAAAGAAGTCTTTCCAGAAGCCGACTCACCATAGACTATGCCCGGGACCTTTTTCTTGTTGCCGGAAGCCACTGGAATCAGCATTTTCCCCTCCCTGACAGAGACGGAAGCGTCCGAATCCGCCACACCGTCCTCCTGCGCCTTGCGCAGAATAGCCTGAATACGCCTGGACACCGCCCCTTCCTTATCCTTAATGGCCCGGCGGACGGCATAGAGCTCATCTGAGGCATTGTCCCTCACTTCGCCGAATTTATCCAGTATTCCGTCAATCCTGCGCAGCACCTCCGGAAAAGAGATGACCGCCGAACTCATGTCCCGTAATAGAGGATACTGCCCCTCACGGCTGTTGCTGAAAAAATACAAAATCCTGCGCAACGTATCAAGCGATGAGCGCAGCTGCACCAACGACGGCAGGTCAATATGGGAAAACGGACTCCTAAGAGGAACGAGGAAAGGGATGCAGTCTACAAATCCCGTATTTGGGAAAGATGCCTCGAACATCAGGATCACACGCATCTCGTCCGTCAGACCGAGACGGCGCTCTATCTCAGAAGGATCAACTGAGAGCTGCTCCTGCAGGACGCGGTCCTTGGCATAGCCGGTAGAACAGCGTTCGGCCACAGACCCGCGGATCTTGTCGAAGCCGAGTTTAGCTTCAATTTTTACAACATTGGTCATTAATTATCCTTACGGTAAGAGTTCTCTATCGAGAGCTTCAGCTCGCTTATACTGGTAATGGTCTTCATCTCCCCCCCGCTTACAAAAGATATGTTTCCAGTCTCTTCCGACACGACCACCGCATCCGCATCCGTATCCTGAGTGATGCTGACAGCCGCACGGTGGCGCATTCCATACTGCGGCGGGATATTGGGGTTGTCCACGATAGGGAGGGTACAGCGGGCGGCCACGATACGGTCCCCATTGATGACCATAGCTCCATCGTGAAGGGGTGTGTTCTTGTAGAAAATATTTTCAATCAGACGCCTGTTGACTGCAGCGTCTATCCGGTCTCCGGTCTCAGTCACAAACTCTAAGGAAGAATTGTGCTGAAGTACGATGAGGGCTCCTGTCCTGGTCTCCCCCATCCTGCGGCAGGCCTGAGCCACCTCGTCCAGAGATGTGGCCTGCATCTCCTTGTCGCTCTTTCCCAAGAGGACGCGGGTAAAGAAATTGTTGCGCGAAGAAGAGAGATAGCGGCTGCCCAAGTGAAGGAGGAAACGGCGTATCTCCGGCTGGAAAATCACTATCAGAGCCACCACGCCGACTCCGAGAATCTGTCCGAGAATAGATGAGAGCAGCTTCATATTCAACGCCTTCACCACTATCCACATGAGATAGATCAAGAGGATACCGGTGAAGATGTTGAATACGGAAGTACCGCGCATTATCCGCACCATCTGGTAGATCAGAAGACCTACCAGAGTGATGTCGATAATATCGATTACAGATATGTTGATGAAATCAAACATTATTTAACCTCAAGGACCTCTCCGGCGTCCTTAGCCACTGCCTCTTTCCACTTCTCGCTGTAACCGGGCTGGTCAGGAGAAGCAGGTATACGGGGCGAGTGCCCGTTACTCTTGAATGTACCGTAACCGGTCTCTTTCTTTATATTGCCATCCATATACTTGACCAACAGGTATATGTCCAATTCCTTCCATGTATCAAAGAGGTCCTGAGCTGCGGCAAGGCTGTACTCCGTCAGGAAACTGCGGGCAGCAGCAATGCTCTCCTCTGTGGGGTTCTCTCCGAGCAGCTCAAGAGCAGCGGCATCGACAGCACCCTGCATCTCTACGGCAGCATTCTCCCTTTCGTCGATGACTGCGCGTACTTCGGGCTCGATGCGGTCGTAGAGCATATATGCAAAATTGGCTATGCGGTTAGTAACCCAGAACAGGGATGTAGGAGAGTACTCTATGAGACTGCCGTTGCCCACTTTGACACAGAGGGGCACATCATACACAGAAGTGTACACAGGAGTAAGGCAGGATGTAGCGGCATCGTCCACTCCGAACCACAGGACTCCTCCGATCTCGTCAGGCAGCCAGCTGCGGCTCTGGCAGACAATCCAGAATCCGGTCTGCTGGGTAGCGATAGCCCTCTCATTGAGATACTCCTTTCCGTCGTACTCAAAATACATCGGTCTCCACCTGTAAGGGCTGTGATGACCGCCGGCTCCCGCGTCTACTGTCATATCCATGGGAGTGCCCTCATAGTGGTCGCGCATCACGTCTGCTACTTCCTTCAGGCCGATCTTCTCAGCAGGCTTGATGAAAAGGGGCATCTTGTTCTCTCCGTTGTAACCCATAGCAAAGTCAAGATACTCCTCTGCCTTCTTGTCTCCGATCATTCCGCCTCCGAGGATATTGAAAGCGGACCATACGCGGGCCTCGCACCCCCTCATTCCTCCGAAGTCAATGGGAGCGTAGGCATCGCAGAAACTGAACTCCTCGTCAGTCCCCTCAAAATACCCCATCTCACGTGCAAAATCCACAACATCCTCAGCGTAAAGCCAGTTCTCAGGATCATCGAATTCTATGTGATGGATACGCGCCTGATTGGCATGAGCGCAGATATATCCGTCGGGTACACGGGCTGCCGCCCAGACAATACCCTTGTTCACATTGCGGCCCTTCTTGTCTTTCTTGCTGCCCTTGCCTATAAGCTCCATAATCCACACCTCGTTCTTGTCAGCTATGGAGAATGACTCACCGCTGGAGGCATAACCGTACTCGTTGGCCAAGTCAACGATGGTCTGGATAGCCTCACGGGCTGTCTTTGCCCTCTGGAGGGTGATGTAGATAAGAGAGCCATAGTCCATGATGCCGTCGGGGTCGCCCAGCTCGCGGCGTCCGCCGAAAGTGGTCTCGGTGATAATGAGCTGGTGCTCGTTCATATTGCCCACCGTCTGATATGTCTGACCTACCTTCTGGGCGATCTGACCGAGGTATTTTCCGCTGTCCCACTCGTTGATATTGAGCAGCGTCCCGGGCTTGAAGAATCCGGCGGGAGTGTAGTACAGTTCACCGTAAAGCTGGTGAGAGTCAGCCGAGTAGGTGATGAATACCGAGCCGTCCTTGGACGCGCCCTTAGTCACTAAAACGTTGGTGCAGGCCATTCCGCTGTAGACTGCCATAGACAGAGCGGAGACGGCGCACAGCGCTGATTTGAAGAAATTATTCATATTACTTGTCCGATTTTATATAAATTTGCACAAAATAAGACCAAAAATAGTGTATTTTAAGATTATTTCCAACAAGATGGCCCGCAACATTTTCATCAGACTGTCCTTTATCACGATTATGCTTCTCCCTGCAGCCGCTCTGAGCGCTCAGGACCAGCAGGAACAGAAAACCCCGGAAGAGCTGGCTCTCGAAGAGGCAGACAGACTTGAGAAGCTGCTTGTTCTCGAGCCGCACCAGACATTCTACATAGATTCTATTCTCCAGCACGACATGAGGGGCATGCACGACGAGCTGCAGCAGCTCCAGATGTCCGGCACACGCGAATATGTAGCATTCAAGCAGGTAAGGGACAAATGGGTGGCACAGATGGACAGCGCATACAAAAAAGTGCTGACCCACGACCAGTGGATGGAGTACTGCCGCTCTACGGGCAAGCTCTCCAAAGAAGAACTGAAAGCCCTCAAAGCCAAGGAAAAAGCAGAAAAAAAGGCCGCCCGTGAGGCAGCAAAGGCCAAGAAAGAGGAAGATTAAAGCTCTATAAAACAGGGCTTCCGTTCCTTGTAATAAACCTCATACTTTATTCCTGCCGCCAAGGCCATCTCACGGCACCAGTCCAACCTGTCTCCTATACGCATAATATCGTGCGCATCCGAACCAAAAGAGAGAGCCTCCCCGCCCAGTTCCCTGAAGCGCCTGAGAACCTGTATGTCTAATTCCGGACGTCGTCCTCGGAAAAGCTGATAGGTCTTCGTATTGATTTCCATCGTCTTGCCGTTCCGGGCTAAGAAACATAGAATCGAGTCGAGCGCATCGCTGAACTCAGAATAGTATATCGTGGTCTCCTTATAATCCGGATATCTCGCAATATAGTCGTAGTGCCCGAGGATATCGAAATCCGGCATAACCCTTATAAGACGCGCAAACTCCTCGAGATAGTGCCCGTAGGCCTGACGGTAGTCATACGGCCGGTAATAGTCTCCGAAATACGGATCGTGACCGTCAATGAGGTGCAGAGAAGCGATTACCGTATCAAACTTATTGTCCGACAGCACTTTTCTAATCTTTGGCATGCTTATTTCCTGAAGGCCTATCTCCACCCCCTTGAGCAGTTGGAAATCACCGTAAGGGCCGTCCGCTGAATTTACACCGAGAAACTCGACCTCACGGTCTATCGCCTCCTGCTGCGCGGGCACTTCGAAGGTAAATTCGGTCACTCCTTCCGGTGCATCATAGTCTAAATGGTCCGTCAGCACTATGCCCCTCAGCCCTTTCTGATATGCCACCTTTACAGCATCGGTGATACTCATCCGCGAGTCCGCGGAGAAATAGGAGTGAGTATGATTGTCAAAACACCTGCACTTCATCACTGTCTCTCCTGTGCATAAACCACTTTCCACTCATCTGTCTCCGGGTTCCTCACCACCGTCAGGGATGTCCTCATGGGCTCGATTTCCCCGGGATATATGATGTCGAAATCTACTGTTACCGAATCTTTCGTCCACTCATGTACGCCGTCAGTATAAGCCTGCATGCCGTGCGATAGCTCCAGAAACTCAGCCTTAGCCGCATCAGGAAGCGAGTCGACTATATCTCCGGACTCTATGACCATCTGCCGGAGCTCAGCAGAGCACATCGCAGCCGCAGCCTGATAGTCCGCCGAGTAATACGCCTTTGCAAAATTCTCCGCCAGAGCCCTTGCATCCTGAACCTTGCCCGAAGAGCAGCCGGAGAGCACTGCCGCTCCTGCTGTCAGGAGCGCTGCTGTCATAATCTGTCTTATTGTCCTTTTCATATCCTGTTTTAAAATCCCCATACCTCTGGATTCAGCCGGGATTTCACCTCAGCCTCCAGCTCAGGGGAAAGGTTCTTGAAAAATGTAATACCTGTCATCTCTTCTATCTGAGCCACCGTCCAAAGGTCCGATACATCAGGAACAGTGCGGCCGTCGTCCTTATTGAGACAGAAGAATCCCACCGCATCGTAGACACCTTCATCCCCCTTTACTCCCAGCAGAACGCGGAAATAGGCCTCAGGTACCGAGACACTGTTGCCGGCATTGTCCTGGAAATGCTTCCACTGACCGTCCCCGTCAGCATCGAGCACAGGCCCGGTAACTACATAGAGCGTATCATAACCCGACGCTACCTCCCGCTCAAGCTCCTCTATCTCTGCCCAAAGACCGCTGTTAAAATCATAGTTCTGGGCAGTCATGTTGGTAAAATAGAATGTCTGACGGTTCATCTCCTTGTTCGCGTTGCGGGCAGCCGAAGGAATCTGATGACCGCGGGCATATCCGCTCACGCCCCAGCTGTCAGGAATTATAGGCTCCCACGCATCCGGAATCTTAGGGTCGAAACCCCAGGCATCCGTACGGTTGCCGGAGGCTGTATAGACGTCGCATAGAGGATAGGCGACCCATAGAGCAAGACGTTCGAGGGTGCTGTAGAGCATAGAGTAATTACGGACCTGCGCTCCGTCTGCTTCTGTATGATGGAAGACAAACACCTCGTCATCGGCAGCCTCCACCTCAGGGAGCTCCATCCAGCTCTGGGAGGGATCATCTGAGACAAGAATATCGTCCTCCGGATTATCCTCAGCCGGAGTATGGCTGATATAATAAGCAGGTATAGTTCCGCCCCCCTGAGGCTCACCGTCATACTCGGCTCTGAGAGTCCTGAGCACCACCTCGTCTCCGAGTCTGAGACCCAGCGTGGGGAAAGACTGGTCGTTACGCTCCTGCTGAGCGGCAGTCAGACCATAAACATAGAGAATACCTGTCTCATCCTTAATCCAGATGTTGCCGTACTTGGACTCCTCACCTGTATTTTTGTCCTTCCCGATAACGAAGATAGTGCCGCGCACCGTATACCAGTCCTCATCGCTGACGGGCGCCTCTAAAAATTCTGCGATGGTTGTATAATTCACATAAGTCCCGCTCTGACTGACATGCACCTCGGCAGTCAGGAAGTCAGCCCTGAAAGTGATAGTGGCCTCACGGTCTGCATCATCGTTGGCACCGGCCGATACTTTTACCTTTACCGGATCTACGGACGCAGCACCTGAAGCAGGAGTGACAGTCAGCCAGTCAGCGGCTCCCCCGCCTGAATACGAGATCTCCGCCTCCCAGTCACGGGTAGCATCAAGGGTAATTTCAGCCTCTCCTCCCTCTATGTCTATAACAATAGAAGCAGGTTCTGCAGCAATCTCCGCCGGCAGATTGTTGGGGTCGGTATCGCAGGACACAACCGCAAAAAGGGCCGCAAAGGCCAGGACAGTCTTTCTTATCATATTCATGACTTTCTTTTCTAAAATAACAAAGGGCTGCACGCTTTTCATGCAGCCCGTCTATACCTTACGGACACTTGTGTCCTGTTATTCAGCCTTGGCCCTTACAGCATACGAAGGACCGCCTACCTGAGGGTCGCCCTCGTGCTCATCCCTGGTACCGACAAGAGTAACGACATCACCTTCCACATAACCGAGTGTGGAGAAAGACTTGTCGTTGCTGGAGCCGATCAGAGGAGTAGCTGTCATACCGTAGACTGTCACATTGTTTCCGGCATCGTCGATAAGATGGAAATTGCCGTATTGGGTATTGTAGAGGTCATCGATAACAGCCGTAAGCTCATAGAGCTGATCACCGACTTCTGCAGCGAGGAACTCATCAAGAGTAACTTTCTTTGCGGCATAGTAAGCATCACCCACCTGAGGAGTACCCTTGAAGTCTGAACGGCGGCCGATGAGAGTTACATTGTCGCCCTCACGCAGACCGGTCTGGGCAAATGTCTTGCTTCCAGCTTCCTCAGAAGCATTGAGACCGTATACATACACGCTGTTGCCCTCGGCATCGACCAATGTAAAGTTACCGTACTCAGCTTGCTTAATTTCAGTTATCTTACCGCTGAGCTGATACAGCTGGCCGGACACCTCCGCATTCAGGAAGTCTGCAATGGAAATCCTGACGGGCTTGTTAGGATCCACATCCGTCTTGATTCTCACAGCATAGGCAGGACCGCCCACCTGAGGCGTTCCCCTGTAGTCATCTCTGGTGCCCACGATGGTAAGCACATCACCGTTTGCGTATCCGGTCTTGGAGAATGACTTATCGTTGTCCATTCCGATAATGGGCGTAGAGGTCAGACCATAGACAGTAACATCGCCTCCCTCTTCATCGATAAGATGGAAGTTGCCGTATTCGGTATTGTAGAGGTCATCCATGGTTCCGGTGAGTTCATAGAGCTGGTTGTCATCCACTTCTGCGGCAAGGAACTCTGCGATGGTCACCTTCAGAGGCGCATAGTAGGCATCTCCTACCTGAGGATCACCCTGATATGAGGCACGGCGTCCGACGAGAGTAACATTGTCACCCTCCTGAAGTCCTATCTGGGAGAATGTCTTGTCGCCTGCAGTAGCATTGAGATTGAGACCGTATACATAGATAGTACCGGTAGCGTCCACCAAGTCAAAGTTGCCGTAAGTGGGATTTGAGAGGTTTGTTATCTTTCCGCTCAGACGGTACCACTGGTTGGACTCCTCGGCAGCGAGGAAATCAGCTACGGATATAGGCTTGGGACCGGTATCGGCATTGGGCTTGAGCTCTCCGCCTAACTGATGAACGGTAGTGGTGGCATAGATCATCTGCTCTGTACGGAAATAGATGACTACCTCCCTCTGATACAGGACACTGTCAGAAGTATTCTGGGCCACCTCTATATTCACGGCCACTTCCTCTCCTGCACCGCCGGCAAGAGGGCTGACACTGATCCAGGGATTCTTCTCAAAATTTGCCTCCTCGTCTCCCCAGGGATTGCTGATAACGACCTCAGCCTCCCAGGCCATATTACTCTTGACTGTCACCGAGGCAGTAGAACCTTCCTCAGGTATCTCAAGATAATCTGAAGATACAGTGATGTCAACAGGTGTTATCGGACCCTCGTTCTCCTTGCAGGAAGTCACGAGAATTGCTCCGAAAGCGGCTAACGCTAAAAGTACTTTTTTGAAATTCATTTTGTTTGAGATTAAACTGTAACTTTTCAAGGCGCAAATATATCATATTTTACAGATTAACAATTTTAAATTTTTATTACAATTTCAGATATCGCTGAAAAAATTTGGAAATTCCGGCAGAGTGTACTATCTTTGTGATATCATTTTAATATCACACAAGCCATGAAAACCCCTTCCGACTCCAAACTGACAAAGGACACTCCCTTCTCCGGACGTGCCTGCAGCGGATTTCTGATGATAACCGTCAGCGTCCTGCTCATAGCCGCCGGCATCGCACTGATCATCCTCTCCGAGGTAAACAAGGCTGAACTCGGGAACTCCATCTACAACACTCTCTGCATCTTCGCAGTCCTGTTGCTCATCATCGCACCCGTACTGCTCATCGGTCTCATGATACTGGAACCTAATCAGGCCAGGGCCATGGTCTTCTTCGGCAAATACCGCGGCACCTTCACCCGCACCGGCTTCTTCTGGGTCAATCCCTTCTACTCCAAGAAGAAAGTCTCGCTCCGCGCCCGCAACATCAACGTGGACCCCATCAAGGTCAATGACCGCAACGGCAATCCCATCCTCGTAGGTCTCATCCTCGTCTGGAAGGTCGAGGACGTCTACAAGGCCATCTTCGAAATAGACACCCAGAACATCGCCGCCGGCAATACCGGCATAATGACAGCCCTCGAGTCCTTCGTCCGCGTACAGAGCGACGCGGCCCTGCGCCAGGTGGCCGGCAACTACGCCTACGACAACCTCGGCATGGAAGAGGCCGACACCATTACCCTGCGCAGCGGAGGCGACACCATCAACAGCGAGTTGGTCGAGAAACTCAACGAGCGCCTGGAGATGGCCGGTATCTCGGTGCTCGAGGCCCGCATCAACTACCTCGCCTACGCCCCCGAGATCGCCGCAGTCATGCTGCGCCGCCAGCAGGCCGAGGCCATCATCTCCGCCCGCGAGAAGATAGTCGAGGGCGCCGTATCCATGGTGCAGATGGCACTAAAAGAGATAAACGACAAGGATATCGTAGAGTTGGACGAGGCGAAGAAAGCCGCCATGGTCAGCAATCTGCTCGTGGTCCTCTGCGCTGACGAGTCCGCCCAGCCCGTGCTCAACACCGGTTCGCTGTACCAGTAGCGGCATAAGCCAACTGCCATGCCTAAGGAACAGTCCAAAACCAAGAGTTTCGTACTCCGCATAGACGCTGAGACGATGGAAGCCATAGAGAAATGGGCCGCCGACGAGTTCCGCTCGATCAACGGCCAGCTCCAGTGGCTCATCGACGACGCCCTGCGCCGCTCCGGCCGCCTCCCGGCCAAAAAACACGACTGATGATACGAAAAAGGGCCGGCCCTTGAAGGGTCAGCCCTTATTTCATTACTGTCCGCCGGGACTATTTGCGCTCACCGAGCTTGCTGTCTAACATTACGAGACCGGCCTCACCGGCACGCTGAACCTTCTCGTAGATGGAGAGGGCGGTAGCCTCCTCCTCGACCTGCTCGCGGATGTAACCCATGAAGAAGTCCTCAGAGGGTTTGTCCTTCTCCTCGCGGGCGATGTCCACGATCTTGTCGATAAGAGCAGTCACATGGCACTCGTGCTCATAGACATGCTTGAAGAGAGCCTCTGCGCTGCCCCAGCCCTGAGGCACTACGTCGATCATGCTGACCTTGGCGGTGCCGCCCCTCTTCTGGAGGAACGATGCCATATCGTAGGCATGCTCGAGCTCTTCCTGAGACTGTTTCTTCATCCAGTGAGCCATTCCGTCATAACCCTCTTTCTCAAGATAGAAAGACATGGAAAGGTAGAGGTTGGCCGACCACATCTCGGCGATTATCTGATCATTGATCGCATTCTGTAATTTTTCGGTAATCATGGTAGTAATGTTTTAAAATTTTTAATTTCTGACTTACTCCTCTGCAAAACCGATACCACACCCGCCTGTCAGTGCCACAATGTCACAAAAGACCGACAGGGCGTCAATATATCGAGACGTTGCTGATCAGCGGGCAGGCGTAAGAGTCTATGATATTGAACCTTACCTCCGACGCCATGACCGGGTCGAACCGCATGATCCGCTTATAGCCTATAGTCCTGCCGCGGCAGACCTCCTTCCACTCGCCGGTATCGCCCAGACGGCACTCCACGCTGAACTCCCTGACCCTCTGTCCTAAGGGGATATACTCCTGCAGCAGCACCTTGCTGACCTCCCTGTCCCTGCGGAAATACACGGTGAAGGAGGCGGAGGTGACACTGTCGTCCGTGGCCCAGTAGGTGGAGTAGCGGCCGTCCACCGCATTGGCGGCGGCATACTTGGGAGAATTGGCACGTACAGACTCGGAATAGGCCCGCGACATCTTGGCATAGTCGGCATGGAAGGCCTCGGTACGGGCATCGCGGAACTCCATCAGACGGGCCGAGTCGGCGGGATGAATGCGGCCGCGGCGGTCCGGGGGCACATTGAGCAGGAGGTTGGCGTTGCGGCCCACCGAAGCGTAGTAGATCTCCATCAGCTCGTCCACACTCTTAACTAAACTGTCGGTCGAGGGGGAATAGAACCAGCCGGGACGGATCGACACGTCGGCTTCTCCGGGTATCCACCGGGAACCGTGCACATTGCCGCAGTTGAGGGTGTCGCGGGAAGGGGCCAGACGGCCGGGGGCAAATCCGGCGGGATCGAGGCGGGACCAGTTGGTCTCTCCGGCATAGCCGCGCTCGTTGCCTATCCAGCGGCAGCCGGGGCCGACGTCGCTGAATATCACTAAGTCGGGATTGAGGGTATGGGCCGTAGCGTTGAAATAGCCCCAGCGGTAACGGCTCGGCGCGTCGCCCTCCCCATCATCCGCTCCGTCAAACCAGAGTTCGAAGATGTCGCCGTACTCAGTCAGCACTTCGGTGATGCAGCCGGCGAAGATTTCATTGTAGGCTTCGGTGCCGTAGGCGGGATGATTGCGGTCCCAGGGCGAGATGTAGACTCCGAGGCGGAGGTCGTACTTCTCACAGGCGTCCGCCAGCTCGCGCAGTACATCGCCCTGGCCGTTCCGCCAGGAGCTCTGGGCTACGGTATGACGGCTGTACTTGCTGGACCACAGGCAGAAGCCGTCATGGTGCTTGGCTGTGAGGATAATGCCCTTCATTCCTGCCTCGCGGGCTATACGGGCCCACTGCTCACAGTCAAGGTCCGTGGGCGCAAACACGTCCGGATTCTCGTCACCTGTCCCCCACTCACTATTTGTAAATGTGTTGGGGCCGAAGTGTACGAACATATAGTACTCCATCTTCTGCCACTCCATCTGGGCTTCCGTCGGTACGGGACCATAGGGGGCCGGGACCGTACTGTCATTGCAAGAAGCCGCCACCGCAAGCGCGGCGACGGCTGTCAGGAAAATATTTATGCTTCTTCTCATATCGTCATATATGCTGCATCTGTCTTATTGTCTGCCTCCTCCGAGGGAACGGTAGAGGTTGACGGTGGTCTGCAGAAGGAGATACTTGTCGGATACCACATTGAGCTGGGCTGACAGCAGGGACTGACGGGCTGTCAGAACCTCCAGATAGGTCATCCCTGTACTCTTCTGATAAAGGTACTCGGCTGTCTGTACGGAACGCTCGAGGTCCGTCATCTGGGAAGTATGCTTCTGAAGCATCTCGTCGTATATCTCGAGAGCGTAGAGGTTGTTGTTCACCTCCTCTCCCGCATCGAGCAGAGCCTGTTTGTAGCTCAGCTTGGCTATCTCCTCCTCAGCCTTCGCGACACGCAGGTTGGAGGTCAGCTGTCCCTTGTTGAATATGGGCTGGGCGAGCTGGGCAAGGGCCGACACGATCAGGCCGCCGGGGTTGAGAATCGCCTGTCCCACACTGTTGGTCCATCCGGCGCTGCCAGAAAGGGTAAGCTTGGGATAGAAGGCCGAACGGGCCTGATTGGTCGAATAGTAGGCACTGGCCAGAGCCATCTCTGCCTGATAGACATCGGGACGGTTGGAGAGCAGTTCCAGAGGAATTCCCACTGAGAAGTCCTGAGGCAGCGTCTGCTCGTCGAGAGTGCCTCTCTCTATCTTGGTATATACTGAGCCGAGGATGGAGCAGAGGGCGTTCTCTGCCTCCTGACGCTGGCGCTTCATATCTGCCAGCGAAGCCTCCAGGCCGTAGAGTTGGGCGCGGGACTGGGTGACTGCATTCTCATTGACACGGCCGACCTTGAGCATTGCCTCCATACTGCGGATCTGCTCCGCCCAGAGGGTCACATTCTCCTCACTGACACGGACCTGTTCGTCCAGCATCAGCAGGGAATAATAGGCATTGGCCACTGTGGCGATGAGCTGGGAGCGGACTGCCTGACGGTAAGCCTCCTGCTGGAGAAGGGCAGCCTGAGCTCCGCGCTTGGCGTTGAGCAGCGAGCCGAAGAGGTCGATGTCCCAGCTGACGGAGAGTCCGGCATTGTAGGTCCAGGTTCCGGTGGTGGTGACATTGCCCTGATTGTCGGCAAGGGTGTAGTTGTATCCGCCCTGAGGGCCGAGGTTCAGCGAAGGGGAATAAGCCCACTTCGAGGCTTTCAGACGGGCCTGTGCCTGCTCCACTCTGAGAGCGGCGCTGAGCAGGTCAGTATTGTTGTCCAGAGCGGTGCGGATGAGAGACTGCAGGTGAGGGTCGGTAAACATCTCCTCCCAGGGCATGTATCCGAAGGAGGTGCTGTCCTCAGCGGCCTGAGCGTCCTCCTCGGGGGAGACCAGCTCTGCGCGGTAGAGACTGTCCATGGGGACCACATTCTCAGGTCTCTCGTATTTGCGGTAGATGGAGCAGCTGCTGACCACGGCTACCGCGGCTATTGCAAGTATTGTCTTTCTCATAATGATGCTTCTCTTTCCTCCTTTCTTTTACCCATTACCTTCTCCTCCACGTACTGGAAGACTACGAAGAACATAGGTGTGATGAACATAAGGGCGATGGTTCCGATGATCATACCTCCTACGACACCCACGCCGAGGGAACGGTAACCGTTGGCACCTACTCCGTGGGCCATGACCAGAGGCAGCATACCGAAGATGATGGTGAGCACGGTCATCAGGATGGGTCTGAGACGGACACCGGCTGCGGAGAGGGCGGCGGCGCTCAGGGACATGCCCCTCTTGCGGCGCTGGGTTCCGTACTCGGTAATCAGAATCGCTGTCTTGGCCAGCAGTCCGATCAGCATGACCATTCCGACCTGGGTGTAGATGTTGTTCTCAAGACCCCAGAGGTGTGTGAAGAGGTAGCTGCCCATCAGACCGAAAGGCACTGAGCAGAGCACTGCGAAGGGCAGGAAGAGACTCTCGTACATACCGCAGAGGATCAGGTAGATGAAGATCACGCAGATTACGTACACGATGGTGGTGGTGTTGGAGTCCGCCAGCTCGGCTTCCTCACGGGTCATACCCGAGAACTCGTAGCCGAAACCGGTAGGCAGGGCCTCCTTGCTGACCTCCTGGATGGCGGCGATGATGTCACCGGAGCTGTAGCCCGGGTTGGGCATACCCTGTACGGTGATGGAGGTGAACATGTTGAATCGGTTGAGCACCTCGGCGCCGTAGATCTTGCGCATGGTGACGAACTGGCTTACAGGGGCCATACCGCCGGATGTCCTGACATAGACGTCATCGAGCGACTGCATGTTGTCCCTGTACTCGGTGGGAGCCTGGAGCATGACACGGTAGAGCTTGGTGAAGCGGTTGAAGTTCGACACGTACATACTGCCGTAGTAACCGGAGATAACCGAGAGCACTGCGTCTGTGGTAGTACCGGCGCGGATACACTTGGCGGCGTCCACATCCAGCTCGTACTGAGGGAAGTTGGAGCTGAAGGAGGTGTAGGCCATCTGCACCTCGGGCCTCTGGTTGAGGGCGTCGATGAACTGATGGGTAACTGTCTCTAAGGCGTCGATACCGCGGCCCGAACGGTCCTGCAGGTCGACGAAGAAGCTGTTACCTGTACCGTAACCGGAGATCATGGGAGGTGCGAAGATGAAGATCTGGGCGTTGGTGATGTGGGCAGTGTTGGCGTATATCTTCTCGATGACGGCTGTATTGCTGTGCTCCTTGCCCTCGCGCTGGTCCCAGGGTTTGAGACGGACCATCATCATGGCGTGGGAGGCGCCGCTTCCGGAGAAGGAGAAACCGGCCACCTGGTTGTAGGTCTGGATCTCCTCGATATCGCTGATACTCCTCTGCATCTCGGAGAGAATGTCGTTGGTCTCGGCCAGGGTAGTACCGGGCGCTGCGTCCACGCTGATGAAGAGCGAGCCGGTATCCTCGTTGGGGACGAGGGAGGTTTTGGCGGTGGCCATGAAGTACACAAGGAGGCCGCCTGCCACTACGAGGGAGGCTACGCCTACCCACTTGTGGCGGATAAAGAACTTGACTCCGAGCTTGTATTTGTTGATGAAACGGCCGAAGCCGGTCTCAAAGGCTATTCTGAAGCGGGTAGAGAACTGCTTGGGCTTCTCGCCGGGGGCCACGATCTCGTTGGGCTTGAGAATGATGGCGCAGAGGGCGGGCGAGAGGGTCAGGGAGTTCAGGGCGGAGAATCCCACGGCTGCGGCCATGGTCAGTCCGAACTGCTTGTAGAACAGACCGGAGGTACCGCCCAGGAAGGATACGGGCACGAACACGGCCATGAAGACTAAGGTAGCGGAGATTACGGCTGCGGCCACACCGCCGACACCGTCCACAGCCGCCTTGTAAGGCGAGCGGTAGCCCATGTCGAACCGGGCCTGCACCGCCTCCACCACGATGATCGCGTCATCCACCACAGTACCGATAACTAAGATCAGCGCGAAGAGGGTGATGAGGTTGATGGTAAAGCCGGCGACCACTAAGAAGGCGAAGGTCGCAATCAGCGATACGAAGATACTTATCGTAGGAATAATCGTGGAGCGGGGGCTCTGCAGGAAGACATACACCACGAGGACCACGAGGAGGATGGCCTCGAAGAGGGTCTTGATCACCTCGTTGATGGAGGCATCGAGGAAGTCCTTGGTACTCATGATGTCCACGAGTTCCACACCCTTGGGCAGGTCGGCCTTCACTGTCTCTAAGTAGGCGTCTATCTCCTTGATAATCTCGTTGGCGTTACTTCCGGCAGTCTGGTTGATCATACAGCTCACACCGGGGGCGCCCTTCACACGTCCCTCGTAGTTGTAGGACAACGCGCCGAGCTGTATATCGGCGATATCCTTGAGCTTGAGGACACGGCCGTCCTCGTATGCCCTGATTACTATCTCGCCGAACTCCTCCTCGGTGGACAGACGTCCCTTGTAGCGGAGGGTGTACTGGAAGGCATTGTCCGAGTTCTCACCGATAGCACCTGTGGAAGCCTCGATGTTCTGGCTGGAGAGGGCCGCGCTCACATCGCTGGGCACCAGTCCGTAGCGGGCCATCAGGTCGGGCTTCATCCATATACGCATGGCGTAGTCGCCGCCCATGACATTACAGTCACCGACGCCGGAGATACGCTGAATCTGAGGCTTTACGTTGATGGAAAGGTAGTTGGTGAGGAATATCTCGTCGTATGTGGCGTCAGGCGACACGATGGCGAACACCTTCAGGGTACTGCTCTGTCGCTTGGACACCTCGACTCCGACCCTGGTAACCTCGGCCGGAAGGAGGGACGTGGCCCTGGACACGCGGTTCTGCACGTTCACGGAAGCCATGTCCGGGTCTACACCCTGCTTGAAATACACTGTGATGGAAGCGCTTCCCGAGTTACTTGCCTCGGAAGTCATGTAGGTCATGTTCTCCACACCGTTGATGGCCTCCTCGAGGGGAGCGATCACGGCATTCTGCACGGCAGTCGCGTTGGCGCCGCTGTATGTGGTGGAGACACGGATGGTAGGCGGTGCGATATCCGGGTACTGCTCCACAGGCAGCATCGCAAGTCCGATGATACCTACCAGTACCAGGAAGATGGATATGGCGACCGACAGGATGGGCCGGTCGATGAATGTTTTAAGATTCATATCTCTTATTCTCCTTTATTAGAGTTAGAGCCGGCTTCAACCGGAGTACCGGCGATGGGAGTGCCCTCCCTGAGCAGACCTGCACCCTCCGAAACGATCACGTCTCCTGTGGTGAGGCCGCTCTCTACGACATACTCCTTGCCGTCATTGATTCTGAAAACACTGATCTGGGTGGAAACAGCCTTTCCGTCCACTACCTTATATACGAATATCTTGTCCTGTATCTCGTATGTGGCTGTCTGGGGAATCACGATGCAGCCGTCCCTGTCGTATGAGATGTTCACACGGCCCGAGCTTCCGCTCATCAGGCGTCCGTCGGGATTGTCGAAGACGGCCCTTACGCTTACAGTACCCGTGCTCTTGTCCACGATGCGGCTGATGACATCGATATGACCCTCGCGCTCATACAGGGTCTGGTCGGTAAGAGTCAGGGTGACGGGCTGGAAGGATGCTATGGTGTTGTCTATCGAGCCGTACTGGCGGGTCATCGACAGCACCTCCTTCTCGGGCAGGGAGAAATAGACGTACATCTCGGAGTTGTCGGACACGCTGATCAGAGGCTCTGTCATGGCCGAGCTCACTAAGGCGCCCACCCTGACGGAAGTCATGCCGGCCGAGCCGTTGACGGGGCTCTTGACGATGGCGTAGGACAGGTTCTGGGCCGCGCTGGCCTCGGCTGCCTCCGCCTGACGGAGAGCCGCCACCGCACTGTTGTACGAGTTGCGGGCGGTCTGGAGCTCGAAATCGGAGATGACCTTATCAGCGTAAAGGTCCTCGCTGCCCTCGAGTGAGAGCTGCGCTGTGGCGAGCTGCGCCTCGGCTGTAGCTACTGCCGCCTTTGCCTGACGGTAAGACGCCGCATAGGGAATCGTGTCAATGACGAACAGCGTCTGACCTTTCTTCACCTTGGCTCCTTCTTTGACCAACACATCGGTGATAAAACCGGACACCTGAGGTCTCACCTCCACGTCCTGCTTACCCTCTATTACCGCTGAATAACTGATGGACAGAGTCCTGTCCTCAGGAGAAACCCTCAGAAGCGGGTATGTCACCGCCTCCTTCTGGCTTGCCGCTTTCTGCTTGCACGAAGCTAAACTCAGAACCGCGAGAAGAGCGACAGCCGCTACTTTCAGATACTGCATATTGAATAACTCTTTTTAAAATTTTCTGAGTCCGTGCAAGCAATAATTGTGCCTAATCCAAGAAATTTCCTAAATTTGCACATAGATTTCTCTTTTTGACATACAACGATTTAACCGATATGAAACACTGTTGTTTTCGCTCATGGCTCCTTAGCCTTGCCGCAGTCCCTCTGATGCTTGGCTGCACCGCATCTTCCGGACAATTCCCTCCCAAGGAGGGCACTCTCCAGGAACTCCGCTACACCCCCGCCAGTTCCCATTTTTCCCTATGGGCCCCGACCGCTGATTCAGCCCGTGTCCTGCTCTATGAGGAGGGTCTCGGGGGGCAGCCCTACGAGGTCATCGAGATGAATAAAAATGTCGCTGACGGCTCCTGGAGCGCTGTCGCCGAGGGCGACCTCGAAGGCCGGTTCTACACCTTCAGGGTCAATGTATCAGGCCGGTGGCTCGAGGAGACTCCCGGCATCTTCGCCACTGCGGTGGGAGTCAACGGGCAGCGTGCCGCCGTCGTGGATTTCGGAAGCACCGACCCCGAGGGCTGGGCGGAGGACCGTCGCCCGGAGCTCCGCTCATTTGCCGATGCAGTGGTATATGAGATGCACCACAGGGACTTCTCCATCTCCGGCAATTCCGGCATATCCCCTGAGCACCGCGGCAAGTTCCTGGCTCTGACCGAGAGCGGAACACGCGGACCCCGCGGCGTGCGTACAGGAGTGGACCACCTCGTGGAACTGGGCGTGACCCATGTGCACATCCTCCCCTCATTCGACTACGCCTCCGTGGACGAGACCCGTCTGGAGGACAATGTCTACAACTGGGGCTATGACCCGGTGAACTACAACGTCCCCGACGGCTCCTACTCCACCGACCCCTACGACCCTGCCTGCCGCATCAGGGAATTCAAGGAAATGGTCCAGGCCCTGCACAAGGCCGGCATCAGGGTGGTGCTCGACGTAGTGTACAACCATGTCTCCGACGCTGCCTCCCAGGCCTTCGAGCGGACCGTACCCGGCTACTTCTTCCGCATGAGGGAGGATGGCTCCTTCGCTGATGGTTCAGCCTGCGGCAATGAGACCGCCTCCGACCGCGAGATGATGCGCCGCTTCATGGTCGAGTCCGTATGCTGGTGGGTCGAGGAGTACCACATCGACGGCTTCCGCTTCGACCTGATGGGCATACACGATATCGAGACGATGAACGCGATACGGGCGGCTGTGTCTGAGATAGATCCTTCAGTGCTCATCTACGGTGAGGGCTGGGCAGCCTCGGCGCCCCTCTACGACGGCTCGCTGCTGGCCATGAAGGCCAATACCTGGGAGATGCCCGGCATCGCGGCCTTCTCCGATGAGATGCGCGACGCCCTCCGCGGACCGTTCAGCGACAACTCCAAGGCCGGATTCCTCGGCGGAGTGCCCGACCTCGAGGAGAGCGTCAAGTTCGGTGTAGTAGGAGCGGTACAGCATCCGGGCGTGGACTACTCCGCTGTAAACTATTCCGACACCTGCTGGGCTTCCGAGCCTACCCAGATGATATCGTACATCTCCTGCCACGACGACATGTGCCTGCGCGACCGCCTCACCGCGACCCTGCCCGGCACCTCCGAGGCTGAGCTGCTGCGCTTAGACAAACTGGGCCATACCGTGGTCTTCACCTCCCAGGGCATTCCCTTCATCTACGCCGGCGAGGAGCTCTTCCGCACCAAACAGGGCGTACACAACAGCTACAACAGCCCCGACGCCATCAACGCCATCGACTGGTCCTTCAAGACCCGCTACTCCGACCTGTACGACTACTACCGCGGACTCATCGCCCTGCGCAAGGCCCATCCGGCCTTCCGCCTCGGGGACGCCGACTTAGTACGGGAGCACTTAGAGTTCCTCGATGCACCTGACGGAGTCGTGGCCTGGCGCCTGACCGGACATGCCGGCGGAGACCCCTGCGAGGAGATCGTCGTGGTGATCAACTCGCGGAAGGAGGCTGTGTCGGTTACTGTTCCGGGGCAGGACTCTTCGGACAGCGCTTCCGGTAATTCCGACACCGGCAGCCCGTCCTCCGGAAACACTGTCTCCACGACCGATACTCACAGCTATACCGTTTACTGCCGGGACGGCCGCATCTCCGTCGACGGCCTCGGCACTCTCTCCGGCCCCGTCCTCACCGTCGGACCCCAGCAGGCCCTCATCGTCGGCCGGTAGACCGAACAGTTCCTGCACCACCGGCTCCTTCCACGGCCCACAGCTCGCGGTGCCTGACGCCCACGCCTTCCTACCCACAACGGCACCGTTTCCCGCGATTCGCTGCCGTTGCGGCACGGCGCATCCGATGCCACAACGTCCACAGGCCACACAGCGCACATTCCACCCTTCTCCCACTTCCACAACGGCACCGTTTCCCGCGATTCGCTGCCGTTGCGGCACGACCATTTGTAAGCAATTCACAACTAACTAACGGTAAATACTGCAGCAGCCATTATTTGCAAAACATTGACAATCAGCCATATCACAATACAACGAGAGTCTTTCGGCCATATCTAAATATCCGAAAGACTCCCGTTATATTTCCAACTGTCTCTAACTGTCTCTAAATCCAGAACTTATCAAAACACCCCGCTCCTGCACTTACCATTACACCCTCCATCTCCCAGCCTCAACCACCTTCCGAAGGTGTGGGACATCCTTTCCTGCATCAACGGCAGCGAATTGCGGGAAACGATATTACAGCACCTCCATCCCGGCCACAGCCCGACGGTAGCCGTCCACCATCGAGCGAACGATATCGGCAGCCGAGGGCAGGTCGGAGATGAGGGAGACACCCTGGCCTATCTCTAACTCGCCGGCTGACAGGTCGCCCTCGAAGATACCCTGGCGGGCCCGGCCACGTCCCAGCAGCTCCACGAGCTCTTCCTTCGAAGCCCCGCGGTCCTCTGCCTCCTGCACCTGTGCATAGAAATCGTTCTTGATCAGACGGGTCGGGCTCACCTTCTTGAGGGCCAGCATAGTATCGCCCTCCTTGAGCCCGAGACAGAGCTGCTTGAACTCCTCGCTGGCACTGCTCTCGCGGCACAGGGCGAAACGGGTACCGACCTGCACGCCCTCGGCTCCGAGAGCGAAGGCCGCAGCCATGCCCGCACCAGAGACGATACCGCCCGCCGCCAGCAAAGGCAGCGACACAGCCGCCCTGACCTGAGGCACCAGCACCATCGTAGCCGTCTCCTCCCGGCCATTGTGCCCGCCGGCCTCGAAGCCCTCGGCCACCACCGCATCGACCCCGGCCTCAGCGCATTTGACCGCAAACTTGGAACTCGACACCACATGCGCTACCTTCACCCCGGCATCCTTGAGCCTCGGTGTCCAGGTCTTGGGATTACCGGCCGAGGTAAACACCACCGGCACCTTCTCCGACAGCACCACCTCCATCAGCTCTGCGGCATACGGAGACATCAGCGGGACATTGACCCCGAACGGCCTGTCAGTAGCGGCGCGGCATGCAGCGATATGCTCCCGCAGCAGCTCAGGCTTCATCGACCCGGCACCGAGCAGACCTAAACCGCCCGCGGCACTCACCGCCGAAGCCAGCCTCCACCCGCTGCACCAGACCATTCCGCCGGAGACTATCGGATAGCGGATGCCGAACACCGAGCACACCCGGTTGTCATTGCGGATGATTTCAGTACGCGACTCGCACACCACCGCATCCATCAGCATATCGTGAGCCTCCCTGGGCACCGCATCCACCACCTGGAAATCGAAGCAGACCCCGACCTTGTACGGCCCGCCCTGAGAGCAGTCCGAAGCCCCTGCCAGCAGCCTGTCGTAGAAGCCCTTGCCGCGTCCCATCCGGCCGCCGTCCATATCGAAGGCCACTCCCGGCACCACGACCAGGTCGATATCGGAGATACGTACTTCCTCCGACCCCTCCACAGGCTCCGGAATAGCGTACGATTCGCCCGGAGTCAGCGCGGCCCGGCCGGAGAACCTTCTGATTCTCAAGAAATCTCCGTCCACCACCGGCAGAAACACATTCTTCCCGGCAGCAGCACAGGCGAGCACAGTGTCCTGAGTTGCCACCTCATCCTGCATTGCCCAGTAGAACAGAATATTCTGCGCTTTCCGGAAACGCGGCAGCGCCATCAGACGCTCCATCACCGGCACAGAGCGGCGGCGGCGCTCCTCAAGGGGCACCTGCTTCTTGCGCATCGATATCAATTTGCGAAGTTCCTTTTTACTTTCCATAATTTTCAATATTTTTACAAAAATATAAAATCCCAGCGCCAATCCAATGGAAAAAGTACTTCTGCACTCCTGCTGCGCCCCCTGCTCCGCCGCCATCCTCGAATGGATGGGGCAGAACGGCTATGAACCGACCATCCTTTTCTACAACCCCAACATTTTCCCGGAGGAGGAGTATCTCAAGAGGAAAAATGAGATAGTGAGGTATGCGAGGGAAATCGGGGTGGCGATAGTAGATCTGGACAAGGAAAATACGGGGGAAAAGGACAATGCAGAAGTCTCCGCAGCGCATGAGGGAGCAGAGGGGCGGCAGGGAGGTCTCGGAGATTTCTGGGAAAGACAGCATGAACAATGGCTGGAATGCACCGTGGGTCTCGAAAATGAGCCGGAACGGGGCGGCCGCTGCCTCGCATGTTTCAAACACCGCCTCTGCGTTGCGGCCGACTATGCCGCCGGGTACGGCTTCCCCCTCTTCACCACCACCCTCGCCTCCTCCCGCTGGAAGGACATCCGGCAGATCAACGAGGCCGGCTTCTACGCCGAGGAGCATTACGGCCGGGGCCTGGCCCGCTTCTGGGACCGCAACTGGCGCAAGGGCGGCCTCTACGAACGCCGCAACATCCTCGCCCGCCAGTTCTACAACCAGCAGTACTGCGGCTGCGAGTTCAGCCTCCGGCACTCAAACAAGAACAACACTCTAAACACTACGCAATATGAAAAAGCTACCGGCACTCATGCTGGCCGCGGCAACGATGATTATGAGCGGCTGTAACGGAAACAACAATCAATCAGCACAGACTATGAGCAATATTTCGGAAGAGACCGTCGGCAGGACGGTACAGGCTATCGTGGAAAAATGTCCTCAGGCGGACAGGGCGCTGGTGCAGAAGGGCGTGACCCAGGCGGCAGCGCTGTGGAGAGCAGAGGACGGCACTGAAGCGGAGTTCGAGCAGTTCGCCGCAGGAAGCTACGCGGCTACGCCGGAGGACCGCAAGGTGCTCTTCGACAAGCTGTCCGCGGCATTCGAGACCCTCTACGGCACCTCGAACCAGGTGGCCGTAAGGCTCCAGGCGCCCCTGCAGCTGGCCGGCCCCGAGCCCACGGAGATCGACTACATCCTCGGAGCGTTCAGCCCCTATTCGCACCTGTCGGACGACCTCTTCGCCAACAAGACGGCATTTGTCACCATTCTCAATTTCCCTTTCTACACCCTTGAGGAGAAGAATACCCTCGGAAAAGAGTGGAGCCGCCTCGAATGGGCCTACGCCCGCATGGGAGACGCCTTCACCACCCGCGTACCGGCCTCCGTCAACGCCGGATACTCGAAGGTGAGCAGCGCCGCCGAGAACTACATTGCCTCCTACAACATCATGATGGGGCACCTCCTCACCGATGACGGCCGCCGACTCTTCCCCGAGGACATGGTGCTGCTCTCGCACTGGAACCTGCGCGACGAGCTCAAGAGCAACTATGCCGACATCCCCGATGCCAACGAGAAACAGGAGATGATCTTCCAGGTGATGCTCCGCATCGTGGACCAGACCATCCCGAAGGACGTGGTGAACAACCCGGCTTACGACTGGGCACCCTATTCCAACAAGACCTGGAAGGACGGCAAGGAAGTGCAGCTCCTGCCCGAGACCGACGTGCGCTACTCGCATATCCTCAACACCTTCCATGTGGAAGAGCAGATCGACCTCTACAGCCCTGAGCTGCCCACCGGCATCGCCCGCAACTTCGAGGAAGGCATGGAAGTGTCCGCTAAGGAAATCGAGGAGCTGTTCATCCACCTGATCTCCTCGCCCGAGATAAAGGAGGTGGCCGCCGTCATCCGCGAGCGCCTGGGCCGCGACCTGAGGCCCTACGACATCTGGTACGACGGCTTCAAGAGCCGCTCGACCATGCCCGAGAACGAACTGACCCGGATGACCCGGGCCAAATACCCCGACGCACAGGCATTTGCCGACGACATGCCGCGTATGCTGAGAGCCCTCGGCTTCTCCGCCAAAGACGCCCGCTATCTGGCTGACCGCATCGTAGTCGAGCCCGCCCGCGGCTCCGGACACGCCTGGGGAGCCTCCGGACGCTGGGAACCCGCCCGTCTGCGTACCCGCGTGGGTGAGCAGGGCATGGACTACAAGGGCTACAACATCGCGGTCCATGAGTTCGGCCACAACGTCGAGCAGACCCTGGACCTCTACGACATCGATTACTACATGCTCAACGGCGTGCCCAACACCGCCTACACCGAGGCCCTCGCCTTCATCTTCCAGAAGCGCGACCTCCAGCTCCTCGGCTTTGACTATGAGATGGACGACAACACCACCCTCGACATCTTCTGGGGCGCCTACGAGATCATGGGAGTGGCCCTGACCGACATGTACACCTGGCAGTGGCTCTACAGCCATCCCGAAGCCACGGCTGCTGAGCTGCGCGACGCCGTCAACAGCATTGCCAAGGACGTCTGGAACAAGTACTACGCCCCCGTGCTCGGTACCCCCGACTGTCCCCTGCTGGCCGTCTACTCTCACATGGTCAACTCCCCGATGTATCTGCCCAACTACCCCTTCGGCCACATCATCGAGTACCAGCTTGAGAGCCATCTGGCACAGTGCCGCACCAAGTCTGAGTTCGCTTCGGAGATCCGCCGCATCTACACCCTTGGCCGCCTGACCCCTCAGATATGGATGCAGCAGGCCGTCGGCTCGGAGGTCAGCGTGGATCCGCTGCTCGAGGCCGTCGGCCGCATCGTACGGAAATAATCTACATGAATATTCTACTGCCTGGAGGATTTCTCCGCATCCTCTGCGGAGAACTTCCTTTCAAGCATGAACGATATCAGCAGGCCGATACCGGCGAAGAGGAATGTCAGGCCGAAGTACAGCATCTCGGTCACTACCCCGATCCATTTCAGCTCCGGGAACATTCCCTGATGAATGAAGAACGCTATAAGTATGCCTAACGACGCGCCTGTCAGCAGCAGGCCCCAGCGCAGAGGCGCATACTTGTTGGGAGCCGCAGCCCCGAGCCACTTGTTCAGGTCTATCTGGCCGCTCTTCTGAGGGTCGAGGGTCTCTATCTTCTGGGCGATGATAAGCCTCTCCTTACGGTGAATCAGGTTCTCGAGTACGCGATAAACGAAGTAGAAAATTATCGCACAAATAATTGCTCCATCCATAACTTTAGATTTTAAGGTTTTTTTAATGTTCCGTTTGCATCTTTGACGCATAAGCGGGAAAAGGTTACATGTTTTTTGAAAAAAAATTAATTTTTAAATTTCAGTGTAACCTTTTACATTTACATTCGTCTTATCTACAGACAGAACACCGCACCTATGACAAGAGCCGAAGAGAGCGCACTGATCCTTAAGATAATGGAAGGGGACAAGGACCTCTTCCGTCAGATAGTGGACGCTCACAGCGGCATGATTTTCTCAGTGCTCTACCGTGTGACGGGCAGTCGGGAGGATGCGGAGGACCTGGCGCAGGAGACATTTGTCAAGGCATATTTCTCCTTAGGCAGGTACAGGGGCGAGAGCACCATCTCCACATGGCTCTACAGCATCGCCTGGCACCTCGCGGTCTCGTCGCTGAGGAAAAGGAAATGGACGGTAAGCCGGGAAAGGTTCACGGAACGGGAGCTGCAGGAGAGCTGCGCATGGCTCGAAAGCGGGGAGGACCGGGAGATGAAAGAGCTGCGCGAGAGGCAGTACGAGGCTCTCGAAAGGGCGGTGGCAGCGCTCGAACCGCAGGACCGGTTCCTGATCAGCGCGTTCTACGAGGAGGGCCGCAGCATCGCCGATCTTGAACAGATCACAGGCATGACTCAGGCCAATGTCAAGGTACGGCTCTTCCGCTGCCGCAACCGGCTGGCACGGATGCTGAAAACAGATAAGGACTTGGAAAAATAGGAGGACACCATGGACAATATCAGATTACCGGAAGACTTCACCGACAGGGTGATGCAGAGAATCGAGGTGCGGGAGAGGGCCGCAGCCCGCAGGACACGCGCCGCAGCCGTCGCCGGCGGCATCCTCGGAGGAGCCGCTTTCATCGCCGCCGCCGTCATCATCCTCCGCCGCTATAACATTGACCTGAGTTTGCTGATTGGTCCCGCCTCCGACTTCCTCTCGAGGATCTCCGCCCTCCTTCATTCGGCCCTGACCGCCCCCGCCGGCCCCGTCACCGGCATTGCCCTCGCCGTCTTTCTCCTCGCCCTCGCCGGCCTCCTGCACGACCGCCGCAGTTCCCGCCATGATATCAGCGCCCGTGTAAAATAGATTTTGGCATATTACCAAAATTTGGTAACTTGCAGAAAATTTAGAAAAGGATGAAAAATACATCAGTGGCCCTCGGCCCTCATTTTGACAATTTCATTCAGGTCTCCATAGAAGAGGGACGCTACGGCAGCGCCAGTGAGATGGTCCGCGCCGGGCTGCGCCTTCTCGAGGAGGAGGAACTGCGCGTCAATGCACTCAGACGTGCCATCGATGATGGTCTGAACAGCGGCATCGCCACCAACTTCGACCCTGTCGCACACCTCGCCAGACTGAAAGATACTACAACATGCTCATGAACGCATGCGGCAGCCTCACTGAACCGAGCCCGGATATATGCCGGCACTACGATGACATCATGCCCGGTCTGCTCGGACTTAAAACAGGACGTCACATCATATTCCACACTATTTCCGAAAGCGGAGACGTAACGATAATCCGCATCCTGCACGAACGGATGGATGTGCGGCAGCGGTTCAGATAAACAAAAATCCCCGCCACATTTGCTTCTCGTGGCGGGGATTCTCATTTCATCCTAAGGCAGCAGTCTGCCCGCTATGACGCGCCGTTACTCCTCTTTCATGTAGGTGTAGCGATGGTCGGTGGGCGGCACCAGCGTCTCCTTCACCGCACGCGGCAGCACCCAGCGGATGAGGTTGAACTCGCCGCCGGCCTTGTCGTTGGTACCGGATGCGCGGGCGCCGCCGAAAGGCTGCATGCCGACTACGGCTCCGGTGGGCTTGTCGTTGATGTAGAAGTTGCCGGCAGCGTATTTCAGCTTGCGGGAAATCTTCTCGAGAGCCAGACGGTCGCGGCCCCAGATGGCTCCGGTCAGGCCGTAAGGCGAGGTGGTGTCGCAAAGCTCGACGGCCTTGTCCACATCGGCGTCATCGTAGACGTAGACTGTGAGGACGGGTCCGAAGATCTCCTCTTCCATGCTCTTGAAATGAGGGTCGGTGGTGACGATGACGGTAGGCTCTACGAAGTAGCCCTTGGACTTGTCGTATCCGCCGCCGAGCACGATCTCAGCATCCTTGGATGCCTTGGCGTAGTCGATGTAGGAAGCGATGTTGTCGAAGGAAGCCTCGTCGATAACGGCGTTGATGAAGTTCATCGGATCGCAGACATCACCCATTTTCACCTTTGCGGCTGTATCCTTAATCTTCTCGAGGACAGCAGGCCACAGGGACTTGGGCACGTACATACGGGAAGCGGCGGAACATTTCTGGCCCTGAAACTCGAAGGCACCGCAGTAAGCCGCATTGCCGACCTCCTCGGCCACTGCCGAAGGATGCACGAAGATGAAGTCCTTGCCGCCGGTCTCGCCCACTAAACGGGGATAGGAACGGTAGTTGGCGATATTGTCGCCCACCTGACGCCACAGGGTGTTGAATGTAGCGCTGGAACCGGTGAAATGCACGCCGGCCAGGTCCTTCGAAGCGAAGATTTCCTTGCCGATGACGGCACCGCTGCCGGGGATGAAGTTCACTACGCCTGCGGGTACGCCGGCCTCCTCGTATATCTTCATCAGATAGTAGTTGGAGAGGATGGCTGTGGTGGAAGGCTTCCATACCACGGTGTTGCCCATCAGGGCGGGGGACATCGAGAGGTTCGATGCGATGGAAGTGAAGTTGAACGGGGTCAGCGCGAAGATGAAGCCCTCGAGGGGACGGTATTCCACGCTGTTGATCTGGTTGGGGCCGCTCTTGGGCTGGATGCCGTAGATCTTGGAGGCGAAAGCAGCGTTGTAGCGCAGGAAGTCGATCGTCTCGCATGCGGAGTCGATCTCTGCCTGATAGAAGTTCTTGCTCTGTCCGAGCATGCAGGCTGCGTTGATCACGGCGCGGTACTTGCCTGCGAGCAGGTCGGCTATCTTGAGCATGATGGAGGCGCGGACCGTCCAGTCCAGCTCGGCCCACTCCTCGTGAGCGTCGAGAGCCGCCTTGATGGCCATCCTGACCTCCTCGGGACCGGCCTTATGATATGTTGCCAGCACATGGGCATGGTCGTGAGGCATAACCACCTTACCGGTGTTGCCTGTACGCACTTCCTTGCCGCCGATAATCAGGGGAATATCCAGTTCGATGCTGCCCTGTCTCTTGAGCTCGGCTTCGAGGGCTACCCGCTCGGGAGAGCCTTTCAGATAGGATTTCACCGGTTCATTGGCCGGCAGAGGGAAATTGAAAACTGCATTTTTCATACTCTATAGGTGTTTTGTTAGTTGTTTTGTCAATCGCCCACGAATATACAGATTTTTCAAATTTTTTCAAATATCTGCCAAATTTTTATCAGTATTCCCGGCACTGGCAGTTTTCCCCATTCTCTGCAGCCGCGCAGTATGAAATCCCAACACCCGGCCGCAATGCCTTCCCTATCCTAATGCCTGCAGACTTTTACGGGAGTCCCTAAAAGCACACAACCCTTGATTAACAAGCACATAGCAAAAAATCCCGCTCCCGGGACGACATCAAAACCCCATGATGGGAGCAGTACAACAGGGTAAACCATTGATTTCCACGGACATTACTCTCAGAAACGCTCCATACCTACACACACGATTAAGAAAAAAGCACCTGCAGACCTGCCGCAAGTGCTTCATTTTAGCCCCTTTTGCCTCCGAAAAGGCAGTGGACCCGGCTGGGCTTGAACCAGCGACCCCCTGATTATGAGTCAGGTGCTACTAACCGACTGAGCGGGTTGTTAATCTATCAAAATCAGAGAGTTATGAAGCTTTGCCGTGACTATAAGTATGTTCTGCTTACACGGTTGCTTACACACTTTGCATAAGTAGATGTAGGGTTAAACATTAAACAATATAATTGTAAATCAATAAGTTGTATTAGTCTTAATCAGTCATTTTCTATCATCTCACACCTACGCTATATTTCTTCAATTTTTACGTTTATATACCCCTTATGAAATTGTGTCGTAGGTAATGATACAAAAATCCCCTCGCTGTTTGGAGGGGAAATAGAGTGATGATTATGCATACTTCAGATATTCCGGATTTACTGAATACTTGTGAGGTGAATAAAAGGTGTATTTCTCAAATATAAAATTACCTTTGCTCATCTCAAATCTAATAGCATCGTGCACTTGTCGATATGTCAATCCTAATATCTCGGCAATATCTGAAATCGACATCGGTTTAAGATTATTTGAGCAAATAACTTCATATATATCGTTTGCGAGTGGCCCCATTCTAATTGTCTCATAACATTTTTTGAAGTCGCATAATAATTCTTTCCGGATGTCACTTGATATTCAATTTGGCTTCTAGACAAGCGAGTATAAATTGGTTGGAGTGGATGAAATTATCTTTCTGAGACCAGAGTGATGCTATTTCCTTTGAGCCGTGAAAAAGATTGCAACGGTAACGGTAAATTATTTCTATCACTGCCTTTGTAATACTTGCCTCATCGCTGATTGCTCCAGACAGAACATTTGTAATGAATGTGCTATGTTGGGTATCTCTAAAGTTCAATCCATTGAAGCGTGTCTGATTATTTGCATATACTCCTTGGAAGTATGCTAAAGTCGAAAGAGTTTCGCTATTAGTCTGTATTGATTTGACATTTCTTGTATGCCGTGCATAATTCCTTTTAAAAAACTCCTTCTCAAAAAGATTCCACAGGTACATAAAGTTTCGCACTTCATCATACTCTGGAGCAGAAACATCTATACTGCCATAGGAAATTCTATTTATAACCTTATTCAACCTCTCTGTAATGCTTGCTGGTTGTGTCATTGTATCTTCTTCTTCCATATCATCAATCATTTTAAAGTCCCTCCACCACCTCAGCAGCAGAGGGACGTTTAACATTCTGTTATTCGCTTAATCCTGATATAGTAGAAAAATAGTCTGACCAATAAGTACTTTTGTAAGCATTCACACTTTCATCTGGAACTTTTAGTACTGCATTGCTGGTGGTTCCAATATCCCTGCCGATATACCAATTATTATTAAACTCTGATTTTGGCGGTTTTATTGCACCAAGTTTGAATAAAGAAATGCTGCATCCATCAAACGGAGCTTGTTCTAATGTTGTTAATTCTGTGCAATTTGATGCATCGAATGTCGCCAAAGGACATCCGTCAAATGGCTTAGGTCCTTTTGAATTCTGATAATATCTACCTATTATTCTTTGTAGTTTAGAGCCTTGTTCAAAACAAACTTCTGTCAAAGAGGAGCAATTTTTAAATATCGGACCATCGATTTCTATTACTCCGCTCGGTATAGTAAAAGATGTAAGAGACGAACAATTTTCAAAAGCACCAGCTGTATGCCATTCATATAAATCATAATTGCTTTCAGGGATTGTTGTGGCCCCAAGAATTTTGAGGTTTGAACCCTCTTCAAAATTTACCTCTTCTAATGAAGAACAGCCATAAAATGCCCCTCCCTCAATAGTTTCAACAGATGCAGGAATAGTAATAGATGTTAATGCAGAACATCCCATAAATGCACCATGTATTGATATACCTCCTGAATTATTTAACGAACCATCAATTATAGCAAGTTTGCTTTTCTGTTCAAATATTACTGATCTTAGTGATGTACAGTCTTTAAAAGCATCACTAATGATTTCCATTACCTCTGCCGGTATTACTATTTCATATAAAGCCGAACAATTGGCAAAACATCCATATTCAAATTCCTGAATCATGCATTGTGGTTCAAATACGACAGAGGATAAATTCTTACAGTCATAAAACATATGACTTGTAACAGATATGGGTGTCGCACCTTTTTTGAAAGTAACAGATTGTATTGCCGTCCCCTCAAAGATATAATCACCCAATAATTCAATAGTAGAAGGAATAATAATATCTCCTGTTAAGGAAGTGCAATGGTAAAATACATAACTCTCCATTTCTTTAAGTTCGGTAGGAATATTCACTTCGGACAAAGCATCACAATAACAAAATGCTGATTTCCCAATTATTTCTACAGTTTCCGGAATGTTGATTTCTTTAATATTTGTGCCATAAAAAGCTCCGGCACCGATTTCCTTCAAGTTTTCTGGAAGAATTATATATGATAAATTCGTCCCATTCATCGCATTATTTGGCAGGACAGTCATATCAACTTCTGAAATATCCAGATAGATAAGATTGTTTTTCCCCATGTCATTAAGAGTAAGGAAATCAACATCATTAAGTACGCCTGTGATTTTTAAATACTCAGCATCCTCTGCGCCACTTTCCGATAAGACATTGCTCAAAGTTCCTTTGGTCTCAACATAGACTGTCTTGAGCATATCTTCCAACCCATAGGCAATTTGCTTAATTAAAGCTATAGATGATAAATTATACTCCTCATTGTAAAATTCGATACTAACCTCCCTGTCCTCGAGCAGATTATTCCTGTCTACCTCGAACTCAAGACCATTTTCTTTCTCCTGCAAGAATTTTATCCATTCAACATCTGGCGCAATGCTGTATTCGTAATCAACGTTTGCGCTGACATCTACAACAATAGTATCCCCTGCTGCCGGAACATCGTATTCAGTCATCGAGACATTAAGAAACGGCAACGCTTCCTCCTGATGTATTGTTATTTTCTCTTCTATATCACCAGACATAATACTAATCTCGCCTGTCCTGTCATAGAATTCAACATTCTCATCCACAATGAACTCCAGAACAGAAGTCTCCATTGCTTTTGTTTCCGTCCTATGTATCCACCAATCGCCAGAGGTTATCTCATAACTGAAATCTATATTAGCCTTTACCTCTATAACTATACTTTCACCCTCGGCAGGAATTTCAAAACTCGAGGAGGTTACGGTAAGAGCATCCTTTTGCTTCTGAATAACTGTCAACTCTTGTGATGTTGTGCCACATACGAATGTATATGTCACACTTCTTTCATCAGTATCTTCGCTAGGCTCAACATTAAAGGAGACATAGTCCCCATTCATTCCGGATAGAGGTGAGACTTCGCACCAATCTGCACTGCCGGAAATCTTCCATACATCGGAACACTCCACACTGATGCCATGCTCTCCGCCCTCCGCATCAAAAAACAATTCATCTGGATAAAGATAGATGTAACTCTCTGTAACTTCTTCTTCCGGCTTACACGAGGTTAGGCCGGCTAAGGCAATTGCCAGTAATGTTAAAATCTTTTTCATATCGTTAATGCATTAGAGTTGTTCACAAGAAATAGAATATGCTTGTTTGCATTGCATCTTATATAATTTTGAAGTTCGTGAAGATACTTTACCTTTTTATCATTTTTATCGTTTACAGAAACTGTCCACGAATCGTCTGCTTCAAGTTTCACTCGAACAATATATGTCCCTTTCTCAAATCGGACAATAAAATCGTCTATATTTGTTTTCCGATTTCCTATTAGCTTATCTAACAATTCGATAGTCAAAGGTATTGGAGTTATTTCATCTCCCTTTACGAAGATGTTGTTTACATATCCATTCTCCATATACGAAATGTTAATATCGCCGCTGGTAGAATGAATTTGCGCAATATTGCCTTTATAGCAAACTTGATTGAATGGTTGGTAAGTATGGTACATGGTAAATTCTCCATATCCACCCAACTCCTAAATGGTGTTAATTAATAAAAAGAAAGTGTGGAGTTGTTCCGCTTATCTAACCGAAGGTTGTGGAAGGACCTAAACGTGAATAAACGATGCAATACCCCACACTCGAATAGATATGGGGTATTGCAGGGCACAGAATACCCTTACCGCATAATCTAAACAAGAATGAGTGCTGTTCGTTGTCCTCACGTTTTGAAAACTTCCACATTTTCGGTTAAGGACAGTGCGAAAACACTTTCAACATGTCTTGTCCCACAGATTGCTCCGTAAGACGATACAAAGATACGAAAGTTTTCTACAAACAGCACTCAAATTGTAGTGTATTGCACCTAAATATTAGTCAGTTGTGGGTCTGGAGGGTCTATAACGGATATATTTAAAGGATGTGTGTCTCCAAAACAATTCCGGTCAATCTCAGAACCAAGTTGGAAGTCCATCTAAATAGGAATGACAACTTTTTCAAAATCTTCCTTAGATATACCCTCTAATAATATTGTCAGTCAGTTTATATATTGACATTTAATAGGATATAAAACAAAGAGACCTCCAAATCAATCCCAGTTCAAATCGGAATCAAGTTGGAAGTCCCTCCTGTACTCTGCAAACATTACTCTCCTCATCCCATCTGCTCGGCTATCTTCTGGATTACCCAGTCCATGTAAAGAGCTTGTCCCGATATCTGTCTGCCCCACCAACAGCAATCGTATGCTGCCAGTATCACCTCTCCGTTTTCTTTAAGCATCTCAGCCATATAAGGAGTAACAAGCCACCATTCCATGATTTCACTGTCCTCATCGAAATTCTCCAGTTCTTCCCAGAGGCTTTCATCGTGTCTCATAAGTTCCTCTACGACTAGATTCTGATTGTCGAGGATAAGTCTGTCTGTGATTTCATTCGCTGTCATGTCTTTAAACGAAAAATGCCGCTCCTTGTGAGAACGGCTGGTTAAACATCTTTTCTATGGACCATGCTATGTATTAGTTGTTTATTTGATAGGATGCAGAGGAATGGATTGACTGTCAACGTGTCTTAATCCAGACATATCTAAAGCAGTATCTGTTGAATGTACCCTACACTGGTCTTGCTTTGAGACTGATTCTGATTTTTCCGGAAGATATACTGGGGACGTTTTGGATAGATACTCCTTGCGTGTTCTTTACCTATACTTAATGAGAGCAGGTATAGATAAAGGTATAGTTAAATGCAGGTGTCTCCAAATCAATTTTGGATGCGAATATATACAAGAAACCCTCCAGTTGTTGCCGGAGGGTGACAGTATCTTTAAATTTGTTTCCACTAAGGCTTACTCCTCTATCAGATTGCCGACTTTGGCTATGAACTCCCGTACTGGCTCAAAAAGCGGCTGCATTTCTTCTGGCGTTGTAACATAGACGCAGTTGTAATCACTTCTTTCCCTCATTGTCTGGAGTTTAACATACAGTTTGGAAGCATCAGCCGGGAATATACCTGTCTTGACATAGTGCTGGCCGAACATCAATAATGTTCCCTTATGTGTGCTGACCTTATGTCCGTCTTTTATTAAAAGTGCTGACACTGCATGGAATATTGAATAATACAGCCTGTTTGCAACGACATCCCATAAGTCCATTGCTGCAACTTTTTCTGCCTGCTCCAAAAATGACAGAGCCTTTTCATATTCCAGATTTACCATTATCTGGCGTTCTTCATCATTCAGTTTCATGCCAGTACTATTCCGTCCTGTTCAACATTCTTGTAAAATGGAGTGAATGACATCTTCCTCCAGTTATCCTTTGTGTAGATAATAGGGCTTATCAGCTCTCCGACATCCCAGCTCAATGCGGCAAAGGGATACAGCACATTGTCATAATCTCCATGCTCTATTTCCGGCTTGTCCAGAAGTATCAGCAAATCCCAGTCGGAGTCCTCGTCAGCCTCATTCCTCGCCCGTGAGCCGTACAGTATCAGCTGCCCTCCTTTCGGGAGAACCTCCTTGGCTATCCGCTTTATCTCCTCTAATATCTCACTTGATTTCATAACTCCGTGGCTTTTATGGCAAATATAACGCTTTTATCTGTAAACCGATGCTTTTCACGCCAACTTTATCTGGAAGTGAATAATCTTTCTTTAAATGGATGCACTTAGACGTCTCCTTATAAGCAGGTATCTTTAAATGGATGCCCATAATATTACGGCTTCACCTTTGGCATATAAAGGAAGTATATGGCTATGTCTCCAACTTGTCTGGAATCCAAACCATACTCATGCCTGTCATATCTGGCCGACCTAATCTCTCCGCTTTCTGATCTCCCGCTCCTCAAAGTACGGCAGATAAAGAACGTCTCTGTCCCAGTCCTCGTCCTCATTGTAGACATAAACTGTTCTTGACCTCTGGATTTCGAGAATCATCGGTATCTCCATCGTTGTTGTCAATATCAGTGGTATTGCTCTCATATCATGTATCGTTAAATGTTAATGGTATCTTCTATGTCTGAGTCTCTTTAAATGGAAATCTTTCTGGTTGTCTGAACCGATATATGAAGTTACGCATTGTTCGGGAGATTTCCAAAGTAAATTTTCCGGACAAACTGCTGATACATAATGAGAGAGGTTTGGTATGTGCCACAGCCTGTCTTCCATCTCCGAATCAATGCCGTGCCGTAAATATGACAGGAAATGCCAATCCGCAGAACGAATCAGCATTTCTCCTGTCTGTTTGTAAGTAGCTTATAATCAGACTATTGATTATATATCGCTGATATTCAACTTATTAATTACGACGTATTTTTGTCAGGGGTATATAAAATGAATATTTTGAATATTATGTCGTAGTAAGTCTTGACTTCAACAGGTAGCCTTTTTTCCTGTTGTGCTCACGTCTCTCCGTCTCATAGTAGATGCATATCTTTCCAGACATACCACGTCTGCTGTACGGTATATTGAATGTCCTGTATATCTGGGCGAGTTTGGCATTGATGTCGGCTATACTGTACCATTGGCCCTCATTGAACGCATTGTGTACCGCCGTGACAACTCCCCTGCTCCTTTCAAGATTGGAGGTCTTTTTCGCTTCCACAGCCGCTCTCAAGTCAGAATCCTTGAAGCCTGTCTCCAGTATCTTCTTCTCCCCGAGCAGGTCATATGCCTCCATCACAAGCTGATAGCTGTTCCCGATTTCCGTCAGCAGTTCCTTGTCGAACCTCTGTCTGCTCCTTACGAGTTTCTTGATGTATTTGAACGCAAGTCTGTTCAGAGCCTCCTTGCTCATGGGCTTGCCCAGCTTGGTTATGTCACTGCCGCTTACTCCGGTTCTTATGTAGCGGTATCTCACTCTGAACGCGCCTGTCGAGTCATAGGCCCTCTTGACGCTGTATCTTCTCTGGTAGAAGCCCTTTATCTGCTCCTCACGGATGGCGTTGTCGAGCAGGAAGTAGTCACGCCTGTAAGTCATGGTCATGTATCGGGAGTAGTCCACCGTCCTCAGTGCCTGTCTGTAAAGGTCTGCCGCTCCATCGTCTTCTGTCTTCATATACAGACCGTGTATCTTCATGTACGCCTCGTGCTGGCTTTCCAGATACCTCTCCATCTCATCATCAGTCCTGTATTCAATCGAGTTGTTGTAGTTGGTTATATGCATCAGCCTCTTGTAGCCGTTGCGGAATCTCCCTGCTATCTGTATCGCCTCTGTCCAGGGGTCTATCATCGTATGTGGTGCGGTGTAAAGCTCGGTAAGCATTATGACGACAGGCCTGTACTCCAGCTCTATGTCCACAGCCGAGTAGAACCTGCTTGTGAAGAAGTTGTACCTGCTGAGTCGGGCATGTCCGTTCTCGGTGATGATACTGTCATATACGTTTCCGAAGCCGTGGGATTTCAGCTTCTCCATGCTCACAGTGCTGCAGAACACATATGAGCTGTCCTTGATTCCGGCTGCATTGATGATGCCCTCTATGCCGTTGGTGGAGTTGAAGAACACGCATGCTCTTTCTTCCTTGTCCAGTCCGCTCAGTACAGTCCTCAGTACGGTCATGACGTTGTTGGTCTGGATTATCTCCATGTCCTGTCTGTAGTCATAAGTCGGCACTATCCTGTTCAGAACGAAACCCTGCTCCTCAAATCTGGGGTCGCTCGGCATTATCGGGGTGGCCGACACCATTGCCTTGCTCTTGAATCTGAAAAAATCCGCGGTCGGCAGTGTAACCGTGCTGCGGTAACCGACATCGCTCACAAGCCTGTCGCACTCATCGTACAGGAGGAAGTAGGCCTGGTACATGTTCATTGCAGCTTCCAGCATAGCTCTCTTGATTTTGGGGAAGCTCTCGGGGGTGGTCATTATCTTCCTGTATGTCTCCCCACCTTTGATGTAGTTCCCGATGTCCTTTGCGCTCACACCCTCATATACTCCGAGCATGGCCGGGTGCTTCGCCTCCTTGCCCTTGATTACCGGAACATTCGGCTCTATGATTATCGAGTTCCTTGCCGAGCTCAGTTCCAGAGTGGTCGCGCCTATTCCACATATGGTCTTGTGGAGGATGGTCCTGTCGGGTATCATGCTCATCACATCACAGAGCCTCTGCCCCCTGTCCATAGCTGTCTTTCTCTCTTGCATATTTTTCTGAATGGGATTGTTAGTTACAAAAGGGAGAGAGCCTTGCATCGACCCTCTCCCATGTTTCTGGATTAGGCAACCTGCCCATCCGGCTTAAGGAATGACAGCACATCGTCAAGCTCCTCCGAGTAGGATACCTTACCGTTCTTGAAGTTCAGCTTGGTATTATGGAAGACCCTGCCGTTGCTGGAGACAATCTCCTCCTTTATATTACTTGCCTTACCCGACATCATAATCCTGTGCAGTATCAGCCAGTCCACACGGCTCATCTGCACCTTATCTGGTACGCAGGTTGTCACTTCAGGCTTCTCCTCATCGCCGCTCAGGCAGGCCATGATATAGGACGAGATTTCATCGTTGACCATCAACTTGAAGACTATCTCATTCAAGCCATAGCGGAGACCCATCCAGTAGTAGGGGCATCCGTTTCTGCCAATGCCCGGGGTCACAAGCATCCTCAGTACCTTTCCGGTCTCAACGGCCCTCCTTACAACGTCAAAGGCCTCGTAGTTGTTCATTCCTTTCAGCTCCACTCGGTGGATGGGGAACAGGTTGGCAGCTGTCGTTCTGCTCTCGTTGTCTGTTTGTTCTACATTCTTCATCTTTACCTCCATTTTTACAGGTTCAACATCATTGTTCTTTGCAGTAGCCTCAACTGCTGTGCTTTCAATGGTTTTAATTTCTATATCTGCCATTTCTTTAAATTTTATATCGACCATGACTTTCAAAACGGGGCGCACAGTCATTCTGCCCGTCCGACTTCCGACCTTATGCGCATCTCGGTCATTTCGTCAGACGGGAGAATCTCTCTCAACAATGCTGCTGCACCTTGTAACTCGGTGGAGGGTAAAAACTGGGGTTACTGAGTTATGTTCCCGGATTTATCCGGATTGGCCTTTACGGTTATCTCGTCTATAGCTGCCTTATACAGGCCTGTACTTGTGTATAGGTTTCGTCCTGTTTTCCGCAGTTCGTCTTCTATCTCGCTCATTCTTAGAGGAACACACAGATTGAACTGTGCCCGTCGGGGATTCTTGCGGAGCCTGCTTATCATGTTCCTTATATATGATATGTCCATGCCTCTCTGCTTGCCTTTATATAGATACACGGTCGGATAGTCCATCTCGGTCATGAGCCTTATAAGCAGATAGCACATCGCATCAGTCACCTTTGTCAGTCCTGTCATGTCAGATGTCATGG
The DNA here is from genome assembly GCA_944322575.1 of uncultured Bacteroidales bacterium. Taxonomy (GTDB): domain Bacteria; phylum Bacteroidota; class Bacteroidia; order Bacteroidales; family UBA932; genus Coprenecus. Next base: position 4,246 of record CALUPK010000004.1, on the reverse strand, counting down.
AGTATGTGCCGTAAATGAAGTGGTACATCAGAGGCCGTGACAGCCTGTCGGAAGTATGGTTGAGCCTGTCCAGTGCTTTCCTCGCTTCCTCCAGCGACTTTATGTCCGGCAGGAACTTCTTGAAATGCCCGGCCAGAAGAACGTTCTCGAACCAGTTGTAGCTGTTCTCCAGTCTTACTCTCTTTCCCTTGCCGTACTTGATTGTCAGTTCTGTAGGGATGTCCTGCGGCTTTTCCTTGTAATGGATGTACAGTTTCAGTAAATCTTTCCGCAGCCTCGTTTCGAAGAATGTCTCGATACTCTCGTTCAGCAGACAATTCATCATGTCCTGATAGTCCTCGCTGTCATCTCCGGTTATACCCTCGGTCTGTTTTCTCCAGTACTCGGAGAATGTTGCCGGAACAGCATCGTCCTGCCGTGGAAGCTGGCATACGGACATCATCACCCACAGGGCGGTTACGAATACGGGATTATCGGCAAGACCGGATATCTGCTCGTCACCGGAATGATATGTGACACCTCCCTCTCTGATGAGGCCGACAAGCTCATCAAAGGAGCACGGGAAGTCCATCTCTATCCGCTCCGTATCCTTGTTGTAGAATGATTTGAAGTAACCTGTACCAAGCCTGTAGTGTTTTTCCAGTAAGGGATGTATCTCTTCCATCCTTTCAAGTGATATGCTGTATGTCATGGCGTTGTCTTTTCTCCAAATTTACGATGATTCTCTCTATGGGTACGATGTATTTTGGGTTATTTTTCTATTTATATACCCCCTGCAAGAATATGTCGTATATTAAATCGCTGATATTCAATAATAAAATAAAACAACAAGATTCTCAGAGGGTATATGTAATGAAGATTCCGGTTTTATGTCATTTGGTTAAATGGTCCTGTTTACAGAGAGTGCGTTCTCTATCTCCTGTGAGTAGACTATACTCCCGAACGGGAATGTCAGCTTTCTGTTCCGGAATGTCCGTCCTTTGCTGTATCTGATGTAGTCGCGTATCTCCTGTGCGTATTCGAGATGCCTGTAATGGTGGTATTGGAGCCAGTTGATTCCCCGTGTCATTGTAGGGTCTGGGGAGCAATCGGAGATATATGTCAGTCCGTCTTTGCCCTTTAGGAGGAAACAGAGGATGAATGCCTCAATATTGCGGTTAAGTGGGAGTACGAAGTCCAGCTCGGTGCTGCCGTATCTCAGACCGACCCAGTAATATGCCTGTCCGGACTGGTCTATTCTCGGTGTGACAATGAGGGATGTGTCGGGGAAGTTCGCTGCTGCCTCTCTGATGAGTTGAATGAGCTGTTCCGTGTCCATGCCTTTGAGGGTGAGGCGTTGATGGGGTGTAAGCGGTTGAGTGTTCATGATGAGGTGTGTTTGAATGGTTGTAAATGATTGTAATACATATAACAAAAAGGACAGGATATCCCACCTGCCCTTTCTTGTTTGAATTGGGTACTGTGACTCACAGCAGATTCTTCATCGCCTCGTCTATCTGGCTGTTCTCGAAACTGTCGAGGTAGATTTGGGTGACTCTCTCCGAGCTGTGGCCGAGGGATTCGCTGATGATTGCTGTGCTTACTCCGGACCTCTTTAGCACTGTGGCGTATGAGTGACGTGCAACATAGGTCGTGAGGTCTATCGGGATACCAAGTTCTTTTCCGATTCTCCTCAGTGCCTTGTTGGTCGCTTTCATGGCCTTGTGTATCTTCTCGCGTTTCTGCATTTCGGTCTTGTGCACCTTTCTGTCAAGAATGGGAAACACATAATCATCCTGTCGTGCATCTGGCCTCCTGTACTTCTCTATGATTTCAAGTGCCATTGGCTGTAACTGGAATGATATGAGCCTGCCTGTCTTCTGTCGATGATAGGATAAACGCCCCTCGAATACATCACAGTATCTGAGCCTTGCCATGTCTGTGAGGTTGATTCCGCATGAGAGATAACTGAACAGGAACAAATCCCTGCCTAATGAGAGATATGGACTGTGATAGGTGGTGACTGTGCGCAGTTCGAGACTCATTATCCGCTTTATGTCCTCTTTGGATATTGCCCGTTTCATCGTCTGCTCGTGAAACTCGCTCACCTTGAAATCATCAAAAGGATAGCTGTCCCGCTTCACCACCCTGTCGGTAATGGCTCTGTTGTAAAGCATCCGCAAGGCTCTGAATCTTATTCCGATTGTGTTTGCCTTGTTGCCTCTGCCACGCAGGTAAAGCTCATAGTCCCTAAGCCATCTGAGGTCGATGTCGGAGAAGTAGAAGTCCAGTGTCTTTCTGAAATGCAAGACAGATGCTTTCAGTTCCACGATATTCCTCGAATAGCCATACCTGTTTTCAGCTTTCAATACACTCACGAGGTTGTCCAGATACTCACCGAAGTTCATCTGCCTTACGGGATTCTCCACACGTTGCACAAGGGTTTCGAGGGTGTAGTCCTTGCCCTCTACCTTGAACTGCGTTATCTGCTCGCGGTACTGCTTTGACTTTCGTTCGATTACAGCCAGAATGGCATCACGGTCGGGACAGTTCCGCTTAGGTTGATTCTTCTTGAAGTCCCAGAATCGTTCTTCTACGGACATTCCAAGCGAAAGATACTTGCGTTTACGGTTCTGCGTCAAACGAAGCATCAGAGGGAAAGTACCATCCCTCAATGCCCTTACTTTGTAGCAAATTGCTTCTACTGAAGTGCTTAGCATAATAAAATTGCTTACACATCTGCTTACACAAAGTGCCAAAACAAGGGCGAAGCAGCCACTGCAATGCTACGGTCAAGGCATGAAAAAAGCACCTGCAGACCTGCCGCAAGTGCTTTATTTTAGCCCCTTTTGCCTCCGAAAAGGCAGTGGACCCGGCTGGGCTTGAACCAGCGACCCCCTGATTATGAGTCAGGTGCTACTAACCGACTGAGCTACGGGTCCTAATCACTATCTTTGAATCAGAGACGCAAAGATAGTTATTTTTTCCAATTATCAAACTTTGATTTCAACTTCAACTCCACTGGGAAGCTCAAGCTTCATCAGAGCGTCCACTGTGCTGGGTGTCGAGCTGTAGATGTCGAGGAGACGACGGTAGGAGTTAAGCTCGAACTGCTCGCGCGACTTCTTGTTGACGAAAGTCGAACGGTTCACGGTGAATATCTTCTTGTCTGTAGGAAGGGGTATAGGACCATTCACGACAGCACCGGTAGCCTTCACCGTTTTCACGATCTTGTCCGCGGACTTGTCCACGAGGGCATGATCGAAAGATTTCAGTTTTATTCTTATTTTTTGGCTCATTGCTTTTAATTTTAATCTGGTTATTCTTCGTCCTCGTCATACTTGCGGGCTCCACCTGCCTTTTCGATAACCTCCTTGGCGAGGTTGGCAGGAAGCTCTGCATAGTGCGAGAACTCCATAGTACTGGTCGCACGTCCCGAAGTGATGGTACGGAGGATGGTGACATAGCCGAACTGCTCTGCAAGGGGCACTTTGGCCTTGACGATCCTCGCGTTGCCCTTCGAGTCCATGTTGGTGATCTGTCCGCGGCGCTTGTTGAGGTCGCCGATGACGTCACCCATGTAATCCTCGGGAGTAACGACTTCCAATGACATGATAGGTTCCAGAAGAATAGGATTAGCTTTGGGCAGGGCATGCCTGAATGCCATGCGGGCGCAGATCTCGAAGGACAGGGCGTCGGAGTCCACGGGGTGGAACGATCCGTCGAGCAGAGTGACCTTGAGCGAGGGAACCTCGAATCCGGCAAGGACACCGTTGGCCATTGCGGACTTGAAGCCCTTCTCCACTGCGGGGATGTACTCGCGGGGAACGTTTCCTCCCTTGACCTGGTCGATGAACTGAAGTCCTGTGACTCCCTCGTCGGCAGGTCCGATCTCGACGATGATGTCGGCGAACTTACCGCGGCCGCCGGTCTGCTTCTTGAATACCTCACGATGCTGTACGGTAGAGCGGATGGCCTCTTTGTAGTTGACCTGAGGCGCACCCTGGTTGATCTCCACGCCGAACTCGCGTTTCAGACGGTCTACGATGATCTCTAAGTGAAGCTCACCCATACCGCTGATGACGGTCTGTCCGGTCTCATGGTCAGAGCGCACGGTGAATGTGGGGTCCTCTTCGGAGAGCTTGCCGAGGGCGATGCCGAGCTTGTCGAGGTCCTTCTGGGTCTTGGGCTCCACTGCCAGTCCGATCACAGGATCAGGGAATGTCATGGATTCCAGGACGATAGGATGATTCTCATCGCAGATGGT
>CALUPK010000003.1 GCA_944322575.1 uncultured Bacteroidales bacterium | reverse complement strand
GAGAGAGTCTTGCGGACTCCCTCCTCTTCCTCGGGCGTGAGCTTTATGTATTTCTTGAGCTGGTCGAGAGTCTCTATGCGGTTCTTGACCTGCCATTTCCAGTCATTCCACTGTTCGTCGGTCACTTCCGGGAACAGGACTTTCCTACGCGATGTATTCACCATGGGCAGGAAGGATTAGGCGTAGAGCTCGGTGAATATCTTTCTGAGCTTCTCGCTCTCGCGGAGCTCCTGCAGGGTAATCTCGGCGTGGCCCTTGGTGTAGCCGTTGCCCACGAGCATGGTCACGTCGCTGCCTACACCTTCTGCTCCGAGAGCCGCTTTGGTAAAGCTGGTGGCCATGGAGAAGAAGTATACCAGACCGGTGTCCTTGGTGCAGAGGATAGAGGTCATCTCGGTGTCGGGGATGTTGACGTTGTTGATGGTGATGTCGCACATCTGGCCTCCGGTGAGCTCCTCGATCTTCTCGAGTACGGGTACGGGCTGGGTAGCGTCGGCTGAGAATACATAGTCGCAGAAGCCGAGGTCCTGCAGTCTCTTGGTACTCTTCTCGCTGTGGCACAGACCGATTACCTTACCGGTCACGCCTGCGCGTTTCTTGGCCTCATAGCAGCAGAGCATTCCGGACTTGCCGCCGGCTCCGATGATCAGAACTGTGTCGCCGGGCTTAACCAGCTTGGCTGTCTGGGCGGGAGCACCGGCTACGTCGAGTGCGGAGAGGGCGAGCTTCTCGGGCAGGTCAGCGGGAATCTTGGCGTAGATACCGCTCTCGAAGAGGATGGCCTTGCCGTCGATGTCCACCTGGTCCACATCAGCGCGTATCTCCTTAATCTTATCAATGCGCAGGGGAGTCAGGGACAGGGATACGAGGGTGGCGATCTTGTCACCGGGCTTGAGGTCGATCTTGTCCTTGAGGGCATCTCCGATCTTCTCTACTGTACCGAGGAGCATTCCGCCTGAACCTGTCCAGGGGTTGCGGTGCTTGCCCTGCTTGGCCACGATGTCGAACATGATCTCCTTGATCTTCTCGGGGTCGCCGCCGGCGCGGTTGGATATATCTGTGAAGGAAGCAGAGTCGATGTTGAGAGTCTGGACGTCGATGAGGATCTCGTTGTCATAGATCTCGTCCATGTTGTTGTCTAACTTGTTTGCGGGCTGAGGGAGGACTCCCTTGGGTTCGATTACTCTGTGAATTCCGTATTTGTTTCCGTGTTTCTGTGCCATAAATTTATTATTTTAAGATAGTTGATTAATTCGTTTTAAATTTTTACTGAAGAGGTCTGAGAGATAGTATCTGACGGGCCTCGGCCGGGGTGGCGATGTCGCGTCCGAACTCGCGGGCGATGCGGACCACCTTCTCCACTAACTCTCCGTTGGAGCGGGCCAGAACTCCCTTGCTCAAGTAAACATTGTCCTCGAAACCTACCCTGACGTGGCCTCCGTCGATGATGGCGGCTGCAGCTAAAGGGAACTCGTAGCGGCCGATACCCGCTACGGTGTAAGTCGCGTCGGCGGGAATACTGCCGCGCAGGAAGACGAAGTCGCGGAGCTCACCGCTGATACCTCCGTTGACACCCATCACGAAGTCGAAGTGCATGGGAGCCTGGATATAGCCCTTGCGGTGCAGCCTGAGTGCCATGTCGATCATGGACTTGTCGAAGACTTCGAGCTCAGGTTTGATACCGCGCTCTATCATCCTCTGTCCGAAATACTTGATAGTGTTCTCCGTGTTCTCGAAGATGTCGTCTCCGCCGAAGTTCAGAGTACCGCAGTCGAGGGTGGCCATCTCGGGAAGCAGCTCTGTGGGCTGCAGTCTCTCGTCGTTGGTCATGCCCACGGCTCCTCCTGTAGAGGGCTGGATGATGACATCGGGACACTCCTTCTTAATAGCGTCGATGATGACTTTGAAACGGTCCTTGCTCTGAGTGGGTGTACCGTCATCCTCACGCACGTGAAGGTGAATGAGGGAGGCGCCGGCATTGTAGGCCGACTTGGCCTCGCGGACACACTCCTCTACGGTGTAAGGTACCGCGGGATTGTGCTCCTTGAGCACTTCCGCACCGCATATTGCGGCCGTGATTATCAATTTTTCCATAAGATAGTGATGAATTGTCAGTCAGTTACTGTTTCCTCTGGCACTTCTTGGGCACCACGCAGGTACCGCTGGCGCGGCAGACCACTACGGGCTCAGCCAGCACGTCGGCGGCAGAGTCGGATATGTCAGGTCTGGGAGCGATTACCTTGCGGGCCTCGAAGACCATCTTGCGGGAGGTGTTGCCCACCGAAACGATCTCGCCCTCGGCCTCGATATAGTCTCCGGCGTACACGGGTGCCATGAACTCCACATTGTCGTAGGCCTTGAAGAGGCCCTCGTCGCCGTCATTGATGATAAGCAGCTCGGTAGCTACGTCTCCGAAGAGCTGGAGCATCTTGGCTCCGTCCACGAGATTGCCGCCGTAGTGAGCGTCGTGGCAGCTCATGCGCATGCGGATAAGAGATTTCACACCCATGACCTACCTCCTTTTATAGATATAGTTTACGAAAATGCCGGGAGTATGTACGGCCTCGGGGGCTATCTCCCCTACAGGCACCACCTTCTCGGCCTCTACGATTACGAGGTCGGCGGCCATGGCCATCACGGGGTTGAAGTTCTGGGTAGTACCCTTGTACACGAGGTTGCCGGACTCATCGGCAATGGAGGCGCCCAGAAGGGCTATGTCGGCTCCAAGGGGCTTCTCTAAAAGATAGTCCTTGCCGTCCACATTGACCACAGGCTTGCCCTCGGCTACGAGGGTGCCCATTCCGGTGGTGGTGAGGACTCCGCCGAGACCCGCACCTTTGGCCCTGATCCTCTCCGCTAAGGTGCCCTGGGGCGAGAACTCGACCTCAAGCTCGCCGGCGTTCATCTGGTTGCCGGTCTCGGGATTGGTTCCGACGTGGGAGACGATGAGTTTCTTGATCTGTTTGTTTACCACTAACTTCCCAAGCGACTTGTCGGGGAAGGCTGTGTCGTTGCAGATGACAGTCAGGTCCTTGACTCCGCTCTCAGCGAGGGCATCCATGATCTGCAGGGGGGCGCCGACGCCCAGGAACCCGCCGACCATGACGGTCATGCCGTCCTTAACATAGGATACGGCCTGCTCAAGTGTTATTTCCTTTTTCATCAAAGATAGTTTTAGTAAAATTCTAATTAGCAAATGTAATAAAAGTTAAGTAAATTTGCCAATAAAACTACAAATTATTAATTATTAACAGATACACACTATGTGGCCGCAACTTGACCTCAAACCTGATCCGTCAGACACTCTGGCAATGGAAATCAGCGAAGTAATTCAGAAAGTATCCACCATGAGCGGGCACGAGATATGGACCTCGGTTGCCGACACTGTCATAAAGTGGGGCCTCAAGGTTCTGGCCGCCCTGCTCATCTATCTGGCAGGGGCCTGGCTTATCCGCCGAATCAGGAAAATGCTCCGGGCCGTCTTCACCCGCCGCAAGGTGGAGCCCTCGCTCAGCTCATTCACCGTAAGTTTTGTAAACATCTCCCTGACTGTCCTGCTCTTTGTGGTGGTAGTCACCATCCTCGGAGTGCCCGCCAGCACCTTCGCCGCCCTCTTAGCTGCCGGCGGCCTCGCGGTCGGCATGGCCCTCAGCGGCACGCTTCAGAATTTTGCCGGAGGCGTCATGATCCTGCTCTTCAAGCCCTTCAAGGTAGGCGACTATATCGAGGCGGGCGGATACAGCGGAACAGTGGACGCCATCAATATCACGTCCACCCAGATCCATACCCCGGACAACAAGGTAGTCTACCTGCCCAACGGCAACTTAGCCAATAACAGCATCCAGAACAACACGGCTTCAGATATCCGCCGTGTGGAATGGAACGTAAGCATTTCCTACGGAGACGATGCCGGAAAGGGTATTGAACTGCTCCAGAGATACCTGAGCGAAGACAAGAGAGTGCTGACCGGCCCCGAGGCTCCGGACGCCCCTTTCGCAGCCCTCTCACAACTGGGAGACAGCGCGATAATACTGACCGCAAGGGCCTGGACCCACGGCGGCGACTACTGGGGACTGTTCTTCGATATCAATAAGAAGATCTACGAGGATTTTCCTAAGCAGGGCATGAGCTTCCCCTATCCCCAGCTTGATGTGCACGTACGGAACGTACAGGATTAGCGTAGATTGAGAGGAATATCTCCTTCAGCTCGTCCTTATCCATGTCAGGGTCTTTCTCCACTATGGCAGAAAGGCCCTTTTCCATGCGCTCCGTGAAGGCTGCCCTGGCCTCAGGAGTGTACTGTGCCGCATTGGCTGTACCTCCTTCCATGATGTCGAGGGCGATGTAATTGGTGTCCCATAGCCTGTAATTGGAGCAGATACGGTCGTCGAGCAGGGCTGCCAGAGCCTTGAAGCGGTCATTCTTGCCCTGAGCCGCGCAGGAGGCTACGTCCTCCTCCGTCAGAGCGGGACAGAAATGGAAGGCTATGCCGCCCTTGTCCTGAGTCACGCCCGTAAGAATGCTGTGAGTGTCTTCCCCGGGCTTCTTGACGTACTGGCCGCGGCGGGTGATATACAGCTCCCTGGCCTTGAGAAAGTCGCAGGGCTCCAGCTGATAGGATATGGCGAAAGGCAGCACCGAGATCTCAAGGAAATCTTTGATGAAGTCCCCTGCCCCGCTCATGTCCAGCATCTTAAGCACTCCCTGACTGGTGGCGTCGCATCCGTCCTTGGAGCGTCCGCTTCTCTGGGCGATCCAGACCGAACAGCGTCCGGAAGATATGTTGTCCCGCATGTAGGAGGACAGCAGGACCGATGCCATGTACTTTTCCCTTGGATTGCCCCCGCGGACCACCTTTATCATCCGGTTGGAGCGGAAGATATCCTCTATCAGGGAGTTGGCTATGAGATTGTCCCCCACGGCTATCTCTGTCGTGGAGACCTTATGGTCAAAAAGTATCAGCTGCATGATGGCCGGATCAAGGATGATGTCGCGGTGGTTGGACATCAGCACATGCTTGCGGCCGTCCTCCACATGCTCCAGTCCTTTGACTTCCAGCGAGGTGGATGTTTTCTTCAGAATGGAGCGGATGACTCCGGCCATAACCTTGGCCTGGAAGCCGTCAATGGTGTCTATCGAGCGGATAAGGGCTCTGAGAGCCTCTTCCCGGCCCTCACCGGGACCGAAGAGAAATGTGGAAATAGCACTCAGCTCAGGAGCGTCCGCCACCCTTTTCAAGGCTATGGAGGTCTCCTGGTCGGAATAGGGTCTGATGCTGTCGTAGTCCTGGTTCATCGTCTTTGGTTCATAAAGCACCTCACGAGGGAGGCTGTCAATACTGTATATAGGAATGCAAGGAACATCACAATACCCAACGCCCCTGCTGTCAATGCAGTGTATACGTTATACAGGAAAGGCAGGAAAGCCATCTCCGCCAGCAGCAGGAGAGGCAGGGACAGGATGTTCAGGTACAATATCACGTGGAGAAGGAGTCCGGTCAAGGCGCAGGCGGCGGGGAATATCAGGAAGAAATTCTCCCCTGTGGTGAACAGCAGCACTCCGGACAGGACGAGCATCAGCAGGATCAGGCCCATAAGATGCTCGAAGACAAAATTTTCCGACTTGCGGGACTTGCGCAGGAAAAATACAAGATAAGCTACGAACATTACGGCTATAAGCCCCAAAGCCAGAGTCCAGTCCCACGAAAGGAACTTCAAGGCCGTGAATGAGAAAGGTACGCCGGCAATCTTGGCGGCAGCCCAGACCGCACCTTCAGCCGCTCCTCCGGCAAGTACCCCTGTCAGCAATATCCATAAGGAGTTGAGCAGTACCTTCCCAGGCCTAACCCTGCCCAAGCCCCTGTACAATATCATAGCCAGGCAGAACATAAGCAGGACAGCGGCGTTCAATATCCAGTTCTCCGTCCGCGTGAGACAGAAGGTCTTGATTCCAGGCACAGTAAACACCACCCTGTCCTCTTGGGAACGGAAATAGTCTATATCAGCATACGTCTTGTCTGTCAAATACTTGTGCAGCATAGGCTCCAACTGCACGCCATAGTGTGCGACGGACTCGGGGTGAATATTGGAGAAATTGTCCCTTTCGTTATGATAGTAATGGAGGTTGTCTATGACAGAAAAATTGTATCCGGGGAAAAGCCGTTTGGCCGGGGTAAAGTCGGTGAAATTGGGCATATATCTGTATATCACCGATGTAAGTGAATAGGTATAGGGCATCCGGGCATTCTCCACATAGAAATCCATCAGAGCGGCATTGCCCCGGGATGTCTCGAACAGCAGGGCCGGTCCCTTCACTCCACGGGCCTCCAGGTTTATCAGAAGTCCCACCCTGTCAAAGAGCCTGTTATCCCTCTCCAGGGCATAACGCATCCCGTCCAGTTCGTGCTCTTCCGAGTCCGTGATGAGGATCTTCAGTCCCTGGTTCCACTCTCGGGCATAGGTCAGCGCACCGCGCGTCAGTTCCAGTATCGCGGCCAGTCCGTATCCGTCATCGGCAGCACCGTAGGAAAGTGTCTCACCGTCAGGGGTCTGCTCGGCGAATCTGGAATCCAGATGAGCGACCAGCATCAGGTAGGATTCCGAGGTGTCCCTGCCCTGAGGCTCGAACTTGCAGTAAAGATTGGCGATGTTGAGGGTTCCTCCGAACTTGCAGGGAATGGAGTCGTAGTGGAAAATCTGCGGCTTACCGCCCATATCCTCCAGTCTGTCATGAAGATACCACCTTACACGAGCCCTTTCCACAGGATGAGATATAGAGTGTGGACGGGCGGATATAAAACGGATATCCTCTACTGCACGGTCCGTGGAGAAAAGGATATTTTTCTGATTATCAGCATTTCTGTAAGTGAAAAAGCCCATAGCCGCAAAGGCTGCGGCAACTATCAGTGCGAGAGCTGTAAGGAACTGGACTTTCTTCATTTCTGCGGCAAAACTGGATTTTGGTCCGCAAATTTAATAAAATATTTGAAATTAGCAAGTCTATTTAACGGGGAATCAGCAGCGAAGAGTCTCCGTAACTCAGGAAACGGAACCCATTGCCGAGGGCATAGTCATACACTTTACGCCAGTCCTCCCCGATCAATGCGGCTATGAGCAGCAGCAGGGTGCTCTTGGGCTGGTGGAAATTGGTTATGAGCCAGTCCACTACGCGGAAACGGTAAGTGGGGACTATGATTATGCGGGTGCGGCAGGTGATCCGGTCCTTTCCACGGCTCCGGGCGTATTCTAAAAGGGCCTCTAAAGCCTCATTAAGGGGGATTTTACCCAGTTCCGAGGTATAGGGTACCCATTGCTCCACGGGCGACGGCTCCCAGTTCCCAGGTCCTTTTACAGCACATTCCGCCCCTAACCAGTAGAGGGATTCGAGAGTACGCACGCTGGTCGTTCCTACGGCTATAACCGGCTTGTTTCCCTTTATTTGCAGGATTCTATCGAGAACATCGGTCGAAATGGAGAACGGCTCCGAATGCATGGTGTGCCCCTCTATGGCCTCACTCTTGACCGGCAGGAAGGTTCCGGCACCCACATGCAGGCAGACATTCTCGCAGTCCAGCCTCTTCTCCTTGAGCCTAGTAAGAACCTCAGAGGTAAAATGCAGTCCGGCGGTAGGCGCGGCGACCGAGCCCCTGTAGGAGGCATAAAGCGTCTGATACCGCTCACTGTCAATACTTTCCGATTCACGGTGCAGATATGGAGGAATGGGCACGCGGCCGCACATCTCCATCACCCTGGAAAAAGGCTCGCCGCCATCCCAGGTAAAACGCACGAGGATATTGCCCTCGGAGCCGTCCTCGAGAGTAGCCCGCAGGTTCAGGCGCTCAAGGTCAGTGTTGTGGTTTTCAGGAAGATAGAGACGGATAGGCTCGCCCTTCCACTTCTTCCGGTTGCCTACAATTGTCTTCCACACGCAGGTGGAGGTAGCGGCAAATGAAAGGTTATAATCCTCAGGATCCGACGGTTCTAAACAGAAAATCTCTATCATGGCCCCGGTCTCCCTCTGGAAAATGAGCCTTGCTGGCACCACCTTGGTATTGTTGAAGACCATGAGGGCTCCCTCAGGTAAGTAGTCAGGAAGGGAAGAGAAGACAGTATGGGTTATCTCACCTTTATTATATAAAAGGAGTCTGGAGGCATCGCGCCTCTCCGTGGGGTAGGATGCGATCCGTCCGTCGGGCAGGTCGTAGGTATAGTCGGAAATGCTGATCTGAGGTATTGCCATATTTTAACGTTTTCGGGCGATTTTACGCACTTGCAGCGGCAAATCTATACAATATCCCGGTGAAGTCAAAATAAACGTTTTTTACAAAACGTTTACAAAAGTTAATTACAATATCACTCATACTCTACTATACAGATGTAAACAAAATAAAGATAATATCCAACACCTTGCATAAGCGGGGTAACTTGTATAATAAAACTTTTTTATAGTATCATTTTTAAGTATATAAATTCTGAATAATCAGTAAATTAACCGCTATTATATAAAGTAGATTCAATATATTTTCCGATGTTTTAGGGCTTTGATGAGTAAAAACGGCCTGTCTACAGTGGCATATTTTAGAATAATTGCATCTTAACCAATTAATTACACTATATTATATCAATTTTTAAAGGAGATTGTCTGTTATTTTTATGATACTGATATTCAGATAGATTTCTCTTACGCTTCTATTTGTTTACATTTGTCTCCTCCTCTTTGTGTGATTTTGTAAACAATATTTTATGTATATTTGTAAAAATTTAAATTCACAATAATGAATCGCCGTTTACAACAATTTTTGGAGCTCGAACAGCTCAAACCGGCCCAGTTTGCGGACATCATGGGCATCCAGCGCTCCAATGTCTCCCACATCCTGTCGGGACGCAACAAGCCCGGATTTGACTTTATCCAGAAATTTCTGCTGAAGTTTCCATCCGTCAACCCGGACTGGCTCCTCCTCGGACGCGGCAAGCCCCTGCGTGAGCAGAACAGCTCCGCCCCTGCTCCCCGGCAGCAGGACTCCTCCCCTGACCTGTTCTCCCCGTCCATCGAACTGGACATAGACAGCGGCCATTCGTATGCTCCGGTTCCGGAGACTGAAACCACCCAGGACATGATTGAAGACGGTGATGAGCCCATGTCCGCACCGGTACGCCCCCAGCCCAGGGATGTACGGCGCATCACATTGTTCTATTCCGACGGAACATTTCAGGAATTTTATCCACCCAAATAGTTTTTGGCGTATCTTTGCCTGCGAATCAACGCTGAAACACTATGTACAGACTGCTCATCCGACGTATACTCTTCTCTTTCTCGCCTGAAACGGCCCATCACATCACTTTCCGTCTCCTGCAGTTCCTGCGCTATATTCCACTTTCCCAGAGTCTTATAAGGGCTCTTTTCCGTGTCAGGGACAAGGATGGAGAGCTGCGCCGCGAAGTATTCGGCCTGACATTCAGGAATCCCGTGGGCTTAGCGGCAGGTCTGGACAAGAACGGAGAGTTCTACAACGACATGGGCAACTTCGGCTTCAGTTTCGTAGAGATAGGCTCCCTCACCCCCGAGCCTCAGCCCGGCAATCCCAAGCCCCGCTCTTTCAGACTCGTAGAAGACCACGCCCTCATCAACCGCATGGGCATCAATAATAAAGGTGTAAAATACGCTGTGGCCCAGCTCCAGAAGCGCGTCCCGAATGTCATCATCGGCGGCAACATAGCCAAGGCCTCCAAGACTCCTAATGAGGATGCCTACAAGGATTACGAGCGTTCCTTCTCCCTGCTCTACGACTACGTGGACTACTTCACAGTGAACGTATCCTGCCCCAACGTCAAGGACCTCACTGTCCTGCAGGACGTAGGCTACTTGTCTGAGATAGTGGACCATCTGCTCACCCTCAGAAGGTATTACGACGACTACCGCCCCATCCTGCTCAAGATATCCCCCGACATCCCTTACGAGCATGTGGACCGCATCGTGGACCTGGCCCTGAGTTCCGGCCTCGACGGTATAATCGCCACAAACACAACCAATTCCCGTGAAGGGCTCTCCACCGACCCCGAGAAGGTCAAGGCCATAGGCAACGGCGGCCTGAGCGGCCAGCCCCTGTATGAGAAGAGCTTAGCGATGGTGCGCCACATCCATCAGAAGACCGGAGGCATCCTGCCCATCATCGGTGTCGGAGGCATCATGACCCCGGAGCAGGCCAAGGAGATGTTAGACGCCGGTGCCTCCCTGATTCAGATATACTCCGGCTTCATCTACAACGGTCCCGGAGCAGTACGCAAGATTCTCAAGTACCTTAAATCCCATAAATAATGAAACGAGCAGCCGTCTGCACCATCGGCGATGAGATTCTCATCGGCCAGATCGTCGACACCAATTCCTCTGCCATAGCCCGCGGGCTCAACGCCATAGGCGTGAAAGTGCTCCGTATGGTCTCCATCAGCGATGACAACACCGACATAAAGCAGAGCTTGAAGTCCCTGCTGCATAACAACGATATAGTGATAGTTACGGGCGGACTCGGTCCCACCAAGGACGATATCACCAAGAAGGCTCTCGGGGAGCTCTCCGGCAGCCGAGGCACCGTCTTCCATCAGGGACAGATTGATGTGATAGAGCGGATACTGGCCCACCGGGGCATTGAGATATCCGACATCAACCGGGACCAGGCCATGGTGCCCGACACCTGCGAGGTCATGGTCAACCGGAAAGGCACCGCTCCCGGGATGATATTCCGTTTCCCGGCAGCCCTCTTCTCCCATTGTCCCGTGCTCTATTCCCTGCCCGGAGTGCCTTACGAGGCCATCGGCCTGCTGCCGGCAGTGATGGACGACATCCGCAGTCATTTCGCCCTCGACAGCATACACCATAAGACCATAGTCACCTACGGCATAGCTGAGTCCACCTTAGCCAAGATGATAGAGCCCTGGGAGGATGCCCTGCCGGAAGACATGCACTTAGCCTACCTGCCCAATCCCCTTACCGGCGTCAAGCTGCGCCTGTCGATATATGGCGGGGAGCGGGAAGATGAGATACGGCGCATAGAGGCTGAGTTCGCCAAGCTCGGCCCTGTCCTCGGCGACGCCATCTACGGTGAAGGCGAGGACACCCTCCAGTCCGTGATAGCCCGCAGGATGACTGCTGCCGGAAAGACCTTAGCTGTAGCCGAATCCTGCACCGGAGGCCGGATAGCCTCCCTCATCACACAGATACCCGGAGCCTCTAAGTTCTTTTACGGCTCCGTCACATCATACGACAACTCCGTGAAAGAAAACGTACTGCACGTTTCCACCGGAATAATCGCTTCAAAAGGAGCCGTCAGCCGCGAATGTGCCGAAGCCATGGCTCTCGGAGTCCTCAAGGCACTCGGGACGGACTACGCCCTCTCGACCACCGGCATCGCCGGCCCGGACGGAGGCACGCCCGACAAGCCCGTCGGCACAGTCTGGACCGCAGTGGCATATCCGGATACGAAAAATCCGGGCAAGACCGCAGTCCTGTCCCGGATGTTCCGTTTCAACAACGACCGAAGCACCAATATCGACCGCTTCGCCGGCAGCGCCCTCAATCTGCTGAGGACTGTGCTGCTTTCTGAGCCTGGTGCATGACCCGCAGGAAGTTGCCGCCCATGATACCGCGTATCTCGGAGCTGCTGAAGCCGCGCTGCCGCAGTTCCGCTGCTATGTTGCCGTACATGGAGATATCCCTCAGTCCCTCAGGCGCCACATCAATCCCGTCGAAATCCGAGCCGAGACCCACATGGGCCGCTCCCGCCACCTCCACGGCATGGTCGATGTGGTCCACAACCCTCCTGACAGAGGGCGTGGGATAGACGGCCAGCTCGTCCATTATCCTCCAGTAATTGTCCCTGTACTCGATATTGTACAGGTCGGAGCGGTAGAGTTCCTGCCAGTGCTCCACTTCCTCGCTGAGTTTCAGAAATTTCTCGTCCTGGGCAAAATCGGAGTCGATGAATTTGGGATAGAAATTGATCTGAATCACTCCGTCGGCGGTACCCAGGTCCCGCAGCATGGCGTCGGACATATTCCGGGGATGGCCGCACAGGGCCCTGCAGGAGGAATGTGAGGCGACAATAGGAGTTGTGGAATATTTCAGCAGGTCATAGAACGTCCCGTCCGAGGCGTGGGAACAGTCTATGAGAATGCCTAAGCGGTTGCACTCGGCCACCACTTCCTTTCCGAAAGCGGAGAGACCGCCCCATTCCGGCTCTAAGGGCATGCACGAGTCGCAGATCTGGTTGTGCCGGTTATGGCAGAGCGTGAGATAACGTACTCCAAACCGATGATAAAGACGCAGATATGCCAGATCATTCTGTATCGGGGTGCCGTTCTCCATACCTAAGAATACGGAGATAAGGCCGTGCTTCTTGTGCTCGAAAGCCTCTTCCGGGGAAACGGCGAATGCCGCGACAGCGCTGTTGCTGTCGACGGCATCGTAGCATTTGGATATGAGCCTTATCGCATGGACCGTAGCCTCCGCGTCCGTAAGCTCCGGCGGGGAATATATCGCGAAGAACATTCCGTCCACCCCTCCTTCCCGGGCCCTCACGAAGTCCACGTGCCCCCTCGGCTGCCGCTTCCCGAGGTCTATCTCCTCGAGCAGCATCGTCGGAGTATCGCAGTGCGAGTCCAGCACGAAATCCTTGTCTGAATGTATCCAGGACATCTTCTCTTATCTGCGGTTTCTGACGCTGGATGCTTTGGATACATCCACGAGATCCATATCCTTGGCATTTACAGTTACACTTGAAGCACCGCTGGCTTCTATCCTGGCTCTCTTTGCTATAAGAGAGGATGCCTTGCAGCTGGAGGCTCCGCTTACATCCACGTCCAGATAGTCAGCCGTTCCGTTGACATAGAAATTGGACGCACCTGAAAGACTGATGCGTAGGTTCTTCATCCTGACCTCCTCCATATCCACGTCGGAGGCTCCGGAATTATCTACTACGCAGTCAGTGAAATTGCCGCCTATGATATAGACATTCGAGGCACCGCTGCATTCGATATCGGAATTGTCAATGCTGCCTGACAGATCCATTTCAACGTGGGAAGCACCTGATGCCACAATTCTGAGATCACCCACTGTATTGAAAGCCGCTTTCTTGAGGGATGAGGCTCCGCTGGTGCGGATATCGAGCGACTGAGTGTCAAACCGGTCCAGAATACTCATATTTGCTGCACCTGATAGGCGTACGCTCTCTATCCCGGGGCAGCTGACCTTGGCGTAGAGCTTCCAGTCCCCGCTGTTGAACTCGCGGCGGATGTCCCTGGGAGCCTTTTCGAGATCGAGGGTAAGAACCAGTACGCCCGACTGTACTTCGGCTGTCACATATTCCTCCAATTCTACCGGAAATGTGAGTTCCAGAGCGTGCTTAGAGGCTTTCTCCACGTCCACCTCGAAGCGGTTTCCGGCCCTGATGCCGTTGAAATTACGGACTTTTACCTCTTTGGTAATCTCGTCGTAAGACCTTGCCTGTGCGCATACCGGTACCATCAATGCCAGTATGGCTGCCATTGTAATTAATCTTTTCATATCTGCGTTGATTTAAAATGTTTTATTCTGTCTCATTCAGCCCCCTAATGGTTCCTACTACATGATCCAGGGCTGCTATCTGCCTGGCCGAGTACTCCTGCAGAATCTCTCTCTGCCGCTGCATATCAACTCCTTCCAGCTGGTCAATCAGGGGCACCGGTTCCCGGACGATATCGTCTACCACAGCCATAGCCTCCTCCGCCCAGTCCTCCGGCATATAGGCCGTCAGGACTGCGACCTCGACGGTAATATCGGCCACCGTGCGGCAGTACTGCTGATAGATGTACCCGGGAGACAATGTATCCTGTTCCTCTGAAAATGACTTCTCTTCCGCTGTCTGCACCCGGGGTTCTTCTTCCCGGATATACGGATTCATCAGGGCCCGTACGCCGAAAATAAGGGCTAAGGAAGCTACAAGGGGGAAGGCAATGACCTTCCACAAGGGTTTCCTGCGGCGCTTGAGGTTCGAGCGGAAGTGTATGCGGTTGTGGCTGGAGTACTCCCAGCGCTGCTCAAAGCGGGACTCGTCTCCTTCGGGGATGAGTTCGTCTGATTCCTTGATGGAACCGCTGTTCTGTCTGAAGTATTGCTGTAAGTTATCCATTGTCCTGTTATTTTTCGTTTTTAATCATTTCCACTAATTTGCGCTTGCCCCTGAGATACTGCGACCGCACCGTGCTTTCCTCCACCCCTAATATCTGCGCGGCCTCTGAATAGTCGTACCCCTCGAAGAGCAGCAGGGAGAGCACCGTCCTATATCCGTCGGGCATCAGGAGCATCTGCCGCTTTATTCTCCCTATCATCTCCTGCGGGCTCTGACTCTGCAGGAGACTGTCCCACTGCTGCGACGAGTCCTCCTCCGGGTCTTCCTCCGCATATTTCTCAAGCTTCACCTTCAGCCCCCTGCGCATGCGGAGCATGTCTATCGAGGCTCTGGTGCAGGCTTTTGTGAGCCAGGCCGAGGTCTGTGCCTCGGACAGTTTAGCGGTATTGGTCCTCAGATACTTGATAATAGTGTCCTGGACTATCTCCTCGGCGTCGAAACTGTCGCCGGTTATCCGCAGCGACGTGTTGTAGAGCCTCGTCTTGTATCTGTTGTAGAACGCTGTAATCTCTTTAGGTATCATCTTTTGTTTTTTCCACTTATATAACGTATGGGCAGGGCCGTCTGTTGCATCTGCCGCGTATTATTTTCTCACTATTTTTTCCAGGACCTCCGTGGTCTCTATTTTCAGGTTCCTGTCGTAGGTGTCGTGCCGGACCATACCGACGCCGCGGGCATACCAGGTACGGGCAGTGGTGATACGGTTGCGCATCATCCCCTTCTCGACCTTGTGCTCGGAAACTATCACGCACGGGAATGTACCGGCCGGGGTGGTCAGGGTGTCAGTACCGAGGACCCGGCGCTCCGTCACGGTGACGTTCATCGTCATGCCTAAGGCCCTGACCTTGCCGGCCGCACTCTGCAGGGTATCGCCGGGCGTCAGGACGGAAGGCAGCAGGGTCAGGCCGCCCTCCGCGGTGATCCGGGCATTTTTCCAGAGTATTCCTTTGAGAACGGAGACTAAGCTGGCGGCAATATCGAGGGTCACGTCCCCGTCCCGGCTTATCAGGGCCGTCATCACGGCCGGAGTCTCCATATTCTCCAGTCCCTTGCCGTCCACTGTCCGGATAAAGGAGGAATAAGTCACTGTGAGAGAAGAGTCTGCAGAATCGAGAGCAGTCTCAAGAATACTCATGGAATGGTTCCACTTGACAGAGCCGTCCTCTGCATAATACCTGGTGTAGACCAGCTCCGTACCCTCATCCGTACAGAACCATGCCTGGGCCCGGAGGCATACAGGGCAGCAGATGAGGAGGATGG
The DNA here is from genome assembly GCA_944322575.1 of uncultured Bacteroidales bacterium. GTDB lineage: Bacteria > Bacteroidota > Bacteroidia > Bacteroidales > UBA932 > Coprenecus. Next base: position 105,285 of record CALUPK010000003.1, on the reverse strand, counting down.
ACAGAAAGAGGTATCTCATATAGCACAATAATATCCTACAAACATACGGAAAAATGAAAAATTTTGCTAATTTGGCTCCGCAAATACTCGAGCAGAACACTATGACAAGACCTACAGTAGCCCTCATCTACGACTTCGACGGCACCCTCTCCCCTGCCAACATGCAGGAATTCGGACTGATACAGACTTTCGGCAAGGATCCCGCCCTCTTCTGGAGCAGAAGCAACCAGCTCTCGCAGGACAATGACGCCAGCGAAATACTCTGCTACATGAAGACCATGATCGACGAGGCCCGCGCCTCGGGAGTCCACCTGACCAGGGAGAGTTTCCGCCGTTTTGGCTCCATGGTGAAACTCTACCCGGGAGTCAGGGAATGGTTCGGGAAAATCAATGAGTACGGCCGCTCCAAAGGTCTCCAGATAGAGCACTACATCAACTCCTCCGGCCTAACGGAGATGATCGAGGGCACGGAGATATATCCGGAGTTCAAGAATGTCTACGCCTGCTCCTTCCTCTACGAGGACGGAGAGGCGGTCTGGCCCGCAGTGGCCGTGGACTACACGGCCAAGACCCAGTTCCTGTTCAAGATCAACAAGGGAGTGATGAGCATCCGCGACCACACCCTTGTCAACAGGTACCTGCCTGAGAAAGAGCGGCCTGTCCCCTTCTCCCGCATGATCTACTTCGGAGATGGAGCCACTGACATCCCCTGTATGAAACTGGTCAAGCAGTTCGGAGGCCACTCCATAGCCGTATATAACCCTGACGGGCACGAGCGCGAGAAGTCCGAGCGCCTGCTCAGCGAACAGCGGGTACACTTCGTATGTCCTGCGGACTATTCCGAAGGAAAGCGTATCTACCGGGTGGTAACCGCCATCATAGACAAGATAAAGGCTGATCTGGAAATAGAGGCCCTAAAGGGCTGAGACGACTTCCTCTGCTATCCGGGCTACCCTCTGCCTGGTCTCCCGTACGGCAGCCACCTGAGAATCAGAGTCAAATTCTCCCCTGACATTCCGGAAATCCGCCAGAATCTCCTCCCGGGCAGACCCGTCCAGGCCGAAGCCGGTCATCACCCCGTCGCCGAACTCCTTGGAAGCGTCCCTCTCTATATCGGCGAAAAGCGACTCGGAAGCGGCCCTCCACTGACGCAGCAGGTCTATCAGTTTCTTGCGGCTGATCTTCTTAGGGTCCACATTGAAGACAGTCTGAATGTGGGCATAGACCCATCTCCATTCGTAGAGCTGATAATTGGAGGCGATGGCCGAGAGCCTGGATTCCACCGCTTCCGGCGTGCTGAGCGAGCCGGAGGCTATCTCCTCCACGATCTGGTCTATCTCCGCTTTCGGCGCCAGCAGTCCGGCCACGTCCACCCAGCGTCCCTCACCTACGGGAGATACGGGAGAAAGGGCTGCCGCTATAGCCTCGTCGGAGGTCAGCCGGCGGCCGCGGAGTGTCAGGGCCACCTGCAGACCGATATAGTACTTGAGGGCATTCTCATAGCGTTCCACCCCTGAAGTAAGGGACGAACCGGCTATCGTGCAGCCTCCGTAGCTGGAGGGAGTCCCGGAGAAACGCTCCTCGGAGAGCATGCGGACCAGCTGGTCCCTGCCTGCCAGCATTGCTCCTGCCGTATAGGGGGAAAATGCCTCGAAACGGATATTGTCTATGCGTCCGGAGGGGCTGCGGCGGTCCCTCGCGGGCCATTTGCGGATATCGCGGAACAGTCCTATGCTGCGCAGGTTCACTCCTGGGACAAGATATGAGCTGCCCTCCGACTCTATGATATAGGAGAAGGGCATGTCAGGAGTATCGATCCTGCCGGTATGATGGCCGAGAACCGTGGTGAAAGGGGCTACTCTTACGGGCAGCATCATGTAGGAGCCGGAGCCGCACTTGACACCGCGTCCGAAAACGCCCTGGTGCACGGGGCCCAGTTTGTACAGGTGGTTGCTGAAATTGGTAGCCGAGCCCGCGTTCATGAAGGAGAACATCGAGCCTATCAGCAGGGTGGACTTGTGATGGGAGACTGTGAATGGACCGGCCAGTACCGATACGGCCTCTCCGTTCTCACAGTGGGAATTGGCGAAAAACAGACTGTCAGAGCAGGAGAAACCCTTGGCCAGAGTCACACTCTGACCCACGAAACAGCGGGTAACTACCGCACCGTCCTCCACCACCGAACCGGACTGTATTATGAAGTCCGTGCAGACCGTTCCGCTGCCGATGAGCACCGGAGCCCCGGCACTGCTGACTACCGTCCCGTCGAAGAGACGGAGACAGCCCTGGAGGACAGCGGCCTCTCCTATTCTCACGTTCCGGATGATGCCGACATTCTCTATCCTGGCTCCGGGACCGATGAAGCCGCGCTCCGATGCCGCTGCCCGGGCACGGAGATCCGCCATGGCCTGCAGCCTCTGTGTCAGTTCCGGACGGTGCCTGTACATGGCCGCCAGATAGGCCGTCTGTGCTGAGAGTTCCTCATATATGGCCACCTCGCGCCCTCCGGTCTCCGGAAGCACATTGACCCGGGTGCCCACACCGAAGGACGGAACGCCCTCCATGTATATTTTCCCCACATCGCAGATGTAGACGCGGGGACCTATGTCGTAGTTGGCTATATAGCCGTGAATGTGGGTGATGAGCGCGTCATCATCCACATTCACGTTGAAAAGGGTCGCATCATAGATACCGCTGTGTATGGACAGGCCGCCCGGGAGAGCGATGCTGCCGGAGAATGCTCCGAGACGGACCACTCCGTAGAAATTGACCCTGACTATGCTTTCCGGAGTAAAGCGCTCCGATACATAGACATGCTGCCAGTCCTCGGCCCAGCATCCCTGGCGTCTGAGAACTTCTATCTCTCCGGGATTAAGCTGTCGGTATCCTCCGTTCATGACATCATCTCAATAAGTTGACCATACTTACCACCATCGTGGCGATTGAAGTAGTGGAAGAAGCAATAGAGACTATCTCGGCAGCCGATATTCTCTGACGGCTCTCAAGATCCTTCTCCGGTACGATAATCTCACATCCGGGCTTTGGTCTGAAATTCCTGCTGCCTCGCGTAGCCGCCGAACCGTTCATAAAGACTATGTACTTTTGTCCACGGATTGCTCCCTTGGCATATCCACCGGCCATCTTAATATACCGGGCTGTAGAGATGGACGGATCATATGTGACTACAGTCGGGAAAAGCACGGCTCCGGAGATACGTACTGTGGAATTGAACTTAGGTACAGATATGCTGTCGTTTCCAGAAAGAACCACATCGTAATAAGATCCGGGGTTATTCAAGGCTTTGGTCACATCTATGGCAATAGTGTAACGCTCATTTCTCCTCGGCATCTCTATCATAGAGGTGTCCACACCGGCTTCAGCGGCTGCAAGCATTCTTGCAGCGAGAGCTCTCTGATACTCTTCCTCTGTAAGCTGACGGGACAGCACAGCTCCGTCAAGGTATGCGTCCCTTGTATAGCCTCCGGCGCGTTCTATGATATCGCTCAGGCGCACTGTACTCTTCTCCACCACGTAATAGCCGGGGAAATTAACTTCACCTGTGATGTTTATAGATGTCTGAGGCCTGTAACTCGGAGTCAGCCTAACAGATACTATATCGTACGGTTCCAGCTCAAAATTCCTGTCAGACAGCTCATTGAGATTAAGTGTATACACGATGGAGACTGTATCACTTTTATCATCTCCTGAATCATAGATATTTCTACGTGCCACATCCACATTCGATGTAGACGCACCCATTGCGAAACCTCCTGAGAGCAGAATCACATCCCCGACTGTCATACCTCTGCGGTAAGGCAGTACGGACGGGTTGTTCAACTCACCCTGAGTCGTCACTGTATATCCTGTCTTGAGGTCATAGTTGGCATAAATATGTACACTGTCCTCACTTACCAAGGGAATATCCTGCCTGCCGGACAGCACATCTTCCAAATTGAAGAACAATGAGGTGGTATCCCTCTGCTCATCAAACCGGATAATAATACCGCGGTCCATATAAGCCTCATCCATTACACCTCCGGCATATTCCAGAAGTTCGGAGAGTGTAGATACTTTGTCGCTGACAGCATATTTCCCGGGATGCCATACAGCACCGGCAAGAGACACGGAGTTAAGATTTCTGGATATGTTTCCGGGAACAGTCACTACGTCACCGTCCATAAGATTGAAACTGGCAAAGTCATCGGAAGGCACATCAAAAGACTGAGCCCTGCTTCCTTTTGTCCTTACAACATGAACTGTAGACTCATCGGCATTCCGGCTGTAACCGGCTGCATAACGGATAAGATCCTTCACGCTTTCCCCCGGCTTCATCTCGTAATACATTGGACGCTTCACACTTCCTTCTATCTTTACAAGAGCTCCGTAAGGCGCGACCATGATGACATCGTCATCCTCAAGTCGGATATTGTCAGAATACACTCCGTCTATAAGAAACTTGTAAAAGTCCAGATCTTTATACAACTTTCCTCCACGATATATACGGACATCCCTGAGAGAGCCGATATCTGTGGGACCGCCGGCCATATACAATGCTGTAAATACTGTAGAAAGAGATGGCAGGGTAAATGTCCCGGGACGGACAGCATCTCCTACCACATTGACTGTCAAAGAGCGGATCTTTCCCAAGGTAAGACGGAGGAATGTGTTAGGCTCAGAACCGGATATTCCTGAATAAATTGACGCCATACGCTCTTTCAGCACACGCTCAGCCTGCTCTACGGTATAACCGATAAGGTATACAGGACCGAGATTCTCTATTGTAATGCTGCCCTCGGGAGATACAGTATAAGTATTGTTGAAGAATGTGGCACCCCACACATCGAGGATGACCTCATCACCGGGCGCGAGCTTATAGCTGGCAGGTGTTGGGATGTTATAATTAGGTACAAAATTCAGATCAGGGGACTTGAACAGCCTGTGTCCGTATATCGTATCGATCTGAGCAATAAAATTCCTAATCAGCATAGCAGAGTCCAAGGCAGATGTGGAATCACTCATCATCCCGGTATAACCGCCGCCGTACATGGGGTAATTCTGGTTCTGCAGCATACCGCCCGGTTTCACCGACGATGCGTTTCTGTCTATAACATTCGCATTGTTTATCTGGCCTGCTGTCATACCCTGCTTCTCTTTCTGAAGCATCTGATTAATCTCCTCCTCGCTATACCCATACGATTTGGCCATAGCCTTGGCTAATTCCAAATCTGCCGAAGACTGGGCATAAACCGTATCCGTAACAAAGAACAAGCTTAATGCAAAAAGCAATGCTTTACAAATTTTTTTCATATATTGCCTATCTGTCTTTTTATTCAATCGTGCAAAATTAGGCATTTTTAGCACTTTACAAAAAAATATCGAACCATTCCCCTTTTTACCTATATTTGCAGAATGATTAAAGGTGCTAAAATACTTATCAAGATACTGTTTATCATCTACATTGGAATGGTACTGTTCTTTTGTTTCTACAAATTCAGCTCCACCGGTGTAGACCTGAGCAAATATTTCTTAGGAATCCGGCTTGACCGGTACGCCCATTTCATCATGTTTTTCCCGTATCCGTTCATATCCTGGCTGTACTGCAGATACACGTCTTCCTGGCGGATAATCAACCGGCATGCCATCATAATCACTCTTATAAGCGGGCTTGCGTTTGCCGGTCTTACAGAGCTTTTTCAGGACTGGTTCTTCCAATCAAGACAGGGAGATGTACTTGATTTCGCAGCAGACTCTACCTCTATTATTATAGGTACAGCCATCGTTTCATTCGCCGGCCATCCCATAGTCAGCCTCATCGATTCTATTTTCTCTAAATAATATGAAAGCCCACCTTGCATATATCCTGACAGCTGTAGTGACAGCCGCACTCATATCTGCACCCACATTCCAATGCGCCGCCGGAGAAAAAGACAGCCTCAGAACAGAAAGGCTATTTGGCGGAGAGCCGGTCAGAACAGCCGTAAAACTCAGTGCCGCCGCAGTAGTCGGCATAGTAAACCCTTCTGTAGAGTTCAGGGCTCATAAGAACATCACCGTAGCTCTCGAAGGATTGGGCATATTCTATCCAACAGGATTCGGTAAAATGATTGACGGCCCGCTTATAGCTGCCATGACATTCGTTGAAGGAAGGTATTATCCGGTGCAGTCATTCCGGGGCTTTTTTGTTGGTCCCAATATTGGATTCTCATCTTATTCCCTGAACAAAGGCATACATCCGTCATTCTGGGGTGCCCAGGCGCATAAATATCAAGTAGGCTGCAACTTCATGGTAGGTCTCACCGCCGGATACGCATTCACTCTGACAAAACACTGGGGAATAGAGATATCGGCAGGCTATGGGTTCCAGACCTCTGTCTACGAAGGCCATTATCAAAGTGACGGTTCAAAGTATATGGGATGGAACGGGTCATCCGAATGGCTGCCGTATAAAGCAGCTGTCAACATTGTCTACAAATGGTAAGACTCATATATAGAACACTGTTGCCGGCAGTCCTTGCATCAGCGCTGACATCTGTAACAGCCTATGCTCAGCTTAGTGTCAAGGACTTGTCGCCTGCTGTCGACTCCATAAGCCGGTATCTTGGCACAAAGGCATCCGCCCTGGCTGAGATAAACATAGATACTTTCTACATAGACAGAAAAGGCGATGTCTCAGTCATATTCGGCAAGTCCATCTGCGATTTTCCCCTAAGAGACACTGACATAACACTATTCAAAACTATTCTTCAACCATACTTCAAAGAAGACGCCGCTGTCAGCCTGTATATAGGAAAAGACAATATAGGAAAATATACGTCAGGATTCTATTCCGGAAGAAAATATGTACCCTCAGCTAAGGATGACAGACAGACTGCAAGGCCATGGATTACCCGCCTATCTTCTCCTGAAGGGCCTCCTGCCCAAGGACTTACCGGCAGAAACATCGCCTTGTGGTCAGGACACGGCTACTACTACTCTCATACTGAAAGCAGGTGGAAATGGCAGAGAGCTCCTTTTTTCTCCACGATAGAGGACCTGCTGCCATACAGCTATGTTGTCTCATTCTTAGCCCCCATGCTGGAAAATGCCGGGGCCTGCGTCCTCATCCCCAGAGAGAGGGATACCCGGACAGAGGAGATAATCGTAGACAACGGAGACTTTTTCTATACTGAGCGCAATGGCGAGGTGAAAGGCCGTAACAGATGGACGGATTCCCCAGAAAAAGGGTTCGCTGACACCAAGGAATCCTACATCTCCGGAGAGAATCCATTCCGGCTCGGAACTGCCAGAATGATAGAATGCAACCTGAAAAGCACATCCAGCGCATCCTATCTTCCATTTTTCCATAATGCAGGAAAATACTCCGTATATGTATCATACCAGAGTCTTCCCAAGAGTTCTTCCGCACTGTATACCGTACGCCACTCCGGAGGAGAAACCGACTTTGTCATAGATCAGAGAATGGGAGGAGGCACATGGATATACTTAGGTACGTTCCACTTTGACAAAGGAGAGACCGGCCAGGGTGTCATCGTCCGTAACTCTGCCCCAGAAAGCAAAGGACAGGGTATAATAACCACTGACGCAGTACGCTTTGGGGGAGGAACGGGCAACATCTCAAGGGAAGGCGTGACCAGCGGCTTTCCGAGATACACCGAGGCGTCGAGATACTGGCTGCAGTGGAGCGGCTTTCCGGAAAGCGTATACAGTATGAACGACGACATAGATGACTACAAGGACGACTATATGGCAAAGGGCGAATGGGTAAATTCTCTGAAAAAAGATTTCCATATCCCTGTTGACATCGCACTTGCCCTGCATACAGACGCCGGTACTGCTGTAAATGACTCCATAATCGGTACTCTTGCAATCTACAAAGAAGAGTCGGAGGGAAAGACTAACTATACTGACGGCCGGCCGAGAATCATCGCCCGTGAGCTTTCCGACATAGTCCAGACTTCTATTGTAGATGATATCAGAACATACTGCAGAGCGGACTGGACACGTAGGGCAATATGGGACAGATCATATATGGAAGCCAGAACACCCGATGTCCCGACTGTCCTGATAGAGCTGCTCTCGCATCAGAATTATCCTGATATGCTGTACGCCTTGGATCCTAAATTCAAATTCATAGTATCACGCGCAATATATAAAGGTATACTTAAATATTTTTCCTACATCTACGATACCCCATATACTGTCCAGCCTCTTCCTGTGAAAGAATTCAGTGTGACACTCCAGACTTATAAAGAAGACTATGCAGAGGTCCTGCTTGAATGGTCTCCACAGAATGACAGCTCTGAACCTTCAGCTGTCCCTGAGGCCTATATAGTGTATAGACGTACCTGTGACCCGTCCGACACCTCCGGATGCTTTTCCGGCTTTGACAACGGGACGACAGTAATGGGCGCCACCCAATTCAAAGACAAGATAAAAGCAGGGATGCTATACAGTTACAAAGTAGTAGCCATCAACAAAGGAGGGGCATCCTTTCCTTCAGAGATTTTATCCGCCGGATATATTCCCGGCGGCACAGAAGCACTCATCGTCAATGGGTTTACAGAAGTCTCATCCCCTGCTTCTCTCCCATTCTGCGACTCATTAACCGCCGGCTTCGATTTCAGGTCTTCACACGGAACACCATATCTGAGCGATTTCTCATACATCGGAGAGCAGTATGAATACAGACGGAACAAAGCGTGGATTCACGATGACCGTCCGGGCTTCGGAGCGTCATATATGGACTATGGTCCGGCGGAAGTCGCAGGCAACACATTCGATTTCACATCTATACATGGACTGGCCCTGATGAGAAACGGCATAAGCATCTCCTCTTCCTCCATAGGCTCGGTTCTGAACCGCAAGGTGATGCTGAATAAGTTTCCTTTAGTCGACCTTCTGTTTGGAAAAGAGAGAAAAGGATTCCTCACCGACAGTCTTTATACCGTCCTCGACCCCTACTGTGAGTCCGGAGGATCGCTTATCGTATCCGGAGAGAATATAGGCAAAACAGCTGAATACGATGAACACAGACACTACCCCGGGACAGACCTGTTTAACTCATACATATCATCGATAGGATCCGCCGTGCGATACCTCTCCGCGATATCCGACACCCTGTCTGCACTTTCCGCTACAGGCAAGGCCGAGAACACAGAAGAGAATACAGATCTCATCTCGGAGATAAAAAAGACTATAGACGGGCTTATACTCTTTGCCGAGCAGAGCGAAAACAGGCTGAACGGGGATATTGAGTCATTCCACAGAGACTTTGACCCTGATTTTATTGCAAACAGACTTGCTTCCGACATACTCGGATATGGATGGAGCAACGGGAACGCCTCCACTTCCGGCAAAGTCCGCAGCACAGCCGGCAGCAGCCTGTTTTCAGACAGCACATTCAGAGCCAGTTTCAACACAAAGCCCAACCCCGTGCGCTACTGCGTAGACTCTCCTGACGCCATCCTGCCCTCAGATGAAAATTCATTCACATTCATGAGGTATGAAACCTCCAATACCTCTGCTGCAGTAGCTTACGACGGAGAATACCGTACCGTCACTTTCGGATTCCCCATAGAAGCATTAACCTCGCAACAGCAGGTTGACAGCCTGATGCGCGAGGTTATTGAATTCCTTTTAAGACGATAATCGCCTACAGCACCTCTATGCTCCTGCGGATGAACTCCGAAAGATCCTTGCCTTTCAGCATATTGTTCGCGAGCAGGGCCAGATCCACCACCTGATGCAGGAGGATATTGTCCTTGGCAAATCCCTTCATGGCCTCCTTCCTCTGGTCGCGGACTTCTCCGAGCTCTTTCTCCAATTCCTTTTTGGCATCCTTGTCCGCAGTGGGGATATCCTCCTCCTTCTTGTCCTTCATGGCTGCGTCAAGTTTGTCGATACCGGCCTGCAGTTCGCTCCTGCGGCTGTCGAAAGACGCGCACTGCTCTGACAGAGATGTGCTCTTGGCCTCGAGGATACGCTTAATCAGCGGATGCTGGATATTGACGTCGATGGTATAGGACTCGGGCATCTCGCCGTAAAAGTTCATTCCTCCGCCAAGGGCCGACATATCGCGGTAACGGCGCATGAACTCGGACTGGGTAATGAGGATAGGAGCACCGTTCTCCCCCAGATTCTCAGGCTTTACGAAATAGTGGTTGCCTTCGGGCAGGACGGACTCGAACATGTCGGAGAGGTCAGTCTTCTCGGCCTCGGGCATCTCGGGTTCCTTCACGTCCTCTTTGCGGATAAGTCTGTCTATCGAGTCTGCGTCCACACGGGCGAATGTCGAGTCGGGAAGCTTGGTCTCCAAGAGGTTGACGAAGTGGGCATCGAGCTGACAGTCGAAGAGCAGGACATCGTAGCCTTTATTCTTAGCAGTCTCGATATACTGGTACTGGGCCACGGGATCAGTGGCATAGAGGTATACCACCTTCTTGTCCTTGTCGGTCTGGGCTGTCTCTATGGCCTTGCGGTAATCGTCGTAGGCGAAGAACTTGCCGTCGGTGTTCTTCATCAGAGCGAACTTGAGCGCTCTCTCGCAGAACTTTTCCTCGGTCAGCATGCCGTACTCGATGAAGAGCTTGAGGTTGTCCCACTTCTCCTCGTACTCCTTGCGGTCATTCTTGAAGATGTCCTCTAAGCGGTCAGCCACTTTCTTGGTAATGTAGGTGGAAATCTTCTTGACGTTGGAGTCAGACTGCAGATAGCTCCTCGATACATTCAGAGGGATATCCGGAGAGTCTATCACACCGTGCAGCAAGGTCAGGAAATCCGGCACGATATTATCCACAGAGTCGGTAACAAAGACCTGATTGCAGTAAAGCTGGATCTTGTTCTTGCTCACGTCAAGACGGTCCTTGATCTTCGGGAAATACAGGATACCGGTAAGATTGAAAGGATAATCCACATTCAGATGAATGTAGAACAGAGGTTCTTCAAGCATCGGATACAGCTCACGGTAGAACTTCATGTAATCCTCTTTCTTCAGATCGGCGGGTTTCTTGTTCCAGATGGGGTCGGTATCGTTGATTATCTTGTCCTTGTCGGTATTCACGTACTTGCCGTCCTTCCACTCCTGCTCCTTGCCGAAGGCGATGGGCACGGGCATGAAGCGGCAGTATTTTTTCAGCAGTTCCTCCACCTTGGAAGTTCCCGCGAACTCCTTGGAGTCGTCATCTATATACAGGGTAATCTCGGTGCCCCTGTCAGTACGGCTTCCCTCAGTCATTGCAAACTCAGGATTGCCCTCGCACTCCCATCTTACGGGCTTTGCCCCTTCTTTCCATGACAGGGATTCTATCACAACCTTCTTGGAAACCATAAAAGCGGAGTAGAAGCCCAGTCCGAAATGGCCTATAATATTGCCGGCCACGTCTTTATACTTCTCGATAAACTCTCCCGCGCCAGAGAAGGCTATCTGGTTGATAAACTTGTCAATCTCCTCGGCAGTCATTCCGATACCACGGTCAGTTACGGTCAGGGTGCTCTTCTTCTCGTCCGCCGATATTCTAACGGTCAGGTCCCCCAGCTCACCCTTGAGCTCACCTGTACTTGCCAAAGCCTTTACTTTCTGGGTCGCATCCACTGCATTTGCAACTATCTCCCTGAGAAATATCTCATGGTCAGAATAGAGGAATTTCTTGATAACGGGGAAGATATTTTCAGTCGTAACCCCTATTTTACCTTTTTGCTGTGTCATATGATTTTAATTTTATGTATTTTCTGTCTCCGCAGGGGAACAAAATACATACCACTTGCTGTCCTCTGCCAAAATGGCACTCAGCACTTTAATGTTGCCTTTTTATGTTTTTTAAAATTATAATTTTTTTATAAATGTCTGATACCCCATGATTTTGACAAAAGTGGTTTTTTGTTTTAAAGTCAAGCACTTACCTTTGTCCTCGCATCCGATACCCGAAGAGGGGAAGAAAAAGGCTAATGGGGACGGCCTTGTGAAAGGGATGGGGTCGGATGCTTTTTCTCCTCTCCTATCACGGCCGTTAAAAATATTATCAAATGAGACACACGGTCGCAAAAATGATTATCACCATACTGCTTATCGGCGGTGCCGAGCAGGCTATGGGACAAAAATGGAGCATTTCCACGAACCTTTTGGACTATGCAGATTTCCTGACTCTCAATGCTGAGGCAGGGGTATCCGTACATCAGCACTGGAGCGTATCATTAAAAGGAAGGTACAATCCATTCACCTTTTCCACTAAGTGGAATGAAAGCGGAAGGATACAGAACCGGAACGCAACAATTGCCGCCGGCGCCCGATACTGGCCTTTCTTCGTATATTCAGGATGGTATTATGGGGGAAGACTGCAATGGAGCCGATACAACTCAGGTGGCATTTTTTCAGAAGCCTCTCAGGAAGGAGATGCATTCGGGCTTGGATTGAATATAGGTTATTCCCTGATGCTGACAAAACATCTCAATATTGAATTCGGTTTAGGACTCTGGTTAGGCGGAACTCTATACAGACGGTATGCCTCCACATCATGCGGAAAGCTCACTGACTCCGGTGCAAAAGCGTTCATAGCACCGAATGACATTCAAATCAATCTCTTATACAATTTTTAGCATGGACCCGATTAGAACATTTATACCTGTGCTCGCCGCAGTAACCCTACTACATACATCATGCGCTGTCTCAGTCCAAAGGAATGTAAGAATCCTTGAGAGGGACGGCTTGAGCGCACAACTTTTCCTTCCTGCAGACGGAAAGGAAGATGATTTCAACTACATGGACACATACAGTTACATGACGGGTGACTCGATCTCTTCCGATACCATAACAATCGTGAATCCGGAAGGGAAAAGAGTGCATTTCATGAAAGCCACCACTGACTCATCCGGGACAATACACGCCACAGAGGAACTGCGCGCGGTAGTCGTTACAGCACGTTTCAAAAATATTCCGGAGCGCAACGGTATGGTACGCATAGCATTCGATGTAAGGATTCCGCGAACGATGCTTAATCCTCATTGGCAAGTACGTTTAAGTCCGGAAGCAGTCCTGATGGACGACACTGTGAGAATGGAGGAAGTCCATGTAACGGGAGAGGAATACCGTGAAAGGCAGATAAGGGGGTACGAGCTTTACAACCGCTTTCTGGCAACCATTGTAACGGATTCTTCCGAGCTCATACATACCGGGCAGCTTGAGACTTTCATCGAAAGGAACATTCCTCTGCTTGCAGGATTGCGGAAAGATTCTTCGGTTATTGACCCTAACCGGATCAAAGGACTTTACGGCATATCGTTCAAGAAGGCCAGGGAGCACTATCTTAAACGCTTAGCAATAATAAGGAACAACAGGAGGCAGGAGCGTATACCAGATAAGTTCAACCGATATATAAGTGATCCGCTCATACTGGAAGGCGTACGTATCGACTCGGTTGTAAATGGTGACAGAGACGATATCATATATTGTTACAGCCAGAACTTCAGGACCAGACCCGGACTTAGAAAAATCGATCTGAGTATCGGCGGGGAGATTTTCTTCGACGGTGAGTGCCGGTACAGTATTCCAGCCTCGGAACCGCTTACATTTTACGTTTCATCTTTCGCCACACTTGCAGAGAATCAGGAAAGATTCATTACCCGGGTAATTGAGCGCAAGATCACGAGCAACACATCCGCAGCACTGGATTTCAGACCCGGAGAATATCTTCTGGATGAGACATACAGCAGTAACTTCGCAGAGATACAGCACATAAAGCGGAGCATAGACGAACTTATAAAGAATCGCCTGCTGGACATAGACAGCCTGGTAATAACCGCTACCTGCTCCCCGGAAGGCAGTTACGCGCTGAACAGTTCTTTGGCAGGGAAGAGAGGCAATGAAATAGCGCGGTACTTTGAAAAATATGTAGAGGAGTACAACATCAGAGCCGATTCTCTGGAACGGGAAGAACTGGGGATTGCCCTGGATCTGAACTGGACGGATGAAGAGATGGAATATGCCTCCGTCGGGGAGAGAATCACAGATTTTGATTTTATAGTGAAACAAATTCCTGAGGACTGGGACCGTCTGGTAGAACTGATCAGAAAAGACAGTGTCATTAAAGACAAGTCTGGCATACTGGCTATATGCCGCACAGATTCTCCCGATATCAGAGAAAGTATCCTGAGCAGGCATTCAGAATACCGCTACATCAAAGACAACCTATACCCAGCCCTGCGTGAAGTCCAGTTCGACTTTCATCTGCACCGTCGGGGAATGATCAAGGATACCATTCATACCAGTGAACCGGACACAGTTTATTACGCGGGCCTGCAGGCCATTCGCGACAGGGACTTTAAGAAAGCGGTACAGTATCTGGGCAATTATAAGGACCTGAACAGCGCCGTTGCCTTTCTGGCTATGGACTATAATGCTTCGGCCATGCAGATACTTGAAGATCTTCCTGCCTCCGGCAAACGTGATTATCTGCTCGCCATCGCTCACTCCCGTAACGGCAATGAACGGAAAGCCGTAGAATGTTTCGTCAACTCCATAAGCCAGGATCCGTCCATGGCTTTCCGAGGAAATCTTGATCCTGAAATAAGCAGATTAATAGAGAAATACAATCTTTTGTCGTCCATGTCGGTTAATTTTTTTGAAAAAAATTTTGGCAGATAAAAAATTTGCTCTATATTTGCATCCGCAAAAGCAAGGGAGCTTAGCTCAGTTGGTTTAGAGCGTCTGCCTTACAAGCAGAGGGTCGGGGGTTCGACTCCCTCAGCTCCCACTGAAAAAAAAGCAGTTACAGAGATGTAACTGCTTTTTTCGTTTATCCCCCTGCCTTCGGGGCAGGCCTCCTAAAGCATGGGCTTCAGGAGGCCGAACATCAGAAGGGCGACCAGGAGGGTTACGACGATGTTGAAGCCCTGGGCGATGAGGAAGGCATAGAGGGGACGGCGGTTCTCCTTGCCGAAGATATCCTTGAAGCGGGTTTCGAGACCGATGCAGACGAAGGCTATGCTGAAAAGGGTATTCTGGAAGCCTTTGGTGACTGTTCCTACGGTCTTGGCTGTGGCCTCGTCCATACAGAAGCTGAATACTATGGATGCCAGTATGAAACCTACCACGAACTTGGGGAAACGGTCCCAGATGACCTTGGCCGTGACCTTCTCCTGCTGACCGGAGGGAGTGCCCCGGTAGGACCACAGAAGGGAGATAATGAAGGCTGCGACTCCGAGCAGGACATTCTGCGAGGACTTGACGATAACGGCGGTTTTGGCCGCGGTCTCCCCTATCAGGGTTCCGGAGGCAGCTACGGCCCCGGTGGTGTCGATTGTGCCGCCGAGCCACGCTCCCGCCACTTCCTCATTGAGTCCCATCACCCTAGACAGCCAGGGCAGCAGATACATCATCGGAATGGCGATGATCAGCACTAACGAGATAACGTATGAAAGCTTCTTATTATCTCCCTTGATGACCCCGCAGGTGGCGATGGCCGCCGACACGCCGCAGATGGACACAGCCGACGAGAGCATTGTTCCCATCTCCGGATCTATCTTCATCCTCCGGCAGAGCCAGAATGCAAAGTACCACACCGTGAAGACCACTATCAGCGACTGGGCCAGCCCGTATGCCCCCGATTCGAGTACCTCCTTGAACAGGATGGTGGAGCCGAGGCAGATGATACCTATCTTTATATAGAACTCGCTCTGTATGGCGGCCTTCATCCACTGCGGTACGCCTATGGTATTACTTATCAGCAGGCCGAGGATAACCGAGAAGAATACCGGTTCCAGTCCCAGTTCCTTGAAGAACGGCACGGCGGCCAGGAGCTGCGCCCCGAAAGTCAGGAGGAATATCACCAGCAATGAAAGGAATATTCCTCTGAGCGGACGGCGCAGGGCTGCGGAGGTCGTGTAGGTGAGAATCAGGATGAATACGAACATGTACAGGGCCGAGAGCCAGCTGTCGGCGGTGCCTATGGTCTTGGGCATTTGCGGCATCGAGGAGGGAAAAGCGGCCGCAAGGGCGAGGATGACGGCCCCGGCGATGACGATAATCCAGTCCTCAGATGTGAATTGTCTGAGCCATTTTTTCATATCTGTCGAATTTTGAGGCGGCAAAGATAGTCAAACTTGGATAAATCATCGTATCTTTGTTCCCCAAAGTGTGAAAAACAGCGCTATGAGACAGATAATAACCCACTTCACCGACGATGACCTGTACAAGTTCACGATGTGCTGCGCGGTCATTGACAATTTTCCCAGAGCCCAGGTAAAATACTCATTCACAGACCGTGATGACACCGTCTACCCTGCCGGATTCGCCGACGAGCTTTCCAGGCAGATTGCCGCTCTCGAGGATGTCGCCATCACTCAGGAGGAGATAGACTTCATGAAGCGCAGGTGCAGCTACATCCCGGGATGGTTCTACAACTATCTGAAGGGCTACCGCTTCGACAGCCGGTGGGTGCAGGTGAGGCAGGATGAGGCCGGACACCTCGAGATAGACATCGAGGGCAGCTGGGCCGACACCATCCTGCTGGAAGTGAAGATTCTGGCCATCATATCGGAACTCTTCTACATCTTCACCGGAGAGTGCCGCAATTTCGACTACAGCGCATATTATGACAAGACATACCGCAAGGCTGAGCGTCTGCTCGGCGCAGGCTGCGTATACAGTGACTTCGGCACCCGCCGCAGGGCCTCATTCGAGGCTGAGGACACGGTAGTCAGGGCAATGAAGGACTGCGCGGGAAGCCGTCAGTGGCCCGGACGCTTCGTAGGCACGAGCAATGTCTACTTAGCCATGAAATACGACCTCATACCGGTCGGCACCATGGCCCACGAATTCATCTGTGCCATCGGCGGCATGTACGGCCCGCAGATGGCCAACCACATAGCCATGGACTGCTGGCGCAACACTTTCCGGGGAGCCCTCGGTACCTTCCTCTACGACAGTTTCGGCTGGGACATCTTCAACCTGAACTTTTCGGAGGACTTTGCCAACCTGTTCAAGGGGCTGAGAGTGGACAGCGGGGACAACCGCGAACAGCTCATGCGCATAGTGGACAAGTACCGCTCCCTCGGCATCGATCCCCGCACCAAACAGGTGATATTCAGCAATGCCCTGGACGTGGACCAAGCCCTCGAGATCCAGAGTTACGCCACGGACTACTGCCAGCCGTCCTTCGGCATAGGCACCCACTTCACCAACGACTTCGAAGGTGTAAGGCCCATGAACATCGTCATAAAGCTCATTGCCGCCAAAATCACCGAATCCTGGTCTTTCTACAACGACACATGCAAGATCAGCGAGGACACCGGCAAGCACACCGGTCACCCCGAAGTCGTGAAGCGCTTCATGCAGGCCCTCAATTTCCACGAATAACGCACCCAGCAGTAAAATAAACACTCTGACAGGACTTGCCGCCCTCGGCACTAGAGGGAGGGGCCCGCCACGCAGTGGTGGGAGGGCCTGGTCCTGTCAGAGTGTTTATTTTACTGCCGCAAACTTTAAATCAGCGACACTAAGAAGTGCTGCAGGATGTAGACCGCAATGCCGGCGAAGTAGCCGAGAAGGGCGAGCAGGCTGACGTGCTTGAAATACCAGATGATATTGATGTTCTCGAGGCCCATAGCCACGACACCTGCGGAGGAGCCGATGATAATGATGCTTCCGCCGGTACCGGCGCAGTATGCAAGCATGTGCCAGAACGTTCCGTCCACGAGGAAGTTGGAGAGATATGCGGGGTCAGCGGATGCAGCTAAGGCAGCGGCGTCGGGAATGGGGAACATACCCATGCTGGCCGCCACGAGAGCCGAGTTGTCGACCACTGATGAGAGCAGACCGATGATTGTGCTGATGGCGTATGCGTTATGGACACCCTCATTGAGCCCCTCGGCCATGGTGCTGAGCACACCGGCAGTACCGAGAGCGGATACGGACATCAGGATACCGAGGAGGAAGAGCACCGTAGGCATATCGAGCTGCTTGATGATTTTGGAAACCCTGTTCTTCAGCGACTCGGCGACCTCTTTCTTCTTCTTGTACATCATATCGGTGTATATCCACATAATGGCCAACGCGAACATTACTCCTATATAAGGAGGAAGTCCCACGACACTCTTGAAGACAGGGACTAAAATCAGAAGTACCACACCCAATATCAAGATAGTGCGGCTCTCGCGTCCGGAGATGAAAGCAGGTCTGAAAGCCGCCTCCTCGTTGGTCTGCTGTTCCACTATCACACCTTTCAGGAACCTGGCGGCGATGGCCACCGGGATATACAGACAGATGAGACAGGGGACAATAAGGGACTTCATCAGATCGAGTGAGGTCACATTACCCTTCATCCACAACAGGATAGTCGAAACGTCTCCGATAGGCGACCACGCACCGCCGCAGTTGGCGGCTATAACGATGATAGAGGCGAAAAGCCAGCGTTCCTTATAGTTTGTAATCATCCTCCGCAGGAGCATCACCATGACGATAGTCGTGGTCATGTTGTCCAGCACGGAGGACATCAGGAAAGTGATGGTGGCCAGCAGCCACAGCAGACGGGTCTTCTTCCGGGTAGTGATATGCTTGGTGATAACCTCGAAACCTCCGTGGGTATCTATGATGTCCACGATAGTCATCGCACCTATGAGGAAGACCAGTATCTCACAAGTGCTGCCTAAGGCACCCAGCAGGTCCGAGGATATCCTGGCATGGTCTAAGGACGGGTCGATGGATGTCGAGAAGAGGCTGAGAAGGCTCCACATCAGGCAGCAGAGGAGGAGCGCAACGGATGATTTATTGATGTTGATCTTGTTCTCCATGGCTATAAGCACGTATGCTAAGACAAAGACCACAACCAATATAACTGCAAGATTCATATCGTTTTTAACTTTTTTGTTTTATACTTGTAACTATTTTGTTTCAATGCTATTCTGCAGCGGAACGTCCGACTTCTGCAAAAAACGCGCCATTGCCTCCGCCACCACATAACTGCTTCCCCCTATGAACACTATGTCAGAAGTGCCCGCCTCCCTCATTGCCATATCCACAGCCTCCTCCACGCTCTCTACCGCAACTGAGTCCACAGCACCTGCATCCGCCTTGCCCCTCTCCCTGCGGGAAGCATCCACCAGATCCTTCAGCTTACCAGCCGGCATGGCCCTGCTGCCCTGAGCCTGAGTGAAGATGTACTTAGCCTCGAGAGGCAGAAGTCCGCGGACCGCCTCCACATCCTTGTCCCCGGCCATACCGTACACCATTATTATATGTCTGCCGGCGGCCTCGGCCTCCAGCTGCCGCATTGTCTCCGACAGAGCCTGGACATTGTGCCCTATGTCGCATATCACCTCAGGGTTCATAGAAAGCCTCTCCCACCTGCCCCGGAGACCGCTGACTGCCGCCGCATGCTCTATAGCGTAGAGCACAGCCTCCGTAGAAGCGGCGTCCCATGCTCCCAATATATGAAGGGAGGTCATCACAGTCCGGATATTCCGCACCTGACAGGAAGAGCGCAAGTCCGCCCGGGAGGCAATGTATTGCGGATCCGCGTCTTCCCCGCACAACTCACCGGAGCGGTACAGCTTAGAGCCGCACGATGAAGCGGTTTCCGCGGCCACTGCCTCCGCCTCAGGGGGCAGTTCTCCGATGACCACCGGCACTCCGGGCTTTATGATTCCGGCCTTCTCGCGGGCGATCTTCTCTATTGTATCTCCAAGGATATCCTTATGGTCCAAACCGATGGAGGTGATAATGCTGAGCTCCGGCACGATGATATTGGTCGAGTCCAACCTTCCTCCCAACCCCGTCTCTATAACCGCAATATCCACCCTTTCGCGGGCAAAATAGTCGAAGGCCATGGCTGTGGTAATCTCGAAAAACGAGGGCCGGCGCTCCTCGATAAAGCTCCTGCAGCGGCACATGAAATCCACCACATCCTCCTGCCCTATCTCCCTGTAGTGACGTCCGTCAGGCCCCTTTCCGGAGCTTACGACCCGTATTCTTTCCCTGAAATCCACCAGATGCGGCGAAGTGTACAGTCCCACCCTGCTTCCGGGATACCTGAAAGCTATGGCAGAGGCCAGCATGTGGGCCACGGACCCCTTGCCGTTGGTACCGGCTATGTGTATAGTCCGCAGTGACTTGTGGGGATTACCGAGGAATCTGGCGAAATCAGTCATACTTTCCAGACCGGGGTGATATCCCGAAACCCCTACCCGCTGAAACGAGGGGGCTATGCTGTAGAGCATCCGGACACATTCCCGGTATCGGTTCTGTAGACTTGGGTCGGTCATCGGTATTTTTTAAAAATTTTGAGCGCAAAAATGGGAAATATTCTCAAGAATTAGCAAAATAATCTCTATTTTTGAACCCCAAATTATAGAATATCATGGTATACTTTTTCCGCTCCCCCGAGGGGCAAATCATAGCAGTCGACTCTCAGACAGCATTTTCTGCTGAAACAGCGGACACCCTTACATGGCTTTTCTCCGGTGCGGAGCTCCTTCAGGACTCCACAGTCACCGGCACATTCATCGGTCCCAGGCGCGAGATGATTACGCCCTGGAGCACCGCAGCAGTGGAAATCACTCAGAACATGAACATTACCGGCATCGCCAGAATCGAGGAGTTCTTCCCCGTGCCCGAAGGCCGCTACGCCTCCGACACCGAGATTCCCCACGACAAGATGCTCCAGAGGATATACCACGGACTGGACGGTGACATCTTCGTCATCGACCGTCAGCCCGAGCCCATTCGCCACATCACTGATTTCGAAGCATATAACAAGGAAGAGGGCCTGGCTCTCTCCGAGGACGAGATCCAGTATCTCAAGGACCTCTCCGCCAAGCTCGGCAGACCTCTGACCGACAGCGAGGTATTCGGATTCTCCCAGGTCAATTCGGAACACTGCCGCCACAAGATATTCAACGGCACCTTCGTCATCGACGGAGTGGAGATGGAAAGCTCCCTCTTCAAGCTGATAAAGAAGACCTCGGCGGTCAATCCCGGCCGCATCGTCTCCGCATACAAGGACAACTGCGCCTTCATCGAAGGCCCCAAGCTCAGGCTCTTCCACCCCACTGCGGCCGCCAAGCCCAGCTTCTTCAAGGAAGAGGAGGTCAAGACCGTCATCTCGCTGAAGGCCGAGACCCACAACTTCCCCACCACCGTAGAGCCGTTCAACGGAGCGGCCACCGGCAGCGGAGGAGAGATACGCGACCGTATCGGAGGCGGCAAGGGTTCCTTCCCCATCGCCGGTACAGCCGTCTACATGACCTCCTACCCCCGCATCGACAGCGGACGCGAATGGGAGGCCCGACCTCCCCGCAAGTGGCTGTACCAGACCCCCGCGGAGATTCTCATCAAGGCCTCCAACGGAGCCTCCGACTTCGGCAACAAGTTCGGCCAGCCCCTCATCTGCGGTTCCCTCCAGACCCTCGAGCACACCGAGCAGGATCCCGACGGCTCCGAGCGCAAGTACGGCTATGACAAGGTCGTGATGCTCGCCGGAGGAGTGGGCTACGCCAAGAAGGCCGACGCCGCCAAGGACCGCCCCTCGAAGGGAGACGACATCATCCTTATGGGAGGCGACAACTACCGCATCGGCATGGGCGGAGGAGCAGTATCCTCCGTCGCCACAGGAGAATATGCCAATTCAATAGAGCTGAACGCCATACAGAGGGCCAACCCCGAAATGCAGAAGAGGGTCTACAACGCCATCCGCGCGGTAGCCGAGAAGGATCACAACTCCATCATCTCGATACACGATCACGGCGCCGGCGGACACCTGAACTGTCTCTCGGAGTTAGTCGAGGAAGTCGGTGGCGACATCGACATCTCCAAGCTGCCCATAGGCGACCCCACCCTCTCGGACAAGGAAATCATCGGCAATGAGAGCCAGGAGCGCATGGGCTTAGTAATGAAGAAGGGCGACACGGCTGAGCTGCGCAGGATTGCCGAAAGGGAAAGAGCGCCGTTCTACGTCATAGGCGAGGTCAGCGGCAAAGGCAATTTCACCCTCCGCGACAGCAAGACCGGGAATGCCCCCATCGACTTAGAGCTCAGCGATATGTTCGGTTCTACTCCCAAGACCGTGATGCACGGTTCCTCTCCCAAAGGAGGCGCCGACGGTCACGGAGGCTTCGCCCCGCTCAGGCAGACTCCCGCCGGAATGTCTCCGGAAGCCCTCACCGAGGCCATACGCAAGGTGCTGATGCTCGAGTCAGTGGCCTGCAAGGACTGGCTGACCAATAAGGTGGACCGCTCTGTCACCGGACTCATAGCCTGCCAGCAGTGCTGCGGTGAGCTTCAGCTGCCGCTCAATGACTTAGGTGTCACCGCCATCGGCTACGACGACCCCGAAGGCATAGCCGTATCCATCGGACATGCCCCCGCAGCCGCCATGATTGACCCTGCCGCAGGATCCCGCTTAGCCATAGCCGAGGCCCTGACCAACATCATCTGGACCCCCATCCGCGACAATATCTACGGCATCTCCCTCAGCGCCAACTGGATGTGGCCATGCCGCAACGAAGGCGAGGACGCCCGTCTCTACCGCGCCGTCAAGGGTGCCAGCGATTTCGCCATTGCCATAGGCGTCAACATCCCCACCGGCAAGGACTCCATGTCCATGACCCAGAAATATCCCGACGGAGAGAAAGTCCTCTCGCCCGGAACCCTGATTATCTCCGCCACCGGCCAGAGCAAGGACGTGGCCGCCACCCTGCATCCCGTCATGTCCCGCGAGGAGGAGACCACCCTGCTCTACATTCCGTTCGTACACATAGATAAAGGTGATGCCTGTTTCCCCTTAGGAGGCTCCGCCTACGCCTCCACCATCGGACAGGTGGGCGCAGGAGCTCCCGACATCACCGACCCCGAATATTTCAAGACCTGCTTCAACCGCCTCCAGGACGCCATGTTCAACTCCATGAGCAACCCCGTCATAGCCGGACACGACATCTCCGCCGGAGGTCTTATAACCACCCTCTTAGAGATGTGCTTCTCCAACACGGAGGGAGGCGCCGACATCGACCTCAGCGCCATAGAGTCCTCCGACATCCTCCTCTCCGAGGTGCCGGGAGTCGTACTTCAGGTGAAGAATGCCGGCATGGATGAATTCCTCCGCAACCTCGGCCCTGTCAAGGCCTGGACCATCGGCCGTCCCGTACAGAAGGGACGTACCCTGAAAGTGGTGTACGGTTCCGACAGCAGGACATTGTCCTTAGACATCGACGCCATGCGCGAGAGCTGGTACCGCACCTCATGGCTGCTGGACAGCCTCCAGACTCCCAAGGAACTTGCCGACGAGCGCTATGCCAACTACGGCCGGCAGCCCCTGGAATTTGCCTTCCCCAAGCACTTCGACGGACACTACACCGCTCCCGCCGAGCGCCGCATCAAGGCCGCCATCATCCGTGAGACCGGCTCCAACGGCGACCGCGAGATGGCATGGGCCCTGTACATGGCCGGATTTGCAGTCAAGGACGTACACGTGACCGACCTCGTATCGGGACGCGAGACCCTCGAGGACGTACAGATGATAGTCTTCGTGGGCGGTTTCTCAAACGCCGACACCCTCGGTTCTGCCAAGGGATGGGCCGGGGCCCTGCTCTACAACGAGAAGGCCCGCACCGCCATCGAGCGCTTCTACGCCCGCAAGGATACCCTCAGCCTCGGAGTCTGCAACGGCTGCCAGCTGATGGCCGAGATGGGCCTGATCACTCCGGAGCACAAGGAACTCTCGCCCAAGATGAAGCACAACGCCTCCCACAAGTACGAATCCGCATTCGTAGGCGTACACATCGAGAACTCGCCTTCCATCCTCCTGTCCTCCCTGCAGGGCTCTAAGCTCGGCATCTGGGTGGCTCACGGAGAGGGCCGTTTCTCCTTCCCCAGACCTGTAGAGGAATACAACATCGCCCTGAGATACAACTACGACTCTTATCCCGGCAACCCCAACGGATCCCCCGCCGCAGTGGCAGGAGTATGTTCCCCTGACGGCCGCCACTTAGCCATGATGCCCCACCCCGAGCGCTGCCTCAGGCCATGGAACTGGGCATATTATCCTGACCGGAAAGGCGATGCGGTCACCCCTTGGCTCGAAATGTTCATAAACGGCAGGATATGGCTCGAAAGACTATAAAACAGATGGAGAACCGGTTCCGCGGGATAGACAGCCGCTCTCCCCGCCCCCCGAAACTCTTCGTGCTGGACACCAATGTGATCCTCCACGACAGCAGGTGCATCTTCAACTTCCAGGACAATGACATCTACATCCCGGTGAGTGTCATTGAGGAGTTAGACAAGTTCAAGAAAGGGGACGACAACCTCGGGTTCAACGCCAGGGCCTTCGTACGCGCCTTAGACAAAATATCGGACAACACCCTCTTCGACCGGGGCATCAGCCTCGGCAAGGACCGCGGCCACATCAAGATAGAGATGGGACACGGCTATACAGGCCAGATACGCGACTCGCTCATCGACGACATTCCTGACCACCGTATCATCGCCACTGCCATCTGGCTCAGGGACAACAACCCCGACCGCAAGGTAATCTTAGTGACCAAGGACCTGAACATGAGGCTCAAGGCCAAGGCTCTCGGCCTCATGGCCCAGGACTATCTCTCCGACAAGGTGCAGGAGGAACGCGTCGTCAAGACCGAGAAGGAGGTGCTCACGGTCCGCAATATGAAGGATGATTTCATCCGGAAGATAAATGAATCACCGGAAGGAGTCCCCTTCGCCCAGGTCGGCATCCGCCGCAGACCGGCACCCAACCAGTATTACAAAATATACGACAGCTCCAAAAGCCTTACCCTGGCCCGCTACGACGACCGGGACAAGACCATCGTCAGAGTCAAGCCGCAGACTGCCTACGGTATCTCGCCCCGCAACGACGAGCAGACCTTAGCTATGGACGCGGTCATGAATCCGGACATCAAGCTGATAGCCCTTACAGGCAGGGCCGGTACCGGAAAGACCCTCATAGCCTTAGCCGGAGCACTTGCGCAGTCCGGCAACTACGAGCAGATACTCCTCTCCCGCCCCGTCATCCCGCTCAAGAACCAGGAACTCGGCTTCCTGCCCGGCTCGGTGAACGACAAGATAGGTCCTTACATGCTGCCACTGTTCGACAACTTAGCCGTCATCAAAAGCTGCTTCTCATCCACCAGCAAGGAAGTCGTCAAGATAGAGGACATGCTCCGCAGGGAGAAACTGATAATCAACCCTCTGGCCTATATACGCGGCCGCAGCCTCGGCAACGTCTTCTTCATCGTAGACGAGTCCCAGAACCTCACCCCGCACGAGGTCAAGACCATCATCACCCGCGCCGGAGAGGGCACCAAGATAGTCTTCACCGGAGACATCTACCAGATAGACCAACCCTATCTGGACTTCTACTCCAACGGCCTTACCCACCTTTGCGACAAGTTCTTCGGCCAGAGCGTCTTCGCCCACATCAATATGGTGCGGGGCGAGCGAAGCCAACTCTCCGAGCTTGCCGGCAAATTGCTGTAATTCTTGTCATAACA
This sequence comes from uncultured Bacteroidales bacterium, assembly GCA_944322575.1. Taxonomy (GTDB): domain Bacteria; phylum Bacteroidota; class Bacteroidia; order Bacteroidales; family UBA932; genus Coprenecus. The sequence continues at coordinate 79,794 of CALUPK010000003.1, read as the reverse complement.
AGCCGACTGCTGCGTTGTCTTCGACTCATGGCTCGGTCATTTACGCCCAGTAAACTCCCTCGCCATGAGCCTCGACGCCTTGCATTCGGCCCGTTCTGACAAGAATTATGATACACATCGATTAATACTCAGGCTGTTATAAGGCTTGCAGAAGCATGCCACCCTCGGCCTGTTAGAGGGAAGGGCCCGCCATGAGTATCACCGAGTTACGAAGTAACGAGCTGATACTCACGGTGGGAGGGAAAAGCGCCGTAGGCGCGTCCTTCTGCAAGCCTTATAACAGCCTGAGTACTGAAACGATATTCATTTTGCTAAATATTTTTAAGTGGTTGGTAGGGGATTTGTGAAAAATCGTTATTTTTGCACCTTAATAGTTTACGGTCTTTGACTCAAACCAATATTTTATTTTTATATCTATGTCAAACAAAAGAGTTTATTTCTTTGGAGGAAAAGAGGCCGAAGGAAACGGTTCTATGAGAAACCTCTTGGGCGGTAAAGGCGCGAACCTCGCCGAAATGTGCACGCTCGGAATGCCCGTACCCGCGGGATTCACCATCACCACCGAATGCTGCACGGAGTATTACAATCTGGGATGCAAGTATCCCGCAGAACTCGAAAAGGAAGTCAACGATGCTCTCTCACGCGCAGAAAGCATGATGGGCCGCAAGTTCGGGGACAAGGACAACCCTCTCCTCGTATCCTGCCGCTCCGGCGCACGCTCATCCATGCCCGGCATGATGGAGACCGTACTCAACATAGGTCTTTGCTCCGCGACCATACCCGGTATGATCGCCAAGACCGGCAATCCCCGCTTCGTCTACGACGCATACCGCCGTCTGATCATGATGTACTCGGACGTGGTAATGGAGAAGGCCGAGGGCATCGAGCCCGCTGAAGGCCAGGGCATCAGGGTCCAGCTCGACAGGATGCTGGGCGACCTGAAGGCCAGAAAAGGCTACAAGAGTGACACAGACCTGACCGAGGAAGACCTCAAACAGCTCTGCGCAGACTTCAAGGTACGTGTAAGACAAGTACTTGGAAAAGAGTTCCCTGACAACGCATACGAGCAGCTCTGGGGCGGTATCGGAGCCGTGTTCAAATCCTGGAACGGCAAGCGTGCCATCGCCTACCGCCGCATCGAGGGCATACCCGATGACTGGGGAACAGCCGTGAACGTACAGGCCATGGTATTCGGCAACATGGGAGACAACTCCGCTACAGGCGTGGCCTTCTCCCGTAACCCCGCAACAGGTGAGAACAAGTTCTACGGAGAGTGGCTCATCAACGCTCAGGGCGAGGATGTCGTAGCCGGTATCCGCACCCCCAACCCCCTGAATGAGGCCACCAAGAACGAGCACAACCGCCATCTGGCCTCCCTTGAGACAGCCATGCCCGAGGTATACAAGGAACTGGACGAGATACAGAATCATCTCGAGAACCACTTCCACGACATGCAGGACATCGAGTTCACCATCCAGGACGGCAAGCTCTGGATGCTCCAGTGCCGCGTCGGTAAGAGGACAGGTCTGGCAGCCCTCAATATGGCCATGGACATGCTCCATGAAGGCCTTATCGATGAGAAGACAGCCGTCATGAGAGTGGCCCCCGCCCAGCTCGACGAGCTACTCCACCCTATCCTGAACCCCGCTGCTGAGAAGAAGGCCACCGTCATCGCACAGGGTCTGCCCGCAGGTCCCGGCGGCTCTGTCGGCAAGATCGTCTTCACAGCCGAGGATGCCGTAGCCGCTGCTGAGCGCAAGGAGAAAGTGATTCTCGTCCGTGAGGAGACCAATCCCGAGGACGTGGAAGGCATGCGTGCCGCAGACGGTCTGCTCACAGCCCGCGGAGGTATGACCTCGCATGCGGCTTTAGTAGCCCGCGGATGGGGCAAGTGCTGCATCGTAGGCTGCGACGCCCTGCATATTGACCTCGAGGCCAAGACACTCACCATCAACGGCAAGACCTACCACGAAGGAGATGTATTCTCGCTCAACGGCTCCAAGGGCTTCGTTTACGACGTAGCAGTGGAGACCATGGACGCATCGGAGAATCCCCGTTTTGTAGAATACATGACCCTCGTAGACAAATACCGCCGGCTCGGTGTGCGCACCAACGCCGACACTCCCGAGGACGCAGCCCGCGCCCTGTCCTTCGGAGCAGAGGGCATCGGCCTCTTCAGGATAGAGCACATGTTCTACGGAGCCAACTCCGAGGAGCCTCTGTCCAAGCTGCGCAAGATGATTCTCTCCAAGACTGAGGAAGAGAGAAAGGCCGCACTGGACGAGCTTGAGCCTTATATCAAGGAGGCCGTGAAAGCCACCATGAAGGTGATGAACGGCAAGCCCGTGACCTTCCGTCTGCTCGATCCTCCTCTCCATGAGTTCGTACCCCAGACACCCGAGAAAGAAGCAGAGCTGGCGAAAGAACTGGGAGTATCCATTGACGATATCCAGAAACGCGGAGAAAGCCTGCACGAGGTCAACCCTATGATGGGACACCGCGGAGTCCGTCTCGGCATCACCTATCCCGAGATAAGCGAGACCCAGTTCCGCGCCATCTTCCAGGCCACTGCCGAGCTTCTCAAGGAAGGCCTTGATCCCAGACCCGAGATTATGATACCCGTAACCATCATCGTCCGCGAGCTGGACTTCGAGAAGAAGATCTGCGACCGCGTACACGACGAGGTGGAGAAGGCTACCGGCATGACCATCAACTATCTCTACGGTACCATGATAGAGATCCCGAGGGCAGCCCTGCTGGCCAACTTCATGGCTAAGACCGCCCAGTTCTTCTCCTTCGGAACCAACGACCTGACCCAGATGACATTCGGATTCTCCCGCGACGACATCGGAGCCTTCATGGGCGACTACTTAGAGAACAAGCTCCTCGACGCAGACCCGTTCCAGACCATCGACGAGGAATCCGTCGGCAGACTCCTCGAAATCGGTGTGCAGGGCGGCCGCAGCACCAACCCCAAGCTCAAGGTGGGTATCTGCGGTGAGCACGGCGGCGATCCCGCATCTGTAGAGTTCTGCCACAAGATCGGCATGAACTACGTATCCTGCTCGCCTTTCAGAGTGCCCATCGCACGTCTGGCTGCTGCGCAGGCTGCCATCAAGAGCGGAATGAACAGATAGGAAGTATCTTACGATGTATATTATGGGGCTGTGCCGGGAAACGTATTCCGGGCACAGCCTTTTTTATATCAGAATCTGTATGATTTAATGTCACAACATACACAGATGTTCATATTTTTTCGTATTTTTGTAGAACATTGTAAATCCTAAATTTTATTTTACATGAAACGATTTCTGTTAATCTCCCTCATGAGCCTGCTCGCAATATCTGCATTCGGACAGGGCAAACTTATTGAAAGTAGTGAAGACAAACGTCCTGCATGGATTAAAAGAGATGTAGACCGTTATGAGATAATGAAAGTCTGCCAGCAGAGCACAGTAAGTCTCGAAGACGCCAGGGATCTGGCTTTCGAAGAACTGCACAACTTTGTTGTCAATGCCGTCACCACTTATCTCATGCGCACTCATGTTGAAGGCGCAGAAGTGGAAAAGGTAAAGCAGGAAGTAGAGAACTCTCTCTATGTCAAGAACATCTCCGAATCCACAGCATTGCAGGTATACTGGGAACACCGCTTGGTAAAGAAGAAAGACGTCTATTCCTACTACATCCTCTACAACTTCAACGATGCTGAGAAGAAAAAAGTAGCGATAGACATCAACATGGACAATTTTCAGGAAAAGAACAAAGAATTATTCCAATAGAGAATCATACCGGTATGAAAAAAACTTTTACTGTCATATCTGCCCTCCTGCTTGCATCCACGGCTCTCTTCTCTCAGGCAAAGAAACCTATAATAATGGTCATTCCAAGTGACGCCTACTGCACAAGAGCAGGATACGTAAGCACCTATCAGGACGGCAATGGAAACACTCAGACTACTGCCGATTACAACAAGGCTTTCATCAGCGATGAGAATCTCAGGCTTGCCATATCGGAGCTTTCAAGCATCATGGCCCAAAGAGGATTCCCTCTGAAAGACCTTGAGCAGACCCTCAAGAGCATGGAGACCCAGCAGGCCGAGGCAGCCCTCTTTTCCGGTTCCGGCGGAGGCATGATCTATGAGTCTCCACTTGACAAGATCAAACGTACAGCCAAGGCCGACATCATATTGGATCTCGATTTCGACATCAAGACCAGAGGTCCGCAAAAGTACATCTCTTTCAACCTGCGCGGAGTCGATGCCTACACAAACAAAGTAATTTCTGCCGCTTCCGGTGACGGCAGCCCGTCCACAGCTGCGACAGTAGGAGTCCTGCTCGAGGAAGCTGTCCTGAATTATATGGACCCCTTCAATGCTGCCCTTCAGGCCCACTTCGACGACATGTTCACCAACGGACGCGAAGTTACCGTCTCGATTCGGATGACTGAGAACTGCCCCCTGACCATGAACGATGAGGTGGAGTTCCTCGGAGAAGTCGTACTGCTATCGGACGTCTTGGACTACTGGATGGATGAGAACACTGTCAATCACAGGTTTTCAAGAGCTTCCGGCGGAGACTACTACGTAGACTACGAACAGGTACGCATTCCGCTGTACAAGACCGTCCTCGGTAAGGAGAGGGCCATAGACACCCGTTCCTTCGCCATGGATCTGGCCCGCTTCCTGAACAAAGAGCCTTTCAATCTGCCCTACAAACTTAACGAGCGGGGACTTGGGAGTGTCTGGATTGTATTGGGAGACTGACATATAACAAGAACATACCCATTATGAAAAGATTCATCACAGCCATAACCATAGCTTTTGCTGCTATTCTGTCTCTCTCAGCTCAGGACAGACTAACTGTAAGTGTCGCTGTCCCTGAGGGGATTGAGCATGATAATGCCGCTGCCACATTGACTTCAAACCTCAAACAGGCCCTTGTCCTCAATGATGCCGCAGCTGATGCCAGCCGTTTTGTCCTGAAATCCAAGGCTGCCGTACTTTCAAAGGACGTAACCAATACTGCTCCGGCAATGTTCGTCACCGAACTTGAGATATCACTTTTCATAACCGATACAACTTCCGGAGATGTCATGAGCCAGACATCATTCACTGTCAAGGGTATCGCAGACAGTGACAAAGGATCATTTATGGATGCTGTCAAGAAAGTAAAAGCGAGAGACCCTAAACTCCGCAACCTCATCAACCAGGCCAAAGATTATTTTGACGAACATATTTACTAAACTTCAACAGCTATGAGAACATTTAAAGTCATTCTATCCGCACTGGTTCTGGCAGCATCCGTGACTGTCCCGGCCTTTGCCCAGAAAAACGCATACAAAGTAGAGGAGTCCAGTGCCAAAAGGGTGCCCGAATGGGTCAATGCCGTCGAGAAAGACTTCCTTAATGTCACTGCTGTCGCCGGAGATATAGAAGCGGCAAAAGCGGCCGTTATAGAAAATGTAAAAAAACAAATTGCACAAAGTATTGCCACAAGAATAGTATCCGAATCCTCACTCAGCACATCTGCGTTACAGACAGGTGACAGTTTCAGCAGAACCCAGAGTATAGAGTCCTCTATCCTCTCCAGAACTGCCAAACTCCCTTTTATCGGTGAGATATCTCTATCCAAAGCTGCTGACTACTATTGGGAAAAAAGATACTACAAATCATCCGGAAGATACGAGTACTTCTACGCTGTAAAATACCCTTTCAGCGAGTTTGAGATGAAGGAGCTCGTACTTGAATATCAGAGCCATGACAGAAGCCTGAACGAGAAACTGGAACAGTTCAGGAGCGATATTGACTTCGTTTCTTCTATTGAGCAGATCGGCGAGACTCTCAATGAGCTCAGGGCTTTTCTCTCCGAATTCGATATCCAGGACCCCAGATATGATCAGGTCCAGAGCCTTTCCAACCAGTACCGTCAGCTTTATGACCAGATTACAGTAGACTGGTTCCAGGAGAAAAAAGGGATGGTAGTTGTCAACCTGTCCCTCGCCGGACGCAGCATCTCCACCAGCCAGAGGCCTCAGATAAAGTCCAACTGCGCTTCGCAGATATCCTCCTCCTATGAAGGGAACTCGCTAATCATCAAATACAACGATGAATACTGCTACGAAGATGACCATAACTCCATAGAAGTCCGCTTCAGGGCTGGAAACAAATACATCAGCGAGACTATTTATTTTAAGAACAATGTGGACATCTCCCTGACCGGAATAGTCTCCGACGCTGCCGGACAGCCCCTGCAATACGCCAGACTCACTCTCATTCCAGGAGGCAAAACCGTAACGACCGGACGCAACGGTCTCTACGTTTTCAATGACATAGCATCCGGAAATTATTCGGTTCAGGCGATGAAGAAAGGATATCTCTCCTCTGAGATAGCCGTACAGGTCACTTCCGGAGCCACCACCAGAGCTGACATCAGTCTTTCTCCAGACCCGTCGGCAACCGCACAGTCCCAAACACCTGCTCCGGCCCAAAACACAGTTCCGGCTGACCAGACAGCACAGACTCCCAATGCACAGGGCCCCGATCCGCTGAACACTGTCCGCAACGGGCTGGCCGCCTACTTCCGGTTTAACGGCAACACCCGCAGCGAAGTATCTGCCATCATAGGAAATCCTGTCAACAATCCGCAGTACACCACTGGTGCGGACGGCACCCAGGCTATCTCTCTAAGTTCGGTAGACGGCAGTCAGATCTCATTTCCAAAGACTCTGATCTCCTATCCCAACAAGAACTTCAGCGTTACATTCTGGATGAAAGGCTTCTCCGACGGACATGTATGGTCCATGGCCTGCGGTGACAGCCGATACAATCAGCCCAAGCTCACAATAAAGGACGGGAAATTCTTCATCTACAACAGCTCGAACTACACCGGCTCGGCTTTCACCCATCCCCAGCTCGACTACAACTGGCATTTTATAGCTGTAGTAATCCGCTCAGAAGGCAATAACGTAATAGGCTCCCTTTACATTGACGGCGTGCTTGTCGACTCGATAAAACTTTACGGATTTACCAACCGTGCCTGCACCAAATTCCTACTCGGAGGAGCCAGCGAATCCGATGACAATGCCATCGACACCAACTTCGACAATCTCAGGATATACAGTTCCAAGGCCCTGTCTGACCAAGAGGTGGCCGAGATCTATATGTCGGAAAGATAAAAAGCCCTAACGCTTGCTGTAGTGTTTGGAATCTCCCCATTGGCCCCAGCCGATGGGGATTTTCATTTCAGAAAGCCTCTGTTCAGTTTTTGACGATGATATAGCAGCATCCTCTCCTATTCCCGGCTTATTCTGGTATATCTGGTACTCCTCACGCACCTCGGAAAGGGTCAGATTGGGCATCAGGACATTGGCTCCTGCCAGTATTGCCCGCTCGCGGCCATAAGGATCTATGGCCTGCATGGCTGTCGTAGCTGCGATATTGATATCAGGCATCAGCAGACGCAGCAAAGCCACCATCCTGACAGACATTTCAAGCCGTTCTCTCTGATCCGGAATCAGATGGCGCCAGACATACAGCGGAGTCTCCGAATGTTCCAAATACGGCCCCATGCCACACATATCGATATCCATAGCCTTGAAGAACAGCAGGTCATCGGCCAAGTGAGCCGCTGTCTGAAACGGAAGGCCTATCATAACCCCTGTACCCACCTGATATCCAGCAGCACGCAGGTCTTTAAGCGCTTGCACACGTGTTTCGTAGCTGTGTACATCATCCTCAGGATGAATCTTCCGGTAAAGTTCTTCTGTAGAACTCTCTATCCGAAGCAGATATCTGTGAGCCCCAGCCTCAAACCACTCCCTGTACACTTCTATAGGCTGCTCTCCTAAAGAAAGAGTTATCCCGAGAGGCCAGCGCCTCTTGATTTCTTTAAGCAGCCCTGTTATCTTGTCGATAAATTTTCTGTCAGTCCGCTCACCTCCTTGTATCACCATCGAAGCATAACCTGCATGATATGCAAAATCAGCAGAGCGGAGTACGTCGTCGGACGATATCTCGTAACGTACGGTTGCAGAGTTATCGCGTCGGATACCGCAATACAGGCAGTTCTTTCGGCAGATATTGGAAATCTCCACCAAGCCGCGCAGATACACTTTGTCCCCAACGGCAGAAACCTTTGTTCGATAAGCCTCGGCATAGAGATGTTCTATACGCTCCGGATTTCTCTCTTCGAGCCAACTGATCAGCGATTCACGGTCGAGTTTCATATCACTTGACAAGAGGCTTTAGCGCCCTTTCGTATATTCCTTTCATGAAAGAGATAGCCATGCCGTAATTGGTCACAGGTACACCGCTCTCTATCGCAGGCAACAGTCTTGAGTACAGCTGACGGCGGGTAATCATACAGCCACCGCACTGCAGCACCAAGGCATAATCGGACATCGGCCGTCCTATCCTGTCCAGACCGCCCACAACATCGAATGTCAAAGCCTTCCCCGTACGGTTGCGCATCATGGCAGGTATCTTGACACGGCCTATGTCATCACATGAGGCGTGGTGAGAGCACGATTCGAGAATCAGCACCCTGTCCCCATCCTTAAGACGGTCTATCATCGGAGTCCCGGCACAATATTCTTTAAAGCACCCCTTGCTCCTCGCTAAAAGCATACTGAAACTGGTCATAGGCATCTGAGACGGAATACCTGCTGCCACTTCAGCAAAAGCCTGACTGTCAGTGACTACTAAATCTATTCCATGATCTTCCTTACTGAATACCTGTCCGAGACCACAGGGCTGGATAACAGTAGCAGCTGCTCCGATGTCAAGAAGACTGCGGATGGCATTGACCTGAGGAAGTATCAATCTCCCCGTGGGAGCCTCACTATCGATCGGGCATACCAGCAGAACATGCTGACCTGCACTGACTATACCGTCGAACATAGGTTTCTCGCTGAAACGTTCTGCTGCTGAAACGGCATTGGCCTTTATAGAGTCCAGCAGGGCGTCAAGCATCACTCCGCGCCCGTCCTCAGACTCAAGAGCCGAAAACTCCAACGGCCGCATGCCATACCTGTTCCGGATGTCCTGAAGCAAGACGTCCCCTGTACGGCTCACGTCAGACTTGCCGTGCACCAATACCACAGGCAGATCATAACGGCGCAACAGTGACATCATATCCTCCTCAGGGGCGCCGAAATCATCTCTACTGAACATCAGCACCGCTACATCTATCTGCGGTACCACTTCCTCTGTCTTGGCCACTCTTTTCCTGCCGAGCTCGCCATCATCGTCAATACCTGCGGTATCTATCAATACACAAGGGCCCAGACCGAATATCTCGATTCTCTTACGCACTGGATCCGTAGTAGTCCCCGGATTCTCCGAGACAATAGCAACATCCTGGCCTGCAATGAAATTTATCAAGGAGGACTTTCCCACATTCCTCCTTCCGAATATTCCGATACTGACAGTATTCATACAATAAATTTGTCCTTAAGAGCAGGCAAAAATATAACTTTTTAATCTTTATTGCTATCTTTGGCGGATGATTAATTGGTTTCTGACACGGATAATGCAGCGCAAGGCTCTGAGAAAGGTGGTTAATCCCCACCAAGGGAAATACGTATCCCTTTCAGATGCCCATAAAGTAGGCTTTATCGTCAATGCCGACAACCCTGGCTCCGCACAAGCTGTCGGCATTCTCAAACAGGATCTGCAGAAACGTAAAATAGACTACTGCGGTATCTGCATAGACCTGAGAAGAGAGCCCGAGGGTGAGCCAGAGTTTCTCTCCACACCCTTCATGGCGATAATACACAAGGACAACCTCAACTGGTACGGCCTGCCGGACGAAAAAATAGTCTCGGAATTCATTCTGGATCATTTCGACATCCTTATCGACCTGACTGCAGGAAAAAGAATATTCGCTGCAGATTATATCCTGTCCCGGGCAAATGCATCACTGAGAATCGGCATAACCACCCCTTCTCCCTCACCATACGATATGACTGTCTCAGTCGGAGAAAACGGAAACGGAACACCGGATCAACTAATTAAGAGCATTTTAACATATCTTACAACAATACACACAGACAACAAGAAATGAGAACATTTTCTTCCTACGCACTGATTACCCTTAAGGGAATCGGCATGGGTGCAGCCGATGTAATTCCAGGAGTATCCGGCGGCACCATCGCCTTCCTCACCGGCATCTACGAGGAACTGCTCAACTCTATCAAATCCGTAAACACACAGGCCTTCAAACTGCTCTTCACCGGCAAGATCAGGCAATTCTGGAAACACATCAACGGAACCTTCCTGATCTCCCTGATACTCGGAATAGCCATCAGCTTCTTCTCCCTCGCCAAACTCATGCAGTATCTCATGGCCAATGAACCGATTCCACTCTGGTCATTCTTCTTCGGGCTCATCATCGCCTCTGCGATACTCATCCTCAAAGACATCGACCTGACCAAGATAAAGAACGTCATCGCCCTCCTGCTCGGTATCGGAGCCGGAGCCGCCATCTGCTTAGTATCCCCTACAGAGACGCCCAATCACCTATGGTTCATATTCTTATGCGGAGCCATCGCCATCTGTGCCATGATTCTTCCCGGTATCTCAGGCAGCTTTATCCTTCTGCTTCTCGGCAAATACGAATATATGCTGAAAGCTCTGACTGACTTGAACATCGTATTGATTATCACATTTGTTGCCGGAGCCGCCATCGGCATCGTCTCATTCTCGCACTTCCTTTCATGGCTGCTCAAAAAGTACCACGTAACCACTATTTCGGCTTTGGCCGGCATCATGATAGGCTCACTTGTAAAGGTATGGCCCTGGCAGCTCCAGATAGGAGAAGTGTCCAGACCGGTCATGCCGTTCCAGCCGGACCTCGAGCCTCTTTTCTCGGGCCATATCGGACTTGCCGTAACCTTTGCCCTCATAGGAGTGGCATTGGTACTGGTACTTGAGCTCACGGCAGCCCGCATGCAGAAGAAACGCGAGGCCGCACCTACTGTTTCCGAGGCCGAGTAGCCAGCCACACTCCAGCCATAATGCATAGAGCCCCTGTCACTGCGACGGGGGTTATTTTTTCCCCTAATACTATCGCGGATGTAATGCAGGTGATTACCGGATTAAGATACAGGTAGTTGGAAGACTTGACCACACCTAAATGCTTGACCACCATATTCCACAGCACAAAACAGACAAGAGAAGCCATAACCGCAAGGAAAATCAGATTGAACCATACTGCCGCATCAGCCGAGAACAGCAGGCGCAGGTGAGGAGGATTGTATAGAAAAGTAGGAAGAATCGTAACAAGTCCGTAGAAAAACACCTTGCGCGAAATCATCACTGTATCGTATCTGCTCTCCAATTTCCGTATGACAATACTGTAGAATCCCCATGACAGTGCCGCAGCAAGGGTCAGAAGGTCTCCCAAAGGGGATATCTTCAGGCTTGTAGCCCCGTCAAAAACCACTAATGCCACACCCGCCAATGCAATGACGGACCCATAATAAACCATCCGCCCTATCTTCTCCTCACGGTAGAACAGTTTAACAAGGACGGTTGTCAGAATAGGTGTACCGCACAGCAGAAAGGCGACATTAGAAGCTTGGGTGATACCCAAGGCGCTGTTCTCCGTAAGAAAATACAGAGAACCGCCGAACAGACCGGCACAGGCCATCAGCAGCTCATCTTTCCAATTGTCGGCAAAAAGCTTCTTCCGAGACACTATCCATATTCCGGCATAGGCTATTAGAAACCGGTAGAAGAATATCTCATTAGGAGACAGATCATTGTTTATAAGTATCTTTGTCGATACAAAGGTCGCTCCCCAAATTGTAACTGTAAGCAGTGCCAGAAAATGATTAATCATAGTCAAATTTTATATTTGCTCTGCAAAATTATAGTATTCTGCTTACATTTTACTAACTTTGTAACTTTACATAGAAAAATTATTGAACCATTAGAGCTCTAAGAAAAATATTAATCGGACTTCTGCTCCTTATCTGCATCGTACCGTTCACTGGATACGTAGCGCTGCAGTTTCCCCAAGTCCAGACCAATATCGCTCAACGGACTGTAAAGGCCCTCGAAGCCAAACTCACCGGACATCTCGAGATAGAACGGATAGCCATAGTCTTCTTTAATAAAGTCATGGCGTACAATCTATCCATAACAGGCACTCCCGGGGACACCCTTGCCTCGGTATCCAAGCTGTCCGTCTCCATCTCCCCTGGAGAGCTTCTACGCGGACGTATAAGCATCGACAGGCTCTTCATAGAGGACGGCTGCTTCAACTTGACTACAGAAGGTCCTGGAAAATATAACAACATCAACCGTATTTTCAACTCCCTGCCCAAGCCCGATTCTCTGAAAAAACCTTTCCGCATGCCTGATATGACAGTCGATGAGGTTATCCTGCGCAATATGAGGTTCGCACTCAGAAATCCAGCGGCCGACACTATTCCACGCACTCCATCATGCGTCAACTTCAAAAACTTATCCCTCAAGCATATCGATGCAAGGATCAATAGAATCAGAATAGAGGACAATACTCTTTCCTGCCGTATCCGTGATCTCAGCTGCATGGACAGAAGCGGATATGAGATCCGGTCCCTCAGCGGCAGTTTCTCGTTAGACTCCAAAGAATCGAGAATGGAGAACCTGCATCTGACCGACACATATTCTGAAATTAATGCCGGATACCTGTCTTTTGGATATAATAGCGGTAAGGACCTGAAGGATTTTGTAAATAAGATCAGGCTCGGAGCTGACTTTCATAGCAGTACAATAGATTTCAGGAGTATTGGAGTTTTCGCCGAAGGGTTGAAGGACTGCTCTCTGAAAATGAATATAGAAGGAGAAGTTACCGGTCCTGTCAGCAACCTTAGCACTTATGATCTCTCTGTAGGAACAGGAGACGGGACCTACATCCGTATCGGAGCTGCCATTTCCGGACTACCGGACATCAAAAGCACATTCTTCAATCTGAACCTGAAGGAGGTATATACCACATCCGCCGACCTCAGCGCGATAATCTCACTATTCTCATCAGGCGAGACGGCTTTAGGTACGCTTGTGAAAGACGGCGGCATGATCCTGCAGGGCTTAGCCTACGGCACTTTATCGGACCTGTATTCTATCGGAGAATTGAAGTATCTCGATGGGAAAGTGGCTTATGAAGCCACACTGCGCGGCACAGATACGTCTTCCACAACTGTAGATGCCTCCGTCTCTGTTGACAGACTCAACATAGGCAGCGTCATCGGCAAACCAGGGCTCATAGGCGAGACGAGCCTGAGCACCAGTCTGTCCGCTGCTATTCCGGACAGACGGAGCCATGAACGGATCTCTGTGCAGGTCGACTCACTCCGGATTCACAGCATAGCGTTGCACGGCACAGAATACAGGGACATCTCCATGACGGGTACTATGCGCGACAACAACATTGACCTACGGATGCTCAGCCATGACACCGCATTTCCTGCTATGTTCCAGAGTATTGTCACGCTTGATACCACAAACCGGCCTCAAAGAGTCAGAGCATTCCTCGATGTTCCGTATGCCGACCTCAAAGCCATGAATCTTGTCAGACAAGGCAACATATCCACAGCCGGCATAACTCTGAATGCAGATCTGAGTATAGACAGCCGGAGCATTCTCGGAAACATTCTCTTAGACAATATCAGCTACGCCGATGACAACGGCCGCTATCATATAGATTCCTTGTACATACGCTCCCTGCTGCGTGAAGACAGACATATCGTAACCCTCATGTCACCCCTGCTGCACATGGACTACAGCAGCAACGACTCGCCCGCACGGCTTGTCAGCAGACTAAAAACAGCCCTCAGCACACCATCACTTGCAGGTATACTCACTGCTGACTCATCCCTTGCAGGCAGACCCGACGGATATTATGATTTCCACCTCCGCACATTCGACATGTCCCCTATCTGCGACATTATCTCACCCGGACTCAGTATTGCGGACAGCACCACCGTAGACATCCACCTTGACAAAGAGAACACACTGACCTTCAATGCCCAGTCCGCAAACATCTCCCTGAGGAACAAAAAGGGAAAAGTTTCTTCCCTTGAAGATATCGGCATCACTGCCGACAACCGGGGGAACAGTCTCCGCGCAAAAGCCGCATTCGGGAAAATACTCTCCGGAGACATGACAGCAGAAAATACACTCATCGACATCGGCAGCACAGGCAGGGAAATAGGAGTAGACTTGAGTTTTAACAATTCCGACACCACCCTTCTCGATCTCGGAGCCGGAATCCTGCTTTCAAGAACCTCCTCGGGAGGAATTGCCGCCGATATAGACATTGACAGTTCCGTAATCAAGATAAGGAGAAACAGATGGGAACTCTCTCCGGCATCGCTGCACTTAGAAAAACGTCTCTACACCGCAGACAGTATACGGCTGTTGAGCTACAGCGACACACTGCTGATATCCGGAGCCATATCCGAAGACCCTGACCGACAGCTCAATGTCAAGTTAGGAAACTTAGACATGTCCATTCTCAATTCTTTTATGGAAACAGACTTGGATCTCGGCGGAAGGTTGAGCGGAAAGGTTGAGCTGTTCAATTTCTTCTCAGGAATGGGAGCCTCGATGGAAGTCAAAGGCCATGACCTCACTTTGCTCGGACAGTACCTTGGAGACTTGTCCATACTGAGCCGCAGAGACTTGGCAAAAGACAGGTTCAATATTCTCGTCAACAACTACGTCAACGGAAACAATCCCATAAATGCGTCAGGTTATTTCGTTCCCGGACGCAATTACATCAACTTCAATCTATCGCTCAAAGACTTAAGCCTCAGATATCTGTCACCCCTTCTCAGCGATTTCCTGACTGTCTCATACGGAGGCATCAGCGGTGACATAGGCATCACAGGACAGCCGGACATGCTCATCCTCAACAGCAGCAATACACATATAGACTCCCTGCTGATCACTCCTCTGTTCACAGGTGTTCCATACCTGATCGACGGTCCTGTGAACATCAGCCAGCGCAGGATAGACCTGCAGAGACTCAGCATTTCCGATCCCGCCGGCTCTACAGGGATTCTCGACGGAAGCATCACACACGACTTTTTCCACAATATTTTCATCGATGCCGGATTAGAATTCTCCAACTTCATGTGCCTCAACACTGGAGAACATGACAACGACAGATTCTACGGCTCTGCATATGCCTCTGGCAACATATCCATGTCAGGGCCTGTCAACAGTCTCGTAATAGACGCTGATGTAAGTACCGATGACAGGACATCCATCCATGTCCCCATGTCCTCCTCATCATCTGCGTCCACCACTGACCTCATCTCATATACAGACTTCCGGAAACAGGCCGAGCAGGCCGATACCGTCCTCCTTACAGCCTCTTCTGAGAATGAGAGAAAGACCTCTTCGGGAAATATAGAAATCCGGGCCAGGGCAGAAATCACTCAGGGAGCTGAACTGTTTATAGAGATGAACAAGCAGCTCGGAGAGATTCTCCGCTGCACCGGCAACGGAAATATAGATCTGACATTGGTTCCTTCCCAGAACGTAATGGACATGAGAGGCGACTACACGATATACGACGGCAGCTATCACTTCGCCCTTTCCATCCAGTCCAGGGACTTCCTTCTCAACGAAGGCGGAACCATAGCTTTCAACGGAGATTTCAAAAACACCAATCTGAATGTAGGCGCCACATACAGGACCAAAGCCTCCATATCCACTCTGATCTCAGACACCACCTCAGTAGGTAACCGCCGTAACGTCAACTGCGGCATACAGCTGCAGGGACCGCTCACCAACCCTGAGCTCTCCTTCTCCATCGACATACCTGACTTGGACCCCATAACCAAAGGCCGTGTAGAAAGCGCACTGAGCACACCTGATAAAGTGCAGAAACAGTTCATGGCCCTTCTCATCTCAGGCAGCTTCGTACCTGATGAACAGTCCGGCATAGTCAATAACTCAACGATTCTATACTCCAACGCCAGCGAAATACTGTCCAATCAGTTCAACAATATCTTCCGCCAGTTAGACATTCCGCTCGACTTAGGCCTCAACTACCAGCCGGGAGTCGCCACAGGCGGAAAGGATATGTTTGACGTGGCGATATCCTATCAGGCCTTCAACAACAGGCTTATTATCAATGGAAATGTAGGAAACAGCGAAACATCTTCCAACTGGGCAGGAGACTTCGACGCAGAGATCAAGGTAGACCGCCAGGGCAAGCTCCGCATCACCCTCTTCACCCGCTCAGCCGACTCATACTCCAACTACCTCGACAACACTCAGCGCAGCGGATTCGGTATCACCTACCAGGATGAATTCGACACATTCGGTGACTTCTGGAGAAACATCTTCTATTCCCGCAAGCGCAAAGAAGAATATGAGCTGGAGCTGCTGCGGAAGGCCGAGGAAGATCTTGAGCGTGAGGCCGCCGAAGCCAACATACAAAAGGAGAATGTACTAAAGCCCAAAGAAGACCCCATGAACTTCCTCGAAGAAAACGGAGCGGTAGAATATCAGGTACAGGAATACACAGAACCTCCTGTCACTTATCAAGAACCACCCTCACAACCCGGCCGATAGCCTTACTGTCGTAAGGTCTTTCTACCTTTATATAATTGCGCGTATACCCAGACATCATCCCATCCTTGGACTTGCTCTCAAAAAGCACTTCTTCTTCCCTGCCTGCATTCTCTACGCAAAAATCTGAATAAAACTCCGCACACATTCTTTCCAGAACCTCCACTCTCTCCGCCTTGACGCACTCCTCGACCTGATCAGGCATAGCCGCTGCCGGTGTCCCGTTTCTGCGTGAATATGGAAACACATGAATAAATGCCGGATGTATCTCCTTCAAAAAAGCACAGGTGGTACGGAAGTCCTCATCTGTCTCTCCAGGAAAACCGACAATAACATCTATTCCGAAAAAAACATGCTCCATCCTGCTTCGTATCAGCTCTATCTTGCGACGGAAATCCTCGGTACGGTAACGGCGGCCCATTTTCTGCAGAATACGGTCGCAGCCCGACTGCAGTGGAATATGGAAATGCGGCAGAAATTTAGTGCCGGAAGCAATCCACTCCACTATCTCAGGTGTAAGCAGATTCGGTTCAATAGAAGATATACGGTAACGCTCTATACCCTCCACGGCATTCAGGCCCTGCAGCAGGGAAAGAAAACTCTCTCCGCTCTTGCGGCCATAGTCTCCGGTATTGACCCCGGTAAGCACTATCTCCACTATTCCGGAGGATGCTATCTCACGCGCCTGGTCCAGAATCAGGGCCGAAGGCAGACTCCGGCTGCTCCCTCTGGCATAAGGAACTGTACAGTAAGAACACTTGTAATCACATCCGTCCTGAATCTTCAGAAAAGAGCGTGTCCTCTCTCCTGTCGAGAATGCCGGGAAAATATTCTTCACACAGTCGATATCCACGATATCCACCACCGGCGCCGCACCGCGTCCTTCTTTCAGAAGTCTCTCCACCTCATCCACCACCATTCCTTTGCTCCGGGCTCCGAGAACGATATCCACTCCTTCTATCTTCGCAATACTCTCCCCTTTCAACTGGGCATAGCATCCTATCACAGCTATCAGTGCATTCGGAGAACGGCGGTGCAGACGGCGTATCAGATTCCGGTCCTTCTTATCACTGTGCTCCGTGACAGAACAGGTATTGACAATATAGATATCCGCCTCCTCTGTATGAGGGACCACCTCATAACCGCGGCGGGAAAATTCCCTGGCGATAGTGGAACTTTCCGAATAGTTGAGCTTACAGCCCAATGTATGAACAGCTACTCTCATACACTACAGCTCCATTGTAAGCCTCGAAGCCCCCACCTCTCCTCCGAGAGGAGGATTGAGTTTGGATATAGTGACTGATGCTTTCTCCACATACGGAAAAGCTGAGCGCACACGGCGCAGAATCCTGCCGGCGACATGCTCGAGAAGATTGGACGGAACAGCCATCTCCTCCTTTACGATATCGTAAATCAGCTGATAGTTTAGTGTATCGTCCAAATTGTCGCTCCCTGCTGCAGCAGAGACATCTGTCCACACCGCAAAATCCACAATAAAATAATTTCCTATCACCTTCTCCTCATGGAAACAGCCGTGATGGGCGAAAAATTTCATTCCGCAGAGTTCTATTTTCCCTATTTTTTTCATATTCATGCGTATATCAAAAAAACTGACGGTACCTTACCCACTGTCAGCCCGGATTTTCTCCACTGAGCCACAGTGCGGGTCCTTATACTCTGACCCGGAAGAGTTATGCCTGAAGCTACGCAGACCCTTGTCGACGGATCGCACAACGAGACAATATCCTGAAAGAGAGCATCGCTGCGATAGGGAGTCTCTATTATGATCTCTGTTTCCGAATACTTCCTTGATCGGGCCTCCAATTCCTTGATACGCTTACGCCTGGCGTCAGTCTTGGCAGGAATGTACCCTGCAAATGCAAAGCACTGCCCGTTCATACCGGATGACATCAGGG
Source organism: uncultured Bacteroidales bacterium (assembly GCA_944322575.1). Classification (GTDB taxonomy): domain Bacteria; phylum Bacteroidota; class Bacteroidia; order Bacteroidales; family UBA932; genus Coprenecus. Next base: position 61,308 of record CALUPK010000003.1, on the reverse strand, counting down.
CCATCATAAGGGAAGAGGGGCCTGAAAGCGGTATCACTTCCACATCAGCCTTGTGAGCTAAAGCCACTAACGCAGCACCCGGATCGGCCACTGCCGGCAGTCCTGCCTCAGAGATAAGGGCCATATCAGTTCCGTCTGCAAGCACACGGGCAACTGCCTCAATATCCTCTTGAGAGGAATGCTCGTTGATTTCGTAGAACGACAGCATATCGATTCTGCCCTTGAATCCTACACGTGAGAGATACCTCCTGGCCGTACGGACATCCTCCACGGCGAAATGCGTGATATGTGCTATCTGCCCGAATACATAGGCAGGAATAACCTCCTCCGGAGGATTATCCCCGAGAGGTGCCGGTACAAGATAAAGTCTGCAATTCATATTTCAAAATTACACAAATTTCTCTATCTTTGGGGTGCTATGAGCAATAAAATCGAATTTCTCGGCACCGGCACCTCCCAGGGGATGCCCATCATAGGATGCAGATGTCCAGTTTGCCGCTCGGACGACTTTCATGACAAAAGGCTAAGAACCTCCGCATACATAGAATACGAGGGGCTAAGACTCGTAATCGACGCCGGTCCTGACTTCCGTCAGCAGATTCTCCGCAGCGGTATTATGGAATTGGATGCAGTGCTGCTCACCCACATGCACAAGGACCACACCGGCGGGTTAGATGATGTCAGAGCGTTCAACTACTTCATGCACCGGGCCTTTCCCGTCTACGCAGAACCATTGGTACAGGAATCGCTGAAAAGAGAATACTCCTATGCATTCGGAGACCACCGCTATCCCGGAGTTCCTGACTTCACCCTGCATACCATCGGAGAAGAGCCTTTCTGCATAAACGGAATAGAAATCATTCCAGTGCGGGCCATGCACTACAAGCTGCCCATCCTCGGCTTCCGTTTCGGCCGCTTAGGCTATCTGACCGATGCCAACTACATCTCCGAAGAGTCCATAGAGCGCTTCCGCGGAGTGGACATCTTCGTGGTCAGCTGCATCCGCAGGACTCCGCACATCTCCCATTTTTCCTTAGACGAGGCCATAGAGGTCTGCCGCAGGGTGGGTGCGCGGCACTGTTTTCTGACACATCTGTCCCATCAGTTAGAGAAGTATGAGGACCTCTGCAAAACCTTGCCTGAGGGCATTGAGCCGGCGTATGACGGTCTTTCCCTGACATTTTAAATGCTATTTTAGGAGCCACAAATTTGTTTTTTCCGGATTTTTGGCTTATCTTTATAGGGCTAATCTAAAATCTTCATGTTATGATCAAGGAACACGACACCTATGACTACAACACCGTCTTCACCCAGAAAGACGCCGAGGTCTATGCAAAACTGACGGATGACTACAACCCCATCCACATAGACCGCGAATATGCCACCGCGACCGAGTTCGGACGTCCGGTAGCTCAGGGAGTCCTCATCCTGTGCGCGTTTGCCAAGGTATTCGGCACCATGTGGCCGGCCGACAAGCTCGCATACTTCATCTCTCAGAATGTCACCTACCTCAGGCCGGTGTACATCGACGAGCCCTATCACATCCGCTTTGAGTGCACAAATGTTGACCACAAGAGGATGATCGGAACCCTCGTCGGCACCATGAGAGACAAGGACGGGAACAGCGTGGTCATCACCGAAGCCCGCATCTTCTCCAAAGAGCATTTCTCAGCTCCGGCCATCTAAGAAAAAAAGCTGTGTCTCCAACGACACAGCTTTTTCTATATTCCAGACCATCGGATCAATATCTGCGGTTACTGCCTCCAAGCGAGATCGTCAGACCGAAATTGACATCCAGTACAAACTCCCGGGCAGGTACGGGAAGCTTTACCCCATGAACCCTCAGAGCGGTATAATTGAGAGGAGTATAATCACTGCCCACAAATATTCCGACACCGCGCTTAGGCACATAGGTAATGAGCCATCCGAATGTTGAATGAGTCTTCAGCAGGGAGTAAGACAGCGCAATGTCAAAGCTCCGTACAGGAGCATAGTTCCACGCAAGAGTCAGCTCGCTCTCTGTCCTGAAACGTCCGAAACGGGCAGAGTAAAGAAGTCCCACATTCATTTTGTCATCCAGAAAAGGATAATCCACCCCGGCATAAAGAGTCGCTGTAAGCGAACGCACCTGATTCTTGGTCACCGGCTCTTCCTTGAAAGCAGCCATCGACATAAGATCTTCCATCATGCTGTCTGTATTCACGCCTGAGCCGTCAACACCGATGTCCTCGAAGCCGTCAAAGACGATGTTGCCCTCGCTCGAAAGCAGACGGGAATGTTTCTTACCGTAAGATACAAATCCTAAATCTGTCACGGACAGAGAGAAACGCATACCGTCCACAGGTGTCCCTTCGGAAAGGATATACTCCGCTCCTAAATCAAATGCGATACCTGCACCTCCTATTCCCATAGATGAGGGATCATATCCCACACCACTTAGATTGTTGTTCTCATCATACATCAGATCAATACCCCCGCCAAGCACACTCGCCGAGCCAGTGGTCGCTGCACTCCAGCTGTCAGAGCTCATCGAGATATCCATCCTGTCGATATTCATCTGTACATCCGCCATCGACAGCAGGAGCTTGAACTTACCGCCGACTCTGAGTCCTTCCACCAGTTCATCCAGACCTCTCGAGTATCCGAGTGATATCTGTGAATAGAGTGTGGCACCGACTCCCATATTTTCGATACTGTAGGCCGACGGATTATCATACATTCCGTTCTTCAGCAGACTGAAAAACTCGCGGGGCAGCGATGACTGCATATCCACTCTCTCACCGATGGATATAGTCCAGAAAGAGTCCTTTCCAGTGAACCATCCCGCATTTATTATGTCATAGCTGAAAGTAGCATCTAAATAGTTGTTCTTTCTAAGCTTGGAGAGAAATTCCTCTGAGCTGACCTGACTGTTCAGGAAAAGACCTGTCTGACCGCCCTCAAGAGGATAGAGTATAGACAGGGCACCGAGATTACTGGAAGTCTGCAGGTCAAAATTACTCAGGATGGGAACACCGATATAACCCTGATCCGGCACAAAAGCGGCATTGAAATTGTGATTCTGGGTTGAGTTGCGCACAAAGTAGCTTGTTCTGCTCTGAGAATATACTGACACAGCTGATAACAGAATCAATATGGCTGATATAATTATTTTTCTCATCTTCCTTAGCCTTTAAAAGTTCATATTGTTGCTGTCTATAGTCACTCCACCCGGAGCTTTAAGAACGATGTCGGACATTCTTATATACGACTTGTCTGAAAGAGCGAGTCCAGATGCTGTTCCGTCCAAGGCAAATTCTATAACGATAGCGTCAAGACTGCTGCCTTCAGCAATCTGGTCAGATGTCAGAACTACTGGAGACACTTCAGGCTGGTCTTCCGACATGGCAGCCTTGATTCTGCTGCTTGTAAGACGGCCGACTGGAGCACCGCTGTAATCTATGAAGTATGCACTGAGAATGATGTCCACAGGGAAAGTACTCTCTACATTGCCTTCAACTATGAGATTTGCAGACTTCAGGAGAGTGGACAGTATATCAGGCAGACCGGTAACCGTATCCTTCACTGGCAGATAAAGATCCTCGCCGAACTCAAAAGGCAGGACAAAGCTGAAGCTGCCGTCCACAAAGTAACTGTCCTCAGTAAAATCTATAAAATGCTCCTCAGCACTGTTTACATCTGAATAGCCGCCATAACTCAAGTATATCCTGTCGGGAATCCGACGTATGAACTCAGCCACATCTGCATCAACCCACGTATAGCCGTCAGCAACCTCCTCTTCTTTCTCATCTGACAACCAGTAGCGGACAGTCTCAGGTGCAGATGGATTGATACAGAAAGGAGATGAAATGGACACTGAGAGCGGATTCCCTGCTGCCAGATTCATATCATCACCGAAATACGGCGTCAGACCGGCATTCACCACCATGGGCACTCCTAAATTGGATGTAAGCGCCACATCGATATAGGGAGATGTGAAATCCAGCACCACATCCTCGGACTTAAGGAACTCAGGAATGTCTTCGAGTGATATCCAGTTGTTCTCATTGTACAGATCATCCTCATGGTCAAGGCTGATCCTAACCCTGCCGTAGAAAGCCTCAGGCTTGGGAGAACCTCCGGAAACAGAAGTCAGTTCCAGATCGAATCTTACTCCGGTAGGACCGGAAAATGTTGAAGGATCAAGATCCATCTCTATGGCGAAACGCTCTATATTAATCTCATCTTTAAAGACAAACGATGACCCCGCATCGAAATTCAATGCAATAGTCTCCAACTGCAGGACATCAAAATCCACAACGCCACGGCTGTCAGCCACTCCCTCAAATGTCACCACACCTTTCTGACCGTTCCGGAAAATAAACTCTTCCGGGAATGTAACATCCACTTCTATCTCTGTTCCGGCAGGCATCCCCTCCATAACAGCAGAGAACCTGAGGGCACCGTCCACCTCGATCCTGTCTATACTTGACACATACTCTTTTGCGTCCGATAGATCAATCTCGAAAGGATAGGGATCAGAGAGACTCACAACCTCCACCCTGTACTTTCCGGAAACAGCATCAGGAACTGCCGTCCCTATATTGACGCTCTCATCGAAAGAGTTCCGCAGTTCCGGGACATGTATTCTGGACACAATCTCCTTAACATCCACTTCCGTTTCAAATGACTGACTGAAGTTGACTCTGTAGCGTCCTTCCCCATCCTTGGATATGATACCGCCTTCCTCTATCTCCATAAAATCCTCAATGAATATAGCCTGAGTGGAACCAACCGGTATAGCCAGCGAATCACCTCCTACTGTAACAGTCGGGTCGAAACTGCCATCGTCAAAATTAATTTCAGATGAGCACGACCACATAGCCGCCAGTCCGGCAATAACTGCCGCAGCGACTTGTAACTTTTTGTAACTTAATTTCATAAAACTCTTTTACTGATGGTTTTATTATCTTGACATCTCAGTCCTCGAGAATATACTCTCCAGCTTTCTCCCTGATGACAGCCTGTATCTCCGACTTGTCATAGACCTTGCCCGAGAACTCTATCTCTGCACAGGCAGGATCCAATGTCACGTTTGCCTTAACACCCGGCATCGATTCCAGGGCCTTCTGAACGTGCATGACGCAGTGACCGCACATCATGCCCTTGACTTTGTAAACTACTTTTGACATAATTCAGTTCAGTTTAAATTCCGAACGCAAATATAATCATTTCCCCGCAGATTGTCCCACTTCCTCCACTCCGTCCTCCCCGTACCACAGCCATCCCTCCACCTCCCGGTAGCCCATCTGCCCGAGAAGGTCCATATACCCCCGGACCTGGGCGCGGTACTGCCCGTCCCTGCGGCTGCCGAACTTGTAGTCCACCACCACAGCCTTCTGTCCGTCAGGACTGAACATCATCCGGTCCGGACGGTAGCTGTCCCCTCCGGGAGCAATGACGGTGGCCTCGTTCATCAGAAGGTAAGTCCCGTCGAACCAATGCCTGCCGCTCACCGACCGCAGCATCACGGAGAGCTGCTCCAGCACCTGCGGCCCCTCCTTGGCGGGGAGAATGCCGGAGACCACGGCCCCCCGCACCGCCTCCTCTAAATCGGAGGCCGTCTCCACCTTAGACAATATCTCATGCAGGACAATACCTCTGGTGCGGCGGCTGTCCCTCTTGAAGAACTCCTCCCCGCGGAAGGAGAGCCTGAGCCTGTCCCCTATGGGAACCGACGGCACGCGGGCCATCTCCTCCCCGGCTGCTCCCCTCTCCCCGCCTTTCCGGTATTGGGGCGAGGTCCATTCTCCTAATTCGTAGATCCCGTCCTCAAGCTGTCCCTGAAGGTGGGAATAGAGGATATGGGATACGGACGTGGGGGCCGGGCCGTTCTTGGAAGGACGCACGAGGGCGAAGACAATGAGCTCCTGTACCGCCCGGGTAAAGGCGACGTATGCCACATTGACCGCATCCACGGCGCTGTAGCGCTTCTCCCGCAAGTAGTCTCCGGCAAATACGGTCTGTTCCAGACTGCTGCGGCATTCTAAGGGATAGACCGGCAGCATATCAAAGGGCTGTACGGAGGATCCGCACCAGATGTATTTGGCGGTGTTGCCCTTGGGCGCAAAGGGTATCTGGAGGAAAGGCACGATGACGGCCTTGAATTCCAAGCCCTTGGACTTGTGTATCGTAATCACGCGCAGGGCGTCCCTGCCCTCCGGAGCCGAGACGGAGCGGTCGGCCCCCTCGGTCTCCCACCAGCGCAGGAAGCCGGTGAGGTCGGAGCCCTCCGCCCCGATATATTCCAGAACACAGTCTAAGAAGGCATTTACAAAGGCCGAGCCGCCGTCCTCCTGCCCTTCGGGACGGGAGCGCAGAAGGGTCTCGCAGATATTGTAGAGGGATTTCCCGGCTGCCGGGCCGTCCTCCCCGTCCGGAGCCGTCCCACCGGCGGCCATCTCTTTCAGGCAGTCCACGGTCCGGCGCACCGCTGCGGAGGAGGAGAGACGGAGGGAGTCCTCCGTCATGATATTGTAGCCGTTGGCTATCAGCAGGTCCGATATGGCGGCGCCCTCGGCACGGGTCCGGACCAAGAAGGCTATGTCCCCGGGGCGGTAGCCGTGTTCCATAAGGGTGCGGACCGCATCGAGAATCCGCTGCAGGTAACTTTCCTCCCACATATCCGCGCTGTTGCCTTCGGTAAATGTGACCCGGATATGCCCTGCGGGACGGCTGCTGCCCTCCGGTATCCGCTGCACGGCGTCGGAGTAGATGCGGCCTATGAGCTCATCACCGGTCAGGGCCCCGACGGAGCCGAAGAAGGAATTGTTGAAGGAAACCACTTCGGCGGAACTGCGCCAGTTGTAGGCTAAGGTATCGGTGTGGACCTTGCGGGGGTCGAAACGGGAGGCTATCTCCGTATCCAGCAGCCTCCAGTCGGAGCCTCTCCAGCGGTAGATGCTCTGCTTGACGTCGCCCACTATCAGGCATGGACTGCCGGCGTCCACACTGTCGCGGAGCAGGGGTTCGAAGTTGTCCCACTGCATCCGGGAGGTGTCCTGGAACTCGTCCAGCAGGTAGTTGTCTAAGCGGGAGCCCACGCGCTCGTATATAAAAGGTGTGTCGCTGCCGTCGATGATGTCCGACAGGAAGCGCGGGGTGTCGGAAAGCAGGACTAAGTTGTTGCGGCGGCAGTGGTCCCGGACCTGAGCCTCGATGTCGCTCAGGATACCGGCCACGGAAAGATTTCGCAGTATCTCCAGGGCTGTGAAGTACTTGGTGAGGCGGTCCGGGTCGGAGGCCCTGCGGACCAGCTCCGCCAGCCCGGCATGATATGCGGAGGCTATGTCGGAGGCCCGGGTTTTGGCCGAGGAGGCGCACCATCTGGCCGGCTCTTCCTCCGCCATGCTGACAAATGTGGCCGGAGGGGCCTCGTAGCGTCCGGAACGCAGCTTGTCGAAATAGTTCATGAACGAGCGGGAACCGCCCTTGAAATCAGAGGGTACAAGATCATAACGGCTCATTATGGCCGCCGCCTCGTCCGCCATCCTGCGGCACTCCTCGCGGAAGTCCCTAACTATCTTCCGCATGGCCTTCCCGCACTCGGCTATGGAGGTGCGCCCGGCCAGTTCCACCCCGGAGCCGCGCACCGCCAGCTTGAACGGTTCCTTGAAGAGTTCCGAGCCTAAACGGAGCAGCTGGGGCACGCTGTTCCAGTCGCGGCCGTTCTCCACCGCCTCCACGGACAGGTCGATGAGCCACTGCAGCAGTTCCTCGTTGTCATCTATCGAGCCCATCAGCTCGTCCACAGCTATGGCTAAGATGCTGTCGTCGTTGATCTCTACATTATAGGACGAGAAATGCCCGGTCTCTATGGCGAATGCCCTGAGCACCTGCTGGAAGAACCGGTCGATAGTGCTGATATTGAAGAGAGAGTAGTCGTTCAGAATAGCCGAGAGCAGAGCCGAGGCATGCCGGCACACCGCTTCTTCCACGGCCTCCGGAGTGCTGCCGGCGGAAGCCATGTCCGCAAACCGGCCCGAGCGGGCGAGGTCAGCGATGAATGGGGATTTCTCCCCAGAGGCTATCCGGTGCAGCTCCTCGAGGACTCTCTGCTTCATCTCGCCGGTAGCCTTGTTGGTGAATGTCACCGCCAGAATCGATTTATAGCGGTCGGTCCCGCCGCTGAAGAGCATCCGCAGATACTCCCCGGTAAGTTTGTGGGTCTTGCCCGACCCGGCCGACGCCTTGCATATCTCCAGCATATTCTCTGTCATTTATCTGTTACACAATGCAGTGAAGGGACAATACTCACAGGCTGCCCCGTCCTCGCAGGCAGTGAACGGCTCGTCCGGATTCAGGATACGGTCCAGAAGGGTCCCCAATGCCTGAGTGAACTCCTCATATTCGGATTTAAGGGGCGTGCGCCAGGCCTGTCCCCCGGTATAGAGGTTCCGGGTGTAGTATATCTCTAAGAGGACGTTCTCCACGTCATCCACCTTAGGTTCCTGCTTACGGTCAGACAGGATAAGCAGATACAGCAGCAGCTGGAAGAAATGACTGCCTCCGCCGTGGGTATCGCTCTGGAAGAGCTCGCTTATCTCCCGGCAGCTGAAATGCTCCCCGCCGGTCTTGTAGTCCACGATTCTCAGCCGGCCTCCCACCCTGTCGACCCGGTCGAAAATGCCCCGGAGCCGGACATCGTGCCCTGCCGGAGTCCGGAATGACGCGGTATAGTTCTCTTCCAAGGCCACGACGGAACTGATCTCCTCTCCATCCGGACGGGCGGCATCCACCTCCAGAGTCCTGGCCGCTAACTTGGCCACTAAGGCTCCGGCGATACGGTTGCGTCCGCTTATCTCCTTCAGTTCCAGTTCGTCATGGAAGCCTTCATCCACCAATGCGGCTATGCGTTCTGTATCCGCAGCCATTTTCCTGAGTGCGGCCCTGTCTGCGGGATGGCCTTTGAATGGTTCGTAGAGCCGGCGCATGACATAGTGGTAGAGCGTGCCGAAGGCGGCATTGTCCACCCCCTCGGAAAGGTCCTCCTCTTCCTTGAGACCTAAGATATACTGGTAGTAGAAACGCATGGAACAGCCCATCCACGTCTGCATGGAGGAATTGGAGAATGTCATCCCGCGCAGTCTCTCTATATGCTCCGTGGTCTTGGGCACCGGAGCCACCTCCGGCAGGGAATTGCCGGTAATGGTAAAGGAGACGGTACGGCGCTCCACCGGCAGGCCGTAATGGTACTCGAGCTGCTTGATATAGCGGCTCTCCTCTCCGGAGCGCAGGCCGTCGCCCCGGCTGTCGGTCAGCAGCCACACCCTGCGGGCCCGGCAGATACTGCGGTAAAAATGATAGGCCGAAATCGAGTCCTGAAACTCGTAGGTGGGCAGGCCGAAGCCCCGGCGGAGGTTGTACGGTATCATCGAGGCCGCCGTATTCCGGGAAGGGAAAGTGCCCTCGTTCACCGAGAGGATTATCAGGTTCTCGAAATCCAGGGCCCGTATCTCTAACGGTCCCATGATCTGCAGACCGTCCAGCGGCTCTCCGCTGAAGGGAATCGACACCGAGGCCTCTAAACGGCGCAGCAGGCGGAAATAAGTATCCTTGCGCATGTCTATCCCGAGCGAGTGCAGCAGGTTGAGACTGCGGCTGTAGCCCGCTAAGAATTCCTTGTCGATACAGTCCGCTCCTTCCGTAACAGCATCCAGAATGGAGGTGAGGTAGTCCGAGACAGCCTCCGAGGCGGGGACATCCGCCCTCGCGGCGTCCTGGAAGATCAGGCCGAGGAGAGGCTGTCCCTCGCTGAGGAAGCCGGCCTCGGGATAGATGGTATTGGCCTTGATAATATTGTCCCTGAGTTCCTTCGCCCGCTCCTGAAGAGCCGGACTGCCGCTGATGTAGGGATGGGCTAAAAGTGCCAGGACGTCCCTCCAGTAGAAACGGACCTGCCCGTCACGGAGCCGGAGCCGGTCCTGAAGGGAGGCGATGGCTGCCACGAATGAGGATACATTGCTGTGGGCTAAGGAATAGCCCATGGTGACATTGACCGGAGTGACCTCCTCCGGAAGGGAATTGAGCAGAGGGAAAAGCAGCTGCTCGTCCGGCAGGAGGACGGCGGTCGAGAAGAGGTCTGAGGTGCCTTCCTCCCGGACTATCCGCTGCAGGATGTCGTGGACGTACTTGGTCTGGCCTACAGCCGAAGGGATGGAGACCGCCTCTATCTTAGGAGGAGCCTCACACAGCCCTCCGTCCTCCGGCAGCGGGTGGAGGGAGGGATAGCGGGAGACATTGTCCTCCATGAAGAGGGAGGATTTGTTGGCCGGGTCGCGGACAGCCTCGCCGTAGTAGTCCCAGTAGAAGTCCCCGCGGCCGAGTTTCTGAAGAGTCTCGAAGAGGGTGCGCTCGCAGCGGTTCGGGGCATTGAGTCCTACGAACACCGTCCGGTCATAGCGTTCCAGAGCCCGGAGCAGGTCCGGGTCGCCCTCCTTGAGACGTTCGGCTACCGAGCGGTATATCATGCCCTCGTAGGCTTCTCCCCTGCTCTCTAACAAAGTCCGCAGACCAGTGTAGATGCTGTGCATGCTGTCCCACATTCCTAAGAACTGCTGTTCCTTGCGCCCCTCGCGGCAAGGGATGACCACCCCCCAGAACGAGGCTATGGCCTCCCGCTGGGCCGGACTGAGGTAGTCGTAGCGGTCCTCTATCTCCTTGAGGTCCCTGATGTTCGTAAAAAGTCCGGCGGCATCGGCCATGTATTTGTCGATGTCGTCGAAGTCGGACAGGATCACCTCGCCGCGGTAGACGAAATCGTCGAAACTCTCGTCGAAGCCCTCCACCTTCTCCCGGTACACGGTGTAGAGCCGGTGCAGGAGGGTGATGCGGTCGAGGGAATGGAGGCCTGAAAGTTCGGTGAAGAGGTCGTTGATGTTGGTTATCGCGGGGGAGAACATGGGTCTGTCGGCCGTCTCTCCCAGATAGCGGCGGAAGAAGAGGGACGAGCGGCGGTTGGGGAAGACAAAGCAGTAGCCGCGCAGTTCTCCGCCAGTAAGGCTGTAGAACTGCCCGGCTACACTTCTGAGAAACTCCTTTCTCATCTGCTGATCTGCTGTAATGCTTTAGCGGCTACTCGAGCCTCTTGCGGATGGCCTCGGCCTGTGCCTCGTAACCGGGCTTGCCGAGGAGTGCGAACATATTCTTCTTGTAGGCCTCCACTCCGGGCTGGTCGAAAGGATTGACTCCGAGGACGTAGGCTGAGATACCGCAGGCCTCTTCGAAGAACATGAAGAGTTCGCCGAGATTGTACTCGTCGATGCGGTCCACTGTCACCCTGCCCTGGGGAACTCCGCCGTCGAGGTGGGCCAGACGGGTTCCGGCCTCAGCCATCTTGTTGCAGTGCTCGAGGTGCATGCCGGTGAGGAAGTTAAGACCGTCGAGGTTCTGGGGGTCGTTCGTGATGACCAGCTCGCGTCCGGCATTCTCTACGGAGATGACAGTCTCGAAGAGCATCCTCTCGCCCTCCTGGATGTACTGGCCCATGGAGTGCAGGTCGGTGGTGAAGTTGACAGAGGCGGGGAAGATACCCTTGCCCTCCTTGCCCTCGGACTCGCCGAAGAGCTGCTTCCACCACTCGCCGACGTACTGGAGCTTGGGGTTGAAATTGACTAAGATCTCCACCTTCTTGCCGGCGTCGTAGTGCTCATTGCGGGCTGCGGCGTAGATGAGGGCGGGATTCTCCTCACTGCGTTCGGAGCAGCGGCGGGCCATGGCGGCGGCACCCTTGAGCAGGGCGCGGATATCGTAGCCGGCTAAGGCGATGGGGAGCAGGCCCACGGGGGTGAGGACGGAGAAGCGGCCGCCTACGTTGTCGGGAATCACGAAGGTACGGTAGCCCTCCTGATCCGAGAGGCTCTTCAGAGCACCGCGGGCCTTGTCGGTGACGGCCACGATACGGGAAGCGGCTTCGGCCTTGCCGTAGCGCTCCTCGATATGCTCCTTGATAACGCGGAAAGCCACTGCGGGCTCAGTGGTAGTGCCTGACTTGGAGATTACCACGGCTGCCACCGATTTATCCTGGATGTAGTCTATAAGCTCGGCGTGATATTCCTCCGAGAGGTTGAAGCCGGCGAAGACTACGTGAATGCCTTTCTCATTGAGGCCGAAGGAGTGCGAGAGAGCCTCGAGGGCTGCCTTTGCTCCGAGATAGGAGCCGCCGATACCGATGACCACGGCCACCTGCACGCCCTTGTCCTTCCATTCCTTAGCGATGTCCTCGCAGCCCCTGACGATGGACTCCGGAGTGTCCGAGGGCAGATCGAGCCAGCCTAAGAAATCATTGCCTCTTCCCTGTCTTCCCTGAAGGGTGTCGAAAGCGTTGAGTGCCTTCTCGATATACGCCTTCGAGGGTTTGAAATTTACATTTACCATAACTTTTGTTTTTAAGTTTATTGTTTTTCTGTTCTTTTCCAGTGTTCCTTTCCGGTTCTACATCAGGCTGTCCTGCAGGGCCCGCATGGCCTCCACGGCATTTTCCCTCCCGTAGAGGATGGAGTAGACCGTATCGGCGATGGGCATGCTGACCCGGAACTTGCGGTTGATCTCGTGTATCGCCTTGGTTGCGTAGTAGCCCTCGGCCACCTGGCTCATCTCGAGGATGGCGGTCTGGACCGAATAGCCCTTGCCGAGCATGCGGCCGAAGTTGCGGTTGCGGGAGAAGGGAGAGTTGCAGGTCACGAGCAGGTCGCCGAGATAGGCCGACATGGAGGTGTTGCGGCGGGTATCGGGATTGGTGACGTTGATGAACTCCTTCATCTCACGGAAGCAGCTGGCTATCAGTACGGCCATAAAGTTGTCACCGTATCCGCAGCCATAGCAGACACCGGCGGCGATGGCGTAGACGTTCTTCAGGGCTGCGGCGTACTCCACACCATAGATATCGGTGCAGGCTATCGTGTTCACATAGTAGTTGCGGAAAAAGCCGCAGAGATATTCTGCCACCTCTATGTACTTGGACGAGAGGGTGATGTACGAGAGGCGCTGCATGCCCACCTCCTCTGCGTGGCAGGGGCCGCTGATCACTCCTATCCGGTCGAAAGGCACGCCGTGGTCGTCATGGAAATACTCGGCGATGGTCAGATAACGGTCACCCACGAAGCCCTTGACCGCCGAGATGAGCAGCTTGCCGTCGTAAGACGCGGTAATCCGGCTCACCTCTTTCAGAAAGTAGGCCGAGGGAATGGCGAAGATCAGGATATCCGATTCCTCCACCACATAATTGATATCGTTGGTGATGGTAAAACTGTCGGCGTCCAGTTCCACCGCAGGCAGATATTTCGAGTGATGGTGATACCGCTCTATGTGCTCTATCGCACCTGTGTCGCGCATGTACCAGTTCAGCTGCCGCCCGTTGTCCGTCAGCAGCTTCACTAAGGCCGTAGCCCAGCTTCCCCCTCCGATGACCCCGAACACGGGATCGTCCTTCATCTCCACCGCGGTATCCCCGCCCATCTTCTCGTATATCGTATTTTTCATGCCTGAAAATTTGCAAACTCTATTCCGCAAATATACGAAAATTTCCGATACCAGTCCACCCTTTCTCCTTTCTCCTTTCTCCTTTCTCCTTTCTCCTTTCTCCTTTCTCCTTTCTCCTTTCTCCTTTCTCCTTTCTCCTCTTTCCCATTTCCTTTCCTTCCGTCCTTTTTCCTCCACTTCTTTTCACTTTCTCTCTGATTTTACCACAACGATATTTTATCGGGGAGAGGGCGATTTAGTTAAATCACTGACATGCAGATGGTTGACATTTTAAAACTCTCCCATAAGCCGTTTCAAAGTTCTTTTGGGGAGAGTTTCAAAACGCCATGTATCAGATAATCAACAAGATAACAAAGTCACTCACTCCCCGACAAAATCTCGTCGAAATTAAATTCACTTTATCTGGGTCGGCACAAGGCACACCTCCGGGACCTGTCTGCCTCCGGAAGCTGCCCGGCTCAAGAATACCGGGACATCGTGGCATGCTTTTCGATATATCCTGCTGTATCATGACAGACACAACACAGACCATAATCAAGAAAGAGAAGATCGTGTCCGAGTCCGACGGACTGGAGATCAGCATCCTGCTGTGCGGACCCGCCGCCGGCACGCCCAAGGGCATCGTTCAGATAGTGCACGGAATGTGCGAGCACAAGGAGAGGTACATCCCGTTCATGGAATACTTAGCGGCCAACGGGTTCTTCAGCATCATACACGACCACCGCGGACACGGGGAGTCGGTGCGCTGCTCCGAAGACCTCGGGTATTTCTACGAGGGAGGCTGGACGGCCATGATAGACGACATCAAGGCTGTCACGGAGAGAGTACGGACGGAGCATCCGGACCTGCCGCTGATTCTGCTCGGGCACAGCATGGGCTCGATGGCAGTCCGCTCATTCGTAAAACGTTACGACGACATGATCTCGGGCCTGATCGTCTGCGGCAGTCCCAGCCGCAACAGCGGAGCCGGCATCGGGAAACTGGTGGCCAGGCTCTATGCCGCGCGGGCCGGGGAGAAATGCCGCCCGAAGATCATCCAGACCCTCGCCTTCGGTTCCTTCAACCGCCGCTTCCGGCACGAAGGCTCACCCAATGCCTGGGTCTGCTCCGACCCCGAGATCGTACGCAACTACGACGCCGACCCTCTGTGCAACTTCCAGTTCACGGCCCACGGCTTCCTCAACCTCTTCACCATCATGCAGGACGCCTACAGCATCTCCGGATGGAGGCCCCGCAACCCCTCCATGCCCGTATTCTTCATCTCCGGCGAAGACGACCCCTGCCTGCTTAGCCCCAGGAAATTCCGCCAGGCCGTCAGCACCATGCAGCGGGCCGGATACACGGACGTGCGGTCCCGCCTCTACCCCTCCATGCGCCACGAGATACTCAACGAGAAGGGCAAGGAGGCCGTATGGGGGGATGTTCTGAGTTTCTGCAAAGGCCTCGTGGACTGAACCTGACACTTCATGTCAAAATAACTTGCTAAAAACCCGACACCTTCCTAATTTTGCACGGATTTAGGAAAAATGTTAGGAACTATTGTCAATACCTCGTGCATCATCGCCGGCAGCCTGCTCGGAAGCCTGGCCCGGAAGGCCATCAAGCCCGAATACCGGGACGCGCTGTACAACGCGATGGGACTGGCCGCCCTCCTCCTCGGGACGGGCGCCTTCGTCTCCAACATTTCCAAGAGCGAATACCCTGTCCTGTTCATCGCCAGTCTTGCCATAGGCTCGCTGACAGGTACGGTACTGAAGATTTCGGACCGGTTCAACGGACTGGTCTCCAGGTACTCGAAATCGCGGCTGGCCCAAGGCCTCTCCACCGGCATCCTGCTCTACTGCATCGGCACCCTGTCGATGGTCGGGTCGGTGATGAGCGCCCTGTACGGGGATAATACCTATCTGTTCACCAACGCCATGCTCGACCTCGTGACATCCACTGTCTTAGCCAGCACCTACGGCATAGGCATGGTCCTGGCAGCCCCGGTGCTCTTTCTCTTCCAAGGGTCGATATACCTGGTCACCTCCCTGGCCGGTGACGTCATCTCCGACAGCCTGATGTGCGAGATATCGATAGTCGGCGGAGTCCTCATCGCCAGCTCCGGACTCTCCATCCTCGGCATCAAGGACTGCAGGACCCTCAACATGCTGCCGGCCCTGCTCGTACCCGTACTGTTCTACATTGTCAAGTCGTTTTTTTAGAATATGAGCCAGCATTTCGGAGAGATCATCTCACTCATCGTCGCCGTCTCCTGGACCCTCACGGCACTGAGTTTCGAATACGCCAGCAAGAAAGTAGGCTCCCTGTCTCTCAACATCATCAGGCTGATCATGGCCATGGTGATGCTCGGAATCTTCCTGCTTGTCGTCACCGGCTCGCCCTTTCCCGTCAATGCAGGAGGGGCCGCCTGGCTGTGGCTCGCCCTCTCCGGCCTCGTCGGATACGTCTTCGGAGACTTCTGCCTATTCAACTCCTATGTGGTCATCGGCTCCCGGCTCGGCCAGCTGTTCATGACCCTCGCCCCGCCTACAGCCGCCATCGCCGGCTACTTCTTTTTAGGACAGAAGATGTCGCTGACAGCCATTGCCGGCATGCTGGTCTGTGTAGCCGGTATCGGCATCTCGATTCTCGGCAGGACGGACTCTGAAAATACTGGCCAAGAGGACACAACAGACAAGACATATCATGCAGACCACGTCAGCAGTAAAAGACGTCACGGGCATGCCTTAGGACACTACCGCAAACCGCACGGACTGCACCATCATCACAGAATCGGCCTCAATCTACCGCTGAAAGGCGTGCTCTTCGGCATCGGAGCCGGCATCGGCCAGGGCGTCGGACTGGTACTCAGCAAGATAGGCATGAACCACTACATGGAGGCCGCCCCGCCCGTCACCGACCTGGACAACCTCGTCATCCCCTTCGCCTCCACCCAGATACGCGCCGTCGCCGGCCTGGCCGGCTTCATAGTCATCATGTTCCTGCAGAAAAAGGGCCGGAGCCTGCTCGCCTCCTTCAAGGACGTAAAATCCATGGGCGCCGCCGCCACCGGCACCTTTTTCGGCCCCTTCCTCGGCGTTTCCCTCTCCCTGCTCGCCGTCAACTACACCGAAGCCGGCATCGCCTCCACCATCATGGCCCTCACCCCCATCCTCATCATCCTCCCTTCCAAGCTCATCTACAAGGAGAAAGTAACCGCCAGACAGGTCATCGGAGCCGTCATCAGTGTCACGGGAGCGTCGCTGTTCTTCATCTGAGCAGAGCGTCTGCATAAGCAGACTGAATAGAAAAATTTCATAATTTTGCACTCACTCACTTATGATGATGACGAAATTCTCAACAATCTGCCTGACGATTCTGTTCTGCATTTCCGCCAGTATCTGCGCGGCACAGAGCAAGGACACAACTGCCTGCTTGAAGCTGGAGGAGACGATGCAGGCCGGGAAAGAGGATGCCGGGCGCAGGATTGAGGAGACCGGGCGCATGATAGAGGAAGTGCAGGAGAAAGTCGTCCGGCAGAAGAAGGCCATGACCGCATACCGGAAAGCCCTCGACCCGAAAGTACGGACGAGGAGAGTCATCGGCTGGACTGCCGCGGCGGTACTCGCCACCGCGCTGCTCTCTGCGGCGACTGTCATCATGAGGAAAAAATACGGAAACAGTACCGCATCCCCAGTATCAGACCAGGAGCGGAAAAAGATAGAGGAAATGACCGCCCTGCTGACAGGCCTGCTCTCCGAAAAAGACCCGGAAAGCGGAATTTCCAAGGAGAACTGCGCACGCCTGAAAAAGATGGCCGGAGACAAGCGCAGCCTCATCTCCGCCGTACTGAGTTCCTACCGCATAACCCACCCGGAGTTTATCTCCGTACTTCAGAGCCACGGCCTCACCGATGAGGAGACCGGATACTGCTGCCTCTACGCCGCGGGGCTCAACGGCAAGGACATCTCGTTCCTGCTCAACAACGGAGGCCGCAGCCACTACAACACCGCCAGCCGGATACGGGCCAGGCTCGGCCTGCGGGAAAGCGACACGAACCTCAGCATCTATATCCGCAGCCTGCTCGCAAACTGCGACAGGGACAGCAAATGACCACCGGCCGGGGCAGATGAAACTTTCCCTTAACACAACCCTGATAACCAACGATTTGCATCCTAAAAAATTAAACTTTTCATGTTGTGATTAAACTTTATTCCCTCCATTTTTGGGATAAAAACCGATCACCATGAAACCCATTTTACTCACCGTTCTCAGAACTTCAGTCCTGTTGCCCCTCCTATGCATATCCGCTGTACCGGCATATTCCCAGGACACCTCCGAATCCACCCTCAAGGACACCCTGACCCTCGAAGAAGCCATCGTCATCGCCCGCCGCACCCGCCATCAGGCCGACGGCTACACTGTAAACCTGCGCTCCTCCGACATTGTCAGGGGCAAAACCACTTCGGATGCCCTTGTATTCCTGCCGGGTGTCAGCCGCCAGGGCTCCGTCTACAGAATCAGCGGCATCGATGTCAGCGAGATCTACGTGGACGGAATGAAACTCACGAGTTTCGACGAGCTGGACAACATCCCGGCGGACAGAATCGACAAGGTCAAGGTCAATTACCTCGCAGGACTCAACCAGAACGCCTCAATCACCGGCGGAACCATCGAAATCACACTGAAACGTATTCCGGAAGGCGGCTACTCCGGCAGCGTCTCCGCCATAGGAGGCTATGCCAATTACGGAGGTCTGGGCAATGCCGGTATGCTCTTCCAGGCCCGCTACGGCGCAACCAGCATCTACAACAGCCTCACCGTCAACGGCGGAGCAATGAAGGAGCGCGGCCTGCAGAGTACCCTGACCTCCGGCGGCGGGCTGCTTTCCGAGAAAGACGAGCTAACCTCTGCCCCGTTCTGGGGAATCCAGGACCGCCTCAGCATCAATCAGGAAATCAACAGAAGGAACAATATCGGGTTCAGCTACTATGCAGGATGGAGCCGCTCCTCCACGGAAACCGCCACACGCGAGGGCACCGTCTCCACCTCCATGCTCAACAACAGCGGACGCCTTACTCAGGAGGCCACTCTCAGATATTCCTCGGTATTCAATGACCGCGGCACATCCATGACCATCACCGCCGACTGGCTCAACCGCAGCCTGTCCACCGAATACCTCTATACATCGGAACAGGAACCGTCCCGGCAGCAGGAGCAGTCCGCGCAGGAGAGCCGGAACAACATGCTGAAACTGGCAGCCGATTTTTCCGACCCTTTGTCAGAAAAATTGGAACTGGAATACGGAGCCTCGGCCCAGTACATCACCTCCACGTATGCTCCCGAAACTGCGTCAGAAGGATTCCTGAGCAGCAGCCTCCCTACCCGGACCAGGGCCTTAACCCCGCTCGCCTACGCCTCCATCTCCGGAAAATTGTGGAGAATCCAGTACAGCGCCGGCCTGAACCTCCAGATGAACTGGATAGAGTACTCCCCTCTCGACGGCAGCGGCAGCCCTTCCAGAAACATCCAGTGGGGCATCAACCCCTCCGTCCAGTTCCGCATGCCGTTAGACAGCCGCGGACGTTTCTCCTTGAGACTGAACTACAGGCATCAGCTCGACAACATCCCGTATGACGCCATTTCCACTACCGTCCGCTGGACCGACCCCTGGCATTATTCCGTCGGCAATCCGGACCTGGTCGCCCCTACCCGCGACCGCATCATGCTCGGCCTCTCCCTTTTCGGAGATATCCTGACGCTGCAGGGCTCCTACACTCATTCCCGCAACTCCATTTACTGGGACAACCGCACCGACCCCGGCTCTCCCGACATTTTTTACGAGACCCCTGTCAATCTTCCCCATCGCAATTCCTACGGCCTCAACGCCGAGCTCAACCTCAACCCTCTCAAGCCGTGGCGGATGAAACTCTCCGCCGAATACACCTTCAACGTGGAAAACAGCACCATCGGCGGGATTACCTACAGGGGCACGAACCTACACCAGTTCTACATGCTCCTCAACCAGCTCAGCTTCAAGGGCTGGGGAACGGTCATCAACGCAGTCTACGAACCGACATTCCGTACCTTCGGGTACACCTACCAATCAGTGTACACGGTCAATCTCCAGCTGTACAAGACATTCTTAGACGGCAGGCTCAGGGTGGCCCTGTCCGGTAACATCGCGGGGAAACGCCGCCGGATAGACCGTACGGTCGGCGACCGGATCATCACCCACGCCTACACGACACCCGCGCAGACCGCCACGCTGTCCGTCTTCTGGTCCTTCTCGGGAGGCCGGAAAGTCAGTGTGCGCAGGGTCAGCGGCAGCCAGAGTTACGAGGAGATCGTCAATGAACGGTGACATTCTGTCAAGATTTTGACAACTAAAAAAAATCTTTATATTCGCGATATATTTTTTATCGTATTTTTGTTATAAAATCCGCATTGTATGAAAAAGAATCTCATCCTCCTGCCGGCAGCCCTGATATTTGCTGCCTCCTGCTCCGGAACATCCGGGGATATTCCTACTTACACAGAGTCCGAATTTGCCTCCGCATCCGCTGAAATCTCGATGGCAGACCTCGGGGAACAGGGGTACGAAGTGGAGAGGATCCTTCTCACGGGCGCTGAGGAAAGCGGACGGCTGCTCATTTCGGATGCCGTAGACGTAGTATTGACCGAGGACAATATTTTCATGCTTACGGCAGATATGAAGGTGCTGAGGCTGTCTATGGACGGCAGACTGGAAGGTTATGTCGGAGTCAAGGGCAATGGTCCGGGGGAATACCTGTACGTCAATGACATCTATCTCGCTCCGGACGGGAACGTCATCTGTATCAATGATATAATGAAAGGCGTCCTCACTTACGGACTGGACGGGACATACATCGGGACCCGGGAGCCAGAGGCTCAGGCACAGATGGTCTACACCTTGGCCGACGGTCCATACATACTGGAGTCCGTACAGACAGTGCTCGGCAACGAGGCCGACCGGCTCCGCATCCGGGACACCAGCGGCCGTCAGACCGGCAGGTTCGCCAACCATCTGCTGTTCCGGCTCACTCCCAAGGCCAATGTCACTGCATATCAGGAATACAAGGCCCTCTTCCGGAACGGGGACGGAGAGATCATCTTCCACCAGATGAGCACAGACACCATATTCACCGTACATCCGGAAGTCCCGTCCCTCGAACCGAGGTGCTGCTTCACATTCCGGCACGGAATCGCTCAGAGCGACCTGTCCTCATTCACTGATATCTGGAACGATATCTACTTTGTCTACGACTACGCCGAGGATGCAGCCTTCCGCTACGTCACCCTCATGGAGCCTGGCCAGCAGAAGCAGCTCTACCTGATAGACAAGACCGACGGCACCATCTACCGCTCGGCACTCACCTTCCCCGGCTCCGAGGAAGCCTTCTACCCCAAGTGGCAGTACGGTGACCAGCTCATCGACTACTGCCTCACCGATGACGAGGAACCCTGCCTGACGATACTCCGCCACAGAAATTGACGGCCAGCACCTTCCCGATACTGCAAAAGGGGTCTTGCTACATATCCCCGGTCAGGTACCTGTCGTAGGCCGCCATGTCGACCATCCCGTGACCTGAGAGGCAGAACAGGATTGCCCTGGGAGTGCCTTCCTCCTTAGCCCGGATGGCTTCCCTTACAGTCGCCGCTATTGCATGAGCGGATTCGGGTGCCGGCACGATGCCCTCGGTGCGGGCGAACAGGACTCCGGCCCTGAACGACTCTTTCTGCCCGATATCCACGGCCTCGATCCTTCCTTCCCCGAGAAGGCAGCTGGCGATGGTCCCGGCCCCGTGATAGCGGAGCCCTCCGGCATGGATACCTGCGGGCGTGAAGGTATGGCCCAGGGAATACATCGGCAACAGAGGAGTGTAACCGGCCTCGTCCCCATAGTCGTAAATGAACTGCCCTTTCGTAAGTTTCGGGCAGGCTTCAGGCTCCGCAGCCACAAACCTCGTTCCCGCATGTTCTCCACCGAGACAATGCCGCATGAACGGATAGGATATCCCTCCGAAATTGGACCCGCCGCCGAAACAGCCTATCACCACATCCGGCCATTCCCCCGCCATCTCCATCTGCTTCTCCGCCTCGAGGCCGATTACGGTCTGATGCAGGGTAACATGGTTGAGCACACTGCCCAGCGTGTACTTGCACCCCGGCACAGTCGTCGCCAGCTCCACCGCCTCCGAAATCGCAGTACCCAGACTGCCCTGATGATTGGGCGTCTCTGTCAGAATTCTCCTTCCCGCCTTGGTCGACATACTTGGAGAAGCCACTACCTGAGCACCCCATACCTGCATCAGCGACCTGCGGTAGGGCTTCTGCTCATAACTCAGCCTGACCATGTACACGGCCAGTTCCAGCCCGAATACATTGGCCGCGTATGCCAGGGCAGTACCCCATTGTCCGGCCCCGGTCTCGGTAGTAATGTTCGTAAGTCCCTCCTGCTTGCAGTAATAGGCCTGGGCCAGAGCCGAGTTGAGCTTATGCGAGCCTACCGGGCTGACACTCTCGTTCTTGAAATAGATATGCGCCGGCGTATCCAGGGCCTTCTCCAGACCGTATGCCCTCACCAGAGGCGTAGACCGGTAGAGAAGATACTGGTCCCGCACTGCTTCGGGAATCTCAATCCAGCGGTCCGCCGTATTCAGCTCCTGCCTGGCAGCTTCTTCCGAAAATATCCGGCTGAGGTCCTTCTGCGTAAGAGGCTGACGGGTAACGGGGTCCAGAGCGGGCCTGGGCTTCTGCGGCATATCTGCCACGATGTTGTACCATCTGCGCGGGATATCGCGCTCTTCGAGGATGAATCTTTTTCTGGGTTCCATGATAGTTTTGATTGTTAAGGTAAAATGTAAAATAAAACGGCCCGCCGTTTGAGTAAACGACAGGCCGCTGGGATATTTCTCTATATAAAGTCCTCTTATGACCAATACATGAGTTCAGGCAGCACCCGACCGTTTACCCGGAAAGGAGCGCGCCACCACCAGAAACATATATTGAGAAGAGTATTCATATTCTGTTTTGCGAAGCGAAGATAGAAAATATTCCAGATTATCCAAAAATTTTATCCGTCTCAGTCTTTCAGCCGGGCCAGCATCAGCACATCGTTGTCCGTAGGCTGCAGGTCGGAAAGAATCGCCCGGACCCGCTTCGCCGCAGAGCCGGTCAGCGTCCCCTGCTCCAGAGCCTGAGGAGCTGCCGCTAAGAACTCCTCCGCCGGAATGCTCTGTACCAGATAGCCGCACTGGATAGAATATCCGCCCTGATACCCGCCGAGAAAGTCATTGAGAATCTCAGTAGGATAACTTACGCTCTTCCCTGACTTCAAGTCCGTAAGCACATTGGCCACAGGTACTCCGATGATTATGCGCGGCATGTATTCCTGCATTTCCGTCAGGACAGAGAGCACTTTCCCCGGCAGCAGGGTACTTTTCAAAGAAGAGCCGCTCTTCAATGACCGGGTATTGACAGTAAACACCGGCCGCAGCACATCCCCTTCCAGGACATACAGGGTATCGGGCCAGTTGCCGCTGGACTCGAACGACACATCCAGCGCGCCGTCGATATTGAAAGACGTACCCACGAGAGTATTTGACGGAGTCCGGGTGCGCTGCCTTCCGACCTCGGGTATCTCCCAGAGAATCTTGCCCGAAAGGTCCTGGCACCAGGCTATAGCCGGACAGGCATCCTCCTCATAAGGCACCGCCATGACCGTCAGCGTACCGGCCCGCCCGTCCACCATAAAACTGGCCGAGCCCGCTCCGAACTCGTCCATCGGCTTATATGCCAGAGGGACAGTCCCCAGATATTTCCCCGAAGTCAGGTCATAGGTCTTGATACGGTCCGCCGCATCCATTATCCACACCCTGCCGCCGTCCTCGTCCACAAAAGTCTGAGAGGAATTCAGATACTCCCCTGGACCGCGTCCGAGATGCCCCACGTTGCAGATGAACCTACCGGTATGCCGGTCGAACACCCTGACAGGAGCCTTGCTCAGTATGGCCTGAGCGTCTTTGACCAGATAATTTTCCGTAATGAGCACTTTCGCCGCGGTGAATGCATCCAGAGTATCGCTGTCCAGCGCGATGAACTCCGGCTCCACCGCCAGGTCCGAGAACACTAAAGTATCCTGCCCCTCCGTCATCTGAGAATATTCGAAAGTCACCAGACCTCCCTCTCCGAGCTCTCCCCTGCCGCAGGAGGCTGCCAGGAGCACCGCCGTTGCAGCTAAGAAAAATTTTACCGATTTCATATTTTTGCCATTGAATCTATTTACTTACCCCTGCGGTCAAATCGATATTTCCCGCGTTCCGTCCTGTCCGTGAAAAACCGGAAAGAGGCTATCTCCCGGTCAAAGACATAAAGCGATGCCGTAACCTCCGGATATTGCTTAATACTGACTCCCTCCATCGAGAGCGGGCATAATGCGAGTATACGGTCTGTCCCCGCCACATCTACCGGGCGGCACAAACTACTGTATATCACCGTGTCCCCTGACTTAAGGACCGCTTTGAAAAAAGGAAGGTGCTTCTTACTGCATTTTGTCACCACCTCAAAACACAGTTGCGCCGGATTAACCTCGACCTCATCGCATATCGGATCAAAATGAATATCCGAGAAAAATCCGGTGTAATGACGGTAATCCGTCGATTTGCTGAGGTGCAGCTCCCGGCCGAACGGTTTAATGACTTTCAGACAGGCAGAATAAGGGATGAACATCTCCTCCAGGGGCATTGTCAGACGGAAGAATTCAAAACTGGCCCACTCGTTCCACCGCAGAGGGACATCCCCATTCTCAATGATTCCTATATCATAGAGAACTCCGGGCTCCAGCATCCCGCTGCTCACCGGAATAGTCAGTGTCAACTTGTCCTCCTCCTGCCCGACCGGCATGGAATAATCCACATCCATCTTGCAGACGACCTTCCGTGGAATCTCCTCCGTCGCCTTTTTAGAGGCATCGCTGTACATATCCAGGATCTTCCGATACGAGGAGCGGTCCATCTTTATGGACTCGGACACCTGGCCTTCCTTATATTCCCATTCATTGAACCGGCTGACAACATGCTGATAAGCCGCGCAGTCCTCGTCCTTGAAAATCGCTACTCTTATCCTGACAGTCTTCTCCTCATTGAGGTCCCCGTTACTAAACACCTCCTGCTGAAGAGTTATGCCCTTGATGCTGTCATCCCAGATCAGGCTTTTGAATCTCGAGTCCGGATTCGGCTCATGACCGTCCTTGCAGACATCGACAAGGGATGAGAGGTGAAAGAAAAAGTATTTACGGCTGTCCATAGGCTGTTTGTTTATGTGTGGTATTTGCAAATATAGGCATTTTCCACTCTATATTGCCACAACGGCACCATTTTGCGGAATTCTCTGCCGTTGCGGCAATGATTTTTCTGCACAACCGCCTTCACAGACACTCTGAACGGCATCGACCCGCAGCCTCCTTGCCACAACGGCAGCAAATCTCGCTATTCGGTGCCGTTGCGGCAATGTCTTTTCTGCACAACCGCTGTCACAGACGCTCTGGACGGCATCGCATCGCAGCCTCCTTGCCACAACGGCAGCAAATCCTGCTATTCGGTGCCGTTGCGGCAATGACTTTTCCGCACAACTGCTGTCACAGGCGCTCTGAACGGCATCGCATCGCAGCATCCTTGCCACAACGGCAGCAAATCTCGCTATTCGGTGCCGTTGCGGCAATGTCTTTTCTGCACAACCGCTGTCACAGGCGCTCTGGACGGCATCGACCCGCCGCCTCCTTGCCACAACGGCAGCAAATCCCACGAAACACTGCCATTGCGGCAACAGAATTTTTCCGTACTTTTGTCTGCTGATAAAGCATCACCCATGGACGAGAGACTTCTGATAAAATGCGACAGCAGCATCTACGCCGACAACATTTCGAGCGTACTGGAGGCCAACAATATCACTGTGCGCAGGCACGTCGATGAAAGCAATGACCGGCGGACCGGGACACATGGTCCTGACTCCGGCACCGCACTGTACGTACCCGACAAGGACTACGAAAAAGCCCTGGAGATAATAGCCCCCATCGCCGACAGGATGCACGACGCCATCCCTTTCTGCCCCAAATGCGGCAGCGACAACGTCACGCCCATAGCCCCTTCCCGGTACACCACCGCAGTCATAATCGCATCCGTCATCCTGGGACTCGGCTCCGGTTTCTACCCCTGGTGGTCATTGCAGCTCGGCATCCAGTCCGGCACCGGCAGCATCATAGCTGGAATATTCCTGCTGCTCGCCATCTTCATGGCCATGTCCACCAAATACCTTAATGCCAACTACCGGTGCCGTAAATGCGGCCGAAAGTTCAACCACCATTAACCCATCATCATGAAAACGATATCCCGACTCCTGGCCTCGGCCCTCATCCTGGTCTTCAGCCTCACAGCTGCCCGCGCCATCAACCCGCAGAAAGCCTACGCCTACACCCCGAAGGACTTCGGCATCGAGTACGTCGAGGACTCGGTGGTAACCTCTGACGGGTACAGGATCAATATCTGGAATCTGCCCGGCACCGGAGAAAATGGAAGGTCCGTACTGATAGCCTGCGCCGACGCCGGCAATATGGGACAATGGCTGGGAATCGGAGCGACACTCTGCTTCTTAGGCTACGACGTATGGATGTTCGACTACCGCGGTTTCGGAGGGAGCCAGGACTTCGCGACGGACCTGGACATGCTCTACCACAGCGAGTATCTGCGGGATTTCGGGGCGGTACTGGAACATGTCGCCGTCCTCCGGGACAGGCCGGTGGACGTGCTGGCATTCTCCATGGGCACCATCATGGTCGGGGAGCATCTGCGGCAATACCCCGGCAGGAAGTCGCTCATCCGGAGCTGCGTCATGGACGGGTTCATCTCCGATCCGGCGGAGAGCGTCAGGATTCTGAACGGGGACAATGACAATGGAAGCGGCAGTGACGGAAAATCCGTGCATCTGCCGGCAACTTCCCTCCTCTCCCCCGGCTTCCGCCCTCAGGACATCTCCGTCCCCATGCTGCTGATCCACGCCACGGAAGACACCGTCAGCCCCCGCCGCCTGCTCGAGCCCCTGACCGCCTCCCCGCTCGTCACCCTCCGTGAATTCGACTGCAAACACCTCCAGGCCGCATTCACCCATACCGAAGAATATTTCACCGCGCTGGATACATTTCTCAAGGCACACTGAGCCGGCCACCTCTCCCGCTGTCCCACCTTCCGAAGGTGAGACGATTCTCGGGGTTTTCTGCACACCTTCCGAAGGTGGGATGATGTTGTCACATGTACATAACTATTCTGCTTAATAGTACGGCCTTTCCGATTCCCTCCAAGCCATTAACACATTTGCCAGAGAGCGTTACCCCCTTCGTTGAGCAGCCACCGCAACGATCACGCGGACAATCAGAACAACTGCCGCTATCACAATAAGAGCGAGGAGTACTGCGTAAATCCAGGAGGGCATGGCCTGCGCCTTTCCGAGAGCTACCGCCAGTCCGGAATTGGAAATGGACGAATGAAGCAGCATGCAGACAAGGCACAGATGCGAGATAAAGTCCTTCACTGCGGAACTGACCCCATGGGTAATCTTCGCCGGCTCCGGCTCCAACGTGTTCATCAATTGCGGAGCACGCTGACACGCCAAGAAGAACACATACGCAACCGTTGCTATAACGCAGAGAATCAGCAGCGATGTCATGTTTCCCCAGCGGTCGGGCATCCCGTCTATACCGAAACGGGTAGGTATCAGCACACCTTCCAGCCTGTTCCAGAACAGCAGCGGATAGAAAGAGGTCAGCAGCACAGCCGCCGACACGATGTTGAATATTTTGCGTAACTGTTTCATATTTTGCTCAGGTCATAATATCAGTAACTCGAAATAATGTCTGCTACAAGCACTTGGGCAAATTTACGAAAATTTACGGAGTATTCCGTCTTCTCACCTTAGGAATGTGGACTTCGGACCTTTTTGCGAGCATGCTCTCTGCGTCGCCCCCGTCCTATAGCATTCCCGCCGGTATTCCTGATTCCGGTTGACTGGAAAGTGGTGGCGAAAGGCCGTTTGCCCCGGCACCTTCCGGATGTGGTTCTCGGGCAGGGCCGGCGAGAGACGCTTCTGAGGCAGGTCCACTTATAACGAATCCGAGAAGGTGGTGGAGAAAGGCCGTTTCACCCGGCACCTTCCAGCACGGAAAGGGCCGTCGGCATAAGGACAGAGAAACAGGCATCCCACAACGGCACCGGATCACGGGATTTGCTGCCGTTGCGGTTTCACTACGCGCCGGCAAGAGAACGAAAATGAACTGTGCGCACATGGTGACTCTATAACACTCTGATACCCTACAACTTAGCGAAAGCGGCCGTGGACGCGTCAGTTTTCAAAACGGACGAAAGCACATAGTCATATCGTTCCGAACTGACCTTCAAGGGATTACAGAAACAGGGCGTGCGGGGACGGAAAGCCGGGAACCGACGCACGAACCGGCACGGAGCTCGCCCGCCCACCGGCATACCGCCGGCAAGAAGGACGAACCACAGACCACTGACGCACGGCAACAAAAAGCCCAGAAGCAACACCCACTGGTGGCCACATCGGAGCGCAGCGACCAGCTCCCTTCCCCACGGGAAGGGCGGGGGGATGGGTCAGCTTCAGTACGACATCGTTTCTCCTTTGAGTCTGTTCTGGAGCTATTCAGATAAGCGTCTACACAACAGTTACTTATGCAAATTTTCACAAAACAGACTGATTTTAGCCGCATTTAAAATTCTGTGATTTGCCAACATCTTAATTTTTAGCCATATCAGTCACAACTAAAAAGCAACGTGAAGATTGGCCTGCATTGCCTGCAATCGAGCTAATACGGTATCCCGTTCAGATACATTTCCTCCAAGTTCAGTATCACCGTCCTGAATTGCTCCAGAAGGTCCAGCCCCAAAGTACCGTCCTCTTCTCCTCCCAGATATTGAGGACTTTCCTCACCGCCTGTATGCAAGCCGACTCCTGTATCCACTGTCACCGAATCGAGGACAGCCTCACCGTTTCCTATGCGAAACTCTTTATACGGCAGACGGTAAGCGCGGGTACTGTTGACACCGCCCACACCGGCAACCCTCAGGGAATCCGGTGTTCCCGCAGTCATAACCTCCTCCTTGTGCTGGATGTACCAATGCGGAAGAAGCGTTGTCCCGTATCCACCTGTATCAAAATGCAGATACAGAGGCCGCCCGTCTCCGTCTGCAGCAGCCACGTGCAGGCCCTCACTGTCCGTCCTCAGCATATTGCTCTCTCCCAGCGGATTTGAAGAAGGCACGGCCGGGATGATGAACTGGCGGTGCTCAAAATCCAGCTGTACTTCCCGCATACGGAGCATGAGAGGCAGACCGATGACCGGAGGCAACAGCACACCAGTACTGTCCACTTCCGCATTACCCGTCCGGATGTCTACGATAAGGAACGGGACATTGGCCCACACCATGTCACCAATACGCAGTGTATCCGCCATTGCAAGACGCCCCTGCTGCATACCGACCCCCGCCATCGGTATGACTGCATCCAGAAGACGCAAGCCGCTTTCGTATGCCTGCCTGGAGGATATGATGTTGACACCGGCACCGGTATCGAACACCAGAGGACTTTCCCTTCCATTGATGCGCCCGTCCATTGCTATAAAATGCCCTTCGGACGCTTTATCCCTGACCGTATGCATCGCATTATCAATCTTCATCGGAACGCGGTAAGTGCCTGCGGGATGCAGAGGCCGGCAGACTGGGCCGTTTTCGGCGAAAACGCGGTACTGCCGCGCCATGATACTCAGCCCTGCGGTCTGCGTACTGTCCGCACCCATTGCTTCCAGCTGGCCGCACAGGCTCTGCATCAGATCTGCCGCTTCCGCATAGCGGTCGGTACGCGCCAGGTTCATTCCCATCAGCACCGCCATGCTTAAAGTATTGTCGCCCAACTCCTCCTGATGATTGTTCAGCAGATCTCCCAGCGCGGTGCACGCCGAGTCAGGGCGGTTGAAATAATGGTGCGTCATTGCCACAGCCATCTTATACAAAATAGGGTTGACGGAATCCGCCGGAGTAACATTCAGCTCGTGTGCCAGGTCGAACCAACGGCCTTCGCTCATGCACGTCCCGATGCGCCCGTCAGCATTCTGCGCCTGAGATGCCAGCATTGCTGCCGTACTCAGAAGAAGGATAGTGAGAAGTCTTTTTGCCATGATTGTGGATACTTTTACCGCAAAAGTAAAACTTTTACCGCAAAATTGTACGCGTTCAAAAACTGCGAGGGTACGCACCGCATATACGGATTACGCTCTATGACAGCAAAAAGACGTAACATCAAGAAAATTTCAGATCATTTATTGTTTTTCGATAAAATCATTATATTTGCATATCGATTAACAATAAAAATTTACCGAATTATGAAAAGAAACACAAGAATTCTGTTAATAGCAGTGACCGTTCTGGTCTGCCTGATATGCCTGAGCAACGCGGCGTACATCATCATTCAGGGCGGCGGCATGGCCGGGCTGTACGGAGTGAATATGGAACGGGCGCAATGGAATCAGGAGGTACTCGGCCTGCAGCGCTTTATTTTCTGGGGCTGGCTGACGGCCGGACTGGTTTTCGATGCACTGCTGGCCGTGTTCATGATCCGCTCGCTGCTGGGTGTCCGCTCCGGGATTCTCTTTCCGAAAGCCAACACGTTTATCCTGATGGCAGCCTCAGCCGTCAATCTCGTCTACAACATCTGTCACTCCAATATCGGCATCGTACTCCATTCCGAAAGGCTGTTCACTATCGACAATGCCGACCTGCTCCTGCCTCTGATACTCCTGGCATTCTCCCTCATCTACGGAATTGCCGTGAGAGTCAGTGAGGAGAACCAGCTGACTATCTAAAAAACAAATACCATGGCAATAATCGTAAACATAGACATAATGCTCGCCCGCCGCAAGATGTCCTCCGGCGAGCTGGCCGCAAAAGTCGGCATCACCCCCGCCAATCTCTCGATACTCAAGACCGGCAAGGCCCGCGCCATCCGCTTCACCACCCTCGAGGCCCTCTGCCGTGCCCTCGACTGCCAGCCCGGTGACATCCTCGAATACCGCGCGGAAAGTTCGGAAGAGTGAAACGCAAATAATAGTTAAAACTTCACGTCCCCATGTACCGCCGAACAAAGCACAGCAATCACCACGATCTGTTCCCTGGGTTCAAATCCCCCTCTTTCCGCAAAATGCACCTTTATCACGTTATCACGGCACTTTTCATAATCCTATTCCTCACCGGCCCTTGCTTACAGTCCGCTGCCCACCCTGCCGCCATAGGCACTGCAGCACATAAAAGCGACCTCCATGCCCTCACCCGCATCACCGGCATCGTCCGCTACTACTCCCCGAACCCATACACCGCCGGCTGGGACAGCTTCGACTGGTTCTTCATCGAATACTCCCGCTTCAAGGCATTGGAACAGGGGCAGACACTGGAAACGGTGCTGCAGCCCTACCTCGAGGTACTGGCCCCGGACGCGACCCTCACCCGGCAGCCGCAGCCTGCCACACGCACACTTGCGGACGACCTCACAAGAGAGGAGTACCGCTACTGGCTGCACCACGGCAGCGGGGAAGTGCAGATTCCCTCCTATGCGCGGATTTTCATGAAGGAGCTGAGGGACTACCGCCCGTTCTACAAGGAACTGGTACAATGCACGCCCTCCCCCGCTCCGGAATTGCCCCGCCCCGACTCCATCTACTCCTTCCGCGTCAGCGACAGCCTTTGGCTGAACCTTCCCCTTGCAGAGAGCGCCGCCGCATTTTCAAAGAAAGCCACGGCCGGCCTCCGCAAAGATGCTGAAAGACAATGGAGACAGGCCCTCCGCTCCTACGGCGGCAACAAGCGCAGGCAGCTGCAGGGAATATTGGGCGAAAAGGCCTTCCGCATGGCGGACATCGCGGCAAGGTGGAACATTGTCCAGCATTTCTACCCCTACCACGAGGAGGACGGCCTGCAGTGGGAGGCCCACCTTCCGGAAATGATCGAGGCGGTGGACACCCTGAAGAACGGGATACTTTCCCGGGAGGACATTCTCACCTACCGTGAGGCTGTGATCAGGACAATGGGGCCGGTCCGGGACGCGCATCTCGACATCTCCGCCTCCCTCCACCCGGGATTCGGCATTGTCTCATACTACCTTGCGGAAGCAAACACGACGGCCGCTCCGGCTGCGGACACCGCCGGCACGGAAGCGGAGGTAAGGGCGGAGGTCTTCGACAGCATCCTGATATTCAACCCCTCCCTGACCATGGAGTGCTATGAGGAATTCCTTCCCTATCTGGACTCCATCACTGCCGGAGAGTACCGCGCGGTGGCATTTGATCTGAGGGAATATCCCGCACTGGACTTCGATCGTGTACTGGCCCACCTGACGGACTCAGCCCTGAATACCGCCCCGCTCTTCCACACCCCGCTGTCCTGCTTTCCGGACCGGATGCACCTGCGCTGGGACAGCCATGATGACTTCGTCCGGCCTGCGGCACCCCGCATTGACCTGCCCGTATACTTTCTCTGCGGCCCTGAGAGCATGAGCTGGTGTGAGACCGTCCTCATGCTGGTCAATGGCTACGGCCTCGGCACCGTCATCGGCTCGTCCACCACCGGCACCAACGGCGACGCCAGCACCTTCCCGCTCCCCGCATTCCCCTTCCGGATGACAGCGGTCAAGGCCGTCAACCTCGACGGCAGCAGGCATCACGGGACAGGAGTGCAACCGGATATTCCGGCAGAAATCGGGAGCTATGAGGATGCGGTCAGAATTATTGAAGAACTGCTTTAACTGTCCATGAAGTTTCCGGCTCTATATCTGCTCTCACTCTGCATCTGCTGTTTTCCGGCCATAGGGCAAAGCTTTCAGGCGGCAGATTTCCGGAGCACGTCCACCCTCCCGCCCTCTGCCTGGGAATGGTTGCGGGATACTGCATCCTCATCATTGGATACAGGCATACTGCCCAATAACCGCCCGGCACTGAGGCTGTCCGGGTTCTATCCGTCGGCCGGAATTTCAGGAAAGGTCAATGCCCGTCGCGGCGAGATGCACGTCAGCGGGCGCGTCCGCATTGACTCGCTCGACGGAGAAGTGGACATCACTGTAAGATTATGGGACAATCCCGCCCGCAGAAAAACACAGCATATTGCAGAATTTCACCACGTCCTTTCCGCCGCTTCTTCCAGGCAGTGGCAGGAGTTCAGGCTGGAGGTTCCGCTGTGCAGACAGGCTGAGGTATTCGACTGCGAGGTGAGTATAAAGGGAACGGGGAAAATATGGATAGGAGAAATGAATGTGCTGTTTCCTTCAAGCGAGGAAGTCATGACAGTCAACACCGATAAGAAAATACCACGCCTTACTAATATCAGACACAGCGGAGTTTTTCTTGCTGACCCAGAACTGTCCCGGGCACAGGTGGAAAATCTTATCGTCCTGGGAAAGGTTTGGGGTTTCCTGAAATATTTTCACCCGGCTGTCAGGGAAGGATGCATGGACTGGGACAGGGAATTATTCAGGATGATTCCGGCAGTCCTGGATGCTAGGCCGGCTCAGCGGAACAGCACTCTGGCAGAATGGTGCCGCAGTCTCGGAAACATCCGGACATCTGAGGATACCGCATGGATAACATCCTGTGATGCACTCAGATGGATATTTGACGAATCCGTACTGGGCCGGGAACTTTCCGTCATCCTTAGAAAGACAGCGGCAGCCGAACGCAGCCCCTGGTGCCGGTATCTGTATCAGGTTCCGTATATTCAGACCCTTGAAGACCGCAATGAGAGGGATTATCCGCGCATGTCTTTCGATGATGCCGGGGTCAAACTGCTGGCTGTCTTCCGTATATGGAACTATGTACAATATTTCTACCCATACAGGCAACTGGCCGACCGCCCATGGGAAGAGGTGCTCCTTTATGCTGTACCGGCCATGATGCAGGTATCCGACCGGGGAAGTTACGGAAATGTCCTCAGTTCCATGGCCGTTTATACCGATGACTCGCACTCCTTTGCCGTATATATGCCGGGGGGATTTCTACGGCAACTGATAAGGACAGTCGCTGTCCCCGATGACATGAAGTTTACAGCCCCGTTCATCTCCACGATATATGCCGACGGAAAATACATTGTAACATGGACTTGCCGCTCCGATACCGGCGACCTGCAGCGCGGCGATGCTGTCATTGCTGTCAATGGAGAGTCAATTCCTGCCTTTATTGAGAGAAAGGGTAAACTGACTGCTGCCTCCAACCCCGGCTGTATTCAGCGCGATATGGCCATGAGTATCTCATTTTCCGCCCGGGGAAACGCAGTCTACACTGTAATCCGTGACAGAGACACCTTGACTCTCAAACCCGCGATGATGCCTTTCAGAAAATTCCGCAGAGCATTGTACTCCAGCGGAATAAGGCAGTCCACCCTAACATGGTTCAGAGGTAAGGAACTCCAGCCTTTCACTATAATTGATGACTCGACCGCCTACATCCATGCAGAAGACATATCCGCGTATGATTTCCGAAAATGTCTGAAATACGACAGGCTTATAGTCGACCTGCGGAACTATCCCATGAATGCAGCGCAGATGTGGCTGATGTCCCTTATGCCCTCATCCAGCCCTATAGCACTTGCTGTCACATCGGATATCATGCGGCCCGGCCTGTTCACCCACCGGATTTCCGACATGACCGGGCGCGGACGCAACTACAGCCCGGACAGGAGAATCGTGCTGCTGGTAGACAACCGGACCCAAAGTGCGTCCGAATACCTCGTAATGCAGATGCAGCGTTCTCCGCAAGTCACGACAGTCGGCAGTACGACCGCAGGAGCCGACGGCAATGTGGTCCGGCTTTCCCTGCCTGGAGACTTTGTCTTCCAAATCGGTGGTGCAGGAGTCGAATACCCGGACGGAGGACAGTGTCAGCGCTGCGGTGTAAGGATTGACCACCTAGTTCCACAGAAGGTTGATGATATCGCAGCCGGCACCGATACACAGATAGAATATGCGTTGAATCTTTTGAAGTAGTAGAATTTTTTCGACATCCTTCCACCCCATCTGTTTTCACAAGCTTCATGTATCTTAGTAGAATACTGATGGTTATCAGATTTACGCCACTACAGACTGATTGACACAAAACATTCTCACCCCCATCACAGACACCCTTGAGGCATATTTTAAGCATAGCAGCCCGTAACACACCTCTGTGTCTGTTTTTGCAAAATTTACAAAAGCACCTTTTAATCAACGATATAGCAAAAAGAGTTCATTACAGATTGAAAAGAAATGGAAGAGTGCGGAGACTATCGGCAGTAGCCGTACCGCACCAAGTCGCTGCGGTCCCGGACCTGATGGACATAGCCGTCGGAGAGCAGGAGGACTTCGTCGGAGACTTCGAGGAGGGCGTTGTAGTTGTGATCGGAGAGGATGATGCCTTTGGAGGACTTCTGGCGGCGGATGAGGTCCTGAATCCGTTCCACCGCCACCGGGGCGAGGAAGGAAAACGGCTCGTCGAGGATGCAGAACGGAGCCGGGGAGCACAGCACTATCCATATCCCGGCGATGCGCACTTCTCCAGAGGACAGTTCCCGCACCTGGGCATCCTGATATTGTGCGAATTGGGGAAATGCCTCGGAGAGTTCTCCGTAGTCCATCGCGTAATATTCGAATATCCGGCGCAGGGTCATCTTCGGCGGCAGGAAGGTGCCTTGAGGCAGGTACTTGAGACAGCGGGCCACGGAGCCGTTCCGGAAGAGGCCTCCGGTCACGGACCACGGCAGCCATGAACCGCTGCTGCCTTGCAAGGCATCCGAGACGGTTTCATCGTCCACCCGCACAAAGCAGTTCTGAGCCTTCAACTGCCCCATCACCGCACGGAACATCGATGACTTGCCGCTCCCGTTGCGGCCCAGCAGCCCCGTGACCATGCCGGTCTGAGACCGCAGCCAGGCTCCGTTCAGGACATTCTGCCGTCCGAAAGAGAGGGTTATGCTGTCGGCGAGCAGCGTATGCACTTTATGTGTCTCAGTACTGCAGGGCATTTTTAATCAAGATTATAACGGTCAGCCCCACGGCATATACCGCAAGGTCGAGAATCACAGCCGCAGCCGTCATCCGGCGGGGATAAAGTCCGAGATTGATATAGAAAAACTCCCGGTCGCCCCGGCCGCGGTCCAACATTTTCAGCAGCACCAGTATCCCGGTCAGGAACAGCTTCATCAGCGACAGCATCCCGACCATTGCTGCGAGTCCGGCCCTATCCGCGTCCATCACCGCCAGAGCAATGAACGCAGACAAGCTGCATATCCCCGATACCATCAGGAAATTTCTGGCATACATAGCCGTCAGACTCGCTTTCTGCTTAATGCTCAATCCCGGCTGCATAATCAACCCAGCTGAAAAAGCTCATTGACAGTCTTCTCGAAATAGGCCGAAAGTTTCAGTGCCAGCTCGGTGGAGGGAATGAACTTCCCGTTCTCGATGGCGTAAATGGTCTGGCGGGAGACTCCGACGGCCTCGGCCAGCTGCTGCTGAGATATGCGCAGGACAGCCCTCTCGACACGGATGTTATTCTTCATGGCGGCTCCTCCATCTATAGACCCACAGACTCGCTTTGAAAATAACGATGTAAAGGAAGAACATCGGGATGATTGACAGATAATTATCCACTAAGCTGAATTTCCACCACAGATCGTCACCCTTCTGCAAAGGGAGATACATCTGGCCTACATTGCTCACGCAAAACCAGATTATGGACAGCACAAATGCCACGCAAGCCGCAGCAGCCAGCGACCTTCCCCGCAGCGACTTAATGAATTCGTCCTCCTGCCTCTCCTCCGAAAATGCTATCAGCAGCAGTGAAACAGCGGTCACGACATAAACAGCCGCGACAAATAGTTTCGTAACAGCCTCGCTCATCGTCATGTAAAGTCCTACACCAACAATTAGACAAGTCACCATTAAGGCAACAGCCAGGAGTATCCATCCTGCCGTCTGCCATTTGTAGGAAAGAAGATAATGTTTAGTTTTCATATCTGTTTTATTTATGTAAATTTTACTTGTGTAAATGTAAAGTATATTTTACATACATGCAAATTATTTTTGACAAAATACAAAATATCCGGCAACGAAATCCAGAAGGTGACGGGTCAACATCACTTTGGTCGGCACCTTCCGGATGGGCATACGGGTCAGGCCTGGCAAGAGGTGCCTCTGTGGCGGGTCCGATCATAACGAATTCGAGAAGGTGGTGGAGAAAAGGCACTTTCGTCGGCACCTTCCGGATGGGCATACGGGTCAGGCCTGGCAAGAGGTGCCTCTGTGGCGGGTCCGATCATAACGAATTCGAGAAGGTGGTGGAGAAAAGGCACTTTCGTCGGCACCTTCCGGATGGGCATACGGGGCAGGGCTGGCGAGAGGTGCTTCTGAGGACGGTCCGATCATAACGAATTCGAGAAGGTGGTGGAGAAAAGGCACTTTCCCCGGCACCTTCCAGTCAACTGAAATCAGGAATACTGGCGGGAGGTGCTTCTGAGGACGGGCCGATCATGACGAATTCGAGAAGGTGACGGAGAAAGGCCGTTTGCCCCGGCACCTTCCGGACTGACATCCTGGGCAAAACCGGCGAGAGAGGCTTCTGAGGCCGGGCAGGGCTGCGCTACGGCTCGACAGCGACCTTGATGACTCCGTCGGCGTGCGAGGCGAAGAGGCGGTAGGCCTCCTCGATGCGGCTGAGGGGGAAGCGGTGGGTGATGAGCGGTGTGGCGTCGAGACGGCCGTCGGCGATGAGGCGGAGGATCTCCGTGCAGTCGCAGCCGTCCACGCCGCCGGTCTTGAACGTCAGGTTCTTGCCGTACATGTCGGGCAGGGGCAGCACCTGCGGACGGTCGTACATGGCGACTATGGTCACGACGGCATTGGGCCGGGCACACTCCCAGGCCATACGGAAGGTCTCCTCCGTACCGGCCACCTCCAGAACGGTATCGGCACCTCCATGTGCGCTATATTCCAGAACAGTACACAAACAGTGCTCCGGGTCGGTCACCACCACCTCTGGATAATGCTCCAGGACAAAACGCCTGCGCTCCGGGGATTTCTCACAGACAATGATGCGACGGGGCAGGCGTAGCATCACGCATAGCAGGGTGCATATACCGGTAGGTCCGGCACCGATAATCAGGACGGTATCTTCCTCAGGAACGATCTCAGAAATGCGGGCAGCCCAGAACCCGGTAGCCAGCAGGTCCCCGGTAAACAGCGCCTGAGCATCACTCACTCCGTCCGGAATGCGGGTCAGCCCTTGGTCGGCGTACGGCACCCGGACGTACTCCGCCTGACCGCCGTCGATGCGGCAGCCGAGAGCCCAGCCTCCGAGCGGGTCGCTGCAGTTGTTCACATAGCCGTGACGGCAGAAGAAGCACGAGCCGCAGAACGTCTCCACATTGACCGCCACCCGGTCGCCCGGCCGGACAGAGCCCACGGCAGAGCCGACGGCCTCCACCACCCCGACCATTTCGTGTCCGAGAGTAATCCCGGGCACGGCCCGGGGCACGCTTCCGTGCAGAATATGCAGGTCACTCGTGCAGATGCTCCCGAGGGTCACCCGCACTAAGGCATCGCGCGGTCCCTGCAGCTGCGGCTCCGGTTTGTCGAGCAGGGCCGCCTTTCCTTGTCCAAGATACGTATAGGCTTTCATAGAGCGCAAAATTAATGTATATTCGCGACAATTAATCACACACCATCCCATGAAACTGCTCGATGACCGCATACTCCAGGACGGCCGGTCCCTGCCCGGAGGCATCCTCAAGGTGGACAGCTTCCTCAACCACCAGCTCGACCCCAACCTGATGTACGAGGTGGCCCGCGAGTTCAGCCGCCGCTTCGACAACGTCAGCTACAACAAGATAGTCACCATCGAGGCCAGCGGCATCGCCCCTGCCATCATGCTCGGCTACATCCGCCAGCTGCCCGTAGTCTTCATCAAGAAGAAACAGCCCAGCACCATGGACGGCATGCTCATCTCAGAGGTCCACTCCTTCACCAAGGACCGCACCTACACCGTCTGCATCAGCCGCAACTTCCTCACCCCCTCCGACCGCGTCATCTTCATCGACGACTTCTTAGCGTACGGCAATGCAGCCATGGGCATGATCGACCTCGCCCGCCAGTCAGGCGCTTCCATCGCCGGCATGGGATTCATCATTGAGAAAGGCTTCCAGGGCGGCGGCGACCGCCTGCGGCAGATGGGCTACAACATCCAGAGCCTCGCCATCGTAGACAGCCTCGACGGATGCCGCATTACTCTCAGGGAACAATAATCCAGTCCGGGCAAAGACCTCAACCGGCAGATACTGCAGAAGATTCTGGAGACTTTCCGCCAGCAGCCTTGATGACGGCGGTAGCAGCAGCCACGGCTAACTGGTCGCAGCGGTTGTTCATGGGGTTGTCGGCATGGCCCTTGACCCAGACGAAACGGACCCGGTGCCGGCGGTAGACAGCTAAGAAACGGATCCAGAGATCGGCATTGAGCCGCTTTTCAAAATTCTTGCGCTCCCAGCCGAAGACCCAGCCCTTATTGACCGAGTCGACTACATACTTGGAGTCGCTGTAGAGGATGATTTCCGCATCGGGACGCTTGACCGCCTCGAGTCCGACGATGACGGCTGTGAGTTCCATACGGTTGTTGGTAGTCTGCGCAAAACCCTCCGAGAGCTCCTTATAATGCTCCCCGCAGCGCAGGATGACACCGTAACCGCCCGGCCCGGGATTGCCCCGGGACGAGCCGTCAGTGAAAATCTCTATGGGCAGCAGTTTCCGTTCAGCGCACATCGCTCACAACACTACACCGGTCCCTTGACTCCGCCCTTGGAGCCGCCCTCGGGTGCTGACGGCGCTTTCAGGACATTCTCCCTCATCTGCTCGTAGTTCCAGCGGTTGCGCACTATGTCGATGGCCTCGTAAATGGCCGACTTCATGGGCATGGGATTGGCCGCATTCTTACCGGCCAGCTCGTATGCGGTTCCGTGGTCCGGAGCGGTGCGCACCACCGGCAGACCGGCGGTGAAGTTGACTCCGGTATCGAAGGCCAAGGCCTTGAAGGGGATGAGTCCCTGGTCGTGGTACATGGCCAGGACAGCGTCGAAGTTGTACTGCTGGTGGGTACTGAAGAATCCGTCCGGGGAGTAGGGTCCGAAAGCTAAGATGTTCTCGCGGCCAGCAGCCTCGATGGCAGGACTGATGACGTCTATCTCGGCGCGTCCGAGCAGACCGCCGTCTCCGGAATGAGGATTGAGTCCGAGCACAGCTATCTTTGGCCGCACGATACCGAAATCCTTTCTCAGGGACTGGTCCATGACGCGGATCTTACCGAGAATCTTCTCCACAGACAGGGCACCGGGCACCGAGGACAGAGGCAGGTGGTTGGTCACCACTCCCACCCTCATCTTGTCCGACACCATGAACATCATGCCGTCACTTCCTCCGCTCTGCTCGGTCAGATACTCGGTATGGCCGATGAATCCGGGCATGTGCAGGGCCACATCCTTCTTGTTCAGAGGTGCCGTGACCAGAGCGTCCAGGTCTCCGGCCACTAAGTCCTTGACCGCCGTCTGCAGGGATACTAACGAAGCCTCGGCTCCCTCGGGCGAGGGCTGTCCGGGATCAATGCGGAAATTGTCCGGCACGCAGTTGATGATATTGACCCGCTTGGGATGAAAGTCCTTGGCGGTATTGATGATGTTGGTATTGAGATTCTCCACTTCGGAGAGCTGCTTCTTGTAGAAGCCGAATGCCCTCGAGGAGCCATAGACGATCGGGATGCAGAGATCCAGGAGGCGTGCATCTGTCAGAGACTTGATAATCACCTCATAGCCTATTCCATTCGTATCACCCTGAGTGATTCCTACTATAATTTTCCTATTCATGGCTATAAATTTTGTGGCCCGCCTTAGTGACGGGCGTGCAAATTTAATCACTTTTTCGCTACCTTTGTCAGTATGTCCAATATTCTTGACAGATATATCAAGTACCTCCCCGGCATCGGAGAGAAGCGGGCCGCCCTCTTAGACAAGGAGCTCGGCATCCGCACTTTCCGGGACATGCTCTACACCTTCCCCTACCGCTATATCGACCGCAGCCGGGTCTACTCCATCTCGGAGATAGACTCGTCGATGGCCTATATCCAGCTCAGGGGCAGGATAATACGGACATCTTCAGCCGGCACGGGCAAGGGCGCCCGCCTGATAGCCACTCTCAGGGACGACAGCGGCACCATCGACTTAGTATTCTTCAAGGGGGTAAAATGGATTCAGGACAAGATATCCCCCAACCGCGAGTACATCGTCTTCGGCAAACCCTCCCTCTTCAACGGCGGCTGGAACATGGTCCATCCGGAGCTCGACCCGGTCGGCGAGAGCGGAGCCTCTTCATGGCCCTCCACCCTCATCGGCATATACTCCAGCACCGACAAGCTCCGCAACAACGGCATCTCCATCAAGGTCTTCGCCCGCTTCCAGCAGACCCTCCAGCAGAAGATTGCAGGGGCTGTCGAGGAGACCCTTCCCCAGGAGGTCCTCTCCTCCTACAAACTGCCCTCCATAGCATTTGCCCTCGCCAACATCCATTTTCCCAAGGATATGCGGAGCCTTGAGGCCGCCCGCTACCGCCTCAAGTTCGAGGAGCTCTTCTTCCTCCAGCTCTCCCTCCTCCGGCAGAAAAATGTGAGAATGAGCGGAGCCTCCGGAATCCTCTTCCACAAGGTGGGGGAGGCGTTCAATTACTGCTACAACCGGCTGCCCTACGAGCTTACAGGGGCGCAGAAGCGGGTAATCAAGGAGATACGGCGGGACACCGTATCCGGGAAACAGATGAACCGCCTCCTGCAGGGGGATGTGGGCAGCGGCAAGACAATGGTGGCGCTGCTGACGGCCCTCATCGCGGTGGACAACGGCTATCAGGCCTGTGTCATGGCTCCCACGGAGGTGCTCGCAGTGCAGCACATGCGCAATTTCGAGCGGAACCTCGCCGGCTCGCCCGTCCGTGTCGCCCTGCTCACTGGCAGCACTAAGGCCAAGGAGCGCAGGGAGATAGACGCGGGGCTCCGGGACGGCAGCATCAATATCCTGATCGGCACCCACGCGGTCATCGAGGACAATGTGGTCTTCTCCCGCCTCGGCTTCGTGGTCATCGACGAGCAGCACCGCTTCGGGGTGGACCAGCGGGCCCGGCTGAGGCTCAAGGCCTCCGAGCCGCCCCACATCCTCGTGATGACGGCCACACCCATTCCCAGGACCTTAGCCATGACCCTCTACGGAGACTTAGACGTGTCGGTCATCGACGAGCTGCCTCCGGGCCGCAAGCCGGTGCAGACCATACACGTGACGGAGGGACAGCGGTTCAAGATGTACGACTTCATCAAGAGCGAGATACGAAAGGGACGGCAGGCCTTCATCGTCTACCCCCTGATCAAGGAGTCCGAGAAGCTCGACTACCAGAACCTCGAGCAGGGCTACAACACTGTGGTCGACTATTTCAAGGCCCCGGAGTTCGTCACCGCAGTGGTGCACGGCCAGCAGAAGAACGAGGACAAGGCCTTCGACATGAAGCTCTTCGCCGACGGCAAGGCGGACATCCTCGTGGCCACCTCGGTCATCGAGGTCGGGGTGGACGTGCCCAATGCCTCGGTTATGGTCATAGAGAGCGCGGAGCGGTTCGGACTCTCCCAGCTGCACCAGCTGCGCGGCCGGGTGGGACGCGGCGCCGAAAAGTCCTACTGCATCCTGATGACCGGCTACAAGCTCAGCGAGGACTCCCGCAAGCGCATAGAGCTGATGTGCTCCACGGGCGACGGATTCGAGCTGGCCGAGGCCGACCTGCGCATGCGCGGCCCGGGAGACATGGAGGGCACGCGGCAGAGCGGCCTGGCATTCGACCTGCGCATAGCCGACTTAGGCAAGGACTCCCCCATCCTCAATCAGGCCCGGGCCGCCGCCTCCGGCATCCTCGCCGACGACCCCCTGCTCGAGAAACCCTCCTCCGCCCTGCTGCGCTCCGGATTAGACCGGCTGCGGCAGACCACCGGAGACATCATTGACTATTCTACGATAAGTTAAAATACAGACTATGAGCGATAACAGCAAAGAACAGCATCCGGACCACGATGTCCGGAAATGGAAAACCCTCGAGAGCGAATACCTCATCCGCCGTCCCTGGCTCACTGCCCGCCGGGACAAGGTACAGCTGCCTAACGGAGTCATCAACCCTGAGTACTACGTCCTGGAATACCCCGACTGGGTCAACATCATCGCCATCACGACAGACGGCCGGATGGTCTTCGAGCGGCAGTACCGCCACGGCCGGGGCGAGGTCGGCTACGAGATACCTGCCGGAGTCTGCGAGCCGGGAGAGACCCCGGAGGAGGCCGCCCGCCGCGAGCTGCTCGAGGAGACCGGCTTCGGCGGAGGCACCTGGCGCCTCAACATGGTCGCCGCCCCAAACCCCAGCACCAGCACCAACCTCTGCCACAGCTTCATCGCCACTGGAGTCCACCGCCTCTCCGGCCAGCACCTGGAGGCCACCGAAGACATCGAGGTACATCTGCTCTACGAGGACGAGGTACTCCGCCTGATGCAGGAAGGCAAGATTATCCAGGCTCCGATGCTGTGTTCACTGTGGAAGTATTTCGCAGAGAAATAGAATAATTTCTTAATTTTGCAGTCAGCACAATTCGCACATTACACTTATGGACAGCAACAAACTTTCAAGAAGAGATTTTCTCAAGATAACAGGAGCTGCCGGAGCAGCCACAGTGATGGCTTCTGCCTGCGCTTCCGACAAGGGAGACAGTGATTCTGCCATCGAGGTTCCAAAAGGCAAGATGACCTACCGCAACATCAACGGAGACCGCATCTCCCTGCTCGGCTACGGCTGCATGAGGTGGCCTATGAAAAAGGCTGCGGAAGGAGATGGCCAGGAAATAGACCAGGAGATGGTCAACTCACTGGTAGACTACGCCATCGAGCACGGTGTCAACTATTTCGACACCGCTCCGACATACCTGCGCGGCTTCTCCGAGGACGCCACCGGCATAGCCCTCAAGCGCTACCCGAGGGACTCCTACTACATCGCCACCAAGCTATCCAACTTCGGCGACCCTACCCGCGAGGGTTCCATGGCCATGTACCGCCAGTCCTTCATCGACCTG
This sequence comes from uncultured Bacteroidales bacterium, assembly GCA_944322575.1. Lineage (GTDB taxonomy): Bacteria > Bacteroidota > Bacteroidia > Bacteroidales > UBA932 > Coprenecus. The sequence goes on along the minus strand of CALUPK010000003.1, from coordinate 17,528 downwards.
CAGACAGACTACATCGACTACTACCTGCTGCATTCTATCGGCCGCAATATGGAGGATTTCAACAAGAGATACATCGACAACGGCATGCTGGACTTCCTCGTAAAGGAGCGTGAGGCCGGCCGTATCCGTCACCTCGGCTGGTCCTTCCACGGCCAGCAGGAGGTCTTCGACAAGGTGCTGGCCATGCATGACGACATCCACTGGGACTTCGTGCAGATCCAGCTCAACTACCTCGACTGGAACCACGCCACCCCGGGCAACGTCAATGCCCAGTATCTCTACGGCGAACTCTGCAAGCGCGGCATCCCCTCCATCATCATGGAGCCCCTGCTCGGCGGCCGTCTGTCCAACGTCCCCGACCGCATCGCCGCCCGTCTCAAGGAGCAGGATCCCGAGAGCAGCGTAGCCTCATGGGCCTTCCGCTTCGCCGGCACCCCTGATATGATCCTGACCGTCCTCAGCGGCATGACCTACATGGAACATCTGCAGGACAATATCCGCACCTATTCCCCCCTCGTGCCCCTGACCGACGAGGACAAGGCCTTCCTCGAGGAGACCGCCCGCCAGATGCACGAGTATCCCACCATCCCCTGCAACGACTGCCAGTACTGCATGCCCTGCCCCTACGGCATCGACATACCCGGCGTGCTGCTGCACTACAACAAATGCGTCAACGAGGGCAACCTCTCCGCCAGCAGCAGCGACAGCAACTACCGTGAGGCCCGCCGTGCCTTCCTGATAGGATATGACCGCAGCGTACCCAAGCTCCGTCAGGCCAATCACTGTATCGGCTGTGGCCAATGCAACGAACACTGTCCCCAGTCCATCGATATTCCAAAGGAAATGCAGCGCATAGACCAATATGTGGAGAAACTGAAGCAGGGCACACTATAAAAACAGAAAAGCCGCTGAAAATCAGCGGCTTTTCTGTGCTCCCTCAGGGGCTCGAACCCTGGACCCCAACATTAAGAGTGTCGTGCTCTACCAACTGAGCTAAGGAAGCGTTCGGTTTGGGACTGCAAATGTAGATGTTTTATTTCAAAATCCAAAACTTTTTTATAAAAATTTTCAAACTGAATAAAACCACCCGAGAAGTCTTTGGGTAAAACGGCCGGGAAGGATATATGTGGCACGGGCAAATAGGGTCTGGAGGAGACTTCCGGTGAGGGTACGGAACTTTGGACGGCGGCGGACGACGAGGCGGCAGAGCACCTTCCCCACCCTTGCCGGGTCGCAGCCGCGGGTCTCGTCCTTCTCCACGCCAGCCATGGTCCTGCGGAAGGAAGCCGAATAGTCGGGGTCGTCGAGGGTAGCCTGTGACATCTTCCTGGAAGAGGTGAAACCGGTGCGGAAATCCCCCGGCTCTACGAGACATACCCGGATGCCGAAGCGCCGGACCTCGACCGCTAAGGCCTCGCTGTACCCTTCTATTGCAAACTTAGATGCGGAATAGAAACCCTGATAGGGCACCGCAACCACTCCCGCTATTGAGCTGATATTGATGATGCGGCCGCTACGCTGCCGCCGCATGTGCGGGAGGACGGCCGAGCAGACGCGGGTCATGCCCATGAAATTGGTCTCCATCTGCCAGCGCCTCTCCTCCTCAGTGGCCAGCTCAAGGGAACCGCCGATGCCAGCGCCGGCGTTGTTCACCAGCACGTCGATGCGTCCCTCTGCGGCGATGATTTTCCCGACAGCCTCCTCAATAGAAGAAGGGACCGTGACGTCGAGGCGCAGCATACGCACCCCGTCGTCACGTGTCCCTTCCTGTACCGAGCGGCCGGTACCGTAAACGGTATGGCCTGCGGCAGAGAGCATTCCGGACGCGGTACGACCGAATCCGGAAGTGGCTCCTGTTATCAGTATTACCTTCCCGGGCTTCATCCTGAGACTAAAATCCACGGGCGAACATTGCCCAGAATCTCAGTGCGAGTTCCTCCCAGGCAAGGATGGTGGCTCCTGCAAAATCAGCGGTATAACCGGTGAGGTATGCCTGAGCTGCCTCCTGTCCTTCAGCTGCAAGGATCTGATTGTACTGGTCGCGTACGAATGCCTCCTCGCGGGTTCCCTTGTCACGGAAGTACTGGACTGCCTCGTTAATCTGGTCTTTTGTGGCTCCCCAGCGGACTGTGGCGAGCTTGTTGGCTGTACGGAACTTCCATACTATGGAATTCTCATCGTAACCGTACTGACCGCAGATGCTGAAGCAGTCAGGCAGGGAGGTGGTGCCGCAGAATACGGGAATGCGGGGGCTCTGGGCGGGATTGTCAAATCCGAGCCAGAGGACTCCGCCGATATCATCGGGCAGATCGCTGTGAAGCTCAATGACCGTAGAGTAAGCACACTGGGGCACTGCTACGAGGCGGTAGCTGTCCACTGCACCGGGCTTGAGGGCGTTGAGCAGGTTGCGGGTATCGCGGCTCATCCAGGGATTGGCTGCGGGTGATATGACAGTGTCGACTGCACCTGTCTCGCGATCCTTGACCGCTACCTTAAGGTTCTTTGTGACATCGAACTTGCTGCCTTCGTATGTCTCTGAGAGGAGAGCCATCACTTCCTCGGTGGAGACTGCGTGCTCGGGCTTAACGGTCAGAGGGAGCTCCTCGGACTCATACTCGAGACCGAGAGAGGGAGCCAGTTTGTTGAGAATGTAGTACTCGCGTACACTGAACGCCTTCTTGCCGCCGCCATAGGCCTTCCAGAAGCGGAATGTCTCCTTGCCGTCCCAGTAGCCGAGCTTCTTGGCCACCTCGAATACGTTGTCGGATGCCATGTAGTTGTCCTTATCCTTGAGGTCGAGTGTGGAGATTCTGGGGATATTTGCAGATACACCTACATGGTCGTCGGGGATACGGACTGCTGCCCATACTCCGCCTATGTTGTCCTTACCTTCTCCGAATACCTCGAAGTGCCATACCTCGTTCTTGTCGGCGATGGTCAGGCACTCGCCCCAGTCACCGTAGCCGTACTCCTCGATGAGCTCGCCCATCAGGCGGATGGCGTCACGGGCGGTGGTGCAGCGCTGCAGGGCTATCTTCTGCAGTTCCTCGATCATGAACATTCCGTCAGGGTTGACGAGGTCGCGGCGTCCGGTAATAGTGGTCTCGCCCATAGCCAGCTGCTTCTCGTTCATGCAGGGATAGGCAGTGTCCACGAAACGGAAGGTCTTGCCGGCGGGCTGGAAGATAGACCCCTTGAGGCTCATACGGTAGCTGCCTTTGGCGGACTCGGTGTGGAGACGGTTCTTGAATACGTTGACGGTGGTGTCGTTGGCGTAATCTATGGACTCTACAATCTCAACCCATGTCCTGTAGTGGGAGTCGCAGGTGTGGGAGGTGATGACAGCTCCGTCAGTAGAGGCCTTTTTGCCTACCATGATACTGGTGCAGCTGAAAGGATTCAGCTGGGGGAATTCTGTCGCACCGGCGCTGAAAAGAGCAGCTGCGGCGAGGCAGAGGAGGGATAGGATTTTTTTCATAAAAGTATCGTTTTTACGTTTTGTTTTGTTATAAGTTGTTTTTAACCTCTCAAAGGTAATAAAACTCTCATTATTTTCTGCTGCAGATGACAATTTTTCCGGAAAAAATGACAGAATAACGTCTATACTCTTCCGGAAAGTCTTTAGCACGATTGTTGATACAATGTTTAACATAGTTATTAAACATCATATTTAAAATCATTGTTATGGAAAGTTTTCTCAACAGAATGGCCGAAAAGGCCTCCAAGACAGTGCGGCACTGGTGGCTATATCTGCTCACCGGCATCCTCTCAATCATTGCCGGCATCGTAGTATTCTGCAACCCTATAGAGAGTTACCTCACACTCAGCATCATGTTCGGAGTACTCATGCTGGTATCCGGTATCGTGGAACTAGTGGTCAGCTCCACCAGCCGCAGCTATTTCACGACCCGCAGCTACAGCATAGTAGGCGGCATCCTCGACCTGCTTATGGGCCTCTTCCTGTGCTGCTACCCGCGCGTAACCCTTGTTGTACTGCCAGTAGTGCTGGGCGTGTGGATGATGTTCCACAGCTTCATGATTATCGGTCTGGGCAGCGATATGGATTCCTTCCGTGTCCGCGGCAGCGGCTGGGTAATTGCGGGCGGCGTGGTACTCCTGCTCCTCTCACTGGGCATCACATTCTTCCCCCTGACGCTCGGAACAGCCTCTGTGGTCATTCTCACCGGCTGCGCCCTGATCGTATTCGGCATCATGCTTATAGCCCTGAGCATACGTCTGCGCCGCATCCACGAGCACTTCCGCTTCCACGATGCCGAGATAGTAGACTGAGGCTATAGCCGGTAATTGCTAGCAATAAGTTGGTATTTCAAATCCGGGAATAATCTTTTTCATTTGCAGTGTGAAATTCAAAATACACAACAGATGAAAAAGATTGTTATTATTTACGGTTCGTCCACGGGGACGACACAGGCAGTGGCAGAAGCCATAGCCTCCAGACTGGATGTCAAAGATGTTTTCGACGTGGCTACGATAACCAAGGGACAGGTAGAGCCATACGATGTCCTTATCCTCGGAACCTCGACTTGGGGTGACGGAGAGCTCCAGGATGACTGGAATGACGGAATCAACGTTATCAAATCAGTCAATCTGGCCGGGAAGGACGTGGCCCTGTTCGGCTGCGGAGACTCCATGGCATACTCCGACACTTTCTGCAACGGCATGCACCTGCTCAAGGAAGAGCTGGAAGGCACCGGCTGCAATTTCATTGGCGGCATCCCGGCCGACGGCTATTCCTACTCCGACTCCACTGCCGTCGAAGAAGGAGAATTCATCGGTGCGGCCATAGACGACAACAATGAGCCGGAAAAGACCGGTGAGCGGATAGACACCTGGCTCGCCTCTTTCAAGGACAGGCTGTAAACTGCTGCGTCCAAAGTAGGATAAAAAATAAAAGTCCCGGAAGACTAGCCGCCCTCGGCTCTAGAGGGAGGGGCCCGCCGCAAAGCGGTGGGAGGGCCTGGTCTTCCGGGACTTTTATTTTTCTCCGCTTATCGCGAAATCTCCAAGGACTACATGAATACGACCTCGAGATCAGGGTCAGGCATATCGGGGTCGAGCGGGAAGATGGGACGCTCAAGGCGCTTGTAGGGCAGCTGGAGCAGGTCCTGATCCACACCTCCGCGGGTCTGGGCCATCATCCAGTCCCCGGCATGGCTGATCTCGTAGAGTTCCTCTGTCAGATAGCCGAGCTTGACCACGATGATGTCCACGTCATAGGGATTGATACCCAGACGCTCGAAGTCCCCCTTGTAGTGGTAAGGACTGCGGTCCTCGCCCACGATGACGAGCATCGAGCCTGTCTTGATTACCACCTGGTCATTGCGCTCGCGGTCCAGAATCTTGACCACTGTACCGTCAAGCATTACGGGAGGTGCATAACGGTCATCGACAGCAGCCCCTACCTTGCAGCGCACATGACCGCCCTCGCCTGCTTCCTTGGCCTGTGCCACCATCTCAGGTCCGGGTATAGCGGCATATACGAGTGTCTTGCCGCCGGCCTTCTTGAACTCGGGACGTGCCAGCAGCTTCTGGAGAGTCCAGGTCACGTCACCGGCCCCTCCTGCTGTCGGGTTATCACCCATATCACTTATAAAATACGGCTTCTTGTCGCTCTTTATGGCCTTGGCCAGAACCTCCTCGAGGGAAGCCGTAGGAGCCACGAACTCGAAATCGTCGCGCACTGACCAGAAATGTTCAGCCAGGGACTTGGCTCCGGCCGTCACCTGCAGGCTGTCGTCGCCGGTCACCACCACCACACCGTGGTTGCGGGGCTCGTCGGCCCAGGGATAGGACATCCAGATAGCTGCGTCGATGACACCGTCCTGAGCCTCAATCGGCTCAATGGCTGCATACAGGGACTTTCCGGGCTCCACGCGGGTAGAGGTCTTCTCTCCTGGAAGCAGGATGGGCACCTTTACCCAGGCTTTATAGGCAGGCTTGCCCTTGCCGCTCTCGAGACGGTCCAACAGATTGACGATAGCACGCTCGCGGCTGATGTACCTGTCCGTATGGGGAGCCATACGGTACGAAGTTATCAGGTCTGTATTCTGAGCCAGACGGGGCGATACGCAGCCGTGAGGGTCCATGGAAGTGGATATCAGGACATCATCCCCTACCACCTCACGGATCTTGGTAATGTAATCTCCCTCAGGGTCATCTAAGCCCTCAACGCTCATCGCACCGTGTATGTCCAAGAAAATTCCGTCGTACGGCATATTCTCCCTGAGCAGACGAAGTGACTGATTCAGCAGGGTGTCATAGCACTCGCGGGTCACCATTCCGCCCGGAGTGGCCCAGGCTACAACGGTCGGAACCCAGTCGGCACGAGCGAGCAGTTCATTGTCCTCCCCCTGAAAGAACGGATAGGACTTGATGATGTCCTCTCCGTAAAGAGGGCGGAACATATCTAACGTGGTACGGGCGGGTGAGAATGTACTGCACTCAATGCCCACGCCTACGATAGCGACACGCGGCTTCTTCTCTGTGCAGCCGCATACTGCAGCCAAGGCTAAGAAGGCTGCAAATATCTTAGAAACGTATCTCATATCTTCTTAAAAACAAATTAAAGTTCTACTGATGTCTCACTGTCAAGCAGTTCTCTTATAGACTCGAGCACTGAAGCAAAATGCTCCTCATCGAAGCCGGTTGCAGCATCTACCACCACTCCGTCGCGGTCTATCAGATAGGCTCTCGGGATGGTCTCTGTAGCAAAGAGGGAATAAACCTCGCGCTCAGGATCGGGATAGAGGGCAAATGTAAAATTCTTGGTCTTGTTGTACTCCGTCAAGTCAGCGTCCGTGTGCTCACGGCCCACCACCACGAGACGAAAATCCTCCTCATTCTGGAACATGGGCAGAAGGGTATCCTGCACTGCAGCCAGCTCAAGCTGGCAGGGAGGGCACCATGTTGCAAAGAAACAGAGGTATGTCACCTTGCCCTCGAGGTCGGCGGACGAAAGGTCGCCGTAGACTTCGGAGCTGAGGGAAAATTCCGGAATAGTGTCTCCTGCCTTTACTTTATCCGGGTCCTTGGATACAATGCAGGAAGCGGTCATGGCCATTACAGCGGCCGCCGCGAAGACTGTCAGCAAATGTTTCATAGGAAATCTATCTGTTAGGGTTATTCAATTTCAGTTCTCTGGCCCTGAAGGTATTCTTCATCAGGGAGATTATGGTCATAGGCCCTACTCCGCCGGGCACTGGGGTTATGTAGGAGCATTTCGGTGCGACAGTGTCAAATTCCACGTCACCTACGATGCGGTATCCCTTGGGGGTATCGGCCGGCACACGGGTAATGCCCACGTCGATGACCACGGCTCCTTCCTTGACCATGTCGCCCTTGAGAAACTCCGGCACCCCGAGAGCCGCGATGATAATGTCGGCGCTGCGGGTATAGAAGGCAATGTCCTTGGTGCGGCTGTGGCACATAGTAACTGTGCAGTCTCCTGGATATGTCTTACGGGACAGCAGGTTGGCCACAGGGCGGCCGACGATGTTGCTGCGGCCGAGAATCACGCAGTGCTTTCCGGAAGTCTCTATGCCATAATGCTCAAGCAGCAGAAGTATACCGTAGGGTGTCGCCGGAAGGAAGGCTTCCTCTCCGAGGGCCATGCGGCCGGCATTGACTGGATGGAAACCGTCCACGTCCTTCATGGGCGAGACGGCGTTGATTACCTTGTTCTCGTCTATGTGCTTGGGCAGAGGCAGCTGGACGATAAATCCGTCTACACTGTCGTCCTCATTGAGTTTCTGAATCTGAGCAAGCAGCTCCGCCTCGGATATAGTTTCGGGGAATGTCAGAACTGTGGACTTGAATCCCACCTCTGCACAGGCCTTTTCCTTATTGGCCACGTAGGTCTTGCTGGCTCCGTTGTCACCTACCAGCACCGCAACTAAATGAGGGGGACGCTCTCCGCGGGAGACCATCTCCGCCACCTTGGCGGCTATTTCTTTTTTCACGGCTGCCGCCGTTTCCTTACCATTTAAAAGAATCATTGGATACTGTTTTATATTGTCCTGAGAAATCTCTATCTGCGCCTCATGCCCTTGACGGTCCTTACCGCATTGCGGACACCGCCTGAAGTCACGTTCTTCATAATCTTGCGGGTGCCCTCGAACTGCTTGAGGAGGCGGTTGACATCGGCTATGGTGGTGCCGCTGCCGTCGGCTATCCTGCGGCGGCGGGAACCGTTGATCACTGCCGGATTTTCCCTCTCGTATGGAGTCATGGAGAGAATGATGGCCTCGACACTCTTGAAGGAGTTATTGTCTATGTCCACGTCCTTTAGGGCCTTGCCCACACCGGGAATCATGGATGCGAGGTCCTTGATGTTGCCCATCTTCTTGATCTGCTGTATCTGCTGGTAGAAGTCCCAGAGGTTGAACTGGTTCTTGGCTAATTTCTTGGCTAATTTGCGGGCCTCCTGCTCATCATACTGCTCCTGAGCCTTCTCCACTAAGGAGACCACGTCGCCCATGCCGAGGATTCGGTCAGCTATACGGTCGGGATGGAAGACATCGAGGGCCTCCATCTTCTCGCCTGAGCTGATGAACTTGATCGGCTTGTTGACCACGGCCTTGACAGAGAGGGCGGCACCGCCGCGGGTATCACCGTCCATCTTGGTGAGCACCACTCCGTCGAAGTCGAGACGGTCGTTGAAGGCCTTGGCGGTCTCTACTGCATCCTGACCGGTCATGGCGTCGACCACGAAAAGAGTCTCGGTAGGCTTGACCGCCTCCTTGATGGCGGCTATCTCGTCCATCATCTCCTCGTCTACTGCCAGACGGCCGGCGGTATCGACTATGACTAAAGAATAATTTTCCTTTATCGCGTATGCTACGGCATTCTTAGCTATCTTAACCGGGTCATTCACCCCGTCCTCGGAGTAGACGAAGACCTCTATCTGCTCCCCAAGCACCTTCAACTGGTCGATGGCCGCTGGTCTGTACACGTCACCTGCCACCAGCATCACCCTTAGACCGCGCTTGCTCTTGCAGTTGAGCGCCAGCTTACCGCAGAAAGTCGTCTTACCGGAACCCTGAAGACCGGACACGAGAACTATACCTGGCTTACCTTTTATATTAATGTCCGTCGCCGTGCTTCCCATCAGTGCCACCAACTCGTCGTGGACAATCTTAATCATCATCTGGTCGGGACGGACTGCCGTCAGCACGTTCTGACCCATAGCCTTGGCCTTCACATCGTTGCAGAAGTCCTTGGCTACACGGTAACTTACGTCCGCGTCAAGCAGTGCCCTGCGCACCTCCTTGAGGGTCTCAGCCACGTTAATCTCAGTGATACGGCCCTGTCCCTTGATTATCTTGAATGATCTTTCTAATTTTTCGGTTAAATTCTCAAACATACCGTGAAACTTGTCTTTATTAAATAATCTGCAAATTTATTAAAATTTTATAAATTTGCGGCACGATTAAAAAAACACAAAAAATGGAAAGAGGACCTATCTCAAAATTCATCACTCATCACTACCGTCATTTCAACTCGGCTACTCTCGTCGACGCCGCAAAGGCATACGACGACCTGATGAACCGGGGCGGCAAGATGATGCTGGCAATGGCGGGAGCCATGAGTACCGCCGAGCTCGGTATCTCTCTGGCAGAGATGATACGTCAGGGCAAATTCTCCATCGTATCATGCTCGGCCAACAACCTCGAGGAGGACATCATGAACCTCGTCGCACACTCCCATTACAAGAGGGTGCCCAACTACCGTGACCTGACTCCCGAGCAGGAGCACGAGCTTCTCGAGAACCACATGAACCGCGTGACCGACACCTGCATACCCGAGGAGGAGGCATTCAGGAGATTAGAGCACCATCTCGTAGAGGTGTGGAACGACATGAAGGCCAAGGGTGAGAGACTCTTCCCCTGGGAGGTGATCTACCGTCTGCTGCGCAGCGGAGTGCTCGAGCAGTACTACGAGATCGACCCCAAGGACAGCTGGGTCCTCGCCGCCTGCGAGAAGAACATCCCCATCGTAGTGCCCGCATGGGAGGACTGCACCACAGCCAACATCTTCACCGCACACTGCATCAGGGGTGAGTTCGACACCAACATGATCAAGAACGGTATCGAGACCATGATCTACCTGACCGAGTGGTACAGGGCCAATTCGGGCGGAGCCGGCGTAGGCTTCTTCCAGATCGGCGGCGGTACAGCCGGTGACTTTCCCATCTGCGTGGTGCCCATGATGGCTCAGGACCTCGAGTGGAAGGACGTGCCCCTGTGGTCGTACTTCTGCCAGATCTCCGACTCCACCACATCCTACGGATCCTATTCCGGAGCCGTGCCCAACGAGAAGATCACCTGGGGCAAGCTCTCCAAGGACACTCCCCGCTTCATCGTCGAGTCCGATGCGACCATCGTTGCTCCACTCATTTTCGCATACGTTCTCGGCTGGTAAGGACTGTTGGCTGTATTAGACAAAATATTGCTACTGAAATTCATCAAGTTCGGAGTAGTAGGCTGCTCCGGCATGATAGTGGATTTCGGCGTAACGTACCTGCTGAAGGAGAAAGCGAAGCTGAACAAGTTTCTTTCCAATTCAGCAGGTTTCGTTCTCGCCGCTACGAACAATTATATATGGAACCGTCTGTGGACGTTCCATAGCAAAAACGAGGATATTCCGGTGGAATATCTCTCGTTTTTCATTATCTCCTTAATAGGCCTCGGCATCAACAATCTCACAATCTGGATTCTCGCCGACCGCCTGAAATGGAATTTCTATTTCTCGAAGCTCTGCGCCACGGCTGTCGTCATGGTCTGGAACTTCACCATGAATCTATTCTTCACTTTCAGATAGCCTGATGCTCGGGGCGGAGTAAATCCAGAACGGTCTTCACGGGGTTGAAGGTGATAAGCGGCACCTCGACGAAGACGGTATTCCAGTTGCTCATGGAGCCGTTCCAGAGGCCGGGAAGTTCCTGGGCCTTGAGCGGACGTCCCTCGTAGCTCTTATGGCTGATGAAACCTGTCTCAGGATCCACAAAGCGCTGAAGATCGAATTTACGTCCGAGATAGTCTACCGTACAGCATACCACATCCACCGGATTGAAGTGTGTCGAGCCTTTGAGAATGGCGACGGTAGCCTGATCATTCATATCCAGCTGGGCACCCTCGAGAATCTGCAGGGAAGTGGAGCCGTCCGCATCGTAGACGATGTAGGGACCGCCTCCGGGCTCGCCCTCATTCTTGACCATGCCGCAGACACGTATAGGACGGTTGAGCTTGGCGTGCAGGTACTGAGGAAGTATCTCATACGGCACTTTCGGCAGAGTTACACAGAATTCCCTACTCAGGAAGTCCTTGATCTCATCCAACAGACAGGGATCGTCAACTTTGGCCTCCATCAGCTCATCCAAAGCGTTAAGATACCGGCAGATAACCGAGCGGACCTCCAGCAGCTTGCCAGCAAGCACCTTCTTCCACTTGACGGTATCTTCGAGAAGTCTCTGATGTACCACATTATCGATATTCTTCAAGAAAATCAGGTCCGCGTGTACAGCATCGAGATTGCGAAGCAGGGCTCCGTGTCCGCCTGGACGGTAAAGAGGCTTGCCGTCGGCTTTGAGGAACGGAGTATTGTCCTCATTGACAGCTATGATATCCGTCGAAGGATCCTGAATACTGAATGAGATGTCATACTTGCAGCCGAAGCGCTCCTCATACTTGGCCACCGTCTCACTGAGAATCTTCTCGAAACCGGCCTGATGGGCAGGTGAGACCGTAAAATGAATCCTGACCTTGCCTGAAGCACTGCGGGCATACAGGGCGCCCTCTACCAGATGCTCCTCAAATGCGGTGCGGACTTCATCCTCATAGCGATGGAACAGCACCTGACCTTTAGGCCTGTTTCCATAATCCAGACCGGTCGCACCGGAAGCCGAGCATCCCTGCCCTATCACATGATCCAGAATCTGAAAGTCAGACAGACCGTCAAACTCCTCCGGAGCATAGAATGCAAATCTGCCTATATTGTCCACAAACTTCTTAGCTTTCGAAGCCGGATCCAGCTCCTTGCCTCCAAGCAGGACATCACGTCCTTCGAAAAGGTCCTTGAACATACGTGAGGCCGCTCCGGATGCCGGAACAAACTTGAGCACCTCACCTGAAAATGCATCATACACATCGACAGCCTCTTTCTGCTGACTCTCATCCATTACCTGAATTCCTTTCCGGGGTGTCGCCGCTGCTACCAGCTTTAGGAAGGGGAATCCCTTCTTGAAGTTTTCGATAAATCTGTCCATAATCTTTATATAAGTTAGTTTTAGTCTTCAAATTTAACAAAATTTTCTCATCTGAGGACAATCTTCCTTACCTCCTCTCCCTTCCCAAGCCTGCGGTTCATCTCCGCCCGGATACCGTCGAGACTATAATACACGCTGTTGCGCACAATAGACGAGGACATCCTGCAGTACAGAATTCCGTCCGCAAAATAAATACTGCCGGTGGCCGCCGCCACCCTCTCTCCTGCGACCTCCCGCCACATCCCGCAGACGTCCACTGCCCTGAGTCTGTCTTCTAATCCTACCTCCTGGACATAGTCCCTGATTACCTCGCCCAAAAGTTTTTCACCTATTCTCTGCATAGCCCGGTCATTTTTCCATTATCACTCCGTCCTTGACATTGTAAAAACGTCCCTGATCCGTAATTCCTCCGACTATCCTGCGCAGACGCGCCTCATCAGTATCCGTAATGAAAATCTGGCCGAAATCCCCCTCAACCACCATCCTGATCAAAGCCTCCACCCTGCCGGAATCCAGTTTGTCAAAAAGGTCATCGAAAAGCAGAACCGGCATGACCGGTTGCTCCCTGCGCATAACAGAGTACTGCGCCATCTTCAGGGCTATCAGAAATGATTTCTGCTGTCCCTGCGATGCACATTTCCTTATCGGATAGCCGTCCATTGAGAACTCCATATCGTCCCTCTGCACACCGGCGGTAGTATAACTGAGGAGCTTGTCCTTCTGCTTTGCCGCCTCAAACACATCTGCTGTCCGGACGTCCCCGGACAGGTCCGAGCGGTAGCGGATACCCACGCTCTCCCTCCCCCCGGAGATCATGTTGTAGAACGATGCAGCGCCGGCGTCAAGCATCTGTACCGCAGCTGCCCTTGAGCTGTGGATGTATTCCGAGAAACCGTACATCTGTTCAGAAATAGTATCCAAAAGCATGTCTGGAACGGCATCCTGCTTAAGAAGGGAATTGCGCTGCCTCAGCAGACGGTTGTAGGCTACCACAGAGCGAAGATATTCCTGATCCATCTGAGATATCATCATATTCAGGAAACGCCTCCTCTCTTCTCCCGAATCATGGATCAGAGAGATATCCGAGGGAGCCGTCATCACCACCGGGACACGGCCGATATGCTCGGATATGCGCTTGTAAGCCTTGTCATTGCGCCGGACGGTCTTATTCCCGTCACTCCGCACAGCTATCGCTATATCCTCCGCACTGCCGTCCATCACATAGTGCCCGTGAATGACTGCTTCGCTTTTCCCATACGTAAAAGTATAACGGTCCGATGAGGACAGAAAGCTCTTGGTCATGGAAAGGTAGTAGACGGCGTCTAAGAAATTGGTCTTTCCCACTCCGTTGTCACCGCAGATGCAGTTGATCTTGGGAGAGAAGGAAATATCCGCTGACAGTATGTTCTTAAAGTCCTTTATTATGATTCTGCTGAGATACATTTTCTGCTCTTTGTCTGTGCAAATATAGCGAATTTTTCATTAACAGGCAGATACTGTCGGCGGACATCTGCCTGTCTTTTATTTATATTTTATCTTTGGAATTACACAAATTGTTGTATTTTTGCAACCATTATAAAAATTTGTATTTATTTATTCCAAAAATGGCAAAAAACGTAAACAATCCCAAGGAGGAAAAGATCGAGACAGTCGGTGAGGCCGTCTCCAAGACTGAGGTATTTTTCAAGAAAAACGGAAAGCTTATCGGATACATCGGTGCCGGCGCTGTTATCATCGCCGCTATCGTGGTACTGGTCATCCAGTTCTATGCCAAGCCGCTGAAAGACGAGGCCGTAGGACAGACTTTCGTTGCCGAGCAGTACTTCAGGGCAGAGGACTATGACAAGGCCCTCAACGGTGACGGCAATTCACTCGGATTCATCCAGATCATCGATGAGTACGGCGCCAAGGCAGGAAAGGCAGTTTACCTCTACGCCGGCATCTGTGAGCTTCAGCTCGGCAATGCCGCTGACGCCATCGGATATCTGAGCAAGTACAGCAGCAAGGACCCTGTGCTCTCAGCACGTGCCCTCGCCTGCACTGCAGATGCATACTCGATGCTCGAGGACTATGAGAGCGCCCTGAAATATTATCTTCAGGCCGCACAGGTGGAGGACAATATCTTCTCCGCAACCTATCTTCTCAAAGCCGGCATCGTCTGCGAGGAGCTCGGAAGATACGATGAGGCACTGTCCCACTACCGCGTCATCAAGGACAGATATCCTCAGACATACGAGGGATTCGAGATCGACAAATACATCACACGCATAGAAGTTAAGAAGTAAGTATGGGAAGAGCATTTGAATTCAGAAAAGAACGTAAGTTCAAGCGCTGGGGCAACATGGCCCGCGTCTTCACACGTATCGGAAAGGAAATCACCATAGCCGCCAAGGCCGGCGGGCCCGACCCCGACAACAACCCCCGTCTGAGGACCCTGATCCAGACCGCCCGCAGCGAGAACATGCCCAAGGAGAACATCGAGAGGGCCATCAAGAGAGCTGTAGAGCACGATGCAGGAGACTACGAGGAGATCGTATACGAAGGCTTCGGCCCCCACGGCATCGCATTCCTGATTGAGACCGCCACCGACAACAACATGAGGACTGTGGCCAACATCCGCAGCTACTTCACCAAGGTAGGCGGTGCGTTGGGAACCCAGGGCTGCGTAAGCTTCATGTTCGACCACAAGTGCGTCTTCAAGGTCAGGAAAGACGGTCCCGTGGACATGGACGAGCTCGAGCTCGAGCTCATCGACTACGGCGTGGACGATGTCTACAAGGATGACGAGGACGGCCTTATCTATATATATGGTGAGTTCGAGTCATTCGGAGCCATACAGAAATATCTCGAGGACAACGGCTTCACCATCGTATCCGGAGGTTTCGAGAGGATACCCAACGTACCTCTCAAGAAACTCACCGCCGAGGAGAAGGAAGGCATCCTCAAGCTCATCGACAAGCTCGAGAACGACGACGACGTACAGAACGTCTACCACACCATGGAACTGGCTGATGAAGAATAACACAACTCTAAAATAAATCTTATTATGGAACTGTCACATATCGAACATCTCGGAATCGCCGTGAAGTCTCTGGACGAGGCTATTCCCTACTATGAGAACATGTTGGGCCTCAAATGCTACTCTATCGAAGAGATTCCCGACCAGAAAGTCAGGACCGCTTTCTTCAAAATCGGACAGACCAAGCTTGAACTGCTGGAAAGCACTTCACCCGACGGAACCATCGCAAGCTTCATCGAGAAGAGGGGCGAGGGTATCCACCACTTAGCTTTCGCAGTTAAGGACGGCGTACAGAACGCTCTGACCGAAATGGAAGCCAAGGGCGTAAGACTCATCGACAAGGCTCCCCGCAAAGGCGCAGAGGGCCTGAACATCGCCTTCCTCCACCCCAAGTCCACACACGGTGTGCTCACCGAGCTGTGCGAGGATCCCAAGAACAAATAACCCAAAACACTAATTAATACAGAAAGATTAAGTTATGAGCCAACAGCTTGAACAAGTAAAAGCGCTGATAGAGCTTCGTGAGAAGGCCCGCCTCGGCGGTGGCCAGAAGAGAATCGACTCTCAGCACCAGAAGGGCAAATACACTGCCCGCGAAAGGATCGCCATGCTCCTCGACGAAGGCAGTTTCGAGGAATTCGACATGTTCGTGACACACCGCTGCACGAACTTCGGCATGGACAAGACTACATTCCTCGGCGACGGTGTCGTTACAGGTTACGGTACTATCGATGGCCGTCTGGTCTATGTATTCGCCCAGGACTTCACTGTATTCGGCGGATCTCTTTCTGAGACTCTGGCCCTGAAGATCTGCAAGATCATGGACCAGGCCATGAAGATGGGCGCTCCCGTCATCGGTCTGAACGACTCAGGCGGAGCACGTATCCAGGAAGGCGTGAACGCTCTCGCAGGATACGCCGAGATCTTCCAGAGGAACATCCTCGCATCTGGTGTCATCCCTCAGATCTCCGCCATCCTTGGTCCCTGCGCCGGCGGTGCGGTTTACTCCCCCGCCCTCACCGACTTCAACATCATGGCAAAGGGTACCAGCTACATGTTCCTGACCGGCCCCGCAGTGGTTAAGTCAGTAACAGGTGAGGTGGTTACACAGGAGCAGCTCGGCGGTGCATCCGTACACGCTTCCAAGAGCGGTGTAGCACACTTCGCCGCAGACTCCGAGGAGGACGCTATCGCCATCATCCGCAAGCTCCTCTCCTTCATTCCTCAGAACAACCTCGAGGAACCCCCTTACAAACCCACCGCAGACCCCATCGAGAGACTCGAGGACTCCCTCAACTCCATCATCCCCGACAGCCCCAACGAGGCTTACGACATGTATCATGTCATCGGCGGTATCGTTGACGACGGAGAGTTCTTCGAAGTACACAAGGACTACGCCAAGAACATCATCGTCGGCTTCGCTCACATGGGCGGCACATCAGTGGGTATCGTGGCCAACCAGCCCAAGTACTTAGCCGGCGTTCTGGACATCAACTCCTCCAGAAAGGCTGCCCGCTTCGTACGTTTCTGCGACGCCTTCAACATCCCTCTCGTAACCCTCGTGGACGTTCCCGGCTTCCTGCCCGGAACCCAGCAGGAGTACGGCGGAATCATCGTTCACGGAGCCAAGCTGCTCTACGCTTACGGTGAGGCCACAGTGCCCAAAGTTACCGTCACCCTCCGCAAGTCCTACGGCGGTTCGCACATCGTGATGAGCTGCAAGCAGCTCCGCGGCGATATCAACTACGCATGGCCTACAGCCAACATCGCCGTGATGGGTGCCGACGGTGCCGTAGAGGTGCTCTACTCCAAGGAGATCAAGGAGATCGAGGATCCCGACAAGCGCGCAGAGGTAACAGCTGCCAAGAAGAAAGAGTACAACGACCTCTTCTGCAACCCCTACAAGGCAGCCAGCTACGGTTACATCGACGATGTCATCGAGCCCAGGAATACCCGCTTCCGCGTAATCCGCGCCCTTGAGCAGCTCTCGACCAAGAAGCTGAGCAACCCTGCCAAGAAGCATGACAATCTTCCTTTGTAACACATCAAACCGACTGAAATGAACAAACTTAGATTCATATTGGTGTCGGGTCTCGCAGTTACTCTGTCCGTGTTCACCCTGAGTGCCCAGAGCCAGAGCGATATGCGTCTGAACGAGCTGCTCATCCACAATGAGACCAACTTCGAGGACGATTTCGGCTTCCACAACGGCTGGTTCGAGCTCTT
>CALUPK010000002.1 GCA_944322575.1 uncultured Bacteroidales bacterium | reverse complement strand
TCCCATTACGCCATCTGCACCGCATTCATGGCCCTCGGCATGATGATACCGGGAATGTTCGCGGGTGCCCTGCAGGAGTGGATGGGCTACGTCGGCTTCTTCTGGTGGATAATGGGCTGCTGCCTCGTCACCCTCGCAGTCACCGCACTCATCAAGGTCGACCCTTCCTTCGGCCTCAAGCACAATGGTAAACAGTAATGTGAAATAGCTCACTTCTTCCGCCCACCTTCGGAAGGTGGGATGAAAATGCGGGGAATCTACTCACCTTCCGAAGGTGGAATGAGGGTCAGGCAAGGGAAAGCAGGGTCACAGACGCTGTAGGGCAATTCAGGCAAATGCACACCTTCCGAAGGTGATACGAAAACGCGGGGAATCTATTCACCTTCCGAAGGTGGAATGAGGGTCAGGCAAGGGAAAGCAGGGCCATAGACGCTGTAGGGCAATTCAGGCAAATGCACACCTTCCGAAGGTGAGACGAAAACGCGGGAAATCTACTCACCTTCCGAAGGAGTAGGGAAGCTGCGGGGAAACGGCAGCCCCTCCAGAGCCGAAACTGAAAAGCGCACCGCCACAGCACCGCCGGAAAAGATTTTTTCTTAAATTCGCAGAATGAACTGGAGTGAACTGAGCCTGCCCATAACCGATCCCACGTGGATATTCCTGATCGTACTGCTGATCATCCTGTTCGCCCCGCTGCTGTTCAACCGGCTGCGGATACCGAACATCATCGGGATGATTCTGGCCGGCGTGCTCATCGGCGAGCACGGACTCAACCTGCTGGCCCGCGACAGCAGCTTTGAGCTTTTCGGCAACGTCGGCCTGTACTACATCATGCTCCTGGCCGGCCTGGACATCAACATGGAGGACTTCAAGCACAACCGCAGGAAGGCCGCCGTCCTGGGCCTGCTCACATTCTCCATACCGATCATACTCGGGCTCATAGTCAACACTTCCCTGCTCAAGTACAGCCTCGCCACCTCCATCCTGCTGGCCAGCATGTACGCCTCCTACACCCTGATTTCCTACCCGATAGTCCTCCGCCTCGGAGTCTCCCGCGAGAGGAGCGTGAGCATAGCCGTAGGAGCCACAGCAGTCACCGACACCATGACCCTGCTGGTGCTGGCCGTCATGAGCGGCATATTCGAGGGCGGCACAGGTGAGTCGTTCTGGATAGTGATGGCATTCAAGGTGATAATGATAGGTGCCGTCATCATCTACTCCTTCCCGAGAATAGCGCGATGGTTCTTCCGCAAGTACGACGACACCGTCATGCAGTTCATATTCGTGATGGTACTGCTATTCGCAGCAGCCGGGCTGATGGAAGTGGCCGGATTAGAGGGCATCCTCGGAGCCTTCCTCACCGGCATCCTGCTCAACCGCCTGATTCCGTCCATTTCCCCCCTCAAGAGCCATCTCGAGTTCGTGGGCAACGCCCTCTTCATCCCATTCTTCCTCATCGGAGTGGGCATGCTCATCAACCTCAACGTGATATTCGGCCACTGGGGCGCGATCAAGGTAGCACTGGTCATGACCGCCACCGCCCTGACCGGCAAATGGATTGCCAGCCTCCTGACCCAGAAGGTCTTCCGCATGGCCGCCACCGAGCGCCGCCTGATGTTCGGCCTCACCACCTCCCAGGCAGCCGCCACCCTCGCCGCAGCCCTCATCGGCTACGAGATCATCCTCCCCGACGGGAGCCGCCTCCTGAACGAGGACATCCTCAACGGCACCATTCTCCTGATTCTATTCACCTGCATCGTCAGTTCCCTGACCACCGACCGCACCGCCCGCAAGATAGCAATGGAGGAGCCCGTCATCGACCGCGACCCCGACAGCCGGCCAGAGAAGATTCTCATTCCGCTGGCCAACCCCGACACCGTCAAGGACTTAGTCTGCCTTTCGATGGCCGTGCGCGACCCCATGCTCAACGACAACCTCTACGCCCTGAGCATCCTCTACGACACCGACAACTCCAAGGCCGTGAGCACCGCCTCCCGCAACCTCGACAACGCCGCCAAGATTGCCGCCTCCGCCCACGTGGACCTGAAGAAACTCAGCCGCTACGACCTCAACATCGCCTCGGGCATCATCCATACCGTCAAGGAACAGGAGATTACCAGCCTCCTCATCGGCCTGAGAAGGGACGCCGACAGCCCGATTCTCGGCAACTTAGCTGTCAACCTCCTCAAGAGCCTCTCCTGCGAAGTCCTCCTCTCCCGCCTCATGGTCCCCATCAACACCCTGAGCCAGATAGTGGTGGCAGTCCCGCCCAAAGCCGAGTACGAAGCTGGATTCAGCCGCTGGGTGGAGCACCTATGCCGCCTGAGCACCTCCTTAGAGCGCCCCCTGCATTTCCACGCCCCCCAGGAGACCATTGTCATACTGCAGAAACTCCTCGAGGAGAACAGCCACCGCCTCGAAGCCCTCTACGTTCCCATGGAGGACTACAGCGACCTGACCTCCCTCGCCTCCGAACTCGACGACGACAGCCTCCTGGCCGTAGTCAGCTCCCGTCCCGGCTCCATCTCCCACGACAGTTCCTTTGAGAAGCTGCCCCGCCTCCTCGGCCGCGAGTTCACCTCCTGCAGCCTCATCCTCCTCTACCCCGAGAAATACGACGACTCCGGCCAGGCCCTCAGCTGACAGCCCGAGTCCAAAACACATTGTACGATATGAAATTATCCGGAACATACCATCTTTCCACCACAGCCGCGGCCGTCCTCATCCTGACCGCCCTTACCCTCATCCCCGCCACCGGCACCGCCCAGACCGTCCTCACCGGCATAGACGTCCTCGAGGCCAACGGCTTCGAGCAGCTGCAGGGCAAGCGCATCGGGCTGGTGACCAATCCCACGGGCGTGGACCGCTACCTCAACTCCACCATCGACGTCCTGAACAGCGCCCCGGGAGTGGAGCTGGTCGCCCTCTTCGGCCCTGAACACGGGGTCCGTGGCAATGCCCACGCCGGCGAGCACGTCGAGGGACAGGCCGTCGACCCCCGCACCGGCGTTCCCATTTTCTCCCTCTACGGCAAGACCCGCCTTCCCTCCGCGGAGCAGTTCGAGGGCCTCGACGCCATCGTCTACGACATACAGGACATCGGCTGCCGCTCCTACACCTACATCAGCACCATGGGCAATGTGATGAAGGTGGCGGCAATGGAAGGGGTGGAAATGATCATCCTCGACCGTCCGAACCCCCTCGGAGGCCTGAAGGTCGAGGGCCCGGGAGTAGAGGACTCCCTCATCTCATTCGTAGGACAATACAATATCCCCTATGTCTACGGCCTCACCTGCGGGGAGCTGGCGACCCTGCTCAACGAGGAGGGGATGCTCAGGGTGGATGGCTCCGACGGCCGGGACTCTACGGTAAAATGCCGGCTCACGGTCGTGAAGATGGAAGGATGGAGGCGCGGCATGAACTTCGACGCGACGGGACTGCTCTGGGTGCCCTCCTCCCCCCACATTCCCACGGTGGAGGCGGCATACCTCTACCCGGCGACCGGTATTCTCGGAGAGCTCGGGGTACTGTCCATCGGGGTGAGCTACACCCTGCCCTTCGGCATGATCGCATGTCCGGGGATGGACGCGGACCTGCTGGCCTCGCGGATGAACGCCCTCTATCTGCCGGGGGTGCTGTTCCGGCCCGTGTACGCCACACCATTCTACGGCTCGCTCAAGGGAGAGGAGATCGGAGGGGTGCAGATCTACATCACGGACTTCGGGGCGGCACGGCTCTCGGAGATTCAGTTCTATGCGATGCAGGTCATTGCGGACATGCAGCCGGACTTCGACCCGTTCGGGGCTGCAGATGCCTCACGGCTGGAAATGTTCGACAAGGTGACCGGCTCCGAGGATGTGCGGAAGGCCTTCGGAGAGCGGTACAGATATGAGGACATCTTCAATATCTGGAACGATTTTGCAGAAAAATTCCGTAAAGTCTCGGAAAAATATTACCTTTACGCACTATGAAATGCCTCCGGTTCCCATATCTGCTCTTACTGACGGCTATCGTAGCAGCTGCTGCCGTGTCCTGCAGGAAGGACAACAGCGCTGACTACAATACGGAGGCCCTTGTATTCTACGGGGACTACAACGGAGCGATAGGTAACTCCGGAGAATGCAACTACTACATCTGTCTCTCCGACATAGGCTTTGGAGATGACGGCTCACTCCTGCCGGGCGGAAGATACTACTACTTCGATGTGTTCTCCACTGCAGCCGCCGACCTTAAGCACATCACACTGCAGGAAGGCACCTACAGCCTCGGTCCCTGGGGCGAGACGGCCGTCGGCACATTTACGCCCAACTACTCCCTCTTCGAGGAGGCCAGCCGATACGGAGGGACTCTTCAGCTCACCTTCACATCCGGCATCCTGACCGTCTCACGTAACGGCAGCAACTACACTTTCGAGGCAGAACTGACCGATGTGGCCGGTATGACCCACCATGTACATTATTCCGGTCCCACAGCATTCACGGACTACTCCACAGGAGTGACAGATTATCTGCCGCTTGAGCAGACCATCAGCATCCAGGCCAAGGCCGCCATGGGCTCGGTCAACGACGATATGGAGGGACTCGGAGACGGCATATCCAACGTCATTCTTTCCTTCACAGACATGAACACAGACGCTGACGGCTACACCATACCGCCCGGCAGCATCCTCAATATCGACTGCTACATGAGACTCACTGAGGACGGCCGTCTGCCCGGAGGACACTACCACGTCACCCCTGAATGGGGCCCTGACTCTACCCTCAGTCCCGGCGAAGTGAATCTCGACCAGATATACGGCACAGTGGTCGAATACTACGACGCGCAGGGCAGTGCGTACTTAGGTCTGATTACCGAAGGCAGCCTGCACATCATTAACTCCGCCGAACTGAGCTACAACATCACGTTCGCTTTCACCACCAACCTCGACTATGAGGTCGCCGGCAACTACTACGGTCCGCTCGACCTCCTCCCTCTCCAAAGTACATCCGCATCCAAGGCTCCTGCCGCCGGACAGCGACTTCACCGCCCGGTATTCCACCCCACTACCCGCTCACATTTTTCCGTCAAAGCCTTATAAATGCCTTAAATGACAACGGGAGAGAGAGCCGTCCCTTGCAGGTTTACGATTCTCTTTCCCGTTGTCGATGAAGCAGTCCGGGTTTAGAACTGGAGGACGAGGGAGGTCATGCCGGGCACGTCTAATGGCTCGGTGCTGCGGGAGACGGTCGCTCCGGTGAGGATGTCGGTGGCGGTGAAGCTGTCGGTGCCGAGGGCTGCGGATGCAGCGTCGAATATCTCGGCGTAGTGGGCCCAGTCGAGGGAGACGGACTCGGTACCGTTGTTGATCACTACCATCACGAAGTCCTTGAAGTCAGGGGTGTAGCGGAAGTACACGTAGGCGTTCACTAAGTCGCCGAAGGGCATGAAGTGCATCAGCTTGCCCTTGGTCACGGCCTCGGAAGTCTTCCTCCACTGCATCAGGGTGCGGGTGTGGTCGAACATCTCGTTCTGCAGCTCGGTCCTGCCGGCGGACGTGAAGGCATTGACCTTGTCGCCGGGCCAGCCGCCGGGGAAGTCGGTCCTCCACCAGGCGTCGCCCTTGCCCACCATCTCCTCGGGTCCGTGCATCAGGATCTCGTCACCGTAGTACCACTGGGGCACGCCGCGCATGGTCAGCAGCAGAGTGGTCGCATTCTTCATACGCGCCAGCACGGTTTCGTCGGAATCCTTGTAGGTGCCGAAGCGGATGGCCGGGCGCTCCATGTCGTGGTTGGTAATGAAGGTCAGCAGGTTGTAGGGGTTGTAGTAGGCGAAGTCGAGGGACACGGAGCCGTAGACGCGCTTGATGCCGTCGTCGTAGCCCAGGTTCTCATTCTGTACGAATGCCTCGGATATAGCGTCGGTCAGGGCGAAGTCCATCACCATGGGCAGGTGCGAGGTATAGCCGTCGGCATTGGTCTTGAAGCCGCCGTCTGCTGTCCTGCAGCCCTCCCAGTAGGCTATCTGCTGGGTATTGTGGAACCAGCACTCGCCCACGAGGGTAAAATTGGGGAACTCCTTCAGGATACCGGCAGTCCAGGCCGAGATGTCCTCCTTGCGGGTGTAGGGATAGGTGTCCACGCGGATACCGTCCAGGTCAGCGTACTCTATCCACCACACTGCCAGCTGGATGTAGTACTGGAGGCAATAGGGATTGCTCAGGTTCATGTCGGGCATCGAGGTATCGAACCAGCCGGTCACGCAGGCGTCGATGTCGGTCCGGGCGGCGTGGGGATCGGAGTGTCCGGACATGGCGTAGTTGGAGCGGGTAAATGTCGGATGCTGGTGGATCCAGTCGGAGAAAGGCAGGTCGTTGTACCACCAGTGGGCGGTGCCGCTGTGGTTGGGCACGATGTCCTGGATGAACTTGATGCCTTTCTCATGGGCGGCTGCCACTAAGGAGCGGTAAAGTTCGTTGGAGCCGTAACGGGGGTCTATCTGATAATAGTCCGCGCAGGCGTAGCCGTGGTAGGAATAGGTCGGTTCGTTGTCGAGGGTAATGGGAGTGGGCCAGATAGCTGTGATACCGAGGTCGGCCAGATAGTCTAAATGGTCCATGATACCCTGGAGGTCACCGCCGTGACGTCCGCCGGGGAGCTTGCGGTTGCCCCTCTCGGCGGTCAGGGGCGAAGAGTCGTTCTTCTTGTCCCCGTTGGCGAAACGGTCCGGCATGAGCAGGTACACCACGTCGGAGGAGCCGAAGCCCACCCTATCCCGTGACCCCTCGCGACGCTCGCCTATGCTGTAGGCAAATGTCTCGGTCTTACCGTCGGGGTAGTTGATGGTAAATGTGTACTCACCCGGAGCTAAGTTATCGGCAATCTCGAGATCCACGAACACGTAGTTCGGGCTCTCGGCATAATGCACGGCCTTCACCGTGATCCCGTCAGAGTCCACGGACACACCCGCACCCGAAAGTCCGGGGGCGTGCAGCATCAGCGTCAGCGGGGTCTCCATTCCGGTCCACCAGCAGGGCGGCTCCACGCGCAGTCCCTCCTGGCCCACAGCTGCGGAAGCCATGGACGACAGCCCCATCGCAGCCAGAATCGTAGTCAGTAAATTTTTCTTCATAAATTATTGCTATTTGGTTTTAAATATCGTTACACGTTGTCCACCTTCCAAAGGTGAGGCATTTCCGGCCGTTTTCCGCGCACCTTCTGAAGGTGGGAAAATGCAGGAACTGCTCCAGAACAGCTGTAGGACAATATCAGGCTCTCCAGCACCCTCTCCCACCTTCCGAAGGTGGGACATTTCCGGCCGTTTTCTGCACACCTTCCGAAGGTGGGAAAATGGGAACGCAGAAAACGCAGAGCGGCATCAGAACACGAACTGATATCCGTGGGCGGGCAGGGTGTAGCTCTGCCCGGCGATGGAGCCTTCGGAGACGGTCACGGTCACTTCCTCTGCGGAGAAATTGAACACTGCGGCGAATCCGTCGCTGCCGTCAGAGAGCCGACGCTCAAAGGCAAACACCTGTTCGGGCCTGTCGGACGCCAGTATCACCATAGGAGCGCCCTCGCGGGGAGCATACATCGACGGATGGGCATCCCTCATAGCAATCAGCTCCTGATAGAACTGGGTGAAGCCTCCGCGGTCCTCCCACACGATGGGATCGCGCATGAAGAACTCCAGCGAGTTGTCGTTGCCCACCTCCTGACCGCTGTAGATCAGAGGCATGCCCGGCTCGGCGAAAGTCAGGGCGGCGAACTGGCGGGCAGCGTCCCCCATCCTCTCGAACTCGGTGCCGTTCCAGGAGTTCTCGTCGTGATTGGAAGTGAAATTCATCTCGATGCTCTCCACTGGCAGCTTGCCCTCGTGCTCCACACGGTAGGCGGCGTACTCAGCGGCAGTAGCCTTGCCCTGGGCGAGCCTGTTCATAAACGCATGGTTGGACCAGCCGTAGTAGGCGTCGAAGGCGTCGGTCATCAGAGCGGGTTCCTCGGACTCGGCCAGCATGAACAGGTCGGGACGGATCTCCCGGAGCGCTGCCACGGCGTCATTCCAGAAGTCCACCGGCACCTCGTGGGCCACGTCGCAGCGGAAGCCGTCGACACCTACCTCGGACACCCAGTAGGTCATGGCGTCGAGCATGGCGGCACGCATATCGGCATTGTCGTAGTTCAGCTCGGCCACATCGGTCCAGTCGAAAGGAGCCACCGGAGTACCGGTGCTGTCATCCATCACGTACCAATCGGGATGCTCGGCGATCCAGCCGTGGTCGCGGGAGGTATGATTGGCCACCCAGTCGAGAATCACCTTGAAGCCTAACTCATGAGCCCTGTCCACCACGGACTGGAAATCCTCGATGTCCCCGAACTCGGGATTGATGGCCTTGTAGTCGCGGATAGAGTAGTAGCTGCCCAGCTCACCCTTGCGCTCCACCTCTCCGATGGGATACACGGGCATGAACCAGAGGATGTCCACCCCGAGTTCCTTGAGCCGGGGCAGATGCTTCTCGAAGGCCTTGAAGGTGCCCTCCTCGGTGTACTGGCGGACATTGACCTCATAGAGGACTGCGGAGGCCGTCCAGTCGGGATGGCTCACATTGCTCACAGGAGACTGCACCTCCTGTCCTGATTTGCCGGCGCATCCTGCAAGCAGAAGCAGGGCTACGGCCGCAAAAAAGATTGTCTTGATCATCTTCATAATACAATGTTATTTTAGGAAAACAAAATTACTTTCTTCTCACAGTCCCGATGCTTCAACTGCGCTCCACAACGGCAGCGATTTCCGCGATTCGGTGCCGTTGCGGAAGTGGACGCGATGTTGGACCCGGCGTATAGGCCTTCTGGGCGGTCCCGATGCTTCAACTGTGCTCCACAACGGCAGTGATTTCCGCGATTCGCTGCCGTTGTGGAAGTGGACGCGATGTTGGACCCGGCGTACAGGCCTTCTGGGCGGTTCCGATGCTTCGGCTGCGCTCCACAACGGCAGCGAT
This sequence comes from uncultured Bacteroidales bacterium, assembly GCA_944322575.1. Taxonomy (GTDB): domain Bacteria; phylum Bacteroidota; class Bacteroidia; order Bacteroidales; family UBA932; genus Coprenecus. The sequence goes on along the minus strand of CALUPK010000002.1, from coordinate 133,801 downwards.
TTCCGCGATTCGGTGCCGTTGCGGATGTCAGTGCAAAGCCAGTGGTATGTTCGCGGACGTTCATTTACTTCTCAACGGGCCGGATCACTACTGCCGCACCGCCGCCCGGCGCTAAGGGGATGCGGAGGGTCGCGGAGGGCTTCACCTTCTTAGTATAGATCCGGTAGCTCTGAGGATTGGACTCCCAGTCGGCGTCCTCTCCGTCAGCGTAGACCGTGGCCTCGTATTTCTGGCCGGAGCCTGAGGGGAGGAACGAGAGAGGGATGACGGCCTCGCGGGCATTCTCGTCAGTGACGGCGCCCACGAACCATTCATCGGCACCGCGGGCCTTGCGGGCCACAGTGATGTAGTCCCCGGGCTCGGCCTCGAGATACCAGGAGTCGTCCCAGTTGAGGGCCACGTCCTTGATGAACTGGAATGCGTCCATAAACCGCTCATAGTTCTCGGGCAGGTCACAGGCCATCTGCAGGGGCGAGGGCATGGTCACATAGAGGGCCAGCTGCCGGGCCAGTGTGGTGCCGGCCTGCTCCCCGGGCTTGCTGCCGCCCTCGTAGTAGTCCAGCTTGGTCTGGAAGAGACCGGGGGTATAGTCCATCGGACCGCCCTTGAGACGGGTGAAGGGCAGGATGCAGGTGTGGTCGGGGTCGTTGCCGCCCATCGACTCAAACTCTCCGCCGCGGGCCGACTCCTGAGCCACCCAGTTGGGCCAGGTACGCATCAGTCCGGTCGGACGTACGGCCTCGTGGCTGTCTACCATGATCTCATATTCGGCGGCAGTACGCGCCACGTGGATGTAGTGGTCGTTCATCCACTGCGAGGAGTGATACTCGCTGCGGGGGATGATGTAGCCCACATATCCGGTCTTGACGGAATGGTAGCCGTGGTCGACCATATACTGGAAGGCGTCCTCGAGCTGGCGTTCATAGTCTGCCGCGTTGGAGGCCGTCTCGTGGTGCATGATCATGCTGACCCCTTGCGAGCGGGCGTATGAGGACACCTCGTCTATGTCGAAATCAGGATAGGGCTTGGTAAAGAGGAAATGCCTGTCCTTGCGGTATGAGGCCCAGTCCTCCCAGCCTTCGTTCCAGCCCTCGACGAGCACCGCGTCGATACCGTGCTCAGCGGCGAAGTCGATATAGCGCTTCACATTCTCGGTATTGGCCGCATGCCGTCCGTTGGGTTCCAGAGCGGAGTAGTCGGTAACCCCCGGACGCGCCTTCCAGTAATCGCTGTAGGCCCAGGTGGCTCCCGCTCCGGTGAACATCTCCCACCACACACCCACGAACTTCTGGGGCTTTATCCACGACACGTCTTCTATAGCGCAGGGTTCATTGAGGTTATATATCAGCTGAGAGGCGAGGATGTCACGGGCGTCGTCACTTACGATGACCGTCCTCCAGGGCGAATGGAAGGGAGCCTGCAGGTATCCCCTCACCCCGTTCTTGTCCGGCACCAGATGGGCCTTCAGCCGGAAGCTGGCATCATCCACATCCAGGAGCATGGCGGCATAGTGCACTAACGCGGCCTCATGGATGTTGATGTACAGCCCGTCATCGGACCGCAGCATCAGCGGAGTCTGCACGGACAGCCCGCCCTCGGCCTTAGTCTCGTAGGTCTTCAGGTACAGCCGCTTCTCTATCTCCTCCTCCAGGTCAGATATCCGGGATGTCGTATAGGCGAACTCGTTGGTGTCGTAGTCCCCGGGGATGCAGTAGGCCAGATGGTCCCCGGAAAGGTTGAACTCGGTCAGCTCATCCCGCAGATACACATAGTTGATATTGTCCTGCTCCGGTATTTCGTAGCGGAAGCCAAGACCGTCATCGAACAGACGGAAACGGACAGTGAAAGTCCGACCGGTAGCCGGCTGCCCTACTGTCAGCGCCATCTCGTGAAAATAATCCCTGACCTCAGCGAACTCGCCCCACACCGGAGTCCAGCTCCGGTCTACGGTATCCCGCTCCACAGCAGTAACCTCAAGCCCCGAGCCCAAGTCAATCTCATCGCTCACCAAGCCCAAGCGGCTGGGCATTATGACAGGCAGTCCATTGTAAGTCAACGCATAGGAGAGTGACCCTCCTGTACATTCGACATTCAGGAACAATTTCCCCGAAGGAGAGCTCATCTGCTGCGCTCCTACGGTCAAAGGCAGAGATGCAGTAAGCAGGAGGAACAGGCCAAAGGTTGTTATCAGATTCTTTTTCATACAGTTTTATTGTTTAAGACAATTTCTTACTCTCAGGAAGCATCACCCGCCCCCTCTGGACAGGAACGATGACTTCACTGCCGGCACCCGCCGCATTGTGGGAGTATATCCGGATATAGGAACGTTCCATCTCCATAGCATTGAACGGAACATGGATGGTAAACACACCGTCTTTGCGGTAAGACAGACAGTTACGGTCGAGCAGGGTATTCTGCCACAGGATTAAGTAACTGGCCGGGGTATTTTTCACCTCGACTGTGAACTCCCGTCCGCCCATTCCGCTGCCCACAGCGGAGACTATGGGAGTACCGGCACTCCTCTGCTTCTCCTGCTTGAGCACGATCACCCCTCTCTCCCCTCCGGAAGTCACATTGAGCGTGGATATATAGCGTGAACCAGGCCTGACTGCCACCAATACGGTATCCATACATGTCTTAGAAAGCGGGACTACTGAATAATCGTCACATGTAAGGGACTCCACCTTTCCTATCTTAGGGAAAAAGTCCCGGACAATCACGAGCGTAGTATCCGAGGACACGATACACGGCATAGCCGGTTCAGACTCCTCGTCGAAAAATGGGTTGCGTGCAACCCTGTAGGAACATGAGGCCGCGAGTACAACTGCTGCGGCACACATGATTATTGATCTGATAAAATACTTTTTCATAATTTAAAGGTCAAATACTACAGAGGACCATCCGCCCATCGTCAGGCGGGGCAGGTCTCCGCTGCTGTCTACAGATACTTCTCCCTGTACAGCTACAGTTCCGTTAATGTTGTCATGCAGAAGGAAATTAATCTCCCCGCCGCTGAAATTATGCAGCACCAAAGCTTGGTCTCCCTCATAGTCCATTATCCACGCACAAAGGGCAGGAACAGCGTCAAGAGTCTCGTTATACATGCTGTGACGCACCATGCGGCCATGGGCCAAAGCGGGACAGGCATGACGCGCACGGGCAAAATCCCTGTACACCCGGAAAACGGATGAGACGTCAGCGGCCTGCTCGGGAACAGAGGCCGCCGGCAGGGCTGTCTCTGCCTTACCGGCATACGAGGCTAACTTAGTATTGTAACTGTCCCCCCAGTTCATGGGAACACGCACATACTCATCTCCATTGTCCTTTACTCCGGTATACCCCAGTTCCTCGCCATAGTAGATGAAGGGATGGCCGCCGGCTGTAAGCAGCACTGCTCCGGCCAAACGCATCTTCTCCACAGACTCGCCGAGGTCGCTGCCCGCACGGTTCTCATCGTGGTTGGAAAGTTTTGTAGCCTCGATATAGTCCGGACGTACAGCGGCGTACTCGTCCTGATAGGACATAATGGTCTTGACAAAATTGTTCCCTGTTCCGGAATTTAAAGCATCCCGGAGCCTCCACCAGAAAGAGAAATCGAAAGCAGCCGGCAGTCCCTTGTAATAAGGAGCTACGATATTGTGCTCGGAAAGTACTTCTCCCACCATGAAGAACGGCTCACTTCCCTGATAATATCCATTCATGGCATCATAGAACTTCGCCAGGAACGTAGGATTCTCATCCGAGGTCTCGCTGTGATAGATATGCTTCACAGCATCGAGGCGCATACCGTCCACTCCGGCATCTATCCAGCCCTGTCCTATCCGGACAAGCTCCTTGAATGCAGGTGACTGCTCCGCCTGTGCGGCAGGACCGTAGTTGAAATCGGCAAACCATGAAGTCCACAAGTGCGAATGATAGTACAGCGTACCCGGCATGAGGATATCCCACACGGCATTATTGTCCTCAGAAGAGAAGAGAGGCATCGGCACACCGTACTGGATTACCGCATCTTCCGCGCTGCCCGCGCCGAATTTGGTGCCGGGCGTCCAGTCGTCAGTCCCCTCTGTTCGTATCAGGAAACCCCATGGTGAGTTGAATTCCACTGTCAGAGAATACATTCCGCCGCCGTCATCATAGAATTTACAGTATTGCCCGGGGTCACCTGCATAGAGGTACTTGTCGTTGTCGGAAGCAGGAGCGGTATTCTCAGGATCCGCTGGAGAGTCAGAGCGGCTCACCGTAACTGCCGGAGCTGTCGGATCCGACCAGTCGAGGACAAATTCCATCACACCAGCCGCATCATTGCCGGCCACAAACCATTGTCCCGAATCGTATCCGCCAGCACCTTCCGAGGCTATCATAGGTATCCTGCCTGCCCCGATATCCGCTGCCGGGTTTTCCGAGAATGTATAGAATTCACGGTACGGACTGTCCTCCGAGGCGCATGCGTCTAAAAACCAGGGATGGTCGCTGCCGCTGTGATTGAGCACATAATCTATATAGACCTTGATGTCTCTCTCATGCGCCTCAGCGACTAAGGCACGGAAATCCTCCATCGTGCCGAAATCCGGATTGACTCCGGCATAGTCCACCACATCATACCCGTGGTAAGACATGGCGGGATGTATGGGGGAAAGCCACAAAGCGGTGACTCCGAGCGAGTCGAGATAGTCGAGTTTGTCGATGATACCCTGGAAATCGCCTATGCCGTCTCCGTCCGAATCCGCGAAGGAGTAGACCAGCAGCTGGTAGGCAATCTCCGCATTCTTCGTCCCGTCCCACTCGAGCGAATCCGCCACTACATTGCCTGTCATAGACTCTTCGTCTACGGAAGGCTCTTTCTCACATGAGATGGCACAGACGCACATGAGCACCAGCACGACAAGGGATATATTCAATCTTTTCATTGTTCAGGAACAATTAAAAAAGGGCGGGCACATCATGTCCCCGCCCCTCCAATATTTTAAGGTCGCTGCCGTCAATTACTCCACAGGCGCACCGTAGTCGGCAGTACTGAGCCGTGCCGTAGGAGCACCCCAGTTATTGAGATCGAGGTAAACCCTATAATTACCGGGCTCGATCGCGATATTGCCGCCGCCTTTAGCCAGTTCGTCTATGCTTCCGCCCCAGTCATTGCCCCACGCTGCATCAAGCCTGAACTTGAATTCTGTAGCAGCAGACACTTCTATATCTGCATAGAACTGTCCGTTACGGACTATCTGGGTCATCACGATATCGTTGTTCCAGTCTCCATTAAGGCCGATGATGCCCACCTGATTGAAGCCAAAGACCTTGTTCAGGGTGAGAGAGGACTTCACGAAATGGAAGTTGTAGTAGCGGAACGAGCTGTAGTTGGTAATGTTGCCGCTGCCGCCGTCATCCCAGAGAGTGATTGAAGATGCCTCGGGGTCGGAAGAAGTCATGCTGCCGGAACCCCAGTTGCCGTTGTCCCAATTAGCTGCTCCGGTAATCTTGAAGCCGTAATCCGTACAGCCGGCTCCGAAGTCCACGACTCCCATGTAATTCTCGTCATCCTCAGCATAGCTGAAGAGGAATGCCGTGTTGCCGTGATCCCATCCGCAGAATGCACCGATAACATACACCGAAGGATATACCTTCTCGGCATTGTAAGGAGTGACTGTGGTTGACACCACATTGGAAATCAAGGCATCGACAGTCTCTACAGGGGCAGATTCACCCATCATCTCGGCCTCTACGCGGAAATACACGGTCACAGGCACACTGTGAGGGCATTCGAGCGAAATAAGGGCGTTGTTAAGGGTCTTGGCGTCCACTGTGATACCGTCAGTTGCGGCAGTAACATTTCCGAGAGCCTGTTTTGTAGAGAAATCCTCATTGATATCGGCATAGGCTGTATATCTTGCCGCTGTAGCGACGCCGAACTCTACTGCCGAAAAATTAAGAGTAGCGAACGCACCTCCGTCTTCGAGGACATAGCTCTCAGCAAGGGCCTCAAGCACAGGAGGTACTGCGTTTGCAGGATTGAAAGTAACGATTTCTTTCTCTGCACAGGACGTCAGCGCAAGCGAGGACATCAGGGCAGCCGCGATTATATAGAAAAACTTTTTCATATCGTTCTTGTCATTTAGCGTTGTCTGTTAGTAACCGGGGTTCTGCTCCAGCTGGCTGTTGGAGTTAATCTCGGTGGTAGGGATAGGATAAAGGTTGTAGCGGTCATCCACGGCGTTGCCTTCGTATGAACCGCCCTTCCAGTCCCAGAGGTATGTTGAGGTAGTGAGCAGACCGAAACGGATAAGGTCCTGACGGCGCATATTCTCCCAGTAGAGCTCACGTCCGCGCTCGTCAATGATGTCGTCAAGTGTCACAGTAGACACAGGTGACAGGCCTGCTCTTTCGCGGACTGCGTTGTATGCATCAAGTCCGTTCTGCTGAATGCCGCCGTTACGGAGCTGTGCCTCGGCGAGCATCAGGTAAGCGTCGGCAGCCCTGAAGATGGGATAGTCCGTATCAGGATAAGAACCCTGACCGTCAGCAGGGGTCCCGTCATGCTTGAGGTTGGTGAATTTCATCTGACACCAGCCGCAGGCGAAGTTGGAGTTGTCAGTAATCTCACGCGAGTGGGCCTCTTCTCCGAACTCCGAACCGTCTGTGAAGAGGAAGCGCTTGTCTGCGCTTTCATCAAAGAGATCGAGGAACTGAGGAGTCACCACAAGACCGCCCCAACCGTCATTTGTTCCGAGCGCTCCCTGCCATGTGGGATTTCCTGAGACGATGGAACCCTTGATGACGAAGTTGGTGCTTCCGTAGGTCTGAATATTGGTGGCATCGCTCTGCACGGCAAAGATAATCTCAGGGCTGAGGTTGTTGTCAGCAGAGAAATTCCACTGATAACCGTTCTCGCCGTTATTGAGAGACATGGTATTGACTATCCTGGCACTCTCTTCTGCACACTCTGCCCATGCCGACACCTGTCCGTCGGTGAATACTTCGGCGTTCAGATAGAGCTTGGCCAGCAGCATTGTTGCGAATTCCTGACTTACACGGCCGTACTCGGTCTGGGAGATAGGGAGAAGATCTTCACGGAATCCGTTTTCTCCGGCTATTTCCTCTACAAGCCATGCATAGAGGTCAGGACGCTTAATCTGCTCTGGACCAGTAGCACCTACTGAGTTTTCCTCGGTAGCGAAAGGCACGTTGCCGAAGAGGTCTACAGCGTGATAGTAACTGAGAGCTCTCAGTGCCCTGGCCTGGGCTATCATATAGTCCATCTCCTCACCCTGAAACTCCTCAGGAGCAGCCTGACCGCGACGTATGAACTCATTGCAGAGGCCGATCTGATAGTAGATTCGGGAGAACATGGCTGTCACGAACACATCGGACGTAGTCCAGCTGAGTCCGTGGAGAGACTTGATGGTCTGGTCATTCCAGCACACACTGGCCTCGTCTGTAGGCAGTTCCTGCAGATGGAAAAGGGCTCTCATATACTGGCCGTATCCACCATCGATACCGTCGATATCGGGAGAAGAGTCAGGACCTTCGGAGGCGCTGACAGAAAGACCGCCGTAGCATTTGGCCAGCAGCTGCTGGTATGCCTCGATACTGTTGAGTACCTGGTCAGGCGTCTGGATATTGGGGTCGATAGGAGTAACATTCAGGTCCTGCACGCAGGAGGTGGAGAACATAGCCGCTACTGATACCGCTATAGCTGTAAGTATTGTATTGATTCGTTTCATGATTTCAGATCTCCTTGATATTAGAAGTTGTACTTAAGACCGATGATATAGGTACGGGGACGGGGATATACATTGTTGTCGATACCGCCGAATACCTCAGGGTCTATACCCGAGTAGTTGGTGAATGTAGCCACGTTCTGAACTGTTCCGAAGAGGTTGAGGCTGCCGCCCTTGCCTAAGTCGAAGAGATAGCTGAGAGTAATTCGGTCAATCTTGAAGAAGGAACCGTCCTCTACCCAGTAGTCAGACAGATATGCGGCATTGTTGAAGCCCCAGCCTGGAGCAGCTGTCATACAGTTGCGCACGAAGGAGTTGGTCCACAGGTCGGAAAGGAGTGACAGACGGGAAGCATTGTTGTTGTAGACCATGTTGCCGAGGTTTCCGTGTCCGGCGATGGCAAGGGTCAGGTTCTTCCAGGATACCGAGGTATTGAAACCGAGAGTCCATACGGGGCTGGCCTGTCCGAGGTAGTAGAGGTCATCAGCGTCTATGACACCGTCGCCGTTCTGGTCCACATATGCACCGGGAATGGGAGCGCCGTTCTCGTCATAAAGCTGCTGATATACATAGAATGTATTTGCAGGATAGCCGACCATGTGTCTCTGAATCGTGTTGCCGACACCGCCGCTGATACCTCCGGTGGCTACTCCGGTGTAGCCCTCACCGTCATTGGTGGTCAGCTTTGTGATACGGTTCTGGTTGTAGGCGAAGTTGGCGCCGACGGTCCAGTTCCAGTCCTGAGTCTGCACAGGAATACCGGTTATCTCGAACTCGACTCCCTTGTTGACCAGGGAACCGATATTGGCGAAGAGGTAGTTGGTCAGGTTGGCACCAGCTGCTACAGGGGTGTAGTTGAGCAGGTCGGTGGTCTCCCTGTAATAGAAGTCCAATGTACCGAACAGACGGTCATTGAAGAAACCGTAGTCGAGTCCGATGTTGTAGGTGGTGGTTGTCTCCCACTTAAGGTCGGCGTTATAGCCGTTGGGTGTGATAGGTACGATCACCTGACCGTTGAACATATAGTAGCTGCCGACCAAGTTGGTCTGATATGTAGGAATGGACTGGTAAACATCTCCTATATCCTGCTGTCCGGTCTGGCCCCAGCTCAGACGGAGCTTGAGGTCGGATACAGACTGAGCGTTCTTCAGGAAGCTCTCGCCTTTGATGTTCCAACCGAATGCCACAGAGGGGAAGAAGCCCCACTTGTTGTTGGTAAAGCGGGAGGTTCCGTCCCAGCGGACAGTAGCTGTCAGCATGTAGCGGTTGTCATAGCTGTAGTTCGCACGGCCGAAGAAAGATACGAGGTAATACTCGCTCTTGTTGTGGAACTCTGAGAGAGTGGCCACGCTGCCGGCCACAGGGTCGGGCTGGGTCTCGGAAATGCTGTTGCTCTCAGTGTAGAAGTGCTGCCAGGAGTAACCTGCCATGATACCGAAGTTGTGCTTGTTGATCTCTTTGGTATAGTCGGCGTAGGCCTCGAGAGTCATATCCTGCTTGGTCTGGTCGTAGGGATTGTAGAGACCGCGGCCGGCCTGAGTCTGGTTGTGATAGGACTGCTCGGCGCCGTAGGGAACAGTCACAGTACCGTTGGAGTGGGAATAGTCCATACCGAGGTTGAGGTTCAGTCTCAGGTCCTCGAAGCCGTGGATCTTATAGTCGAACTGGGCGTTGCCGATGAAACGGGAAGCCTTGGACACGTCATTGCGCTGATAGAGGGCGGCTAAAGGGTTGATGGTAGCCTGGGTATTCGGCTCGAAGGTACCGTCTGCCATCACATTGCCCCACATCTGATATCCGTCCAAACCGTGATCGCTGTATACGGGTTGTGTAGGGTCATACTCGATAGCGGCGGAGATGGCTCCGGTGTTGGCGAAACGGTTGTTCTGGAACATTCCCTTACCATTGAGGGAGATGGTCAGATGGTCGTCGAACAAGGTCGGAGTCAGGTTCAGGGAGATGGTTCCTCTCTCCATGCTGGAGGTCTTGAGCGTACCTTTCTCATTGAGATAGCCTCCGGACACACGGTAAGGCATGTAGCCGGCATCTCCGAACTTGAAGTTGCCGGAGAGGCTTACGTTGGCCTCGTGGCTCATACCGAGCTGGTAAATCTGCTTCTGCCAGTCAGTATTGGCATTGCCGAGGGCCCTATAGCCTTCAGATGTCTCACTTCCGGTATAAGCCAGCATGGCTGCTCTCATCTCATCACCTGTCATTACATCCAGATACTTTGCGTTCTGAGAGATGGAAAGAGTATAATCCGCGCTCACATGGGGCACCGCAGAGTCATGTTTGCTTCCTTTCTTGGTAGTGATGATGATCACACCGTTGGACGCACGTGAACCGTAGATGGCGGTTGCAGAAGCATCCTTGAGGACTGTGAAAGTCTCGATATCGGCGGGGTTGATGGATGAAAGCTGGTCAGCCACACCGCTGATACCCTCATTGGTTATGGGCAGACCGTCGATTACGATCAGAGGAGAGTTCTCGGCATTGAGGGAGGAGCCTCCTCGGATACGGATAGTGGAACCGGAACCGGGCGCACCGTCGCCTTCTGTAATAACGACACCGGCCGACTTACCTTTCAGCATCTCGGTAGGTGAGGTAACCGCACCCTTGTTGAGCTGGTCAGCGCGGACTGTAGCCACCGATCCGGTCAGGTCTTCCTTCTTCACTGTACCGTAACCGATAACCACCACTTCCTCGAGCATCTCTGTGTCATCCTCGAGGACAATTACAGCAGGCACCTGGTCTGCCTGGAATACGAGAGTCTTGTAACCGATGAGCGATATTTCGATCATCGAGGAAGCAGAGGGCACGGTGAGCGTAAAATTACCGTCCATGTCTGATTCCGTACCATTGAGAGTCCCCTGCTCGAGGACTGCAGCTCCGATTACCGGTCCTACCGCATCGACGATCTGACCTTTCACAGTGTACTGTGCAAAGGCGCTCGTCAGTGAGAGGAGTGTAATCGAGATCAATGCTGTCATCAATCTTTTCATACGTTAAATATTAATTGATTGTACTTAAAAAATAGTTAGTTGTTATTTCTTACGGAAAAGCCGCAGCTGCACCGGGTCGTCCTTGTCCTCCACGAAGATGACGGAGACCGCCGCTATCAGGAGGCACAGCCCAGAGAATACCATGGCGTAAATAGTGTGACCGCCGTACACATGGTTGACCATGAAACCTCCGAGGAGGCCGTTGCATACCTGCGGTATAGTGATGAAGAAGTTGAATATGCCCATGAAGACTCCCATCTTGGCAGACGGGAGGGATCCGGCGAGAATCGAGTACGGCATGGCTAAGATGCTGCCCCAGGCGATGCCGACTCCTATCATGGATATGATCAGGAGGTTCGGGTTCTTGAAAATGAAGAAAGAGGCAAAACCGAGGGCACCCATCAGCAGAGAGACGGAATGGGTGGTCTTACGGCCTATCTTGGAGGCTATCCAGGGCAGGAGGAAGGCGTAGACCGCGGCCACACCATTATATATACCCTGCAGGACGCCGACCCAGTCACCGGCATTGCCGAACTCGACCGAGGTGCGGTCCACGGTGTTGTAGCAGTGCTCGGCTACGGCTGGGGTCATGTACACCCACATGGAGAAGAGGGCGAACCAGGAGAAAAACTGGACTACACCGAGCTGCACCATGGTCTTCGGCATACGGCCGAAGTCCTTGAAAATCTCGAGGAAGCCCCCGTCCTTTTTCTTGACCTCACCTGACTCGGGAGGATATTCGCTGGTGCTGATGACGGTCCAGAGTACGCAGAGCAGCAGAACTGCCGAGCCGATGTAGAAGGCCGTTCTCACGTTCGGTGCCACGCCTCCGACTTCGGCGGGGGTGTTGGACATGCCGAACCAGTTGGTCAGTACAAAAGGAAGCACGGCACCGACGACAGCGCCGATACCGATAAGGAAAGTCTGCATCGAGAAGCCGAGGGTTCTCTGCTCCGAGGGCAGCTTGTCGGCGACTAAGGCACGGAATGGCTCCATAGCCACGTTAATCGATGCATCCATAATCATAAGGATACCGGCGCCTATCAGCAGAGGAGACAGAAAGCCGGCAAGGGAAGGCGAGTTAGGCATCAGGAACAGCATCAGGGAGGCCAGAATGGCTCCGATCAGGAAGTAGGGACGTCTCCTGCCGAGCCTGCACCATGTACGGTCGCTGTAGTGCCCTATAATCGGCTGGACAATCATGCCTGTAAGAGGTGCTGCCAGCCAGAAATATGACAGATGTTCGACATCGGCGCCGAATGACTGCAGGATTCTGCTCACATTGGCATTCTGCAGGGCGAGACCGAACTGAATTCCGAGAAATCCGAAACTCATGTTGAATATCTGCCAGAAAGTCATTTTTCTTTTTTGCATACAGGCTTTGTGTAGTTTTAAGTGGATTCAAAATTAAAAGCGATATACCTTTCTAACATTATAGTTTCCGACGGACTGTTAAATTTCAATGACGAATTGTAACATTATTTTAACAAATGGGAAATAAGTCTTACATTTGCGCCCGAGTATGAAAGTCCTGATAATAGAAGACGAAATCCCAGCTCAGCAGATCCTCAAAAGGCTGATAGGCAAGTTTTTCCCTGACTTCACAGTTTCGGGAACGATAGACTCTGTCGATGAGGCCGTCAAGTATCTCAGGACACACTCTCCCGATCTTGTTTTCATGGACGTCGAACTGTCAGACGGCAAATGTTTCGAGATATTCAGACAGACGGACATCTCTTGCCCGGTGATTATTACCACCGCTTATGCGGACTACGCCTTAGACGCATTCAAGGCCAAGTGCATCGACTATCTGATGAAGCCCGTCGAAGAAGAAGATTTCAAGAAATCTGTAGACAGGTGCTTGCAGTTATGCGGGGTAACAGCCGCACATCCAGCTGCTCCCAAGACAGCCCCGAGCGTAACTGCATACGCGAGAACCGCATTCAAGCATCACTTTACCATCAAGTTAGGAAGTCAGATATTAGTTATTGACGTCAACGATATCGCCTACTTCTATTCCAACGACAAATCCACCTGGATAGTAACCCGGGACGGCAAGCAATACATGACCGATGAGTCATTAGTCTCCGTAGAGAGCGAAGTCGACCCTGCAAGGTTCTACAAGATATCCCGCAAATGCATTGTCGGCATATCCTCCATCTACACCATCTCCAAATATTTCAATTCCCGGCTCAAAGTCACCCTGTCCCCGAAGAACATAGAGCCGGTCATCGTTCCCCGCGACAGAGTGCAGTCTTTCATGGAGTGGTTGGAAGGCGCATAGGTGCTGCACCTACCGTACAAGAGGTATGCGGACTATAAATTCCGAGTCCGTCTTCTCCGCCTCGACACGCCGGCCGATAAGAATCTCGTACTGACGGCTGATGTTCTGAAGCCCGGTACCGGTAGATGCTCCCGGCTCCGTACGTTTAGGATTCAGATTGTTCCGCACGACAATACGTCCTCTTTCCACCCCGACAGATATTCTGAGCTCATTGGCCGAATTGACAATATTGTGCTTTACGGCATTCTCCACCATCATCTGGAGGGTACATGGAATGATGCGGGTCCCGTAATATTTCCGGTCTATCCCGATATCGGTCACGAAGCTGCTGCCGAATCTCTCCCGAAGCAGGTCACAGTACCTGCTTACAAACTCCAGTTCCTCTTCGAGCATCACGAGAGTATGCTTTTCCAAGTTTAGGAAGTAACGGTACACTCCTGCCAGTTTCCCCGCATAATCACTGGCCCGGTCAGCGTCCTCATGTATCAGATATTGAAGTACATTGAGACAGTTGAACAGGAAGTGGGGGTTGGTCTCGCTCTTGAGCAGCTGATACTGGTAGTTGGCGCGGGCCTGTTTTTCTGCCTCCACCGCCACAGCCCTGCGGTTCGACCAACGGTAATAAAAAACCAGGTCGACGGTCAGAATCACCACAGCGTTGAATACAAAATTGCTCACATAGGAAAATAGGAAAAGGCGCCCGAAAAATTTTACACCGTCAAGCACATACGGATACTGCCACACCCGTATAAGGACAGACACCATAAACGCCATCACGGCAATCATACCGAGCTCCACTGCCGAACGGACTATGGCCCTGCCGCCATAAGGAAACTTTTTGACCAACAGCCGCACTAAGAAGAAATCCACGACTACCGCACCTAACGTAAGTGGATAGTTGGACAGTGTCTGAAAAAGAAAATCACCGAAATAAAGGCCGAAACTCTCATAGAACATGGGCATCACCTTCTCTATCACTATCCTCGTAAAGAGCACGACGACAGTGATTACCAGGAGGTCTACGACCGATACCCGGCTGTCATTGTTACTGCTTGCCCGCGACATGCCAGTTCTTGTGTACCAACAGGATGACTACCGTTCCGAGCAGCCCGGTAGTGATCATAGTGACTATCACATTGATCCACACTCCCCATGAGGGCACCCATCTTTCCAACAGTCCCGCTCCCTCCGTTCCTATGTAAAAGCCGGCAAAACATGCGAGAAAGGCCAGACCGAGAAACACATCGAACGTAGCCCCATAGAACTTGATCAGAGCGAATACCATGCCTATCGTAAGGCATGTCAGAAATATCCCGTCCCCGACTTTGGTATCATGAAGGAAAAGGCACACAAGGGCATGTGCCAGAACGAAAAGCAGAACTATGACGTTCGCCCTCAGGATGTCCCTCCGGGCATTATCCGATCGTGAGAAAAACCGCTTCATAGTCATAGATATTTCTGTAAAATTAAGGATTTTTCAATAATTTTGCAAAAAATCCAAACGATGATCCTTCATTTTTCCATCAACTTCCGTACCGTCTGGGGACAGAACCTCTACATCGCAGGCTCTCTTCCCGAATTAGGAGGCGGTGATCCGGCACGCGCCGTTCCGATGAACTATTCACCTGACAATTACTGGAAATGCGACATCAAGTTATCTGATCTCGAAGAGAGAATCCTGACATACAGGTACTTCGTCAGATCTGGAGACGGCAGCACCTTTTACGAGGCCGGTTCGGAAAGGGTCATCGGCCTCAACAGCGCATCGCGCGAGCTTTTCTTCAATGATGAATGGCAGGGCAACTCGGAGACTGCACCTTTTCTGACTGCACCCTTCTCCGAGATATTCTACTCCCACGCCCATCAGGAATCCACCCAGACCCATATTCACTCCCGCGAAGTCATCATCCGTGTCACGGCTCCTGCCGTAGAGCCAGACTGCGTCATAGGTATCTGCGGAGATTCCCCCCTCTTAGGCGGATGGAATCCTGCCAAGGCGATGGAGATGACTCCGGTACACGGTTCCCGCTGGGCAATTCACCTTTCTGCCGCTGATATAGGACGGCGCATAGAATTCAAATTCATCAAGCGCAATCCATCAAATAACAGTACCGTCTGGGAGAACAGGGAGAACCGGGTTCTAAATCTTCCGGGCAACATCACCCCTCACCAGACCTGGTCCGTAGAATATTCCCAAGCCGCATTCCCCATAGACAGACCCCGCTTCTCCGGAACTGCCATACCGATATTTGCCCTCAGGACACAGAACAGCTGCGGCATCGGCGACTTCACCGACCTCAAGGTCTTCGGAGACTGGATCCGCGCTATAGGCCAGAGTGTCATCCAGATTCTGCCGGTCAACGACACTACCTCCACCGGCACCTGGACTGACTCCTATCCCTATGGCGGCATCACCGTTATGGCCCTGCACCCCATATTTGTCAATATCACAGCCATAGGCCCGCTCAAAAACCCCGGACAGCGCTCCGCTTTCGCCCGTGAGCGTAAGGCCTTGGAGGCCCTCCCGGCCATAGATTACGAGAAAGTACTTGCACTGAAGAACAAATACCTCAGAATACAGTTCGAGACCTACAGGGAGGACACCTTCGCCGAACCGAAGTTCCTTTCATTTTACCGCAGCAACAAATCCTGGCTCCTGCCCTACTGCACTTTCTGCGCACTTAGGGACAGCCACGGCACCGCAGACTTCTCCCGATGGGGAGAGGACTCCCGCTGCACCCCTGAGCTGATAGCCCGCGTCAACTCGAAGGACAGTCCCCTGTATCCGGAGATATCCTTCCATATTTTCACACAGTACCACCTGCACAGGCAGCTTACGGACGCAGTACAGTACCTCCATTCATTGGGCATTGCCCTGAAAGGAGACATCCCGATAGGCATCACCCGAAACAGCGCTGACGCCTGGGCCGCTCCTGAGCTCTTCCACATGGACTCACAGGCCGGAGCTCCGCCCGATGACTTTGCGGCCGACGGCCAGAACTGGGGCTTTCCCACCTACGACTGGGACAGGATGGCCGCAGACGGTTACCGCTGGTGGAAAGACCGTTTCCGCCACATGTCCGAGTACTTCGACGCCTACAGGATAGACCATGTGCTGGGCTTCTTCCGGATTTGGGAGATACCCCAGGAGCAGACCAAAGGCCTGATGGGGCATTTTTCACCGGCACTGCCGATGAGCTATGAGGAGATTCTCTCATTTGGATTCGGATTTGACTTCGCACGCCACGCGACACCTTATATAAGGTACCGGCAACTTAGGGAAATGTTCGGGGAGCATACCGAAGAAGTGATGCAGAAATACCTGAACAGCAATGAGCACGAGGTTTTCACCCTCAAAGAGGAGTTCAACACTCAGAGAAAGATAGAAGACTATTTCGGACCCGGCCAGAACGATGTGAAAGACGGTCTCCAGGCCCTCGTAGGAGAGGTGCTCTTCCTTGAGGACAGCAAGAGGAAAGGGCTCTTCCACCCTAAGATATCAGCCCAGTTCACATACTCCTACCGAGACCTCCCTGAAGACTATAAAGCAGCCTACAACCGGATCTACGACCATTTCTTCTACAAGAGGCACAATGAATTCTGGAAGGAGTCAGCCCTGCGCAGACTGCCCGAAGTGACAGCCGCGACCAATATGCTCACCTGCGCGGAGGACCTGGGCATGATACCGGACTGCGTACCGGAGGTCATCCGGGACCTCAGGATACTCTCACTGGACATCTTCCGTATGTCCAAGAATCCGCACGAGGAATTCGGAGACCCGGCCCGCTATCCTTACATGAGCGTGTGTACCACCGGCACCCATGATACCAGCACGCTCAGGCAGTGGTGGGAAGAGGACCGCAAAGCATCATCCGACTTCTGGCACAAGGTACTCCACGAGACAGGCGAGGCACCTTACTACTGCGAGCCCTGGCTCTGTGAGCGCATCATCCGCATGCACACAGCTTCACCGGCCATGCTGACCATACTGCCCCTGCAGGACTGGCTGTCAGTGGACGGGGACGTAAGGGCACAGGATCCGGCATCCGAGCGTATCAACGTGCCGTCAGTCCCTAAATACTACTGGAGATACCGCATGCACCTGCCCGTCGAGGATCTCATCAATAACCGCAGACTAACCGTAAAACTAAAAGAACTGTCAAGAAGATGAACAGAGAATCATCAGGAAAACGCAGGGGCATCCGCATAGCCCTCCACTGGCAAATACTCATAGGCATAGCATTGGGAGCTGTATTCGGCATATTCCTGCCTCACTGGACCGGATATATCGAATGGATAGGCGACCTGTTCCTCAATGCCCTGAACATGATAGTCATACCGCTGATAGCCTCATCCATATTCATCGGTGTAGCCGGCATGGCCGGAGGAAACCTCGGAAGAGTCCTCGGCAAGACACTCGGATACTATCTCTGCACCACTGTCACCGCTATCGTCATCGGGCTGGTTCTCGTATCCACGATAAAGCCCGGAGTAGGCAAAGACGTAGTGCTGCAGGGCGATGCAGGGGGAATCGCTACTCAGGAAATCAACATGGTGGACCAGCTCACCGGCATAGTCCCATCCAATGTCTTCGCAGCCATGGCTGACGGAAATATCCTGCCGATTATATTCTTCATGATAGTCCTCGGCATCTTTTCCACTAAACTCGAAAAGAGACATTACACCATACTCCTTGACTTCTTCACCGCCGTCTATGAGCTCATCATGAAGGTGACTATGTTCATCATCCGGCTCACACCGATAGGAATCTTCTCCGTAATGGCCTGCATGATAGGAGCCCAGGCCGGCCATCCCGAATCCCTTGTGGACATCGTCAAAGGCCTCGGTCTCTTCGTACTGACAGTATGGGCCGGCTGTCTGATACACGGAGGACTTGTCCTTCCAGCCACTGTATGGGGATTGGCAAGAGTCAATCCCTACAGGCACATGCGCAAGGTATCCACCCCTCTGCTCACAGCATTCACCACCTGCTCATCCAGCGCCACACTGCCGCTGTCCATACGGTACACCCAGGAGCAGTGCGGGGTATCGGAGCGCCTGGCCGGTCTGACACTCTCGCTCGGCAGCACAGTGAATATGAACGGCACAGCTCTCTTCGAATGCGTCTCCGCAATCTTCATAGCCCAGCTTTACGGCATACACCTTACTGTCGGCCAGGAAATCACCATCGTCCTCACATCCCTGCTCGCGGCAGTAGGCTCCGCCGGCATACCGATGGCCGGAATAGTTATGATGGCCATTGTCTTCAATGCTGTGGGGCTGCCGCTCGAGGGTGTCGGTATAATTCTTGCAGTACAGCAGATCTGTGAGATGCCCCGGACTTGCCTCAATGTATACGGCGACCTCTGCGGCGCAGTCATTGTGGCCCGTTCGGAAGGAGAAAAGCTCACTATATGACGATGAAACGCATTTACAAGTTATTGGTTACAGCAGCAGCAGCCATCACCCCCCTGCTGACCGGCTGTCAGGTGTCCCCTGCCACAGCTATCGAGGGCGAGTACGCTTTAGGAGACCAGAGTGTGCAGATAAACGGCATCATCATCAATCTCGCGGACTGGCCCGGCAGCTCCGTTACAGTAACCGCCACGAATGAAGACCATGCAGTCATCCGCATAGACAGCCTGCTGCCCGGTATCGACAGTTTCTCCATGACTGCCGACGTGGCGAAAGAGTCCGGAAGCAAGTACAGATTCTACTCCTCCGAGCCATACTACTACAGCCCCGACCGGGAGATCTACATATCCGGAAACGTCCGCAACGGAGATATCACCCTGAGCATCACTGACAACAGGATGTCTGCAGTGACAGGCCGCTGGAGACCGGCCTACGGCAGTGACGGAATGATCGGGATGAACCTCTCGTTCTCATCCCCTCTCGTCACTGAAATCACGATAGGCGGCATTACCCTTCCCATAGAGGACGCCGTACCTCTTATCAATTCCTTAGCCAAGTCTGTCATCACTCCTCTCACCGCAGAGCTGCGCCAGATAGAACTGGACCACTCCGGCTACGTCAGCATATCATGGAACGGAGATATAGATCCGATGATAGAGCCGCTCCTGAGCGGAGTCGTGCAATACTGGACTGAGTACGACACACAGCGCCTGCATCTATACCTGCGGAAGACCATCACAGACGGCATAGGCCTGTCAGTATCGCCGGCAGAGCTTGTGCTGACCTACTCCGGAACTGAGGACGGCAGCCGCCTCAGCATAGGCCTCGACCGCGCTGCTGCAGCCCCCATTGCAGAACTGATATCCTCCTACCTGAACAGTATGACCTATGAGGACTACATATCCGCAGGCAGTCCCCTCGGCGAAATAGACCGGGATACATTCGGACAGATACAGTCCACGGTGACACTGCTGAGTGCTGCGCTTGCCATGCCATCCACTGAATTTAGATTAGAGTTCCTATTGTCAAGAATATGAGTATGAGAAAGTTGTTTTTAATTGCAGCCTCAGCGCTGCTGCTCTTCTCCTGCGAGAAGAAAACAGACTACACTGTCTATAACGGACAGTACACGGTAGACAGCGGGACAGTCATAACCGTCAACGGTCATGAAGTGTCTCTTTCGGACTACGAATCCGCCATGATTGCTATAAACGTAATCTCAGACAACGAATGCGAGATTACCCTCAGCGGGTTCATCAACGGCCAGCCTGAAGTCAAGATTCCTGCGATCCTGACAACCGATGACAATACAAAGTCCGCAGCCGGCGCAGCATTCTCCGGCGAGACTTCTATCGATGACCGCACTGTTTCCATAGAGGGCTTGACTGGCGAATCAAGTATTGCCGCCATCTCCATCAATGAGAACATCACAGTCCCCGGCATTCCGGGAAAGTGGACTCTCAGTAATGTCACATTGGCCTTTTCCCATCCCGACTTAGAGACCATCGACCTCAGCGGCCTGATTCCCGGTATGTCCGGACCGGAGATCAGGACAGCCGATATAGTCGCAGCTCTCAACGAGATGATAAACTCCATCATCTCCTCTGACGAGTCCCTTCAGGAAAGTTATGTAGAACTGACTGCTGACGGATACCTGCGCACCGGAAGCACCAACCCCGATGTAAGTGAATCCGAAATCAACGACATCATCGCCTACTACATAAGACCTGAGAACAAGATACTCAATCTCTATATGCCCAAGTCCGTGACCACCATCCTGTTCTCCGCCATAAGCACCACCTACGGAGATTTAGTGGCCGCACTTCAGCTCAAGGAGTTCTTCGACAATCCCCAGAGCATTACCGTTCCCCTCATCTATGAGACCGGTGACGGCAAACTGACTCTCACAGCTGACCAGAGTATCGTATCTCCTTACATCCCTATGCTCACAGGTGCCATTGATATCCTCAAGGCATATATAAGCAGCATGGACGCAGAGACTGTAAAGCACATCGCCTCCATTCTTTCCCCTGAATTCGCCGGGATGATCGACGAGACCAACTATACCATCATGACCGAGGCCCTGAAAGAACTGATAGACGCATTTATCAGCACTGAAGCTGCATACTCCGTCTCTTTCGGCTTGACAGCAGTAGAGTAAACCCATGCCGTCCAAAGTAAAGACAGTATGGTACTGCACCTCCTGCGGCAATGAGACCAGTAAATGGATGGGGCGCTGCCCGGCCTGCGGAGAATGGAATACCATGAAAGAGGGACTGTCCCGGGAGAAATCCGCATCCTCCCGGGACAAGTCCCTTGTCAATGTGTCAGAGCCCGTGCCATTGTCCCTGAAAGAGATTTCCGTCACCGAAGACAGCCGCATCAGCGTAGGCTCTCCGGAGGTGGAGCGCATACTCGGAGGAGGCATTGTTCCGGGGTCCATGATTCTGTTAGGCGGAGAGCCGGGCATCGGCAAATCCACACTCGCCCTGCAGATTCCGCTCCGGTGCAAGACCCTCCGCACCCTCTATGTGTCCGGAGAGGAATCTCCCAAGCAGATCAAGCTGAGGGCCATGAGACTCCTGCGACAGGAAGACGGAGAGATGGAGGACAACTGCACCGTACTGGGCGAAACCATGGTCGACAACATCATACGTCACGCCCGCGAGCTCTCGCCCGACCTTATGGTAGTGGACTCTATCCAGACAATATACTCGGACAACATCGAGTCTGCCGCGAGCTCCGTGACCCAGATACGGGAGTGCGCAGCCGCCCTCCTGCGCTTTGCCAAGGAAAGCAATATTCCTGTCATCCTCATCGGACATATCACCAAAGACGGCTCGATTGCAGGACCGAAAGTCCTCGAGCACATAGTAGATGTCGTTCTTCAGTTCGAGGGCGACACCCGCCATTCCCACCGTATCCTGCGCAGCATCAAGAACCGTTTCGGGTCCACTGACGAGATAGCCATATTTGAAATGACCGGAAGCGGCCTCAGAGAAGTCGAGAATCCTTCCGAAATACTTACTCCCCTGCATGGAGAGAGCCTCAGCGGAGTAGCTGTCGGGAGCATGGTCGACGGCTCGCGTCCGTTCCTCATAGAGATACAGGCACTGGTCTCCACCGCGGCCTACGGCGTTCCGCAGCGCTCCGCTACCGGATACGACTCCCGCAGACTGAACATGCTGCTGGCCGTATTAGAGAAACGGGCCGGATTCAAGCTTTCAGCCAAAGACGTATTTCTCAATGTCGCAGGAGGAATGAGAGTGAGCGACACCGCCTGTGACCTTGCAGTAGTAGTAGCTGTACTCTCCTCCAACTTCGATCTGCCCGTAAGCCCGGGAATATGCTTTGCCGCCGAAGTGGGCCTAAGCGGAGAAATCCGCCCTGTAGGACGCATTGAGGCACGTATATCAGAGGCTGCCCGTTTAGGTTACAGGCAGATATACATATCTTCCTACAATCTCTCCGATGACATGAGACGAAGCACCGCCCGCGCCGGCATCAGTATTGTCGAAGTAGCCGACATTGCCGCCCTCTGCCGCCGGCTGTTCAAAGCCGACAACGACTAATCCTTGCCCGAACCATGAAAAGACTTCTTACCATCCTTCCCCTCCTGATTCTGATATCAGTCACCCTATGCAATGCCCAGCAGATACGCAGCGGGGATATCACAGAAGATATCTCGGCCTACGCGGAGCAGGTGCGCTCCCAGTGGAAAATTCCAGGTCTGTCAGTATCTGTCATACACGGGGACACTGTCGTCTTCTCCGGAGGCTTCGGGGTCAAGGAGAAAGGGCTGTCGGTAGAAAAGGACGGAAAGGAAGCGGCGGTCACTCCATCCACCCTGTTCCACATAGGATCCATGACCAAGGCTTTCACGGCCACCGTCATTGCCTCTCTTGTAGACGAGGGGCTCCTGCACTGGGAAGACACGGTCAAGCAGATTCTGCCTGACTTCGACTGGTATAATGACAGCGTAGAGAACGTAATGATGGTAAAGGACCTGCTTACGCATTCCACGGGCTTAGTGGCACAGGCAGGGACCTATATTCCCAACTTGGGATACGACAGGGACGACATCTACAGGATGTTCAGGTATATCGAGCCGGTACATCCGTTCAGGGAGAAATTTGCATACAACAACATTACATTCATCATCGCTGCCCGCATCATAGAGAAAGTCACAGGCAGATCCTGGGAGGACAACATACGTGAGCGCATCTTCATCCCCCTCGGAATGAATTCGTCCGTACCGGGATCCGACGGATACATCGACGCCGGCGAAAAAGCCTCTACAGCGCACTACTTCGGATACTCCAAGGGGAAGAACGGCAGCAGGGGCTCGATCTACGTCACGGCACTGCACGGAGAAGAGAGGGCTCTGCACTGGGTGGACGTCATAGGACCGGCCGGGAGCATCAGCTCTACTGCCGAAGACATGGCTAAATGGGTAAGTCTGCATCTGAACAACGGCACTGTAATCCGGACTGTCCGCCCCGACAGCTGCCTGAGATCATCATTTCCCTCAGACTCATCTGCCTTGACAGAGTATTTCCCGGAAATAAGCATTACAGGGGCAAAGGGTTTCCGCATCTATCCTTACAGCGACACTGTCCGCATCATTTCTATGGGACAGATGGAATTCCTCCATACTGGAGCAGTACCTGTACGCAGGGACACGGCCATGACCCGCGACTACGGTTATTGCTGGTACATAGAACAGAACAGGGACTACCGGGTGATCTACCATACCGGAACGACATGGGGATTTACCGGAATATGCGGGTTCGTGCCGGCGCTGGACCTCGGCATAGCCATTCTGTGCAATTCCGAAGTTTCCGAATACGCCAGAATGGGACTGATGAGAAGAATAATTGACCTGTATCTTCCTGGCGACACCCTGAAAGACTGGAGTACAGAAGGGCTGGAACAGTGGTTCGAAGACAAGAAAAAACCGGGACGGCGGTCAGTCCCATGTATCATAAAACGCAGCAGCGTGACTCCGGAGTTCAGCCGACTGGTCGGGCACTATACCAAACCGGCTCCTTTCGGAGACGCGGAGGTAACCATGCGTAACGGAAGACTATACCTGACGATAGGCCGCTACGGATGGACACACAGGCTCGACCACCACCGCGGCAACGAGTTCTGGCTCCGCTCCGACGGCCATACTTTCCCCGTATTCTTCCACAACTACAGCGACGGGGAGGCCCCTGTAGATTTCGAGATAGACTTCAACTACAACGAGAATTTCGGTCCATGGATTATGACCGGAGGAGAGGATTAGTCCCTGACCGGCACGTCATCCACCCATACCTGACGCTCGATAGCCTGATCCAATGATATCATCGTATCAGTGCTTGCTATGTAGGGGATGTTCTGGATGGTGTGTACCAAGATTCTCATCAGATGGTCATGGTCCGTGCAGAACAGCTTCACCAACAGGGCATGCTTGCCGGTAACGAAATGACACTCGACCACCTCCGGAATCTTTCGGAGATTTCCTATGACCTCATTGTACTTGCTGGTCTCTGAAAGAGATACTCCGACAAATGCGCACACGTTCAGACCCAGGGCCTGCGGCTTGACAAGAAGACGTGAGCCGGTGATGATGCCCATAGTCTCCATCTTCTTCACTCTCTGGTGGATGGCTGCTCCCGAGACTCCGCACTCGCGGGCTATCTCGAGAAATGGCATCCTGGCGTTCTTGACTAAGTAGGACAGTATCTTCTGATCTATTCTGTCCAGTTGATATTTTGTATTACTCATAGCTATTTCTTTTTCTTTCCTCCGGCGGAGATGATGCTGAGGCACTCCTCCTCCGTAAGAGACGTGGGATCAGTACCCTTAGGTATCTTGTAATTACCTCCGGCATGCTTGATGTACGGCCCGTAACGTCCGTTGAGAATGAATATGTCGGCATCAGGGAAGGATTTGATATCCTTGTTTTTCTGCTGCGCCTCATGTTCCTCGATAAGCTTGACGGCGGCATCGAGGGTTATGGTGTAGGGATCCTGACCCCGTTTGAGCGAGACATAAGACTTGCCGTACTTGACATAGGGACCGTACTTACCTTTAGAGCAGCTGACCTCCTGGCCCTGATACTCTCCGAGAGTACGGGGGAGGATGAAGAGCCTGAGCGCATCCTCAAGAGTCACCGACTCTATCAGCTGACCTTTTTCCAAACCGGTAATCTTCTTCTGGGGGTCATCGTCCTCACCTATCTGCACCACTGAACCGTAACGTCCCATCCTTGCGATTACAGTCTTGCCTGACACAGGATCCGTTCCGAGCACTTTGCGGGACTTCATGGGCGCACTCTCCTTCATGGTCTCTTCTACCTTCTCATGGAAAGGACGGTAGAAGTCCGCCACTGTCTTGTTCCAGGTAAGCTTGCCGGCGGCTATTTTGTCAAAATCCGTCTCCACCATTGCGGTAAATCCATAATCCATGATTGCGGGGAATGTCTTCTCCAGGAAATCAGTCACGAGTATCCCTATGTCCTCGGGGCAGAGACGGGCTTTCTCGGAGCCTGTCACCTCCTTTTTGTCCTTACGTGTGATCTCTCCTCCTTTGAGAGTTATGACCGAAACAGTCCTTTCCTCACCCTTACGGTCCTGCCTGAGGATATATCCTCTCTGATGCAGGGTTGATATAGTGGGTGCATAAGTGGAAGGACGTCCGATGCCGAGCTCTTCCATCTTCTTGACTAAAGAAGCCTCGGAATAACGGGGAGGATGGACCGTGTATTTTTCAGATGCCGTAATACTTTCACGCAGCATCACGTCTCCGGCACCGAGCGGAGGAAGTATTCTCTCCTCATCACCGGCGGCTGCATCATCGTCCGTAGACTCTATATACACTTTCAGAAAACCGTCGAAGAGAACAGTGGAACCTGTCACATCGAAATGCTCCGATATCCTGTCCCCGCCTATCTTTATATCTGTCTTCTCAAGCTTAGCGTCAGCCATCTGGGAAGCCACTGTCCGCTTCCAAATCAGACTGTACAGCTTTTTCTCCGCTGCTGTTCCGGAAATATCGGTATTTGCCATGTTGGTAGGGCGGATTGCCTCATGGGCTTCCTGAGCGCCCTTGACACCGGTCTTGTACTGACGTGCTTTATGGTACTGCGCTCCGAAATTTTCTGTAATCCATCCCTTCGCCGCAGCGATAGCCAGCTTTGAAAGAGTGGTCGAATCGGTTCTCATGTATGTTATCAGTCCTGACTCATACAGATGCTGGGCGATGGACATGGTCTGGCTGACGGAAAAACCGCACTTGCGGGCCGCCTCCTGCTGAAGGGATGAGGTAGTGAAGGGAGGGGCAGGACATCTTGACACCTCCTTCTTCTCCACATGACTTACAGTAAATACACTGTCACGGCACTGCTCTAAAAATGCCTCTGCCTCCGCAGCGCTGTCGAAACGGCGGTCGAGGACTCCGGTAACTGCCGCATTCTTTTTCCCGCCCTTTAAGGCTTCCGGGACAAACACGCCTTCAACTCTATAATAGGGCTTTGACTGAAACTCATTTATCTCCCTCTCCCGCTCCACTACTAAGCGGAGGGCCACAGACTGCACGCGTCCGGCTGAAAGCGAGGGCTTGATCTTCTTCCAAAGGATAGGCGAAAGCTCGAAGCCCACGAGACGGTCCAGAACTCTGCGGGCCTGCTGCGCCATGACTAAATTCATATCCACATCCCGGGGAGTGTCGATGGCGTGGAGGATAGCGTCCTTGGTAATCTCATGGAAGACAATACGCTTTGTCTTGGATGAATCCAGCCCGAGAGTCTCTCTCAGATGCCATGCAATAGCCTCTCCCTCACGGTCTTCATCGGATGCCAGCCACACAGTGGACGCCTTGTCAGAAGCAGCCTTCAGCTCCGAAACCACCTTTTTTTTATCAGGTGACACCTCATACTGGGGTATAAAACCGTGCTCTATGTCTATTCCGAGATTTTTCTTCGCCAGATCCCTGATGTGCCCGAAGCTCGAGCGCACCGTGTAGTCCTTTCCTAATATCTTCTCTATGGTCTTTGCCTTCGCCGGCGACTCTACGATTACTAAATTCTCTACCATATTCCCATTAAATGAAGGTGCAAAGTAAAGGATAAAGTGAGAGAAAACCCAAATTTTTTCTAACTTCGCACGAATTTATTTTACGGAAATGAAAGAAAAAGTCAAGAAAAGAATCATAATTGCAATCTGGTGTATAGTCTTCATCCCTATCGCGGTCCTGCTGCTTTTCATCACCGGTGTAGGCCTTTTCGCTGAGATTCCCTCTTTCGAGGAGCTTGAGAACCCCAAGACCTATTTAGCCACCGAGCTGATCTCCGAAGACGGAAAGATCATCGGTACATATCATATCGAGAACCGCTCCCATGTCAATTATGACGACCTGTCGCCCTATATCGTTCAAGCCGCGGTCGCCACTGAGGACATCCGCTTCTACAAGCACTGCGGTATCGATTTCCGCAGCCTGGCCAGAGTGGGAGTCAAGACCTTCCTTCTCGGCAACGTCCGTTCAGGAGGAGGCGGCAGCACCATCACCCAACAGCTGGCAAAGACCCTCTTCCCGAGGGAGGAGGCCACCGGCAAATTCCCCGGAGAAGCTGTTTTCAGACTCGCCGTCAGCAAATTCAAAGAATGGATTACAGCAGTCAAGCTCGAGCGCAACTATACCAAGGACGAGATCATGGCAATGTACATGAACGCCATCTTTTTCGGAAGCAACGCATATGGCATCAAGGCCGCGGCCAATACCTTTTTTAATAAAGAGCCGTCGGAGCTCAACATCCAGGAGAGCGCGGTGCTCGTCGGGGCTGTCAACAAGCCCACCCGGTTCAATCCTGTGCTCAACTATGACAACTCCCTCGCCCGCCGCAACCATGTCATCAGCCAGATGAGCAAGTACGGCTTCATCTCCGAGCTCTATGCCGAACAGCTGATGGCCGAGCCTATCGTTCTCGACTACCGGCAGCAGGACCACAACACCAGCCTCGCCCCCTACTTCCGCGACATGCTCCGCAAATACATGAGCGCCTCCGAGCCCAAGAAGGACAACTACTACTTCGTAGACGACTACCGGGCCGACCTCGACCTGTGGGAGAACGACCCGCTCTACGGCTGGCTGAACAAGAACTTCAAGCCGGACGGCAGCCGGTACAGCCTCGACAAGGACGGGCTCACCATCTATACGACCATCAACACCACCATGCAGCGCTACGCTGAAGAGGCAGTGGTCCAGCACCTGAGCACTGACCTGCAGCCTGCATTTTTCGAGGACTTAGCCGACAACCCCAACCGGCCTTTCGCCAAAGAAGTACCCGTCGAGCTCACCGAGACTGTCATGGCGCAGGCCCGCCGCTGGAGCGACCGGTACCGTGACATGAAATCAGACGGAGCTTCCGACAAGGAGATAGACCGTGTATTCCGGGAAGAGAAAGCACACATGAGGGTCTTCTCATGGAAAGAACCCGGATACATCGACACCGTAATGACACCGGACGACTCTATCCGATATTACAAATCCATACTGAGGGCCTCTCTGATAGCCATGGAGCCCTCCACCGGCCACATTAAGGCCTATATCGGAGGACCCGAATACCGCTATTTCAAATATGACAACGCCCGTCAGGGCAAGCGTCAGGTAGGCTCCACCATCAAGCCATTCCTCTACACCCTCGCCATGCAGGAGGGATACTACCCCTGCGACAAGGTACTGAACGTTCCCCAGACATTTGTCCTTGCCGACACCACATGGACACCGGAGAGCGAGGACAGGATAGAATTCATAGGCAAGAGCGTCACCCTCAAGTGGGGCCTGACGCGAAGCAGCAACAACATATCGGCATACCTGATGCGCCAGTTCGGTCCCACAGCCATGGTGGAGATGTGCCGCAAGCTCGGCATCACATCTTATCTGCCGCCCTACCCCTCTCTCTGCCTCGGACCGGCCGACATCACTCTGATGGAAATGGTCGGGGCATACAACACCTATCCCAGCCGCGGAGTACACATCGACCCGATGTTCGTAACCCGTATCGAGGACAGCGAGGGCAATGTACTCGGCACCTTCAGCCCACGCAAGCGGGAAGCCGTAAGCGAGGCCACCGCCTACCTGATGGTCAACTTGATGGAAGGAGTCGTCAATGAAGGTTCCGGAGCAAGGCTCCGCTGGCGCTATGCCTTAGAAGGGCCGGTAGCAGGCAAGACCGGCACCACCAACGACAAGTCTGACGGATGGTTCATAGGCTATACACCCACCATCACGGCAGGAGTATGGGTAGGAGCCGAGGACAGGCAGGTCCACTTCGAGAAGATGTCACAGGGTCAGGGCGCCAACACTGCCCTGCCTATCTGGGGACTCTTCATGCAGAAGGTACTGCAGGACGGTACCCTCGGAGTCACCTCTCAGGACCGCTTCATCGCTCCTCCCGGAGTGCATTTTGACACGGCGTGCGACGGAAGCGACAATGACACCGCCGCCGGAGAGACTGAAGATGAAAACTCATTTTTCAATATGTAGGGCTATGAAAAAGGATATCAAAGATCAAAACTTAGCTGTTGTCTACGGAGGATTCACATCCGAATATCTCATCTCAGTACAGAGCGGAAAATCTGTGGCCCGATGGCTCCGCAACGCCGGCCGCAAGGTATACGAGATCCTGCTTCTGCGCGATGGCTGGTGGACAGTCATTCCCGGCGCCGACGGACAGGAGACACGTCTGCCGGTAGACAAGAACGACTTCTCCACAGTAATCGAGGGAGAAAAGATTCTGTTCGACAAGGCATACATCGCCATTCACGGCGACCCGGGAGAGAACGGCAAGCTGCAGGCCTACTTCGAGATGATAGGAGTACCCTATGCAGGCTGCTCCTCCACATGCGCCGCAATAGCTTTCGACAAATACGCCTGCAAGAGCTACATCAGAACATCGGGTGTACCCTTGGCCAAGGATATGATTCTGCGCAGCACAGATGACTATGACCCCGACGACCTGGCTCTGAATGTCGGTCTGCCTATGTTCGTCAAGCCATGCGGCGGAGGTTCCAGCTTCGGTGTCACCAAGGTCAAAAAGCCGGAAGACCTTCCTGCTGCCATCGAGAAAGGATTCAAGGAGAGCGATTCGCTCATCCTCGAGAAATACATAGTAGGACGCGAGATAGACTGCGGAGTCTATGATGACGGAGACGGAATCCACGCACTGCCGCTTATAGAGATTATCTCCGACAATGAGTTCTTCGACTACGACGCCAAGTACAACGGAGCCAGCCGCGAGCTGTGCCCTGCCCCTGTACCTCAGCTCCAGAAAGCACTCGTACAGGATGCCGCCGTCAAAATATACCAGCGGCTCGGCTGTACCGGAATGGTCCGGATGGACTTCATCCTCGGCCCCGATGACAAGCCATATTTCTTAGAAGTCAATCCCAATCCCGGCATGACTTCCGCCAGCCTCGTACCCCAGATGGTCCGGGAGGCCGGCATGACCATGGAAGATTTCATGACCGGACTCATGGACCGGACCGACTGCCGTGAGCTATGACCAGAAAAGAATTCGTAACCAAAGCCACCGAAAGCCTCGCCGGACATTATTCCCCGGGAGAGGCTAAGGCCGTCTCGGTCCGGATTCTGTCCCACTTCCTCGGACTGTCTGAATACGAATACTCGGTAGAGCCTAATGTCATCATTCCAAAGCCCGATCTGGTCCGTGTCCAGGAGGCACTTGACGAGCTGGCCGCCGACAGGCCCGTGCAGTATGTCGTGGGTCAGGAAACTTTCGAGGGACATACTTTCAATGTTTCAGAAGCAGTACTCATCCCCAGACCGGAAACCGCACAGCTCTGCCGCATGATCATCGACAGCCTGCGCCGCTCCGGTTCCCGCGAGCCACGCATCTTAGATGCCGGAACAGGCTCCGGCTGCATCGCGTGGACTCTCGCCGCAGCGTTCCCGAATGCAGATGTATTTGCCTGCGATATCGACGAAGACGCCATAGAAATCGCGCGGAACCAGAAAATCTACTTAGACGAAGGCTGCCGCCAGCGGGTACCGGTTCCCCCGGTATTCTTCAAGGCCGATATCCTCGAAGGGCCTCCGGAAGCCGGTGACCGGAACGGAGAGGCAATGCCGAATCTCGAAGATCTCGACATCCTTGTCTCCAATCCTCCTTACGTATGTGAGAGTGAAAAAGATTTTATGGCGCCCAATGTCCTCGACTACGAACCCGACAAAGCCCTCTTCGTACCGGACAGCGATCCGCTGAGGTTCTACAAGGCTCTCGCCGGATGGGCAGAAGCCACCGTCCGCATAGGAGGACAATGCTGGTTTGAGATCAATGAGGCCTTCGGACCACAGGTCCGCGAGCTGTTTGAGGGCCGCGGATTCAGCGAAGTGGAAATCCACCAGGACTTCCACGGCAAAAACCGATTTGTTTCTTTCACAAAATGGTTTTAAATTTGTGGGGATGAGAAAGCCCTGGATCATATCGGCCGCAGCCCTGCTGCTCACGTGCATATCCTTCCTCCCGGCCTCGGCCCGGCAGAAGGACACCGTCACTGTGATGCTCCAATGGCTGCCCCAGTGCCAGTTCGCCGGCATGATCATGGCCTACTGGAACGGCTTCTACGAGGAAGCCGGACTCGAGGTAGAGCTTTATTACGGTTCCGAATCATATTCCAGCACAGATGCTCTCAGGGACGGGCATGCTGACATCATCACGACCATGCTCGTAGATGCTCTGATCGTCCGTGACATGGGTCTCCCCATAGTCAACATACTCCAGACATCGGAGACCAACTCCACCATGATCATATCCCACACGCCGGTCAAACATGCCAAAGACCTCAACGGAATGCGGATCGGACGGTGGACCAGCGGGTTTTTCGACACCGCCCTGTGCTATACCTACTACAACTCATTAGACGTCGAGTGGATTCCCATCCTCTCCAACATCTACCCCTTCGCCGCCGGAGCGGTGGACGCCATGGTGGCCACTGAATACAACGAGTACTACCAGATCCTGATGGCCGGCATAGATGTCAGCGAGGGCAATATCATTTACCTCAGAGACGAGGGATTCGACATCCAGGAGGACGGAGTCTACACCACTGAGGAATACTACAGTTCTCACCAGGACATCGTGGAGCGCTTCGTCGAGGCCACACGCCGCGGATGGGACTGGGTCCGCAGGCCGGAGAACTCAGCCGAGACTGTAAAGGCCATAGTGGACATCATGAGGGAGGACAACATTCCCTCCAGCATAACCAATCAGGACTATATGCTGCAGACTGTCCTCCGCCTCCAGCAGAACAAAAACAAAGAGGTCCCCTTCCATCTCGACAAGTCCCGCTTCGACTCTGCTGTCAGGATGCTCTTAGAGAACAACCTGATTCTCTCACCCATTGAATATTCTGATTTTGTACGGCCATGAGAGTATTCCGCAGATTCTCCACCCGCATCAGCCTGTATGTCATCCTGCTGACAGCTGCCCTGTTCCTGACTGCTTCGGTAACAGTGTACAAGATTAATTATGACATGGTACGCAAAGAGGCCGTCACCAATGCATTCAGCCAGCTCCGGGCCCTCAATCTCGAGATGGAGAACGTGCTCAGTTCCGTCGCCTCCGCCATAAACAACATGGTTCCTCGGGCCGAGATAATGGCCGCGGAGAGCAGGGACACCTCAGACTTCCTCCTCCTTCTGAAAGACGTTCTGAAGAACACTCCCCAGCTCAAGGACATTGCCATAGCCTTAGAGCCATACTACTACCGTCATCAGAAGCAGTTCGCCGCCTACTCCATCAGCGAAGGCGACTCCATAAAGTCGATGATGCTCACCGACCCGCTCTACACATATCCCTACTACGACTGGTATGTCATCCCGAGGTGTACTGACAGCACTTACTGGACCGACCCCTACATAGACCGGGTCTGGGGCAACCTGTCCATGTGTTCCTACACGGCGCCTCTGCATGACGGGAACGGAAAGTTCATAGGAGTCATCTGCGCCAGCATAGAGACGCAGTGGCTGACAAGCAAAATCGACAATATCCGGCTCTACGACCATTCGCACAACTTCATCATCGGCAAAGCCGCCGGATACATCGTACACCCCGACAACAGCCTCATCATCAACGAGACGATTTTCTCCTACGCCATCCAGACCGGCAACACCGCCCTCGCAGAAGCCGGCAAGAGGATGATCTCGGGCGAGACCGGCATGAGCGAGCTCAGCGTAAACGGCAGGCCCGGCATCATATTCTTCACCTCGGTACCCTCGAACAACTGGAGCATCGCCACCATCTGCCCGGAGAGCGACATCTTCGCAGGGGCCTACCGGATAGTCCTGATCATGCTCATCATTGCCCTGCTCTCAATCATAATCATGGCCCTCATCGTAAGCCTGACAGTCCGCAAGGCTACCGCCCCTCTGACCACACTGGCCGCCTCCGCCGACAGGATAGCTGAGGGAGACTTCAATTCAGCGATGCCACGCTTCTGGGGGAATGACGAGATAGGACGCCTGTGCCGCTCTTTCTCGTCCATGCAGCAGTCCCTGTCCTCCTACATGGACAGGCTGCAGCGCACCACCGCCGCCAAGCAGAGGATAGAGAGCGAGCTCAGCATCGCCCGCGAGATACAGATGGGCATGGTGCCCAAGACCTTCCCTCCCTATCCGGAGAGGGACGACATCGACATCTACGCCGTCCTCTACCCGGCCAAGGAAATAGGCGGAGACCTCTACGATTTCTTCATCAAGGACGGGCTCCTGTTCTTCGTCATAGGCGACGTCTCAGGCAAGGGCGTACCCGCATCCCTGCTGATGGCCGTGACCAGAAGCCATTTCCGCTCCGTAGCCTCCACCCTGAAGGACCCTTCCAGGATCATAGAGTCCATGAACCGCGCCATAGCCGATACCAACGAGGCGAACATGTTCGTGACCATATTCTGCGGCATACTCGACCTTAGCTCCGGAGCCATGACCTACTCCAACGCCGGCCACAACCCGCCTCTCCTCCTGTCTTCATCGGGAGAAGTGACTATAATGACCCCCGACCCCAACCTGCCCATAGGTCTGTTCAAGGACTTCGGATACACTGGCGCCGGAATCACCATCGAGGCCGGCACCACTCTCCTGCTCTACACCGACGGTCTCACCGAGGCCGAGAATCCGGACAGTCAGCTCTACGGCGAGCAGCGCCTGACGAAGGTCTTAGGGACCCTGAAGGGAAAATCTGCCCAGGACATCATACTCGGAATCTACTCCGATGTACAGACCCACGTACAGGATGCCCGGCAGAGTGATGACCTGACCATCCTGGCCATACAGTACAGGGGCACGGACAACGTCTCAGGTCCCTGCAGGCGCATCCTGAACCTGAAGAACAAGATATCCGAGCTCGAGAAGCTCACCCTGTTCATCGACGATGTATGCGAAAGCGCCGGAGTGGACAGCGCCACGGCCATGAACATCAACTTAGCCTTGGAGGAGGCTGTTTCCAACATCATCTTCTACGCCTATCCCGGCGGAGAGTCAGAGCACACCATAACAGTGCGGTACAGTATGAAAGACAATGAGCTCCACTTCGACATCTACGACCGCGGAATACCATTCGACCCCACAGCCAAGGCCGACGCCGACGTGAGCCTCAACGCCGAGGAGCGCAAGATCGGAGGCTTGGGCATCTTCTTGGTAAAACAGATAATGGACCGCGTAGAATACCAGCGGAAGGGAGATGAGAATATATTGAAATTAACTAAAATAATCTGAATATGGACCTGATAATCTCAACTGAAAACGGCAAGACTACAGCCAAGGTAACTGGCAGGATAGACACCACCAACTCGGATGAGTTCGAGAAAAAGATGGCACCGCTGCTACAGGGAGGCAATCCCGACATTGAGCTCGACTGCTCCGGGCTGGTCTACATCAGCAGCTCCGGTCTCCGTCTCTTCCTGACACTCCAGAAGAGCGTCAACGCCCGGGATGGAAAATTAGTAATCAAGAATATGGGCAGCCAGATCAAGGAGATATTCAACATGACCGGATTCTCCAAGATCATGACCATCATCTAAGACATCCCGAGCCGATCAATGCCGCAGCAAGGACCATGTCGTCCGGTGCGGTCAATTTTATGTTGAAGCGGCTTCCCCGACAGAAATGCAGGGGAACACCGCTTTTTTCGACCACTGAGGCGTCATCCGTGAACTCAGGTGAATATGCTGCGGAATATGCTTTTTTAAGCACCTCCGTGTGAAAAATCTGAGGAGTCTGCACCAACCTGTATGCACTCCTGTCCACGATGTCTGAAGTTCCGTCCTCACCTACTTTACGCATGGAGTCGGCCACCGGCATCACCGGCACCACCGCCGGATATTTCTCCCCTTCCTCAAACATGGCCGCCACATCCTCCACCCTTAACAGCGGCCTGACCCCGTCATGAACCGCCACAAGCGCCCCGTCGGGCAGATATCCGACAGCCTTTCTGACAGAATGGAAGCGCGTAAGCCCGCCTGTGGTCAGGATACATTTAAAAACAAAATTGTTGTTGCGGCAATACTCCATCCACATATCCTTTATGGACGGATTGATCGATATGATGACACCCACTTCGAAAGGCAGATTTCTGAAAAGCTCGACCGTCCTGCGCAACACTGGCTTTCCCATGAGGTCAAGCATCTGCTTAGGCACTTCCGAACCCATTCTGCTGCCGGTGCCTCCGGCTGGAATTATTACAAATCTCGGACGCATGCGCTGATTCTAAAATATTTTTTCAAATGTACTACTTATATGGCATTTATTACTATTTTTGCACCTTTAAAAAGCAAAATTAATCATAACAAATCAGTTACACGCCATATATGAACAGTGAACGGAAAATACAGAGAGCGCTGATCTCGGTGTACGACAAAGACCTCATCTTAGACATTGCAAATGAGCTTGTTGGATTAGGAGTGGAGGTACTCTCCACAGGAGGCACGCAGCATTACCTTGCGGCCAATAACATTCCTGTTACCGCAGTAGAGGACATCACCGGATATCCTTCGATATTCGGAGGCCGCGTGAAAACCCTCCATCCTAAAGTCATGGGAGGCATCCTATACCGCAGGGAAGAGGCCTCCGACATCGCGGAGAGAGAGCAGTACGACATCCCCGGAATCGACCTCGTGATAGTGGACCTGTACCCCTTCGAAGAGTATGTGGCAAAAGGAGCCTCCGAAGAGGAGATTATCGAAAAAATAGACATCGGCGGCATCACTCTCATCCGCGCCGCAGCCAAGAACTACAATGACGTTATCATCGTTGCCGGCAAAGAATACTACGCTGCCCTGCTGACCCTGCTCAGGGAGAAGAAGGGAGTATCCTCGATTGAGGACCGCCGGGCATTCGCCGCCAAGGCATTTCTCAAGAGCTCAAACTACGACACACATATTTTCAACTATTTCAACATAAAGGAGGGCATCCCCGCATTCACCCGCAGCGAGACCCGCGCCACACATCTCCGCTACGGCGAGAACCCCCATCAGAAGGCTCTGTATTTCGGAGGAGAGGGTTCACTGCCGGAGCAGCTGCACGGCAAGGAGATATCCTACAACAACATGCTGGACATCGAGGCAGCTCTCGAGCTGATTTCCGACTTCGACGGAACCGCAGTAGCCGTCATCAAGCACAACAATGCCTGCGGCTGTGCTGTCGGAGCCACCGTCCTCGAAGCCTGGCAATCGGCTCTTGCGGCAGACCCTGTATCGGCATTCGGAGGCATCATTGCAGCCAACCGCCCTGTCGACAGAGCTGCCGCCGAGGACATGAACAAGATTTTCTTCGAAGTGGTCATCGCTCCCGACTATGAGCCGGAAGCCCTGCAGATTCTCGAGAGCAAGAAGAACCGCATCATCCTGCGCAGCGCGGCAGCCCGTCCTTCCGACGTGAAGTTCCGCTCAATGCTCGGAGGCGTACTGGTACAGGACAGGGACACATTCAAAGAATCTCCCGCAGACCTCAGGACCGTCACCAAAACAGAGCCCACACAGGCCCAGATAGACGATATGCTTTTCGCCAACATCATCGTAAAGCACTCCAAGTCCAACGCCATCGTTCTCGCCAAGGACCACAGGCTCATAGCCAGCGGCATCGGCCAGACATCCCGCGTAGACGCCCTCAAGCAGGCCATCGAGAAAGCACACAGTTTCGGATTCTCCCTTGAAGGTGCCGTAATGGCTTCCGACGCATTCTTCCCCTTCCCCGACTGTGTGGAGATTGCCGACAAGGCCGGTATCAGGGCCGTCATCCATCCCGGCGGCTCAATCCGCGACAATGAGAGCGTGGAATACTGCGACGCACACGGACTCGCCATGGTAATGACCGGACACAGACATTTCAAACATTAATGTACAAAACCTATAACCGTTAATAAATTATATGGGATTCTCATTTCTGACACAGGCACTGGCCATGGACCTCGGTACGGCCAATACCGTTATCCTCCAGGACGACAAAATAGTGGTAGACGAACCTTCTGTCATAGCTTTCGACCAGAGCACAGGCAAACCCATCGCTGTAGGACAGAAAGCCAAGCTGATGTATGAGAAGACAAACCCCAACATCAAGACCATCCGACCTCTCCGCGATGGAGTCATCGCCGACTTCAACGCCGCAGAGCAGATGATCAGGGGATTCGTCAAGATGATCAACTACCGCCGCACATTCTTCACCCCAAATCTCAAGATGGTGATCTGCATCCCCAAGGGCAGCACCGAGGTGGAGATCAGGGCCGTGCGTGACTCTGCCGAACATGCAGGAGCAAGGGAGATCTACATGATTTTCGAACCTATGGCCGCCGCAATGGGCATAGGCCTGGACGTCAACGCTCCTATGGGCAACATGATAGTGGACATCGGAGGCGGCACCTCAGAGATTGCCGTCATATCTCTCGGAGGTATCGTGACCAGCCAGTCTATAAGGGTCGCCGGAGACGTGTTTACATCCGACATCCAGCAGTATATGCGCCAGCAGCACAACATCAAAGTCGGCGAGATTACTTCCGAGGAGATCAAAATCCGTATCGGAGCCGCCATACCTGACCTCGAGGATACCCCCGAGCCGTTCATCGTCCGCGGTCCCAACCTGATGACCGCCCACCCCGTTGAGATAGCCGTTACAAGTCAGGAAGTCGCCCACTGCATAGACAAGTCTGTGGCCAAGATAGAGGCCGCCATACTTCAGGTGCTGGAGCAGACTCCTCCCGAGCTCTATCAGGACATCGTCCAGAAAGGTATCTTCCTCACCGGAGGAGGCGCCCTGCTAAGAGGTCTGGACAAGAGGCTCTATGACAAGATCAACATCCCCTTCCACGTAGGCGAGGATCCGCTCAGGGCTGTTGCAAGAGGCACAAGCATCGCTCTGAGGAATCCCTCACAGTATCCTTTCCTGATGCGGTAACACCAGCCGGAGCTGCAGATGAAGGGAAGAAACCAGTACATATTATACCTGATAAACTTCATCGTCTTCATCCTGTTAGAGACGGTGGCACTCAGGCTTATATCCCACAACAGCGTACTGCAGCGCACAGAACTCGTCAAGTCCATATCGACCGTAACGAACGTATTCTCTGGAGGCGCCGGAAACATAAGCCGCTATTTCAGCTTAGGCAAGGTCAACCGCAGGCTCGCCGAGGAGAACGTACAGCTGCGGCGCGAGAACGACAGACTTCAGGCTGCCCTGAGCGACCTGGCCGTACCGGACTCGCTCCTTACTGAAAGCCCGCTCTTCGACTATATCCCGGCACTGGTAGTGTCCAACAGCACTGACCGTCTTCACAACATCCTCATCATCAACAAGGGGAAGCGTGACGGTATCGCCGCGGACATGGGTGTGGTAACCGACAGGGGAATCGTAGGATACATCCTCAGCGCAGGAGAGAAATACTCGAAAGTTTCCTCCATACTTGACATCGACAATATGGCCAGCGGAACCCTCACCGGCAGCAATACCTTCGGAGTAATTCAGTGGGACGGCAAGACTGCAAGAAGGACTGTCATGCACGATATTCCAGTGCACACCGTATTCAGCGAGGGAGACACCGTAGTGTCCAGCGGCTACTCCCTCATCTATCCGCCAGGCATACCAGTAGGTACCGTCAGCGGGCAAATGCTAAGGGACGGTGTCAACTACGACCTGACTATAGACCTCTTTGAGGAATTTTCCAGGCTCAGGCAAGTATACGTGGTTTCGCGCAGAGACATCCAGGAACTGAACGACCTTATGGACGACCAGCAGGAAAAAGGAGGTGAACAGTCATGAGCGCGGCCCGTCACACGATTCTCGCACTGCTGCTGATACTGGCACAGGGGGCACTGGACAACTATATCAACCTCAGTGTCTACCTGGACATTTTCCTATGCCTGTTCATCGTCCTGGCCCTTCCTCCTAAATGGGGCTCCATTCCCTCCATGACGGCCGGTTTCGTTCTCGGACTGGCTGTGGACATTCTGGGCAACGGCATACCCGGCATGAACGCCGCAGCCATGACTGCCGCAGGGGTCTGCCGCAAGGGCATTTTCGAACTGACTGCTCCGAAGGAGAAAGAGAAGCGCGAGGGGATCGACACCATGGGTCTCCGGAATTTCGTCCTGTACTCGATGCCTCTGGTGCTCATCTGCCTGACAGTGTATATCCTCCTGGACTCTTCCGGATTCCGGCCGGTCGGACTTTGCCTGGCCAGACTGGGAATTTCCTTCGTCGTCAACACACTGCTGATGGCTATCCTATATATGATCAGCATAGACCGCAACAGGAGGAGGTAAGAGACCATGAATGACGGCAAGCACAGGTACCAATATCTGATGACCGGCCTGGCAGTGGCATTCCTGCTTCTCACCGCCCAACTGTTCCGCCTGCAGCTGCTGGACAACAGCTTCAAGATCAGCGCAGACAACAACGCCCTCCTGTACCAGACCCGCCACCCGGCCAGGGGCCTAATCCTGGACCGCAACGGCAAGGTACTGGTAGGCAACAAAAATACCTATGACATTATGGTCACCCCCCGCTATGTCCGTCCGTTCGACACTCTGGAGCTGTGCCGCATACTGGATCTGAACCCGCAGTACGTCAGGGACAAGTTCAGTGAGTACCGGATGTACCGCACCAGAATCGGATACCGGACAGTGACCTTCGTAAGCCAGATTTCCCAGGAGCAGTACAGCCGTTTCATAGAAGTGGCCCACAAGTTCCCCGAATTCCGGGGTGTGCCCCGCACTACCCGCATGTATCCCTACAATGCCGGAGGCAACCTTCTCGGCTATGTCACCGAAGTGGACCGGGACTTTCTGGAGAGACATCCCGATTATGAAGCGGGAGACTATACCGGACGGACAGGACTGGAGGAGACCTGCGAGCCGATGCTGCGCGGTGAGAAAGGCTACAGCATCTACCTCCGCGATGCCAGCAACCGGATACAGTCCTCCTACCGCAACGGAGAATTCGACAAACCCGCGGTACCGGGGAAGGACGTGGTGTCGACAATCGATGCCGAACTGCAGAACTACGGGGAAGAACTCATGCGCAACAAAGTAGGCTCTGTAATCGCCATAGAGCCGGCCACCGGGGAGATTCTGTCAATGGTATCATCACCAGGCATCAACGTATCGGTACTTGGGGAGATCAACAAATACTATAAGGAGATAGCGGCGGACCCCTTCACCCCTATGTTCAACAGGGCCGTAATGTCGCCCCAGCCTCCCGGCTCGGTCTTCAAGCTGGTCAACGCCCTCATCGGGCTGCAGGAAGGAAGAGTATCCATAGACACTGAATTTCCCTGCCGCGACGGTTTTCATGCCCGCGGCATCAGCGTGGGGTGCCATTATCATAAATCCCCTGTAAATTTCACAGAAGCGATTATGGTCTCGTGCAACTCCTATTTCTGCTATCTCTTCCAGGATATTCTGGAGAATCCCATCTACGGCTCCGAGGCTGCTGCCATGGACCGCTGGGCTGAGTACGTCAGAAGTTTCGGGTTCGGTACGAAGCTGGGCTCCGACTTCCCCTCGGAGATCGCCGGATTCGTTCCTACCTCAGCTACATATGACAGAGTCTACGGCAAGGGAGGATGGAAGGCACTTTCGGTCATTTCCCTGTCCATAGGCCAGGGAGAACTCGGATGTACGCCCCTGCATCTGGCCAACCTTGCCGCAACCATAGCCAACCGCGGCTGGTACCGGATTCCCCACATCGTCCGGGACCATGACAATGACACCCTGAACAGCCGGTTCCAGGAAAAGCACTACACTATGGTAGATACAACCCACTTCGAGAAAGTCATAGAGGGAATGTACCAGGCTGTCAATGCTCCAGCCGGAGAGGGCGCCACCGCACGTGTGGCTGCGGTCAAGGGCCTGGACATCTGCGGCAAGACCGGCACGGCCGAGAATCCACACGGAGACGAGCACGCTGTCTTCGTCTGCTTTGCCCCGAGGGAGAACCCCAGGATAGCCATCGCCGTGTACATCGAGAATGCCGGATTCGGCGCCACCTGGGCCGCACCGGTAGCCTCCCTGATGGTGGAGAAATACCTCAACGGAGAGATAGCCTCCAACCGCCGCTGGCTGGAACAGCGGATGCTGGACGCCAACCTCCTCCACAAGGTGCCGGCCAGCCCCGATTATGTACCGCCTAAAAAAGATGACTGATGAGCCCCGCAGGAATATCATATAAGAAACTGGACTGGATTCTGATCGGCTGCTACGTCCTGCTGTCCGTATTCGGCTGGCTGAACATCTACGCCTCGACATGGAGCGAGGAGGCCGAGGGGATATTCTCCCTTGCCTCGCGCAGCGGCAATCAGCTGATGTGGATAGGTGTGGCGGCGCTGATTGCCGTCATTGTCCTATTCCTCAACACCCGGTTCTACCGGACGGCGTCATGGCCCCTGTACATCCTGTCAACCATACTCCTGGCGGCCGTACTGGTACTGGGCCACGAGGTCAACGGCTCCAAGTCCTGGCTGAGCCTGCCGGGAGGAATTGCCATACAGCCCTCAGAATTCTCCAAGATAGCCACCGCCCTCTGCCTTTCCCGGGTCATGGGCTCATACGGCTTCAACCTTACCAGGGCCGCCGACTTCCTGAAGGTGGCCGCCATCATCATTGTCCCGGTGGGACTGATAGCCCTCGAACCGGACGTAGGAACGATACTGGTGTACTGTTCACTGGCCTTCATGCTTTACAGGGAGGGACTGCCCGGAAGGATACTGGGATTTACCGGATACGCCGTCCTGCTGTTCCTGGTGACACTCAAATTCTCCCCCTTCGTCTCTATACTCCTGACTGTCGGCTCCATAGGAATCATCCGGACCCTGACCTCTCGCACCCCCGTGCGGGTCTTCCTCATATATGCCGCCTTCATCGCGGCCGCGGCCTTCATTCCCAGGCTGCTGTCGGTCGAGGCGGTCGCCCGTGTCACCGGCATGGCGGCGGAGTACTGGCTGCTGATCATCATTGCCCCCTTCCTCATCTGGTTCATTGTCCACAATGTCCGCAACAAGATGAAGGGCTGGGGCGTCTACGTCCTGTCCCTGGCGCTCTCCCTGGTCCTGGTATTCTCGGTGGACTTCATATTCCACAATGTACTTCAGCCGCACCACCGCGACAGGATAGAGAACCTGCTGGGCATATCCCAGGACTTGATGGGAGCCGGGTACAATGTCAATCAGTCCAAGATAGCCATCGGGTCCGGAGGACTGACCGGCAAGGGCTTCCTGGAGGGGACACAGACCAAGTTCAACTTCGTCCCGGAACAGAGCACAGACTTCATCTTCTGCACCATCGGAGAGGAATGGGGCTTTATCGGCAGCATTACCGTACTGGTCCTCTACCTCATCATCATAATGCGCATCGTCACGTCGGCCGAGAAACAGAAGGACAGGGGTGCGCGGGTGTACAGTTACTGTGTGGCCTCAATCATCTTCATGCACGTGTTCGTCAATGTGGGCATGACCATAGGCATCATGCCGGTGGTGGGCATACCGTTGCCGCTGATCAGCTACGGAGGCTCATCCTTCCTGACTTTCACGATACTGCTTTTCATCCATCTGAGATTTGACCTGGAAAGATGGAAATAGGTGCAGTATGAGTTGAAAAAATTACTACATTTGAGGCTTGTTAGAAAATCCTTTAAAATTCATAAAAAACACTGACTATGCCACTCAATTTTGTAGACAGACACAACGGTCCGAGACAGTCTCAGATCAAGCACATGCTGGATGTCATCGGCGTGGGCTCCGT
Organism: uncultured Bacteroidales bacterium; assembly: GCA_944322575.1. GTDB lineage: Bacteria > Bacteroidota > Bacteroidia > Bacteroidales > UBA932 > Coprenecus. Next base: position 91,107 of record CALUPK010000002.1, on the reverse strand, counting down.
AGACGAGCTCATCAAGCAGACTATTCCCTCCGACATCCTGCTCAGCGAGCCCATCAAGCTGGATGAGCACGTGTCCGAGCATGCCTATCTGGCACGTCTCAAGGAGGTTGCCTCCAAGAATAAACATTTCCGCTCGATGATCGGCCTGGGCTTCTACGGCACAGCATCACTGCCCGTAATCTCCCGCAACATCTTCGAGAACCCCTCGTGGTACACCTCCTACACTCCCTACCAGGCAGAGATATCCCAGGGCCGTCTGGAGGCTCTCATCAACTTCCAGACCATGATCTCCTCCCTGACCGGCTTCCCCATGTCGAACTGCTCCATGCTGGACGACGCCACCGCCGCCGGTGAGGCCATGAGGATGATCCATGAGCTCCGTCCCCGCGACGCCGTGAAGGCCGGAAAGAACACCTTCTTCGTGGACCAGAACATCTTCCCCCAGGTGCTCTCGGTCATCGAGACCAGGGCCAAGGGTTTAGGCATAAAGGTAACTGTAGGCGACTGGAAGGAAGTCCTCGCAGCCGGTTTCGACCCCGAGTGCTACGGAGCGCTGCTCCAGTATCCCGCAGCTGACGGCGAGGTGCGCGACTACACCGCATTCTGCGACGCAGCCCACAAGGCCGGCATGCTCGTGGCCGCCCACTGCGACATCCTCGCACTGGCCGTCATGAAGGAGCCCGCCGCATGGGGAGCCGACGTAGCTGTCGGAACTGCCCAGAGATTCGGACTCGGCATGGGTTACGGCGGACCTACAGCAGGCTGGATAGCCACCCGCGACCAGTATAAGAGAAATATTCCCGGCCGTATCATCGGTCTGTCCATCGACCGTCTCGGCAAACCTGCCTTCCGCCTTGCCCTCCAGACCCGCGAGCAGCACATCAAGAGAGAGAAGGCCACCTCGAACATCTGCACCGCCACAGCCCTGATGGCAGTGATGTCCGGCATGTACGCCGCATACCACGGACCCGAGGGTATCCGCGAGATAGCCATGAACGCCTTCAACTACGCCCATGCTATGGCAGCCCTCCTCAGCAAGGGTGGCTATAAGCTCGCCAACGAGGACTTCTTCGACACCATCCGCGTGCTCGGAGTCAACGCCGGCGAGATCCGCGAGAAGGCCGAGGCCGCAGGCTTCAACTTCTACTATCCCGATGATCAGACCGTACAGATCTCCTTCGACGAGCTCTCCGACTGCGCTGAGGCCGTGAAGATAGCCGGCATATTCGGTGTAGCAGCCGAGTGCGCCCGCGGAACGGAATACCCCGTGCCCATGAAGAGGGAGAGCGCCATCCTCACCGAGAGCGTCTTCAACCGCTATCACTCCGAGACCGAGATGATGCGCTACATCAAGAAGCTCGAGCGCAAGGACATCTCCCTGACCCACTCCATGATACCTCTGGGCTCCTGCACCATGAAGCTCAACGCCGCAGTCGAGATGCTGCCCCTGAGCTGGAGCGAGCTCACCGACGTGCATCCCTTCGCCCCCACATGGCAGACAGAGGGCTACAACCAGATTCTCTCGGAGCTCGAGCATGACCTCTGCGTCATCACTGGCTTCGACCGCTGCTCCCTGCAGCCCAACTCCGGCGCCGCAGGCGAGTACGCCGGCCTGATGACCATCCGCCGCTATCTCGAGGCTCAGGGCCAGGGCTCGCGCAACACCGTCGTCATCCCTACCTCCGCTCACGGAACCAACCCTGCCAGCGCCGCCATGGCCGGATTCAACATCGTCTTAGTCGGCTGCGACGAGCACGGCAACATCAACGTGGACGAGCTGCGCCAGAAGGCCGAGGCCAACAAGGACAGCTTAGCCGGCATCATGATCACCTATCCTTCGACCCACGGAGTATTCGAGGTCAAGATCCGCGAGATCTGCAACATCATCCACGAGAACGGCGGTCAGGTCTACATGGACGGAGCCAATATGAACGGTCAGGTCGGCATCACCAACCCCGGCTTCATCGGCGCCGACGTATGCCACCTCAACCTGCACAAGACCTTCGCAATGCCTCACGGCGGCGGCGGTCCCGGCGTAGGAGCCATCTGCGTGGCAGCCCACCTCTCACCCTACGTACCCGGACATCCCGTAATGCCCCAGTGCGGCGGTCATGACGTGACTGCAGTGGCATCGGCTCCTTACGGCAGCCCCCTGCTCGCCCCCATCACCCACGCCTACATCAAGCTGCTCGGTCCCGACGGACTGCGCAAGGCTACCGAGATGGCCATCGTCAATGCCAACTACTTAGCTTCCCGCCTGTCAAAGGAGTTCAACATCTACTACACCGGAGTCACCGGACGTGTGGCCCACGAGTGCATCGTAGACCTGCAGAACTTCAAGGCTGACTACGGAGTGGACGCCACCGACATCGCCAAGCGTCTGATGGACTACGGCTTCCACGCTCCCACCCTTTCCTTCCCCGTACACGAGACCCTGATGGTGGAGCCCACCGAGAGCGAATCCCTCGAGGAGCTCGACCGCTTCGTGGACGCCATGATCAGCATCAAGAGAGAGTGCGAGGCCATCAAGGAAGGCAAGGCCGACAAGAACGACAACGTCGTGAAGATGGCACCCCACACCGCCGAGGAGGTATGCTCCGACTCCTGGAGCCATCCCTACTCCCGCGAGGAGGCCGCCTATCCCCTCGAGTGGATCCGCGACAACAAGTTCTGGCCCGCATGCGCCCGCGTGGACAACGGCTACGGTGACCGCAACCTCGTTCCTGTAGTGAAGTAACGGGCACACCTGAGATTAACCGATGAGGCTGTGGCTGGAACACGTTTCGGACACAGCCTCATTTTCAATTAATTCAAACACACCTTATTCCTATTCCTATGAATGACATCCTTCTATCCGGACTCCTGAACCTCTTCGCCCTCTTCGGCGCAGTGAACCGGACCGACAAGAACCGGTCCCTGCAGATGCTGTCCAACTATCTGACCAAGCATTTCGGTGTCAGGATGCTGGACGACTACCTGCCGCTGTACTCCGACCTGAGGGACTTCTACGACATCTCCCCGGAGCTGGACAAGGACGCCATCATAGAAGGCATCTGCAGCAACATCAAGCACAGGATATCCCGCGAGGACCAGACCCTGATGCTGCTGCGTCTGATGGAATTCTGCGACCCCACTCCAGGCTCGCAGAAAGACAATAACATATCTGAAGAGAACCTGCAGATATTCCGCAAGGTCGCTGAGCTCTTCGAAGTGGACGGAGACATCTTCGAGGATTTTGTATGCTATGTATCCGGAGACACAAATGCACACGTGCTCACCCTCACCCGCGAGGGGATGAACGGTGAGCTGCGGCTGATCCGTATAGACAGGTACAACAAGATACTCTTCAGCTACAACGGTCCCGACACCGTGCTGATGAACGACATCCCCGTCCTTCCCGGGACCTTCCTCGTATGGCAGCAGAGCGGCGTACTCAAGAGCCGGCACATGGCCCCGCTCTACTACAGCAACATCTCTGCCCTCTACGACACCGGAAGCCGCCGACATGAAATTATCCTCTCTGGGAGGAGCATCAATTTCCGTTTCCCGGGGAGCGACAACGGAATGCATGACCTCACCTTCGACCTCCGCAGCGGTCAGCTCGTAGCCGTCATGGGTGGCAGCGGAACCGGCAAGTCCACCCTGCTGTCCCTGCTCAACGGCACACTCCGCCCCGACAGCGGCTCGATTACCCTCAATGGCTATGATGTCTCCGACCCTACGGTCAAGGACCTGATCGGCTTCGTACCGCAGGACGACCTGCTGATAGAGGAGCTTACCGTCTACGAGAACCTGATGTTCACCGCCCGCCTCTGCTTTGCGGACTTGAGCATGGAAGATATCTCGAAAAAAGCCGACGCCATACTCAAAGACCTCGGCCTGGAAGGGACCAAGCATCTCAAAGTTGGCTCTCCGATTCACAAATACATATCCGGAGGCCAGCGCAAGCGTCTCAATATCGCCCTCGAGCTGATACGCGAGCCCGCAGTCCTGTTCCTCGACGAACCTACTTCCGGCCTTTCCTCCTCCGACTCGGAGAAAGTCATCAACCTGCTCAAGGAACAGACCTACAAGGGCAAACTGATTGTTGTCAACATCCACCAGCCTTCCTCCGACATATTCAAGCTCTTCGACAGACTGTGGATTCTCGACCGCGGCGGCTATCCGGTCTACGACGGCAACCCGATCGAGGCGGTCACCTATTTCAAAAGGGCCGCCAACTATGCCGATGCGGAAGTCAGCACCTGCTCCCTCTGCGGCAATGTCAATCCGGAGATCATTCTCAACATCATTGACGAAAAGGCCCTCGACGACAGCGGGAAAATCACCGACAGCCGCAAAGTCACCCCGCAGGAATGGCACAGAATGTATCTCGACCGTGTGGACAGGAGCGGAGAACCGGAACACCGGGATATCCCGCATACGGAACAGAAACGTCCTCCGCGCCTGAAGCAGCTGCTCATTTTCCTGCAGCGCAACCTGAGGGCAAAGCTCCCCGACTCGCAATACCTTCTCATCACGATTGCAGAGACTCCTCTGCTGGCCATGATTGTCGCCCTTCTGACCAGATACGCTCCAGAAAGCGGATATACCGTGATGGACAACAAGAACCTCGTCTCCTATATATTCATGGCCGTCATCGTGGCGATATTCGCCGGCATGAGTGTCAGTGCCGAAGAGATATTCAAGGACAGAGCCCTGCTCAAAAGAGAGAAATTCCTGCGTCTTTCACGCTCGGCATACCTGTGGTCCAAAATTCTGTATCTGGCCGGAGTGTCCCTCATCCAGACCCTGCTCTTCATCCTGGTCGGAAACACCGTCATGGGCATCGGATTCGGATTCTGGTTCTGGTGGCTCATTCTCTTCCTCTCGGCCGTACTGGCCAACCTGACCGGCCTCATCCTCTCCCAGTCCCTGAGTTCGATAGTCTCGATATACATCACCATTCCCCTGCTGCTCATTCCCCAGATCCTGCTATGCGGACTGGTTGTAAAATTCGATGACCTCACCCCACGTTCCACAACAGGGAATGTCCCGATAATAGGGGATCTCATACCGTCCCGCTGGGCATTCGAAGCCCTGGCAGTAGGTTCCTTCGCATACAACGATTTCGAGAAGATGACATTTCCGGACGATAAAGTCAAATACCAGAGCCAGTATTACCGCACTGCCTTCATATACGAACTGGAATCGAGGCTGGAAAGCGGCGACAGCGCTGATCTGGAGATTGTCCGCCACGGGATTCCGGTACTCTCTGAACGCACCGGAATCAGACCGTACGGAGGTTCCACAGACTCGATACGGCACGGTGTCCTGGACACGGCTTCAATAAACCGCATACAGTCCTGGCTCTCCTATGCCGAAGATACGCTTGGTACAATAGGCAACCGCGCCACACTTGCAGCGGACAGCCATCTCACTGCTTACCGCGACGCACACGGACGGGACGCCCTGATCAAACTGCGCCGGGACAACTGCAACGGATACCTCGAGACACTGGTGACAAACTCCTCCTCCCCGGAACTGTATTCAGTCATCGGCAACACCATCGTTCCAAAGGCCGGCCAGATATGGCTCGATCCTCCTTCCCGCAACGGAAGGGCACCGTTCTACAGCTCTGTGAAGATTATCGGCAACCTGAAAATCAACACTGTCATCTATAACATAGCCATACTGCTGCTTATGTGCATCGCTGCAGGAATCCTGCTTTTCGCTGACATTCCTGGACGATTCATGAGAAAACATTGAAATAGTTTGCGTTTTTTTACGAAAAATCCTACCTTTGCCCTGATATTTATAATTTGCTGAAACAACTATCAAATTATACCACAATGAAAAAAATCACACTTCTTTTAGTGGCCGCCACAATGGTGCTGGTATGCGCCTGCGGCAATAATCCGGGCAAAAAGAAAACTGAGGCCAAGGAATCCGTTGAAGAGCAGTACATCAAAGCAGACCTCAAAATCAAGCTCGACTCACTCGTAAAGGAGATGGGACGCCTCTCGACTCCGGTGATAGTAGATATCCAGAACGGCAAGCTGACCCTTACCGACAAGGAGAAGAGGAACAAACCCTCATACCTGCTTCCCGCATCCAAGGCTGACGAGGCAGTTACCCTCAACGAGAAATACAGGGCCGTTTCCATGCTGAGCGCAGATATGACCATAGCCGAACTCTATGGCATGCCTGTTGACAGCTACAAGCAGGCCATCTCAAAACTTCTGGTAGACATCAACAACCCCGCACTCACTGTCGGAGGAACTGAAGGACAGTCTACAGAGAGCCTTGAGACCAAAATCCAGAAATTCTATGACGAGTCTGTCAAGACCGGTACCGCAAACCTCTTCTGGGAAGCCATCGTAGCAGGCACCGTAGAGCAGCTCTACATCATTACCCAGAACATTGACAAGTTCATGCCCTGCTTCACCGATGAGACAGCATCCGAGGTTTCCTACCGTTTCATCCTCGTACACGAAGGCATCAAGTCCCTCATCCCCTATCATCCTGAGCTCGAGCAGCTCCAGACCATCCTCAAACCCCTTGAGGTGATAAATGCCATCAACGTACAGCAGCTCCGCGACCAGCTCCTCGAGCTCAAGGGCGCCATCGAGACAGCCCGCGGACAGCTCCTCTAACAAACCTGCGATCTCACATCCCGCTATAAAAAAGAGGGTGACCCAAAAGTCAAGAGACTTTGAGGTCATCCTCTTTTTATGTCTTGATCGCACAGGCTGTACTGCCGTATGCGGAAGAGCTTCTTATCGGCAACCCCTCCGAAATTTAACATTTACCACAACGGCAGTGTTTCCCGGGATTCAGTGCCGGTGTGGAAAGGTCCTGCGAGCGAAAGGGCTTTTAGAGGGCCTGTGACGCAGGTGAACATGAAGACCGTTCACCACAACGGCAGTGTTTCGCGTGATTCGGTGCCGGTGTGGAAGGAATCTGTAACTGTGAAGGCCGTTCAATAGTACAGGCTGCGGGACTTTGGCTCCCGAAAAGGGAGGGGACCCGCCGAAGGTGGGGAGGATCCCGCAGCCTGTACTATTGAACGGCATAAGCTGTAGCAAATGCGATAGCTGGCATTGCAGTGTTCTGAAAAATCTACTGAGGCACTATTACTCCACGCCCGCTGCGTCCGTCGATGAAGACTTCGAGCGGTTCCGGGAAATGAACGGCCTTTATAAAGGCGGTTTCCATCACCGTCTCCGCCTGCCCGGTCATTTCCAGATCGCAGACACCCTCGCCCCTGAACGGATTGACTGTAAAATAACCTATTCCCAAAGAAGTGATATTCTGGAAAAAATGCGTTCCCTGACTGGGATCTATACAGAAATCCTTCAGACCGCATTCCACTATGACCTTCGCCTCCGATATCTGGTTCCATCTCACCGGAATACCGAGCCACGGGTCACTCGACCCCCATCTGCCCGGGCCTATCAGCACGTACGAACGGCCCTGCGCACCCATAAGGCTGTTTATCTCCTCTATCTGGGCGGCCATTTCCTCAGTCCTGGACTTGTCGAAAGAGCCGGGCTTGACGAACACCACATCGGTAACCCCTTCTATATGGCCAGAGCCGAGAGCGTTTTCCGAATAGACCAAAGCGTGCGCGGTATCCACAGAACTCCAGTCCACGGCCTGCTCCTCTGCAAAGTCCGCGATGGGCCTTACCTGCAATACGCTCAGTACGGCATTCTCCCCTTTCGGGACATCCATGTCCAGAGCAAACTCCATCTCCACCTCACAGCACAGCTCATGTCTGCATACATCCAACAGATCCGTGAGGATACGTGGAAGCGGAATCACATCATACTGGAGGATATTGGCAAATGATATCACCCTCATACCTTCAGAGAATGTGCCGGGGCGCAGCATCTGGCTCTGGTAGTCCCAAGTGGAAGCTACCTTGGAAAGATTGCGGAAACCCTCTGTCTCCGGTATCGAGAACTTGTGGATGTTGATTCCGTCATCGATGGACGTCTTGAACTCCTCCGGCTTCAGATCCAGTGCATACATCGTATCCTGTCCGTCCTTGAGCGCGAACCTCGGTGTAGACATCTGCACCGCCTTTGCAGGATATCTGGGGCAGAAGCGAAGGGTCTTGCCGCCGTCCACCACGAGTTTCCCAAGGCCGAAGGCGATATTGACCACTCCGTCCTCGGGCTTCTCCCCTTCCATGGGATAGAAATTCATGGACTTGGCCACTCCGGAGGCAGTAGGGAAGAAATAGCCCCTGTCCTCCGTTCCGCATACATCCTGAATCACCACAGCCATCTTCTCCTCACTGAGCAGGTTGCCAGTCGTGTGCAGATAGGCCCTGCTCGCCGCCAGATAGACCGAGGCGTACACACTCTTTATCGCTTTTCCTAAAAGCCTGAGCATCTGGTCCCTGTTCTCGACGCAAGGGATCATGTAGGTCGAATAGATGCCTGCGAACGGCTGGTAGTGCGAATCCTCTAACTTCGAACTGGAACGTACTGCCAAGGGTGTAGAGACCGTACCGATATATGCCCTGAGCTGCTCCACGAGCTCCTCCGGCAGTCTGGAACTGACAAACTCGGACAGGAGTTCCTCATCCGGGATGTTCGCGTCGATTACATACTGAAGCCCGTTCTCCAGGATGAAGCGGTCGAAATAGTCTGTCGCCACCACCACAGTCCTGGGAATGGATACCCTCACCCCCGGATACTTGGAGGAAATACCGTACCTCTGCAGCACATTGTTCATGAATGCAAGTCCCCTGGCCTTGCCACCGAGAGAGCCTTCACCCATTCTTGCGAAATGTATGTAGCGGGTATAGCTGTCCTTGTCGAACGAGGCGATAATCCCCTGCCCTGCGAGTATGCGGTAATCCTTGATCTGTCTGATAATAAACTGCCTGGCATCCCCTGGATTGGAGAAGTCGGAAAGGCTGGCCTTGCGCAGTCTGCGTCCTAAGGTAAAAAGGCCCCTGGAATACATCCATTTGGACAGACGGTTTTTCGAGCAGTAGTAATCCAGTTCCCTGTCCGGTATCTCAGAGATAAGGGCCTGCATTTCCCTGAGGTCCTTTGCCCTGGCTATCACCAGATGGGTATCCAGATCCTTTACCACAAAATCCCCGAAACCGAACTCCTCGCTGATGTACTCGGACAGCTGTATCAGCAGAGTGCTGGAGTACTTCTCTATGAAACCGACTCCCATCTCCCGGGCGGTGTCCGCCACACTGCCCTGGGATGACTGCAGGATAACAGGCATCTGGGGAATATCCCTCTTGATATGCCTGCACAGTTCTATTCCGGCATCTATCCTCTCCTTCTCCGGGCCGTCCCCACGGTGCATTACAAAACCTACATCAGAGATCACTCCGAGCAGATTCTTGCGGTACTTCGTATACAGTTCCATGGCCTCATCATAATTGGTAGCCAGCAGAATTTTAGGACGGGCCCGTTTCCGCAGCTTGAGCTGCTGTTCGTTCAGGGCTTCCTTGAGAAACTCAGCACTCTGCTTGAGGACCAGCTTGTAGATGGCCGGAAGATAGGTTGAATAGTAGCGTATCGAATCCTCTACCAAAAGGATGGCCTGAACTCCTGAGGACAGGATGTCCGCATCGGCGTTCATCCTGTCTTCCAAGAGTTTTACTATTGCCAGAATCAGATCTGCATTACCGTTCCATGTAAAGATGTAGTCTATGGCAGACTGGTCGGCAGACGCGATCTTTTTCAGCAGCTCCCTGGAGAAATTGGTCAGTATCACTATCGGGATACCGGGCCATCTCTCCCGGATATGCCTGGCCTGATCGAAGATGGCGGCATCCCTGACATTGAACATGTCTATTATCAGGTCGTACCCTGGATCCTTCTCCAGCAGATCTATCGCCTCCTGAGTGGTATTGACCCAGGTCAGGGCCGGAGGATTGCTGATGTTCAGGTCGATATACTCCCGGTAAAGCTGGGCCTCGATCTGTCCGTCCTCCTCTAAAATATAGGCGTCGTAACTGCTGGATATCATGAGTATCCTGCGTATGCGCCTCTCCATCAGGGAATAGTAGTCTGTCCTCTTCATAGTGCCGGGGCTACCGCATCTTGCGCCATGCCCATACGATATAGGCTATGACAAAGGGAATCGCTATGGACACCCAGGCCATCACCTTGAGGGTGAAGAGGCTCGAAGAGCTGTTGTAGAGAGTCAGGGAGCTCTGCAGGTCCACTGTCGATACGTAGTAGGCGGTGTCATTGAAACCGGCGCAGAGCAGGATGGCCCAGACAGCCAGCAAGGCTCCGCCGCCCACGATGTAGAAGTTCTGTCTGACTCCCTTGCCGAGGAAATGCCTTGCAAGTCCGGCGAGTACGAGCACCACTCCTGACAGGAACACTACGGCTATCCACCAAGTGTGCAGCATATTGTGCAGATACTTGAAAGGCTCGGCAGATATTGTGCCTGTAGCGGGATCCACCGCATATCCGGTCTTGAGGAACATCCACAGCACGAAAGCCACGAAAGTCAGGACAAAGGCAGGAGCCGTGATCATCAGCCTCTTACGGCATTTCTCCGCAAATGCACCTACATCCGGTTTCATCAGAAGGTAGAGCAGTCCAAGGGTCCTGGCAGCCAGGAATACCACTACTCCAAGAAGCAGGTTCATCGGATTTGCCAGAGCGTCCAGTCCGTGCCAGCCGTTTGCCCAGCGGGAAATGGCCGGAGACGCCGCATCCGTTATGGACACCTTGTCCACCGTAAAGGCTCCGCCGGTGAAGAAAGTACCGACAGCCACCCCGAGCAGGAATGTTCCGAGAGCGCCGTTGAGAAAGAGGAATATCTCAAATGTACGGGCACCGAAGAGGTTGCCTGCGGCCTTGCGGTATTCGAAGGAGAACGCCTGAATCACAAAGAGCAGCAGGATGCAGATCCACAGCCAGTAGGCTCCTCCGAAGCTGGTGGAATAGAACAGGGGGAAGGAGGCGAAGGCCGCTCCGCCGAAGGTGACGAGGGTGGTGAAGGTGATTTCCCATTTGTGCCCGGCGTATTTGACTACCAGGTCCTTCTCATCCTCCGAGGAGGCGGTGCGCAGCAGCAGTCCTTGGGCGCCCTGCACGAAGAGCAGGAACACGAGGATCGCTCCGAGGAGGGCTACTAATGCCCACCAGTAATGTTGCAGAAAGTACAGTGTATCCATGATTATTCTCCTCCTTTCTTAATCTGTTTGAGCATGATGCTGATTTCCACGACGAGCATGGCGGTGAAAAGCACCGCGAAGATGATCAGGGTCGTGAGTACGTTGCCCGGCTCGACTCCCGATACTGCCGCGTTCACGGGCAGCAGGTTCTGGATGGTCCAGGGCTGACGGCCTACCTCGGCTACTATCCAGCCCGACTGCGAGCAGATGTATACCAGAGGTACGCTGATGATGCCAAGCCACAGGAGCCATTTGTGCTTATCCTTGACGATGAGGTTCTTCCACTCGAAGATGATGTAGAGAATAAAGAGCAGGATGAAGAACATGCCGAGGGCTACCATGATATGGAAGGCGTAGAATACCAGGGGAACATTTGGCACGAGGTCCTCGGGCTCCTCCACATAGTGGTAGCCGAAGTAGTCGAAGTTCTGCTCGAGAACGGCCTCTGCCTGGGACATGGCATAGGTATCGCCGGCCTCCTTGGCAGCCTGATAATCGGCTAAAGCCGTGACTGCGGCGGTTCCCATGGCTTTTTTCTCGACGAAGGAAGGCTCGATGTACGTGTTGCCCTCCCGGTCAGTGAACTCGTAGCCGCCCTCGATGATGTCGTTGATGCCGGGCACGAAGCCGTCGGCCTGACGGGTAGCTAAGAATGAGAGCATGTTGGGGAAGGATATCTCGAAGAGGTAAGGGTCCTCGTCTGCACCCTCCCCGCCTATGATGTCCTTGTCGGGATTAAGGATACCTACGGCTACTAATGGCGCTTTCTCAGAGCCGTCGTACAGTCCCTCCATGGCAGCCAGCTTCATCGGCTGCACCTTTGCCACATTGTAGGCGGAGCCGTCACCGGTCCCTATAAGCACTGCAAGGGATATTATACCGAATACCGAGGCTATTCGGATGGACTTGCGTGCCAGTGTATGCTCCCGCTTGCGCAGCAGGAACCATGACGATACGGCAATCACGAATATCGATGCCAGTACATAACCGTTGGTCACCGAATGCAGGAACTTGTTGATGGCCACCGGCGAGAACACCACTTGCCAGAAGTCGGTCATCTCGCTGCGGGCCGTATCCGGATTGAACTCCATTCCTATAGGATACTGCATCCAGGAATTGGCTATAAGGATCCATATTGCAGAGAGGTTGGTTCCTATGGCCGTAAGCCATGTCGATACCAGATGGGCCTTCTTGCTGACCTTGTTCCAGCCGAAATACATCACAGCGAAGAAGGTACTTTCCATGAAAAATGCGAAAATACCCTCTATGGCCAGCGGAGCGCCGAAGATGTCGCCCACGAACCACGAGTAGTTGCTCCAGTTGGTTCCGAACTCGAACTCGAGGATGATACCGGTCGCCACTCCCATTGCGAAGTTGACGGCGAAGAGCTTCATCCAGAACTTCGTGGTCCGCTTCCAGAACTCGTCACCGGTCATCACGTACCGGGTCTCCATAAAGGCTATCAGAAAGCCGAGGCCGAGGGTCAGGGGCACGAACAGCCAGTGGTACATGGCCGTCAGGGCGAACTGCCACCTCGAAAGGTCTACCAGCGTTGCTAATAATGTCATTTGCTTAAGGTTTTGTTTGGTTAACGATTATTTTATAAGATTCTCAATCACCGTCTGACTCTTCTCCGCGTCCGTCTCGCAGTCGGCTAAGGCCGGACGGAAAAAGAATACCCTCAGGACAGCGAACATAATGAAGAGCTTCAGGAGGACCACTATCCACAGGGTCCTCCCGAGGGACGACATGTCCCTGAAGCCTTCATAATAGAATAGCCATATCCTGCGCAGGCGTTCCATCACATCTCGGATTACAGTTCCTCCGCGAACATGGGATCCCAGGGCGGAAGCATGATCGGAGTGGTGTCCAGAAGCTTGAGGATATCCTCGGGCACATACTTCTTCTCCACCACGAGACGGAACATGTACTCCTCGAACCATTCGTCGGTCATCACGAGATGTCCGTTGTGGCCGGTCATGCCCCAGGAGTTCTCTACCATCCATTTTTTAGCATTGCCGTTCTCGTCGAGGTCCACAGCCATGAGGGTCATGGCATGGGAGGAGCCGCTGGAACCGGTGAGGATTCTCTCACGCTTGTCCATACCGAAGGTAGTGCCCATCAATGAGCCGTAGTCGTAGTAGTTCACGTCCAGCACACCGTTCTTGCGGTCGAGGAACTTGCCCACGTCGCAGGAGAAGTACATCATGGTGCCGTCCTTGATGGAGGCGATGGCCATGGCCTCGATCTCCTCGATGGGAAGGTTGATGTACAGCCAGTTCTTTCCGTCGTACTGATGACGGTCGTACTCTATCTCGTAGACCTTGTAGAACTCGCGGGTGGGGTCGTTCATCAGCATCACGTAGTTGTTCTTCAGGTCTACGCCCACATACTCGTCGTAGAAGGACTTAGGAGTGTAGGTCTTGGTGCTGACGGGCTTGCCCTCGGCGTCATACATGGTCCAGGTGAACTCCACGGGGGGCTCGCCGAAATTGAGCACGAGGAAGCGGTACACGAAGGCGAGCATCTCCACCTTGCGGGCCTCGAGCAGGGAGGGCAGCTCCTTCTTCGAGCCGGTCATCTCACGGAGTTCCAGACCGAACTCCTTCAGCTTGAGGTTGAGCAGACGGGACATGCCGGAGGTGTGGTTGCTCGAATAGGTCTCGGGCATCACGTTGGAGGGCACGATACCGTACTTGGTGATAAGGTCGGACACTCCGGTGAACTGGCCGCCGTCCCCTATCGCGTGACGGAAGAGCCACTCTACCTTGCGGTCGTCCATAGGCAGGTCACGGGTATCGATGATGCCCTGGAGGAAAAGGTTGGCCTTCTCGAGCTGGTCGTAGAAGAAGATGTAGTTCTGGGAGAACTCGAAGGGGCCGAGGCCGTATTTCTCAATCATGGCGGCCCTCAGCACGTTCATACCGGAGAAAAGCCAGCAGCGGCCGCTGGACTCCTGGTCGGAGATACCCTTGGACTTCACCTCGTCGGAGAAATAAAAATCGTAAGTGGACTCAATGCCCTGCCTTACCGACAGTTTGTTGATGTCGTTGGCAGAGATGGCGTTGCGAAGAGCCAGTTCCTCGGGAGTTCCCTGCCAGCCCTGACGGATCTGAGTCATCATCTCATCGGTGATGCCGCCCTGAGCCATTGCGGACACGGACACAGCCGCAGCCGCGCAGATAGTCAATACTTGTTTAATCATAACTTAGGTATTACGTTTATAAATTTGAAACTATTTCCATGGTCTTAGAGCCGCCAGCGCATCCAGCGCCTGCTGCATGGCCGCACGGGCCTTCGTGTCATTCTCCCTCAGCAGCGCGGCCTTCAGATCAGCCTCGTAGGGCAGGTACTGTATCGCCTCGATGTACTTCGCGGCCCTCGCTCTCACCTGAGGGGAGGCATCGTAGAGCAATCCCTGCAGCCAGGTCTTGCAGTCCCAGGAATAATGGTCCTCGAGCCACCCGAGGGCAGCCACCTTCTCCTGAGCCGTACCGTACAGGAAGGTCTGGAAGCACTGCGACTCGTAGCGCAGGTCATCCACGCTCATGAGTATCTCCTCGGGAGCCACCGGTGGTGTAAGCACCTCTGCCGGATACGTCTTCAGCGGCTTGCCGAGGGTCCAGCGCACCATACGGGGCACCATCCACATCTTGCCGGGAGTCGCCTCCGGATGTCCCACCACCGTGAACACCTTGCCCTTGCCGTAGTCATTGCCTGTCAGGAAAGGCTTGCCGTTGGTCATATTTGCCGGAGCGCCTCCCTCCTCGTGCACGTCGCTCTCCATTGTCCCGAAAGACGTGTAGGGGACATCGCTTTCCACGAAGACGGGACCTTCATAATAGAAGACGTAGGATGTGTCCTCCTTCGCCAGCTCGTGGAATATCTTCTTTCCGTCCTTGTTCAGAGTCATCTTGGCCATACCGTGGCCGCGGTTGTCATGCTCGCGGTCGATGGCGCGGGCACCGGTCAGGGCCATGCAGGTGTAGTCCGGAGTATTGGAGAACAGATAGGCTCCGGCGCAGATGCCGACAGCCCCTCCTCCGCGATGTACGAAATCCTTTATCAGAGCCATATTGGTCTGACCCAGACTGAGATACTGACGGCTGCCCCCGCCTCCGGGAATCACGATAGCATCCAGACTATCCAGAACTCCCGCAGCAATATCGCTGCTATGCACGATCCGCACCTCCATATCCTCGTCCAAGCTGAGAGCCGCCACCGTCTCGCGGATGCACGTCGCGGCACCTCCGTCACCTTGGAACACAGCTACTTTTATCTTCTGTCCCTCCCCGCAGGAGACCAGCAGGACGACTGACATGATTATGAGCAACAGTCTTTTCATATTCTTCCGGATTAATTGCATTCAAAGATAATCATAATTACTCTATTTCACACCATCAAACACATACGGAGCGTATATCCAGCCATAATATTCGTACATGGCTTTCATCGAGGATGCCAGGCGGTGCGTGAAGTCGCCGTAATCCGCTCCGTACCTGCCCCACGCCACCTCCGAAAGAGCCGAAAGGCGCGGCAGGTCCATGTGCTGGACATGGTCGAAGCAGGGGATGTACTCCGTCCAGGTATTGGCCTGAATACCTTTTATATGCGTTCTTGCCTCCCCGTCCAGGCCGTCGAACGGATCAAAGGAGTAACACCTCTCCAGCGGGACATAGCCTCCGATTCCCAGCGGTTCTCCGTTAGCAGAGGGGTATGCGGTCTGATAGTAGTCAAAATAGAAATAGCGCTTGGGCACCATCACCACGTCATTGCCCTGGCCAGCAGCCCTGATACCCTCTTCCGGCAGGGACCTGTCTATGGACAATATGATATCAGCCTTTTCCTCAGCAGCAGTCAGGCGTATTCCGGGAAGGACGGTTTCGGAGACCACTCTCGTAAAGCCTGTCTGGAGCTCTGTGACACCGGGAGCGTAAGGCTTCTCTATCGATGCGGCCCACGTCCGCACGGTGCTCCGGAGCTGTCTGTCCGCAGCATAGACCGACAGTCTGCGGGAGGAAATACGGAGCGGCGCTCCTTCTGAGAGGCGCATTACAGCGGGCCGGGGCACAATGCTCACCGCAGGCCGGATCTCCGGACTGTCCGGGCGCCCGTCCTCCGGCACATAATAGCGTACCCAGTCCACTTCCATCTCCACGGGAAGGTCCTCCGGGTCCGTCTCCCCTACCCAGCTGCCGCCGAGCTGCATGTCTATCAGCAGGTACATCGGCTGGAAGAACGGAAACTGCCCTAAGGTGTCAGCGGCATCCGGCACCCTCGGATACGAGAAATTCCGGACTCCGTTGACATAAAGCACCACGCTGTCCCGGAAGACATCCACGCCATAGGTATTGAATCCCTCCGGGTCTATCTCCATCGTACTGTAATTGGCCGGCTCGTCCCTGTGGCCGAGAACGTAAGTGTAGTTCGAATGTACAGTCTGGTACACGAATCCGTCATAATTAAGCCGCTCCATGATATCTATCTCTCCGCCCTGAGGCCAGCGGACAGCGGGATCCGAGGGCAGCAGCCATATAGCCGGCCAGGCTCCGGTAGCCGCCTGCAGCCTCGCCCGGACCTCGATTCGGCCCGGAAAGGCAAATGCCTTTTTCCCCTGCGTCACCACCCCGCCGGTCAGATACCTGGCCGTGTCCGCCTCTAAGTCGTCATTGATTATTCCCCTGAGTATGAGATTGCCGTTCCGGAAACCGTAGCAGCGCTCATCCGCCGACTGAGTATCCGCCCAGTCCGCCGTCCCCCGCACCGTCTTGCTCCACACGCTCCAGTCCATCCTCTCCGACTCGAAATTCTCCTCCCATACCAGACGCCATCCGGGTCTCACCCCGGCAGATTCCAGGTCCTGACCCGAAGCCACGGACTGCCCGGACGCAACCCGCACATCCCCGGAAGAAGTCTGGGCGCACACCACATCAGCTCCGACGCAGGACAGGGCTGCCACAGCGGCGAGCGCCACCATACCGAAGTTCCGCCTGAAAGACCGGATATTCTTCTCACTCGGCTCATACTTTCCATCTGCATTGTACTTCCCATACCCGCATTCCTGTCGGTTTCCAAATCGGATAAGACACGGACTGCCCGGCCATTCATTTTCCATTGAATACTTTTTTACTCTTGATATCATAGGACATTTTCTCTTTCCGCAAATTTGCGAAAAATTTTTCACAAAATTTGCTTTATAAAATAAATCAGTTTATATTTGCACCATAAACAAAGAGAGGAGACCGGCGCCCCTCTTCTTTTTGCAGAACTTGGTTTATTTTTTAAAGTATTTTAAAGCAATGGAAAACAACTTCGACAAAAACGGACTTTCAGTAGAAAAGTCATTGGAAATCATCTCTGAGGCCATCAACAACAGTCGGCAGGACTTTCAGCGGCGCGGCGGCACCGCAATGCTCATCTGGGGAACGACCGTAATCCTCGTATCCGGGATTGTCCTGCTGGGGCTGACACTTTCGGACAACAATCATCTGTGGAACCTGGCCTGGTTTCTGATTCCATTTATCGGCTGGCCTCTGAATCAGCTGGTATTCAAACGCATCGAGAGCAAGGGGAAGGGCGAGAATTTCGTATCCAGGTCCGTGGGCATCGTATGGGGCATATTCGGAATCCTGGCAATAGCCGTCGGCATCATGGCGTTCTTCATCCCCATACCGACAAACGGGGTCATAATACTGCTTCTGGGCATGGCCGGCGCAGTCACCGGAGTCCTCTGCAGTTCCTGGACCGTATTCATTCTCAGCATTATCTGCGGAATAGCAGGACTGCCCTGCGACTACTTCCTGAATATACCCACTCCGCTGATCATGGCCTTCGCAGCACTGATGACCCTGGTCATACCCGGCCTGATATTCAACCGTCAAAACCGTAAACTACAGTAACAGCCATGGGAGAATTTGCAAAACTCGACCCGCTGCTGCACTCCGAACTGCGTCTGGCCGTCATGTCCACCCTGCTGACCATGGAAGAGGCCGACTTCGTGTACCTGCGCGAGGCCACCGGAGCCACTGCCGGCAATCTGAGCGTGCAGATCGACAAGCTCTCCGAGGCAGGGTACATCTCTGTCGAGAAAGGATTTGCGGGGAAGAAGCCGCGGACGGTGTGCAGGATAACGGAGACGGGGGCGCGTGCCTTCGCCGCGTACGTCGAAGCATTAAAGTCATATCTGCACTGAGGATTTACCGCCATGCCCTGCCATACATCCTGACCTACGCATCAACAACTCTAATAATACTCGTACTCGACAAAATCGCACTGACACCACCACGGGGAGATAAAGAACCACTTTACGACATTGCCCCTGTCATCGTATTCTATTTTGATTTCCTCTTTGGTTGAAAATGGCATCACCCCGTCTCCCGATTCCTCGACACGGACAAGCCAAGCGTTGGAGTCATAGGTCTCCCTGATTTTCTTATTGGCGGGATGAGAGCTGCTTTGAATGATAGAGGTGGTCCGGACATAGGGCGCAGCATTCAGACTGTCCGCATACTCGTATTCCTCGACACATTCCGTCCCGTCATAATCATCGTATATGTACGAGCGAATGACTCTGCCTGCGTCATCATATTGGTCAAGACGGTTGTAGTACAGCTGGCTGTCGCCATAGCACACCGTTACATTCCTACGATCATGGCTGCTATAATCGTTATAACTTATCACTGCATATATGGAATCAGCCAACGTAGACCCCTCATCCAATGTCGTATAACCTGTCATTCTGCCGAACCGGTCATAGGTCCACCACTCCTCCGTCCTAACCTCTTCTCCCTCATAATTGATATGGACCATACTCCTGCGGACTGGATACTTTCCGGCATATTCTATCCTATACTTGAAATACAGGATGCTGTCCTTTCTCGCCACTCCCGTAATTTCCAGAACATTACCCTCGTACTGATAGCTGACCCAAACTCCGGGATTGGAGGTTATACGTCCAAGTGTGTCATAGGTATATTCATAGCGGCCGCCGCGATTGTAATCTATGACGAGATTCCCGAGACTGTCCTGATGAGCCGCGTATGAGCTGTCGGCCATCATCCTCACACCTCTGTAGATTCCATCCGCCTCCATGAAGTACAGGGGATTGTGGTCACGGTTATTCTGCATTTTGTATATTATCAGCTCAGATTCCGGGACAGGCGTCTGCGCTGACACTGTGAGCATAGATGCTGACAATAATATCGTGACTGCGAAAAACAGCTTTAAGGAATTCTTCATAACGATTTACTTTTGTTCTGTGAAGAGGGCCTCGAGCTCGGCGGCGAGGGCTTCACCGCGGAGGTTCTTGGCGATGATCTCCCCGGTGGAGGCGTCGATGAGGTAGTTCCAGGGGATGCCGTCCATGCCGTAGCCGGCCCAGACAGGACTGGTCCTGGGGCTGCCGGTGACTTCGGTGATGACATTTGGCCAGTTCATACCGAACTCCTTCAACGCGCTGCGCCAGTTCTCGGGGGAGCTGTCGAAGGACATGCCGTAGATTTCGAAACCGGAGTTGCGGAAACGGGCGTACTGCTCGACCAGGACAGGGATTTCCTCCCGGCAAGGACCGCACCACGAGGCCCACAGATCCAGCAGCACGTAGCGCACGCCGTCACGCTCCACCACATCGCTGAGCCGCACCGCATTGCCATCCACATCCTTGCCCTCGATGTCCCAGTAGGACATTCCGAGGTCGGCCTTGATCGGCTCGAGCATCTCCTCCAACTGGAGGTAGAGCGGATGCGCTTTCATGCTCTCCGGGAACTCCGCCAGGACCGCCTCGATCTCCGGCTTGGAGGACATCGCCAGCATGCCTTGCAGGAGTGTAAGACCCAGCACGTTGTGATTGTCCCGGATGATGTCCAGCGGATCCTCATAATCCCCGGCGTCTCCGAAAGACAGCTCATAGTAGAGGTCATTCATGGGTGTTCCATGCGCGAAATACATCTCATAGTCAGGGATATACTCTAACGACACGGTTCCCGGCTCGAGGAAAATCATCTCGCTCATCTGATACAGCCCCGAAGGCGCGGAACTGGCCCCCATATAAAGCATGGCCACACCCGAGCCCATGTCCGCCCCCTCTATCCTGAACGATCCGTTCTCTATCAGCGCCGAGTCCAGCATCGACCAGTCCACTCCGTCAGAGACATACATCCAGTGCCCGTCCACCAGCTGGTCCCCTGAGCCTTCGATTACATACTTGCTTCCAGATGCGCAGCCTGACAAAAGAACGGCCGCGGCGGCGATAAATGCTGCTGAAAATAGATTTTTCATAATATGCAATTTTGAAATTTCCTGCAAGATAGCAAAATTTCCTGCATATCTAAAAATCACCGACTCCTTCGGAAGGAGCCCAAAAGGGAATGGCTCTGGGAAGAAGGAGTCAGGTGAAAAAGAGCCATGTAACCAAGAAGCAGCCACGCAACCGCCACATCAGGCAATTGCATACGGCAACAGCAATTGAGCTATCTGGACGGCATTGGTAGCGGCCCCTTTGCGGAGGTTGTCGGCCACACACCAGAGGCTAAGGCCGTAGGGGACGGTGGGGTCGCGGCGGATGCGGCCTACGAAGACCTCGTCCCGTCCCTGGGCATACAATGGCATAGGATAAACTGCGGCTGACGGGTCATCCTGCAGGACGCAGCCGGGGGCGGAAGCAATGACGGAACGCACTTCGGAAAGGTCGAAATCCCGGCTCAGTTCCACATTGACGGATTCGGAATGGCCACCGGTAACCGGTACCCGGACTGTCGTAGGAGACACGGCTATACCGGGATCGGCCAGTATCTTATGCGTCTCATTGACCATCTTCATCTCCTCCTTGGTGTAGCCGCTGTCCAGGAAATCGTCGATATGCGGCAGGATGTTCAGGTCGATCGGATGGGGATAGACCGCCGGATACTCTCCCCACTGACGGCCGGCCCGCTCCGCCTCCATCTGCGCCAGGGCCTTGTAGCCCGTTCCGGAGACCGACTGGTAGGTGGAGACCACGATACGGCGAATACCCCAGCGGCGGTGCAGGGGCGCCAGGGGCAGGAGCATCTGGATGGTGGAACAATTGGGATTGGCCACGATCATATCCGACGCTCCCAGCACACCGCCGTTGATTTCAGGCACCACCAGCGGGACGGAGGGGTCCATCCGCCAGCAGGAGGAATTGTCCACCACCCGGCATCCGATGGCAGCGAAACGGGGAGCCAGTTCCCGGGAGACCGCGGCCCCGGCGGAGAAAAGGGCTATCTGCGGCCGGGCCGCCAGGGCAGTCTCCGCACTCACCACCGGCACTTCTGAGCCAGAGAGACGCACCGTCCGCCCCACCGACCGTTCCGAAGCCACCGGCAACAGCTCCGACACCGGGAATTGTCTTTCTTCCAAGACCTTCAGGATAACGGTGCCGACCAGTCCGGTGGCACCTACTACTGCTACTTTCATTTCCGCACCTCCTGTTTCCCCAAAGAGTTCAACGCATTCTCCAGATCATAGATCAGGTCATCCACATGCTCGATACCGACCGACAGCCGCAGCATGTTGGGATAGACCCCGGCGGCCACCTGCTCGGAAGGGCTGAGCTGGGAGTGGGTCGTCGAGGCCGGATGCACTATCAGGGACTTGGCATCCCCGACGCTGCCCACGTGCAGGATCAGTTCCAGACGGTCCACCAGAGCCGCGGCGGCGTCGAATCCGCCCTTGACCCTGAAAGTGAGCACTCCGCCGAAGCCGCCCCGGAGGTACTTGCAGCCCAGGGCGTGATAAGGATTGTCCTCGAGCCCGGGGTAATTGACACTCTCCACGGCCGGATGACGCTGGAGGAAACGGGCCACTTCGAGGGTATTGTCACAGCAGCGCTCGGCCCTGAGCGAGAGAGTCTCCAGGCCCTGAAGCATCAGGAAGGAGTTGAACGGGGAGGGAGCCGGACCGAGATTGCGCAGGCCGTCCACCCTCACCCTGCCGGCGAAGGCCCCGCGCCCGAACACATCGGTGTACACCACCCCGTGATAGCTCTCCGAGGGAGCCGCCAGCAGAGGGTATTTCTCCGGAGTCCAGTCAAAATTGCCGCCGTCCACGACCACTCCGCCGAGAGCCGTGCCGTGGCCGCAGATCCATTTTGTCGCCGAATGGATGACCACGTTGCAGCCCCAGTCCACCGGCCGCAGCAGCCATCCGGCCATGCCGAAGGTATTGTCCACCAGGACGCAGATGCCGTGACGGCGGGCCATCTCCACTATCGGCTCGAAGTCGGGGATACTGAACGCCGGATTGGCCAGATTCTCTATGAAGATGCCCTTGGTCCTGCCGTCCACCAGCGCCTCCAGGTCCTCCGCCCTGTCGCTGGCCGCGAAGCGCATCTCTATGCCCATGTCCCTTAGGGTGATGGCGAACATGGTGAAGGTGCCGCCGTAGAGGAAGGGGGAGGTCACCACATTGTCCCCGGGGCCGGCGACATTGAGGATGCTCAGCAGCACCGCCGACTGACCCGAAGCCGTCGCCGTGGCCGCTACCCCGTTTTCCAGAGCCGCCATGCGCTTCTCGAACACCTCATTGGTGGTATTGGTGATGCGGGTGTAGATATTGCCCGCCTTCTTGAGCTCAAACAGTTCCTTGCCGTACTCCATGTCATCGAAAACGTATGCAGTACTCTGATAGATAGGCACAGCCGTGCCCTTGGACACCGGATCAATCTCCTGGCCCGCCCTGACCTGCAGGGTCTCGAATCTGTAATTTCTTTTCATAAGATATGTTTATTTTAAAATATCGTTCAATATACCGGAAGCCGTCTGGTATGCTCCCGCCCCCGCACCCTGAATCACCAGCGGCGAGGGATAAAAATCCGTCTCTATGAGAACAGCGTTGTCCGTTCCGGAGAGGTTGAACAGGGGATGGTCCTCCCCCACCTCCTTCAGGACAATGGAGGCGCGGTACCCGGTCGCCGCATCGGGGCAATGCTCCAGTAAGGCCACGACCCGGCGCCGCAGCCCTTTCTCCGCAGCATCCCTGTACCGGGCCGCCAGTTCCGGCTCATGCTCCTGCAGCCTGCGGTAGAAATCCTCCGTGCCGCCCTCAAAATATTCTGCCGGCAGCAGGGGCTCCACCGCCACATCCTCCTCTTCTATAGGCAATCCGGCCTCCCGGGCGAGGATCAGCAGCTTGCGGAGCACGTCCCGGCCGCTGAGGTCAATGCGGGGGTCCGGCTCGGCGTATCCGGCAGCCACAGCCTGCCGCACGGTATCGGCGAATGTCACCGCCGCACCGCCGTCATAAGTACTGAAAATATAGTTGAGCGTCCCCGACAGCACGGCCTCTATCCGGTGAATCCGGTCACCGCTGCAGACACACCGGGAGACGGCATCGAGCACGGGCAGGGCCGCCCCGACAGTTGTCTCATATCTGAGGCTCACGCCGTTTTCCAAGGCCGAGCTGCGGATAGCACGGTACTGGGAGTACGGGAACGAGAAGGCTATCTTGTTGCAGGCCACCACCGAGTAGCCGTGCTGGAAAAGCAGCGGATACTTGCAGGCCACATCCTCGCTGGCAGTGCAGTCGACAAACACGGAGTTTTCCAGAGACGTGTGGGCAAGAGCCTCGAAATAAGCATCGTCCGCAGCACTGACCCCTCCTTCAAGCAGCTCACCTGTCCACTCGGGAGAAATGCCCTCGGTATCCAGCACATAGCGGCGGCTGTTGGAAATGCCCGCGATCCGCAGCCGTTTGCCGGTGCGGGCTGCTATTGCGTCTCCGTTGCGGCGGATGATGTCCACCAGCGCCTTGCCGACCGTACCGTAACCGGCGATGAAGAGGTTGATGTCCCGGGCCGGAGTCCTGTCGAAAAACTCGTTGTGGATGTAGCGGATGGCCCGGTCCGCCTCCTCAGAGCGCACCACCACGGAGATGTTCCGCTCCGAAGAGCCCTGCGCCGTGGCCCTTATGGATATGCCGTGACGTCCAAGAGCGGCGAGCATCCGGCCCGTAGTGCCGCACTGGCTCATGATGTCGTCCCCCACCAGACAGACTATCGAGAAGCCCTTCTCGACTTTCAGCGGATTGAGCTTGCCCAGGGATATCTCGTAGGCAAAGCAGCTGTCGGCCGCCTCCTTGGCCTTTGCAGCGTCTTTTTCCGATATGGCCACACACATAGTGTTCACCGAAGATGCCTGGGTGATGAGGATGATGCTTATCCCGCTGCGGCTCAGGCTCTCGAAAAGGCGGGCGGAGAAGCCGGGCACTCCCACCATACCGCTGCCTTCCAGGGAGATGAGGGCTATCTTGTCGGAATTGGAAATGCCCACGAGCCTCTCCTTGCTCCGGGGCGGGTTCTTCTCGATAAGGGTTCCCGGCGCGTCCGGGTCAAAAGTGTCCTTGACATAGATGGGAATGCCTTCGGAGACCACCGGCTGAATGGTGGGAGGATAGATGACCTTGGCTCCGAAATGGGACAGTTCCAATGCGGCACGGTAGGAGATATTGCTGATGGTACGGGCCGTGGGGACGGTCTTGGGATTGGCCGTCATCATTCCGGGCACGTCTGTCCAGATTTCCAGGCGCCGGACCCCGCAGCCCACGGCCAGCAGGGAAGCCGAATAGTCGGAGCCGCCCCGCCCGAGAGTCGTGGTACGTCCCTGACTGTCAGAGGCGATGAAGCCGGGCAGGACAAACAGCGAAGTCACCGGATTGCGCTCCAGCATTGCAGCCATATTGGCGTAGCTGACAGCCGTATCCACCACATTCACCCCGTCCTTGCGCACTGTCCGGATTATCTCGCGGGAATCCACCCATTTGACCGGAATACCCTCCGAGGCCAGGCGGACGGCCATTATCCTGGTTGACAGGAGTTCTCCACAGCCCTGTATCGCATCCAGGCTGGCCTCGCTCAGCTCGCCCAACAGGCAGACTCCTCTGGCGATGCCTCTGAGCGACTCGAACACCGCATCGCACGCCTCTAGGGTACCGCGCTGCTTGTCCGCCTGGATCAGGCTGTGAATGATCCGGTAATGCTTCTCCTGATACTCGTCTATGATACTCTTGTAAGCCTCATCCCGCGCCGCAGCCAGACGGCCGGTCCGGATGAGGGCGTCGGTAAAGCCGCTGATGGCAGAACAGACCAGAATGGTCCTGTCCCGGTCCACAGCCTTGGTCACGATATCCGCGACCCTTGACATATTCTCTGCATTTGCGACAGATGTGCCGCCGAATTTCAATACCTGCATATACTTGATTTTATTGATTTTACTTAAAATTGTCCCAGAGCCTCTAACTCCGGCCTGAGAATCTCCGATATCTGGCCGTATTCGAGCAGGAAGCCGTCGTGGCCAAATGCGGAGGTTATCTCGTGGTATTCCGCTCCTGGGATGTGGTCAGCCATATACCGCTGTTCCTCAGTCGGGAAAAGGGCGTCGCTGTCTATACCTACGATGATGCAGCGGGTCCTGATGCCCAGGAGAGCCGCCTCCACACCTCCGCGTCCCCGGCCCACATTGTGACTGTCCACGGAATGAGTCAGATACCAATAGGAATAGGCGTCGAAACGGTCGGAAAGCTTGCGGCCCTGATACCGCTCGTAGGAAGCGGCGCGCTCCGCGAAGAGGGTATCCTCATCCGGCTCGGCCTGAGTGCTGTTGTACCCCTGATAGCTGCGGTACGAGATGAGGGCTATGGCCCTGGCCGTACGGAGTCCTGCCGCTCCGCCTTTCAGGGTGCGGCACTCGCGAAACGTAGGATCGGCCTCGATGGCCATCCTCTGGGCCTCGTTGGATGCTGTCAGCCAGGGCGTAACCCGGGGGCCGCAGGCCATGATAGCCGCCCGCGCGATTACATCCGGCTCCATCACCGTCCATTCCAGAGCCTGGAAACCGCCGATGGAACTGCCTATCAGCAGGTCTATCCGGCCTATGCCCAGATGCCTGCGCAGGAGAGCCTCGGTGCGGACGATGTCCCTGACAGTCACCTTCGGGAAATCCAGGAACCTGCCCTGCGCCGGACCGGAAGAGCCGTAGGCCGAGCAGAGCATATTGGCGCAGACCACCGTGTAGCGGTCCGTGTCTATGAGCCGGCCCGGGCCTACCATCTCCGGCCACCAATCCTCCGGGTCCGAATTGGCTGTCAGCGCATGACAGATCCAGATGACCTTGCGGGGCCCGCCGCCCGGCATTGATATGTGATAGACTATTCTGAGATTGTCGATTGTACCTCCGGCCTCGCACCGGAACGGTTCTTCGTGGATATATTCCGCCTGAATCATTGATTGTCGATGTCCATTAATGCCCTGACGTCAAATCCATTCTCAGCCCCGGGGCAGATTCGGGACTGTGGAGTCAACCTGATATGTTTTCGGATTTAATACGCCGGAGCCCGCATCCCGCTTGACTTACCGGCAAAAGAGAAAGCCATGCATCGAAGAGCGATGCATTCGCATGGACATCATGGATATGTTGGAGTGCTTTCTCATTGCGGAGGCAAATTTAGAAAAATTTTTCAAAGAAGTATCCTAACTTTGCCAAAAATTGCATTTGCCTGAGATGAGACAGATTTCCCCGAGCGGCTCCGACGGCCTGATGAGATATGACATAGCCCCTGAAGTTACGGCATTTTCCCCGCTGAGGGACGCCGTACTGCCGATGAGGGTGGTGCAGGCGCTTCAGGTGCACGGGGACCGGGTGGCCGTGGTGACTTCGGCAGGTACTACTCGGGAAGAGCTGGAGGGCTATGACGCGCTGGTAACGGACGTCCCGGGTGTGGCGATAGGGGCCCGGACTGCTGACTGCATACCGGTGCTGATGTACGATCCGGTACGGCGGGTCGTGGCGGCAGTACATTCCGGCTGGAAGGGTACTGTGCTGAAAATCGCAGCGAAAGTCCTGGCTGTGATGGCCTCCAAGTACGGCACCCGCGCCGCCGACATCATAGCGGTAATCGGTCCCGGCATCGGCCCGGAAAGCTTTCAGGTCGGTCCGGAAGTCGCCGAAGCCTTCCTCTCCGCCGGATTTCCTGAGACATGGTCCCGGCCGGACACTGATGACTACGGCACGGCCAGCACCGGCAAAACCGTTGTCCGCCTTATCACCGACCGCGGCCCGCGCATCCCCGGCTCCATGTCCGGCGGCCTCCACATAGACCTTCCCCAAGCCGTCCGCCTGACCCTCATACGGGCCGGTGTCCATGACCCCAACATCCTCATCTCCGGCATCGACACCTACACCCACCCCGGCTTCTTCTCAGCCCGCCGCGAAGGGCCCTCCTGCGGCCGTACCGTCAACACCATCATGCTCAATCCCTGCCCCTCGCCCGAACCCTCTAAGAAGTTATCGTAAGTACTGACGCACCCCATTTTCATAATCAACTATTTTTCACAGCATTACCAATACAACGAGAATCTTTCGCACCTTCACAACCCACCGGCAAGCACACCCCTCTTTCTTAACCCTCTGACTTCCGAGCGATTACAAAAAGTACCCGCGTCCCTGCTTACCGTTGTTGCACAGTCTGAATATAATTCCTAACTTTGAGGCAGTCATTAACCGATAGAAGCGAAAGATTATGGAGCAGGAGAAACATTTCCGGCACATCTGCACAGCCGGACTGGAAAAGGAAATCATTTTCAAGACTGAGGCCGATTACATTTTCGGGATGAACAGCATTCCCGTATGCATGGCTGACAGAGACATATCCATGCACGCTTTCTGTCTGATGGACAACCACGTCCATTTCATAGCCCACGGCACTGAAGAGGATTGCGGCGGATTCATCAAGGCCTACCGGAAGCGACTTTTCACTCTGGCCGACATGAGCCGCGCAGACATCTGCATGAAAGAAATTGACGATACCGAGTACCTTAAACGGGCGATTGCCTACGTCTTGCGCAACCCTCCCGCAGCCGGGCTGGCCGTCCTCCCGACGCATTACCGATGGAGTTCCGGTCCTCTGTATTTCAACAACGGCAACACACTGACAGCCAACCGGCCGGTTACAGATATCGCACACATGAGCAAGCGGCGGCAGCAGAAACTGTTCCGTACCCGCGGACAGCTGCCTGGACACTACACCGTAACGGCCGACGGACTTATCTGCCCTAAATGCTACGTTGACTACCGCGCCGTCGAGGAGATATTCCACAGCCCTGTCAGGATGCTCTACTTCCTCTCGCGCAACGACAGTATGGAGATGGAGCTGACATCCGGAATCCTCCGGCGGGCCCGCTACACTGACAGCGAGATGGCCTCCACCGTCACGAACCTCTGCAGCGAAATATTCAGCAAGTCTTCTCCCGATGCGCTCAGCATAGACGAGAAGTATCAGCTGGCAGATATCCTCCGGAAACAATACGGTCTGGGCATCAAGCAGCTGGCACGCCTCACCCAGACCAGTATCAGTCTGCTCGGACAAGTCTTCCACGGCCAAAGCGCTCCAGGCCAGCACAGTCCGGAGCAGAACGGTCCGGCTCAGAACAGCCAGGATCACAACCCTCAAGGATAGAAGCCCAAATCCGGCTCAGAGCCGCCGGTTCCCTCAACGGTAAGATGTGACGCACCCCTATTTTGCAAAACACTGACATTCAAGACAATGCGAATCAAGCATGATCTTTCCGCCCCCTCACAACATCCCGAAAAGATCACAGCTCTTCCGTAACTCTCTGATCACTGAGTGTTTGCAAAAATACCCTGCTGCACTGCTTACCATTGCCAGAGGGCGTGGGCAAGATTGCATAACAAGGAATACTCCCGGCCATCTCAGGACGCATTGGTTGGTCATAGGACGCGGGCGAGATTGCGGAACAGCGCGTCGGGAATGTCGGCCGAGGCGGTGCGGAAGCCGGCATTGCCGTTGACCTCGCAGACCTTGAAGCCGTTATGACCGTCGAACAGCAGGTCCACCCCCGCAAAGAAGAGCCCGCAGGTACGGGCAGCGGCCACGGCGAGAGAGGCAGCGGCGGGAGGCAGCGGAATCTGACGGAAGGAGCCCCCGGCTGCGAAATTGGACTTGAAGCTCGAGGGATTGTACCGCAGCACATGACCGGCCACCTCGTCCCCCGTCACCCACACCCGGATGTCCCGTCCGCTGCTCGTGGCCACGAACTCCTGCAGCACCGGCACACAGCCGCGGCGGACCTCCTCCGGCGTCTCCCCGAACTCACTGATTCCACGGGACAATACCTCTAAGCGCAGAACCTCCTCCCGCCGGCACGCCTCCAGCGCGGAACGGTATTCCGAGGCATCGCGGACGAGGAAGACATTTTCCCCCTTCGACCCGAAATTGAGCTTGAGGATAAATGGAAATGCGTCCCCGCTCCCAGCCTCTTCAGGGGACAATGCCCCCGGCACCGGCACCCCGGCAGCGGCCAGGACCTCCCCGCAGCGGAGCTTGTCCCGGCAGAGGATCATCGCCTCGGGAGCATTCAGCACCGGTACACCCTGAGCCTCATACCACCGCGACAGGGCGATATTGTACCCCCGCATCAGGACAAAATCCGGCTTCCAGGCAGGAGCGCCCGCGGGAGCCTCAGCCGCCGGAGCGTCGTAGAACAGCACCTCGACCGACATCCCGTGACGGGCAGCCGCCTCCCGGAACCAGCCGAAAGCATTGTTCCCCCGGGGAGTCGTCGAGGGGTATATCAGCAGACCTCTTTTTTCCATGACGCGAAAATATGGAAAATAATCGCTAAATTTGGCGAATAACAATAAAACTGCCATGAAACGTCTGCTCACACCCGCACTTCTAATGACAGTTCTGCTCCTGACCGGCTGCGGCGGCACGGACAGATACCGGGAGCCCGAATTCCCCACAGAGCGGAGCGCCCGCTTCGAACTCATCGGAGAGCCGCTGACCCTGCGGGATGCCGGGGATATCTACGTCTACGGCCCTTACCTGCTGGCCTGCGGACACGACACCCTGAGCGGCAACACGTTCCACATATTCGACAAGACCAGCGGAGAGAAAGTGACCGGCTCCATCCAGTTCGGCAAGGCCCCGGGCCGGAATTACTACGGATACGCCATGACCACCCTTATGGACGGCTGGATGCGGTATATCGACGGTCTGCTGGAGACTGAGCTGGTCTTCAGCGTAAACGACATGCTGGACGAGGAGACTCCTACCGTCAGCCAGAGTCCGGTCCTGCTGCCCGGAAGCAATCTCAGGACCTGGGACCTCGGAGACCGGTACCTGTACCACAACAACAGCTACACCGACTCCCTCTCCGGGACATCCCGGCTGGAGCTGTACGACAAGGCTCAGGGCAGAATCACCGCCGCCTGCGACATTCACCCCATTGAGAATCCGTACTTAGGAGAATGCGTCTACCGATCCTCCCGCGGCGACCTCTCGCCCGACGGCAGCCGGGCAGTCTTCGGGACATGGAGGGGAGCCATCCTGGAGACTTACGACATCGGGGACACGCTCCGGCTCAGGAGCCTCAACTACTACATCGAGCCGCTCGTGAAGATCCTGCTGCGCCACAGCCGCAACCATCACTACGAACACACGGACCGGTCCAGACTCGGCTTTCAGGACATCTACGCCGGGAATGAGAGAATCTACACCGCATACGACGGCATCAACATAATCAAATTCATGCCCGAGGACCATCCGCTCTTCACCCGCATCGCCGTCTTCGACTGGGAGGGCCGGCCTTTAGAGCTGATCAAGACCGGCCTGAGCATCAACAGGCTGTGCTGCGACGAGACAGAAGGCACCGTCTACGCCATAGTCACGGACACCGACGGCAGACTCCGCCTCGGACGGCTATAGAAAATATTCACTTAAAAAAACTCCTACGAACATGAAACGTCTGCTCACACCCGCACTTCTGGTGACATCACTGCTCCTGACCGGCTGCGGCCGGAACAATATCAGATACGAGCCGCCCGTATTTCCTGTCGAGAGGGAGGCCTGTTTCGAGATACTCGGTGACGGGCTGCTCTTCAATACCGCTCAGGATCTTTACGTATACAAGGACTGGTTAGTGCTGCCTGCACTCAACATGCAGACCCGGAAAACGCTGCATATCTACGACAAGCACACAGGTGCTCCGGTCGCCGGTACCATCCGGGAAGGACGCGGACCGGGCGAGACCATCCAGGGGGACAGGGCACCGTCCCTGCGGAACGACACTCTGTACTACTACGACCTGACGCAGAACCTCATGCAGTGCTTCCCGGTGGACTCGCTCATTCACAGCAGCTATCCCGTCAGGGAGATAAAAATGGAGGGGACCGGCAGGACAAACCTGTGCATCTACATCGGAAACGGCATCCTGCTCAACCAGACATGCAAGGCCGGGTTCACCGCCGCGGTGGACGATGAGCTCCCGATAGAGCTGCTGCTCCAGAACCTTGACGGAAACATTCTGTCCCGGCACACTCTCCTGGAAATACCGGACGAAACCGGACGCATGAACGAATACCTGTACTGGAATTCCGTCTTGGACCTCTCGCCCGACGGCAGCCGGTGCGTCATAGGCACGTTCTACGGAGCCGTACTGCAGATATTTTCCATAGAGGATGACCGGCTGGAACCCACAGGCATCCGGTACTTCGTGAAGCCGGACATCGAGGCGCTGGAGTACACCTATGACTACAACGAGAACACCATCGCAGGATTCGCCGACATCTGCTGCACCGACGACAGGATCTACACCGCCTACGACGGACACACTCCCGTACAGAAATACTACGATGACTATACGCCTGACATGGGACTGATATACTCAGACATCGCCGTGTTCGACCGTGAGGGCCGTCCACTGGAACTCATACGGACAGACATGACAATCGTGAAACTGTGCTATGACGGGACTGAGAACACCGTCTACGCCCTGACTGAGGACACTGAAGGCATACTGCACTTCGGACGGCTGAGGATGTAGGGCCGGCAGGGCTGTTGCATATTCCGGAGCCTTTTCCTATTTTTGCCGCCCTAAAACACAAACCGATTCATCAACTCAGCTACAACACACTACAGCCATGCACCTCAAGGCCACCATCCTCACCCTGATCCTGACCGCCGCTGCATGCATCAGCTCCTCTGCGGCCACCGACACCCTCAGCACCGTAACAGATGACCGGAAGGACAGCAAGCTCGTCCGTTTCCTTTCGGAAAAGGTAAGCGTAAGCGGCTATGCCCAGGCCGGATACCAGTACGACACCTACGACATGGCACATGACGGGGCCTTCAACAAGTTCAATCTGTACAGGGCAATGATCATCGCCGATGTCAAGCCGATCAGGCATCTGGACCTCTACTTCATGGCCGACGTGTCCAAATTCAAGCTGCATGAGCTCTTCGTCAGATACCGCCCGGTGGATGCGTTCTACATCCGCCTCGGGCAGTACAAGACCCCTTTCACGATTGAGAGCAATATGTCTCCCTCCGTCCTGGAAATAATAAAGGGCGCCCAGGCAGTCCAGTATCTCGCGGGTATCGACGGCTCGGACGTATGCTTCGGAGCGGGAGCCGGCAGGGACCTGGGTCTGGAAGTGGGAGGCGAATTTCTGAAAATAGGCAAGGACAACCGCAATCTGATAGAATACAGGGTCGGCGTCTTCAGCGGCGAGCCGTCCAATACGGCCGAGACCAACAACCGGAAGGACGTAGTAGCAAGCCTCGCCCTCAGGCCGGTCAGCTTCCTCAAGGTGCACGGCTCCGTCTACTTCGGAGAGGGCACCGCAAAGGCGGACAGCCCCTACGGGACATTCAAGGCCGGGGAGACATACCGCAGGGACAGGTGGAGCGCAGGCCTGGAGATGGAGGCAGGACCGATGTATCTCAGGAGCGAATATATGGAAGGTCTCGACGCATCCGTCCGGAGCCGGGGCGCCTACGCCACCCTCGTGGGCTCCGCCACTCATTTTCTCGACATAGTGGCATCGGTGGATTATCTGGACCGGAATATCGCCCTGAGCGACTGGCAGTGCAGCTACATCTTCGGACTGCAGTGGAACTTCTACCGCAAATGCCGCCTCCAGGCGCAGTACGTCTATCAGCAGCGTTCCCGTAACAGTCAGGGGGTCTTCAGCGGCATCCCCTCCTCGCATATGATCATCACTCAGCTCCAGGTCGGTTTCTAAATAAATTCTTTCCAAAGCCCACTCATATCAATCACTTTATGCATAGTGATAAAAACAACGAAAATATCAGAATTTCACAGAGAATCCTACAATAAATTCCCTGCCTCTCAATCCAACACTGTTGTGCACGGTACTTATGGCACTTATATAAGTGCGGCGATACTCTTTTATATTTATCAGATTGGTACATTCCGCGAAAATACGGAACTTCCCGAAACGGTACTGGAGCATAACATCCAGAAATGGAAGAGAGACATCATCATAGCCGACTTGCCGCTGAAACACATGAGAGAACTCCGCAGTCAGCGAGAAACCTTTAAAAGGAGTAAGACTCGCCCGAAGCGTATTGGTCAGGTTGAATATCGGAGCTGAAGCCGCTACCGTCTGCAATTGTGATGAATAAAACAAAGCGTCGTAGCTTAATTCAAATATACTGCGTGGAGTCCATCCCAGCCCTAAAGAAGCAGACCAGATATCATACACGTATTCGTACAGTACCTGCTGCAGATATGCCTCGGACCACTGACGATTATAACCGGCTGAAAGCTCTGAAGACAACTCGCCCATACCGAAGTTCTTACGAAGATTAAGCCGGGCACCGGCAGAAGTCTGCTGCTGAGGTGACTTGATATAGCGGTAAAAAACATCCTCCCCTGAATACTCGTAAGAAGTGTTGAGGTTGGTCCGGTAATCCGACCAATAACCGTTGAGCGAAACAGAAAACAGGCTCAGAAGATCCTTGTAACTCAGAGACAGAGAGTAGTACTGCCGGAAAGTCCGCTCCATCGCCTCCGATGCCTGCATGGACCTGTATGAATAGAGTATGTTATTGTATGCTAAATCTTGTATATCCCCGGCTCCATTTCCGACAGAAGCATTTGCCGAAAGAGTAAAAGGAATGCTGAACGTATATTCCCATCTTAGGTTCGGACTGACCAGCGGATAAAAACGGGCTTTCCCAGAAAAGATGTCAGTCCTGAGCCGAACGGGGAGATCAAGACTCATCTCCATGCCTTTCAGTTCCCAGTCCAGTCTCCCCTGCACGTATGGGGAAAGGCTCAAAAGCGAAACATCATTGACACTCAAGCTGTCCAGAGATGTGAAAAGACTACTGTATCTGATATCCAGCCCCGCCTTCACCATCAGTTCCAGTCCTTTCCAGACCGGTTTTGTGAAAGAGAACGCATTATCGGCGATGAACTCTTCCATCCGAATATCCTGCACGGCCCTGATTGTCCCCACAATGGATATGATAGAATCCGAAGACACCTCCATGCTCTGATTCCTGCGACGGTACGACATCCCGCTCTCGAATGTTAATGGAATCGCCCCTGCATGAAACACCGCCTTCAGGTTATTGGATATGTTGAATTTAGGAAGGGAATAATCCTGTCCGTATACATTGCCGCGGTTGACAAGATCAGCCCAGGCCTTGTCAAGATCAGCCTCTATCTGCAACTTCTCCTCTACATATGACTTATCGGAATTGAGGGTATAATTGAAGTCTCCATTAATATGAAGCCTGTCGTTTCTCCTACGGTCGGTATCTGTTATCGTAAGTTCCGACTGGTCCGGCATAGTGACGGTACTGAAAGATGACTGCGAATACTCTCTGCGTTCTCCAGAGACGGACAGGCTGTACTTCAAGTCACTGACAGGTGTTAGTTTCCACAACTGGTTCACCGACAGCGCACTTGAATGATTGTCAAAATAATAACGCTCAGGCACCGGCAACACCGGGCCTCTGACACTGAACAGGTCAGGAATTCCCTCACCAAACTCATTCATCAGATACACGCCATACCCCAGGTTCTGGCTCGCCAACTCCCGGGTTATATTGTTCCCTGAATTATTGGACTTCAACATGATTATGGACTGATTGGTCCTATTGAAAGCCATCGCGTCAGCCGAAGCCCTGTATATAAAAGGGGTACCTCCTGCAGCTGCTTCCACGCTGAAAAGCCATCTGGACTTAGCACTGTTCTTAAGACGGATGTTTACCGCGACAGCATTCAGCTTCTCTATACCGCGAAGCATCGCTACCGGCTGATGACGGTGGAGTACCTCTATGGAGGATATGTCCTCCGGTCTCAGATTATTGACCGCTATCCCGTAACGGCTTCCCAGCATATCCATATCCTCAATGTAGAAGCGACTGATATTCTTCCCGTCCACACTTACAGTGCCGGTATTTCCGACACTGACTCCCGGAAGACGAGCCAGCACCTGAGATAAGGAATTGTCCGACTGCTGCGTGAAATAAGCCGCATCGAAAGACACCGTATCTCCGCTGACAGTCATAGGCTCAGGCTGCACCGTTACCTCCCTGAGCGAAAAATGCTGCTGTTGAAGATATACATGAAGTTCACGCCCGAACTCGGGAGAAGTGAGGGACAGAGGCTTGTAGCCCAGCAGAATGAAGTTAAGGCTGTCGAGCATTGTGGGACTGTCCACGACAAAACGGCCATCCGCATCCGTGACCTCATAACAGACGGTCTTTCCCGCAGAGAAACAAGTCACATACACTCCGGTAACCGGAGACTTGTCCGCAGAATCCAGAACGACACCACTGTACCGGAAGGTCTGCGCGACGGACTCCATAGTCCATAGACTCAGAAAAAGCAGAATAAAAAAACTGACAGAGCGGCAGACATTCCTCATAAAACAGCTATTTGACTATCGCCATCGGAATGTACGGACGTCTCTCCTGTTTACTTTCTGACTGGAATGTGACACCAAGCATCAGCTCCATCATCATACGGACATTCTCAACTTCTAACTGCTCAAACCTGAGTATTCTGGAGAAAGATGCCCTCCTGTACTCCGAGACATCCAAATCCACCCGCCTGCTGTCATCGGGAACTATATTTTCGAAGCCTATAGCCTTGAATATAAAGTACCGGTCCTGATCTTCAGCCTGCAGCACAGTGCCCGGCAGTCCCCACAACAGCCACGGACCGTCCGGCACAGGAATCTCAGGACAGTACCATGCTGTCCATGTCCTGCCCAGATACCTGGTCACAGCCTTCCGGCACAGATACCCCTCTACAGAGAGGGTATCTTCCGAGAGTTGCCATAGCGGAGCGTCTATCTCATCGTCCGCCACATAGCCGACTCCACTGAACTCATTCATA
The DNA here is from genome assembly GCA_944322575.1 of uncultured Bacteroidales bacterium. Lineage (GTDB taxonomy): Bacteria > Bacteroidota > Bacteroidia > Bacteroidales > UBA932 > Coprenecus. Next base: position 54,763 of record CALUPK010000002.1, on the reverse strand, counting down.
TAACAGATGCTGCGACCGTTCCTGTCCTTGTACACCTTCATTTCGTTCCCAGAGGGAATTCCGGCCAATGCCTCGGAATATGCTCTTGAGGTCGGATCAATGCCTTTTTCTCGCAAACTTTTCGTGACCGAATCACGCTGTAGCTCATAAACCGATCTGAACAGTGAGTTTTCCGCACCGACAAGCAGACTGAACCTGTCCTGATAATAACCCTCCACAGTCGGATCACGCTTATAGAACCCGTCATAGACTATCTCCATGACGGGTTCACACTGAATCTTCTGCGCGCCGGCATAAGACGGAACTATACACATTATAAAAAGTGCTATAGCTATCTTTTTCATTTCCATCTACTTAAAAATGTAGCACTGCTTTTTAGTTTTAAAACGCAGTGCTACAAAATTTCTCATTTATTACGCAATTTTTATATCTTTTATTGCCTCGGCACACTCCTTTAAAAGATCTGATGCAATCTGAGCCTTTGCGTCTTCACTTAAAGGGAATGTAGAATAAACCTTTTCCTCACCACAAGGTGTTTTAAAAACATACTCGTACAACTTTACGGGTTCGGGAGGATTATCCGCTCTTGATACCGATGCTGACAGACATAAAAATGCGACTGACAAGATTAATGTTACTACAGAACGTTTCATAAACAGATTTTTTATTGGTTTTTATATAGAATACGAGTGAAAAATGAAAAAGTTTCATTTTTCACTCACAAAATCACTCAAAAGGCTATTTCAGCAGATGCTCGTCGATAATCTGCTTGAGCTGGGCTTTTGACGGAGCACCCGGGCTCATCGACGGCTCTCCGTCGGCGGGGATGAAGAGCAGGGTGGGCACCGAGCGGATTCCGAAGGCTCCGGCGAGATCGCGCTCCTGGTCCACGTCCACCTTGTAGATTACGAGTCTGTCTCCGTACTCTTTCGCAAGTTCCTCGAGCACGGGGCTCAGGGCCTTGCAGGGGCCGCACCAGGTGGCGAAGAAGTCCACGATGGCGGGCTTGGTCCCCTCATATTTCCAGGCCTGGGAATCGGTCTCGTAGTTCCACACTTTCTGCAGAAATTCCGCTTTGGTCAGATGTATTGTTCCTGTTTCCATTTTTTCCTCATTTTTTCCGGACTCCCTCTCCTGTCCGTATGCCGTCAGAGGCAGGGCGGACAGAAGCAGGGTTCCGGCCATAAGCAGTGTTGTCGCTATCCGTTTCATTATTTTCTGTAAATTTTGTCCTCTATCTTCTCCTTGGGGAGCTGACGGGTGCAGAAGAACCAGTCGTAGCACTTCAGGTCCTTGTCGTCTCCGTCCATCCGGCTCTTGGCCACTCCGCAGGAACCGGCCGTGGGCACTATCACCTCGTCTCCGGGCTGCCAGTCGGCGGGCAGGGCGACACCGAACTCATCGGCGGTCTGCAGGCCTATCAGCACTCTCTTGAGCTCATCAAAATTCCTGCCAAGCGAGAGGGGATAGTAGATAATGGTGCGGATTACGTTCTTCGGGTCGATGAAGAAGACGGCGCGGACGGCCTGGGTGGCACTCTCGCCGGGCTGGATCATGCCGTACTTGCGGGCGATGTCCATGGTGATGTCCTCGATCAGGGGGAACTTCACCTCGACGTTCTTCATGCCCTTGTACTGGATCTTCTCCTGGATGGTGCGCAGCCAGGCGATGTGGCTGTAGAGTCCGTCCACGGAGAGGCCGATGAGCTGGGTACCCAGGGCCTCGAACTCGGCGGCGCGGGAGGCGAAGGTCATGAACTCGGAGGTGCAGACGGGGGTGAAGTCGGCGGGATGGCTGAAGAGGATCTTCCATTTGCCCTTGAAATCCTCGGGAAACTTTATCCTGCCCTGGGTGGTCACGGCCTCGAAAGCGGGGGCCTGGTCGCCGATGCGGGGCATGGGATAATACTGCTGCTGTGTCTGATTCTGAATGTTGTTGTTGCTGTCCATAACTATTACTTTTTAATGATTAATATTCCGTTGTGTTTTGTTTTACGGTGCAAAGATATGGCGGCGGTTTTGATAAATCAAATCGATATTTTTTATATTCTCATAGATAATTTCTATATTTGCCGGCAGTATGAAGACAGATACCAATCTCAGCCTTACCGCCCTGCGCTACATCGTCGCAGTGGACACCCACCGCAACTTCGTCCGGGCCGCCGAGGCCTGCGGCGTCACCCAGCCGACCCTCAGCGCGGGCATCCGCAGCATAGAGACCGCCCTGGACGTGACCATATTTGACCGCGGAGCCCATCCCGTCCGGCCCACCGCCCTCGGAGAGAAGATCATCGCCCAGGCCCGGGTGACCCTGCACAATGCCTCGCAGATCGAGGAACTGGTCGCCGTCGAGAAGGGAGACGAGAGCGGAGAGGCCGTCATGGGCATCATCCCGACCATTGCCCCATACATTCTCCCCGGACTCTTCCGGAGGATGCACGAGGAGCACCCGTCCATACATCTGCGTGTGTCCGAGATGCGCACCCGCTTCATCGTGGAGAAGCTGCTGGCGGCGGAGATTGACATGGCCATCTTATCCACTCCATTAGAGCAGAAGGGTCTGTTAGAAATACCATTGTACTACGAGAAATTCGTGGCGTACATCTCCCCGTCCGACGAGCTGCACGCCCTGAGCGAAGTGCCGGCCGACCGCCTGGCCTCCGACCGTCTGTGGATCCTCGAGGAGGGCCACTGCCTCCGCAGCCAGGTCTTCAACTTCTGCCACAGCCGCCGCCGGACCCGCACCGAATACCAGGCCGGCAGCATCGACACCCTCGTCCGCATCGTGGACACCAACGGCGGCTACACCGTCATCCCCGAGCTGCACGCCGCATTCCTCACCGAAGAGCAGCGCGGGAACCTCAGGCCCATCGTCCGGCAGAACGGCGGGGCACCGGCTACTGACATTGCCCCCTCAGGCAGCATCCCGTCCCCCGACTGCCCGACCTGCGTCCCCGTCCGCGAAGTCTCCCTCGTCATCCGCGAGGACTTCGTCCGCGAACGCCTGCTCAACGTCATCGCCGGCTGCATCAGGCACATCGTCCCGGAAGAGATGCTCGACCCGCGGCTCAAGCGCTTCGCCATCAAACTTTAGAAAATGGAATTGCCGATGTCGGTGGTGAAATGCTCAAGGGCGGCCATTCCGATGAGGGAGTTGCCGTGGCGGTTGAGTTCGGGGCTCCAGACGGTGATGGCGAGGTTGCCGGGGATGTAGGCCGCTATGCCGCCGCCTACGCCGCTCTTGCCGGGGAGGCCGGCGCGGAAGGCGAAGTCGCCCGACTCGTCGTAGAAGCCGCAGGTGAGCATGAGGGCTCCGAGGCGTTTGGCCTGACTGACGGTCAGGACCTGCCTGCCGTCGAAGGGGTTCACGCCGCGGTTGCTCAGGAAGAGGAAGGCGCGGGCGAGGTCCGCACACGACATCGAGATGGCGCACTGGTGGCAGTAGACGTCCAGCAACGTCTCCACGTCATTCTCAATATTCCCGAAGCTCTTCATGAAATAGGCAAGGGCCAGGTTGCGGTCGGCATTGAGCCGCTCGGAACGGGCTATCTCCTTGTCGTAGTAGATATCGTCGTTGGCGCAGAGGGCGCGGACAAACTCCAGCATGGCGTCCTTGGGATGAGGGTAGAGCGAAATCAGGCGGTCCGTCACGACGAGGGCACCCGCATTGATGAACGGGTTGCGGGGCAGGCCGTGCTCATACTCGAGCTGCACCAAGGAGTTGAACGGGTTGCCGGAGGGTTCGCGTCCCACCGCCTTCCATATCTCGTCCCCGATGCGCCGGGTCACCATCGCCAGGGTAAACACCTTCGAAATACTCTGAATCGAGAAGCACACCTGAGCGTCCCCGGTCCTGAACTCCTGCCCGTCGAGAGCAGCCACCGCTATCCCGAACTGTCTCGGATCCACCTTCGCCAGCGCCGGTATGTAATCCGCCACCCTGCCCTGTCCCCACAGGTCCTGCAGCTGACCGTGAATCCTGTCAATCACATTCTGATAATCCATATTCTCACTTTAAGACTGCAAAAATACACAGGATACGGGAAGAATGAACTATATTTGCGGCCCGATAAACGGAAAAAATATGGAGACAGCAGAAGAAAGACGCAGAAAAGTACTTGACAGGCTGCAGGAAATGGGCATCAGCTACATCATCCACGAGCATCCGCCGCTTCCCACTATAGAGGAGGCCATGAAGTACTGGAAGGACTTCGACTCGACCCACTGCAAGAACTTGTTTTTCAGAAACCACAAGGGCAACCGCCACTACCTGGTAATCCTCGAGTGCCACAAGCAGATGGACATCCACGGCTTAGAGCACCAGCTGCATCAGGGCAAGCTCTCCTTCGCCTCCGAGCAGCGCATGGAAAAATACCTCGGGACTGTCCCCGGCTCCGTCTCCCTCTTCGGTCTCATCAACGACACTGGCCACCAGGTCAAGCTCTATCTCGACAAGGACCTGCGTCAGGCCGAACGGGTCACCTTCCACCCCAACGACAACACCGCCTCGCTCGAAATCTCCCGCGACGACATGTACCGCTTCATTCAGCTGTGGGGCGGCGAGTGGGAAGAGCTGTAGAGCGGTTCAGACTGTCACCCAGTCGATATGGATACCGCGGCGCTCCATGCCCCGGAACCAGGTCATCTGCCGCTTGGCGAACTGGTGGATGGCGATGGCCAGCTTGGCACGCATCTCGTCGTAACTCATCTGCCCGGTGAGATAGAGAGTGACGAACTTATATTCCAGGCCATAGTATATAAGGTCATCCGGCGAGAGGCCGCTCTCAAGCAGACGGCGCACCTCGTCGATCATCCCCTCCTTCAGGCGGGCATCCAGCCTCCGGTCGATACGGGCATTGCGCTCCTCCCGCGAGACGGACAGCCCGATGTAATGCACCTCCTCTGGAGCGAAGCGGGCCAGCGGAGCATTGTCCCCTGAAAACACCCCCGCATCCTCCGGATGCTCCTTCTGATACACCGCTATCTCGATGGCCCGGATGAGCCTTTTCCGCGTATCGTAGTCTGTGGTATTGTGAGGGACGGTCAGCGACTTGAGCATGTCTATCAGATATTCGTCGGAGTACTGCTCGAGTTCCGCACGCAGAGCCGGATTGGAAGGCACCTCCGGTATCGCATAGTTCCGCGTCACCGACTCGATGTACAGCCCCGAGCCGCCGCAGAGAATCACCGGACGGCCGCGGGAGACGATGTCATTGTACGCCGCCGCGAAATCCCGCTGATACCGGAAGATATCGTAGCGCACCCCGGCATCCACGATGTCTATCAGATGATACGGCACCTGCCTTCCCTCATAGACATACTCGCCGAGGTCCTTCCCGGTCCCGATATCCATACCGCGATATATCTGCCGCGAGTCCGCCGAGATAATCTCAGCACCGGCCTCCCCCGCCAGCCGCACCGCATAGCGGGTCTTGCCCGAGGCCGTCGGCCCCAGGACCACCGTCAGACGATATTTCCCCAAATCATTGTTCATAACATCATTGTTTTATTTGCGTGAAGCCCGGTACTCCTTGGGGGACATCCCGGTATTGCGCTTGAAGAACCGGCTCATCGAAGTATGCTCGGGAAAATTCAGGTACTGCGCTATCTCGCTCACGGAGAACAGCGGATTGTCTAACTGGACCTTGATCTCGGCTATCAGCTGCTTGTCGATCAACTGCTTGGGAGTCATCCCCCCGAAATTCTCCGCCACGATATCCCCGAGATACCGGGACGATATGCACAGCTTGTCAGCGTAGAAAGGCACCTGATGCTCCCGGGCGCTGTTCTCCCTGATCAGACGCATGAACTGATGACAGAGCACCTGCCGGCGGCTGTTCTCGCGGGAGGCAGTCACCTTCTTGCGGGGAATGTGGTTGTACAGGCACATCAGCATGCTCTGGAGAAAATTCTGTTCTATCTGCTTCCGGAAATACTGCACAGGGCGGGTAAACAGCAGACGGGCCATGTCCATCCACTGCAGCACGTTCTCCCACTCATCCTCAGGGGCGCCTCCGCCGATGTGGTCCAGAAAAGGATACTCATGCAGGTAGTTCAGGAAGTCCGAATCAATCGGCAATATGGCCTTGATCACCACATCCTTGGGATACAGCAGCATCCTCACCGTGAAATCCGGGCTCGGATCGCTGACCTGCACTAAAGTACCGCCGAAGAGAAAAAGTTCAGTGCCCCGCCGCATCCCGTAGCTCTGGATACCGGTCGAAATCTCGGCCGTCCCGCGCGTACACACTATCTGAATATCACAGCCGAACCGGCACGCATTGCGCACCAACGGCTCCATGTCGGTCTCACCGTACTGTATGTGGGGAGTATCTGAAAAGAAGGCTTTATCCATCTGTCATTCTGTTTCTGTCACAAATCTAATGCTTTTTCTCTCATGGGCCGCATTTTCTTCGCAAAATGCACAGCAGGAAGGCACTGGAAAGGGGCTGACTCAAAAAGCACAGCGGGAAGGTGACGAAGAAAGGCCGCTTTTGTCGGCACCTGCCGGATGGGAGTCGAAATGACAGGCAACCTCCGCAGTACTGTATGGAACTGTCGGAAAGTTTTAGTATATTTGCATTACTATGGAAGTTTACGACGACAGATACAATAACCGGACGGTCTACGTCGAAAGACGGACCAACGGTCTCGGGACGGCAGGTTTCGTACTTGCGGTCCTGACGATAGTTCTTGGGTGGATACCTGTCTTCGGATGGTTCACCTGGGCACTGGGACTGCTCTTCTCCTTTATCGGCATGTTCAAGGCCCCGAGGGGCCTGGCCATCGCCGGATTCGTTATTTCCCTGCTCGGCCTGATAATGATACTCTTCGTGTTCGCTCTTTTAGCGGCCGCGATAGGCGTGGCAGGTGTCTCCTCAGCGGTAGTAGCCGCACTTTTCTAACCACTTAAACTCCGACATTATGAACACACAGCCCAGAGCATTTCTCTTCCTCACCGACGGTTTTGAAATCACCGAGGCAATGGCTCCCGCCGACATCCTCGTAAGAGGCGGCATCGAGCTCAACATCATCTCCATCAGCGACAGCCATACCGTGACCAGTGCCCAGCGCATCAGCGTCAACGCAGAGTTTACCTTAGACGAATACCCTCTGAACGACATCCGGACAGAGGACATCATGATCTTCCCCGGAGGCATGCCCGGCTCAACGAACCTCGCAGCCTGCGCCCCATTAGTGAACCGCATGCAGCGCCACTATGCTGAAGGCGGCACCGTAGCGGCCATCTGCGCGGCACCGGCAGTCGTACTCTCACTGCTGCCGCTCGAAGATGCAGTGCGCGCAAGGGGCGGCCTGAAAATGACCTGCTACGAAGGCTTCGAGCCGTATCTGACCGCAAAGGGCGTAACGGTAGTGGACCAGCGTCAGGGCGTCGTAGCGGACGCAGGCATCATCTCCGCCAGCGGAGCCGGTCACGCCGTAGCCTTCGGCCTCAAGATTCTGGAACTCATCTCCGGCAACGACGCCGCACAGAAAATCGCACAGGCCATCATGCTGTAAACACACAGCAAAGGCTTCTCAAAAATGTAACACAATCTGTTGCGGCGCGCACGATAAGGACGCATGACGCACAGCAAGAAGTCACAAAACGTACGTCACCCGCCCGTCGGGTAATATGTTTACCTCTGAGGACATTGGCTCCCGAAAAGGGAGGGGACCCGCCGTAGGTGGGGAGGATCCTCAGAGGTAAACATATTACCCGGCGGGCCGTACACATACACCGACCGAAATACAGCGTATTACATACTGAGGACGACCTCAGCAAATCATCAGAACAGCATCAGCCCTCAGCGGACGAAGTAATATCCGCCAGCTCCGAAGTAATCGCCTGCTGACGCCGCTTGTTGTACTCGAGGGTAAGGTCGTCGGAGAGCTCCTCGGCATTGTCCGTGGCGGTCTGCATGGCAACCATGCGGGCGGCATTCTCGGCAGTGATGCTGTCGAGCAGGGCATTGTACAGGATAATGCGGATCGCCGAGGGCAGCAGCGCGTCCAGCAGGGTATCGGGAGCGGGCTCAAGGATGTAGTCCACGGCAGTGGTACGGTCCACGTTGGCACGGCTCACGCGGTTGAAGGGCAGCAGCTGCTCGCGCATGGGCACCTGGCGTCCCATCGAGTGAAAATGGCAGCGGGAGATGCAGACGCGGTCGCACCTGCCGGCCAGGAAATCCTCCATCAGCCGGTCTGCGAGGGGAATGATTCCGTCAAAGGAATGTTTCCCGACCAGATGCCGGTAATCCAGACAAATATCCACATTTTCCCCGCGGGCAGCCGCATACCGGCCCATCCCCTGCACCATCTTCTCCCCTATCGGATACACCATAACCCGGGAGAATCCCCCGGCGAGCAGTTCCTCCACTGCCGAGACGGCCTCGCGCAGGGCATTGGCGTTGAAGGCTCCGCAGAGCGAGCTGTCCGAGGCAAGGGCCACGAGGCAAGCCCGCCGCTTCTCCCCGTGCTCGAGAGTCAGCGGAGAGGCCACCTCCACATCCGGGTCGCTGACCAGAGCCGCCACGATATCGGAGAAACGCCGCTCGTACTCCGACAGAGCCACCATCGAGGACTGCACCCTCAGCAGCTTGGCCGAAGCGACCATCTTCATCGCCGAGGTGATCTTCAACGTGCTCTGTACGGAAGCGATACGCTCCTTCAACTCTTTCAGCGCAGCCATAATCCCTACGATACTTTAAGCGAGGCGGCCACCTCAGCGGCAGCTTTCTCTATGGTCTTGCACGCATCGTCAGTGAGCCCGCCGGAGACCAGCGTGCCGAATACTCCGGTAGGCTTGAGGGCTTCTATCAGCAGCCGCTCGAAATCGGAGACATGCTCGGAAGGCACATCCTTGAGCAGCCCGTGGGTACCGCAGTAGAGCACAGCTATCTGCTCGCCCACCGGCATGGGAGTGTACTGGGGCTGCACCAGCAGGCGGGTGTTCTTGCGCCCGCGGTCCAGCACGGCGGCGGTCACCGGGTCCATGTCGCTGCTGAACTTGGAGAAGGACTCCAGCTCACGGTACTGGGCCTGGTCTATCTTCAGGGTACCGGCCACCTTCTTCATGGCCTTGACCTGGGCATTGCCGCCTACACGGGATACGGAGATACCCACGTCCACGGCCGGCAGGTTGCCCTCGTTGAACAGGTCGGTATCCAGGAATATCTGTCCGTCGGTAATCGAAATAACATTGGTAGGGATGTAGGCCGACACGTCGCCCGCCTGGGTCTCAATGATGGGCAGGGCTGTCAGCGAGCCGCCTCCGCGCACCTTGTCCTTCAGGGCCGGCGGGATATCGTTCATCTGCCGTGCCACCTCCTCCTGGGCATTGATCTTGGCTGCCCTCTCTAAAAGACGGGAGTGCAGGTAGAAGATATCGCCCGGATAGGCCTCGCGCCCCGAAGGCCGGCGCAGGATCAGCGACACCTCGCGGTAGGCCACTGCCTGTTTCGAGAGGTCGTCGTACACCACTAAGGCATGCCGCCCCGTATCGCGGAAATACTCCCCTATCGCGGCCCCCGCAAACGGAGCGTAGTAACGCATCGCCGCAGAATCGGCAGCCATCGCCGCCACCACCACGGTATAGTCCATCGCCCCGTACTTGCGCAGGGTATCGACCAGGGCCGCCACAGTGGAGGCCTTCTGGCCCACAGCCACGTATATGCAGTAGACCGGCTCCCCGGCCTCATAGCAGGAGCGCTGGTTGATGATGGTGTCCACGGCGATGGCCGTCTTTCCGGTCTGACGATCGCCGATAATCAGTTCCCTCTGTCCGCGCCCGATAGGTATCATCGCGTCGATGGCCTTCAGGCCGGTCTGCAGAGGCTCGCTCACCGGCTGGCGGAATATCACCCCGGGCGCCTTGCGGTCCAGCGGCATCTCCACCTTTTCCCCGGATATCTCCCCGCCTCCGTCGATAGGTTCCCCGAGCGGATTTATCACCCTTCCGAGCATCGACTCACTCACGTCTATCGAGACGGTCCGGCCGGTACGCCGTACCATGTCTCCCTCCTTGACTAAGTCGGTGGGTCCGAGCAGCACGGCCCCGACATTATCCTCCTCGAGGTTCATCACCACGGCTTTCATCCCGCTGTCGAACTCTAAAAGCTCGCTGGCCTCGGCATTGCGCAGTCCGAAGATACGCACCACGCCGTCGCTCACCTGGAGCACCGTACCGACCTCGGCGTACTGCGCCCCGAGATCGATGCCCTGCAGCTCGGAGAGCAGGATCTGCGGCACCTCCGAAGGCTTTATCTTATTGGATTTATCACTCATTTCTATACAATATTCAGTAAAAACTACATTCTTCTATATTTTCCTGACCGGCTCCGTCCCTAACCTCTTCCGCAGCAGCTTGATCTGCGAGGCGGTACTGGCGTCTATCAGCAGGTCCTCCATGCGGAAGACGAAGCCTCCGATGATGAAGGGATCCACCTTCTCGGTGATATTGACGGAACAATGGTCAAGGTCCCTCACCCTCGAGCGGATGATACCCTCCACGTTCTTCCCGAGGGGAGCGGCTGTGGTCAGCAGCGCCTCCTTGATATGATGCCTCTCCCTGTAGAGGGCAAGGAAGGAGTGCAGCATGATGTAGAAGCAGGACTCCCGGTGATGACGCAGCACCAGCAGGACAAAATCCCGCAGGGAACGGCACGGTTCCTCCTCGAAGAGACCGAATATCACCGCCGCCTTCTCCTCCTCGGACAATGAGGGGGACAGCACGGCCTCCCTCACCTGAGGCAGAAAGTCGAACTGCCGGGAGAAGGGCAGCAGCTGCTCATAGACCCGGGCCTCCTCCCCGAGGGAGGCGGAATACTCCGCCAGGGCCTTGGCATAACGTCTCGATATCAATCCGGTATCCATCGCTGTCTACTCTTTTTCAGGTTTATCTTCCGGGGCCTTCTTCTCCGGGTCCATCTCGGCCAGCAGTCTCTCTGCCAGGGCGGTCTGGCTCTGAGGGTCGGACGAGAGCCGCTCCCGCAGCAGACGCTCGCTTATCGCAATGGAGAGCAGGGCCACCTGATGCCTGGCATCGCGGATGATGGCATCGCTCTCGAGCTGAGCGCTGGCCTTGGCGGCGGCGATGATCTTCTCGCCCTCCTCCCCTGCCTTCCTGCGGGCCTCTGCTATGAGCTGCTCCCGGGTCTGGACGGCCGAGCGGAGTATCTCCGTCTTCTGCTTCTCGGCGTCCCGGCGGACCTCGTCCATCTGCACCTGCAGGTCGTCCAGCTTCTTCTGAGCCTCACCGGCGGCGGCTAAGGAGGAGTCGATATACTCCCTGCGCCGGTCCACCGACTTCTGGATCACGGGGAAGCCGAACTTGGCCAGCAGGATGAAGACGACCGCGAAGGCCAGCGTCATCCAGATAAGCAGTCCCGGTTCCGGTTGCAACAGTCCCATGGCTCAGCTGTGTTTAGAGGGCCATGAAGCAGATTACGACCGCGAAGAGGGCCACACCCTCGATCAGGGCGGCGATGATGATCATGTTGGTACGGATCTTACCGGCGGCATCCGGCTGACGGCCTATGGCCTCCATGGCCGACGAACCGATCTTTCCGATACCGATACCTGCGCCTATCGCAGCGAGTCCGGCGCCTATGGCGGCTCCGAGTATTGCTAATTCTGACATAATTTTAAATTTTTAAACGTTTTTATATTTTCTACTTTTTCAATTTTTCCACTTTCTTCTCAGTCTTCCCTTCCTGGGCCAGTCCTATGAAGACTCCCGACAGCATGGTGAAGACGTAGGCCTGCAGGAAGGCCACCAGGACCTCCACACAGTTCATGAATATTGTAAACAGCACCGACACCACCGTCATCGAGGCGTTCATCACGGCTCCCATCCCGGCCGTCACGAAGACAACGCACACTAAGCAGAGGATGGCCGCATGACCGCCCACCATGTTGGCGAAGAGTCGGATCATCAGGGCGAATGGCTTGGTGAATATGCCGATGAACTCTATCACGGGCATGAAGGGCACCGGCACCTTGAGCCAGGCAGGCACGTCGGGCCAGAAGATATCCTTCCAGTAGGCCCTGCCGCCGAATATGTTGATGACCAGAAATGAGGCCAGAGCCAGTACGAAGGTCACCGCGATGTTGCCGGTGACATTGACCCCTCCGGGGAAGAAGGGTATCAGGCTCATTAGGTTGCACACTAAGATGAAGAAAAACACCGTCAGCAGATAGGGCGAGAACCGCTTCCAGTTCTCCCCGACACAGGGCTTGATCAGGTCGTCCTGCAGCCCCTCTATGGCCATCTCCATAAATGCGGTGAAACCCTTCGGATGCGCCTTTACATCGTACCTGTGGCGGCGGTACCACCCTGCGGGGACAAGTATCACCAGCAGGACTATGACACTGTTCAGCAGCAGGGCCGCGACCGTCTTGGTCACGGACAGGTCAAAGGGCCGGACCGTACTGCCGTCGGGCAGGGTTTCCACGATCTTCCCCTCATATTTTCCTTCAGCGGCAATGCTGAATCCCTCCCACGACGCTCCGTCCGCTAAGTGACGGGAGGAGAAGCAGTACCAGCCGCCTCTTTCAGCCGAAGAGCGGACGATCACCGGCAGGTAAAGGGAGACATCCCGGCCCCCGAAGGTGCCGATATGCCACCAGTAGCTGTCGCTCAGATGCTCCAGGACGATGGCCTTGACATCGACCTCCTCCCCTGCCGCCGCGCTGCCGGCAGTGTCCGCCGCAGCCGCCCGGAGAGGCAGCGCCAGCAGCACCGCCGTCAGCAGTGCCATTGCCGTCCTGTATGTCATTGTACCTTTCATGCTTTCCCACCTCCTCCGTTGAGGACCTCCACGCATGCCTCCACATTGTCATCATGCACCCGGACGCAGCCCGCACGGACGGCGACAGAACCGGTGCTGCCGTCGGCGGCCGTCCACTCTATTGTACCCGGAAGGAGGGAGGAGAGCAGGGGCGCATGCTCCGGATAGACCGTAAACAGCCCCTTGGCCCCCGGGAAGGAGACCTTCTCCACCTGTGCCGAACACAGGGTACCGCCCGGTGAAAGTATGGTCAGCGTAATCATTGTCCTGTGGCCGCAAGCATCTCACGGCCCTTGCGGATGGCCTCGTCTATCGGACCTACATTGAGAAACGCCTGTTCGGGGATGTCGTCCACCTCCCCGTCCAGAATCATCTTGAAGCCGCGGATGGTCTCCTCGATGGGCACCATCTGGCCCGGGACGCCGGTAAACTGCTCGGCCACCGAGAAGGGCTGCGAGAGATATCTCTGGACGCGGCGGGCGCGGTTGACGGTGGTGCGGTCCTCCTCGGAGAGCTCGTCCATGCCGAGGATGGCGATGATGTCCTGCAGTTCCTTGTTGCGCTGGAGGAGCTGCTTGACCCTGCGGGCCACGTCGTAGTGCTCCTCGCCGACGATGTTCGGGTCAAGGATCCTCGAGGAGGACTCTAAGGGATCGACGGCGGGATAAATGCCTAATTCGGCGATCTTACGGCTGAGCACCGTGGTAGCGTCTAAGTGAGAGAATGTGGTGGCCGGAGCGGGGTCGGTCAGGTCATCGGCCGGCACGTAGACCGCCTGCACCGAAGTGATGGAGCCGTATTTGGTGGAGGTGATGCGCTCCTGCATCTGGCCCATCTCGGTGGCAAGGGTCGGCTGGTAGCCCACGGCCGAGGGCATACGGCCTAAGAGGGCAGAGACCTCGGAACCGGCCTGGGTGAAACGGAAGATGTTGTCGATGAACAGCAGGATGTCCCTGCGCTCCCCGCTGTCGCGTCCGGCGTCCCTGAAGGACTCGGCCACGGTCAGACCGGAGAGGGCCACCGAGAGACGGGCTCCGGGCGGCTCGTTCATCTGACCGAATATCAGTGTGGCCTGGGACTTGGCGACCTCGCTGTAGTCCACCTTCGAAAGGTCCCAGTGCCCCTCTTTCATGCTTTTCTTGAATTCGTCGCCGTAGCGGATGACTCCGGACTCAATCATCTCGCGGAGCAGGTCGTTGCCCTCGCGGGTACGCTCGCCCACGCCGGTGAAGACCGAGAAGCCGTTGTGGCCCTTCGCGATGTTGTTGATAAGCTCCATGATGAGGACGGTCTTGCCCACTCCGGCGCCTCCGAAGAGGCCGATCTTGCCGCCCTTGACGTAGGGCTCGAGCAGGTCGATGACCTTGATGCCGGTGTAGAACACCTCCTGGGAGGTGGCTAAGTCCTCGAACTTGGGCGGCTCGCGGTGGATGGGCAGCTCTCCGGTGCGGTCTAAGGGACGCATGCCGTCGATGCTCTCGCCCGTCACATTTAGCAGGCGGCCCTTGACCTGGTCGCCCACGGGCATGGAGATGGAATGTCCGGAGGCCGTCACCGGCAGATGCCTCTGAAGCCCATCGGTGGACTCCATGGCTATGGCTCTGACGGTATTCTCCCCGATATGCTGCTGCACCTCGAGTATCTGTTCCTTACCGTCGGGACGTGCGGCCGTCATGGCCTCGTGAATGCCCGGGAGCCTGTGGTCCTCCCCGAGTACCGGGAAGTGAACGTCCACCACCGGACCTATGATCTGTGAGATATATCCTGTCAACTGCATAGTGTCAACTGCATTAAATTACCATTCTAAGTATAATCCAATATCCATGCCATCCCCTCCGGCCGGTTATGTTCATATACGGACTTTTTCTGTCCAAAAAAAGAACCTCGGTTATTTAGAATACACCATATTAATATAATTCGTACCTTTGTGCGGATTATCCCCTACAAGAACATATTAAATTTATGAACTTCAACACACTTAAACTATTATGCGCACTATCAGCGCTGACTGTGTCCTGCACACTGCATGCTCAGACAGCTTCTGACAAGGACAAGATACACGAACGTTCGTCCTTCACCATTGACAGGCCCTACAAAGACCTGAAGATAAGCCGTTTCAGCATCATTTACAAAGGTGAGAACGATATGATGTTCAACCTGATGAACCGCGAAGTCTATAGTGCTCAGGTAGAAGACTACTTCATCAACCCTACAGGAGCCTCACTGGCTGTCATCTCCAAAAACGGGAAAACTGTCTACGTCGTCTCCAACCGCACCAAAGACGAAATAATCAGTGAAATCAAGGACAGCAAGCGCGAGAATCCACTTATCACAGAGAAAGAGAAAAAGGAAATCCCGCTCATTTCTGCCATAACTTATTCGTCAGATGCCCGCGAGATACTCACAGCCAACACTTTCGGAGAGATAACCACCTACTCCACCGACGGATACGCAAAGATTTCCTCCATAAATGCAGGTAAGGTATACGAGCATATAGCCATCAGCCCGAACAAATATTTCATTGCTGCAGCTCACGGCAGCGAGATGGACATCTGGAATGTAGAGACTGCCGATCTGAAGAGAATAGTCAGGTTTGCGGGCCACATCAACGACATCGAGTTCTCACCCGATTCGAGACAGATCGCCGTAAGCTGCGATACTGCCGGACTGCATCTTGTCAACTCCTTAGACTATCACCGCAACACCGTCACATCCGGTATACAGAACATAGTCCAGGCGTCATTCCATCCGGACGGAAAGTACATCGCATATGCGAAAAAGGACTCAGTCATCATCTACAACACCATCAACCGCAGCACAGTTTACCGCATCGGAGCGACAGGGATAGAAGCCACACCTTTCCCTTTATCCGGAGTCATGGCCCTGAACTTTCACAGCAACAACGGCATAACCACTCTAAGTCACAACTCAGGCAACCAAGTTGTATTCTGGGACATGACCTCCCTTCCTCCGCTCTACAAGTCCCAGCTCAACTACGAGGTCGACAAGCTCATGTCCGACTGGATACGCCAGATGGACGGAGAATCCATGGAGGACTACCGCGTCAGGGTAACGGATGACAATGCGGCACGCCAGAAGGCCATGCTCCTGGACCAGGCCGCAACTGCCATTGCCACTCAGACAATACAGCTTGACAATCCTTTCATATCCGACCAGTACGACTCCGACAACCACGCCATCGACATTCAGTTCAAGGAACTCAATACCATCAAGCTCGAGATTCCGGAAGAAGACTTCATGGACGTCAAATCAGGAGACCTGTCTTTCGAGAACCCTATCTACACTCTCAACGACAAGGACGAGTTTGAGCTTGTCTATCTCGAGGTCGTCAACAGAACCACCGACAAGATATACATCTTCGACAAGCGCGACTACATCATCGACGAGATAGATTTCGGCGATGACGACATAGACTTCATCCCTGTGGCAATGCTTCAGACCGTCAATATGGAAATGGAGGCCCTGCAGGCTCAGACACAGGAAATAATGGAAGAGAAAAAACAGGAGAACGTCATCACTGACAAGACCGAGATTACCATCAATACTGAGATTGAAAGCGATTTCGATGCCGACGGCAACAAGATATACAACTACAAGCTCGGCTATCAGTACGACGTATCGGAAGGATTCTCCTATCAGGAGGATTTCGGTCCCGGCAAATTCATGGTCAATGAGTCCAATGCAGCCCTTACCATGCTCGAGGCCATCCGCACCGCCCTCTCCGGAGACATGCGCAAATACATAGACGAGGCCAAGTCTATCGAAATCACAGTCACCGGCACAGCCGACGCCATCCCTGTAGGACGCATACCCTATGACGGGGCTTGCGGAGAATTCCATGAGACCCCCTACTACGCAAACAAAGAGCTCTCGAGCATGACTGTCACAGCCGAGACAGACATCAGGAACAACGAACAGCTGGCATTCATCCGCGCAGCAAGTGTCAAGAAATGGCTTGAAAGCGAAGTTACTGAGCTTCAGGCCTACAAAGACAAATGCACTTACAGCTACAGGACCTTGGTCAGCGATGTCCGGGGAGGAGAGTTCCGCAGAATCAATGTAGACATAAAATTCAAAGATATCTTCAACAACTAACATATATGAGAAACAGAATATTTTCAGTCATAGCAGTCCTCCTGCTTATGGCGGCAGGCACCGGACTTTACGGACAGAGCACCCAGTCGACTCTCGCCAAAGCCAACCAACAGTACGTACTGTATGAGAATGCCAAAAGCAACAACAGTGCAGAGATGTACAACTATCTCTATGAGAGCTATACATTATATGTCAGTCTTCTGGACGCATACTCCGACCCCGAGGCCATGGAAGCTGCAAAGTCAAGACTGACTCAGATCTACCCGGCATTGAAGAATGCGGCCATGTTCTTCTCCAACATGAACGAGTCACAGATGGCCTATAAATTCGGTATGGCCTATATCCTCCTGCCCAAGAATCAGTCTATGGATTCCGGCTCCCTGTTCAGAGACGATGTATACCCCCAGATCGTATACAATACCGGTGTATCAGCCTACAAGCTCCAGAACATAGATGACGCCATCATCTGCTTCAACGAATATCTTGCCACAGGAGAGGCGGACCGCGCAAAAGACTGCATCGTGTTCCTCAACATGATCTATCTCTCGCGCCACAACTACATAGAACAGGAGAGAATACTCCAGAAGGCCATCACGGAGTATCCCAACACTCTTGATTTCTACTACAACCTCATCAATCTCTACATCACCACCCAGAACCAGCCCGCGCTGATGGCCACCCTCGACAAGGTACTCGCTGTCGATCCCAACGACATCAATGTCCTGCCCATAAAGGCCAGGATGGATGAGGCTGCCGGTAATGTAGAAGAGGCCCTGAACATCTATCGCCGCCTCCTTTCATTCTTCCCCGACGACATCGCCATCATGAAGGGAGTCGCCAAATGCAGTTTCAAGATAGGCTCGGAGATCAACAATCAGGCGTACGCCGTAGTAGATGAGGCGGAGAGCATGGAACTCAAGCAGAAGGCCTACCCCTACCTTTTCGACGCCAGGGTATACTTCGAGAAGATTCTCGCACAGGAACCTGATTCTCCGGTATACATGAAAGGTCTCGAAGAGTGCTACAAGTTCATGGACATGACAGCCGAAGCCACTGTTCTTCTGAGCATTATTTCCGAAGGAGGATCTTACGACTCGTTTGCACAGAAACTGAATGAATACCAGCAGCTGGCCCAGAGTCTCGGGACCGTAGACTCCGTAGCCACCACTGCCGTACTGGCTGGAGACCCCCCTGTTCTGACCACCCTCATCACAGGTTTCTCCGAGACCAACTCCAACAAGGTCATCGATGCCGGAGAGAGCTTTTCCATCGACATCTCCGTAACCAACAGTGGATTGGGCGACGCTCACAATGTCAAGATACTGCTTTCGGAAAACAGTGGACTGGACCGCTACTTCGAGGGCAGCCGTGAGATTGACGCAGGCATCATCAAGGCAGGTGAGACCAAGAACTATACCTTCCGCTATACCCTGAGCGAGACAGCTCCGACCGCAGAAGCAGGAATTACCGTCTACACCCTCGAGGAGACCGGAATGGACGCCGACCCCTCAAGTCTCGTAGTCAATATGCAGGAGATGGCACGTCCCCGTCTGCTGATAGCCGACTACCAGTACATGTCCGCCCGCGGTACATCCATAACCTTAGGAGACAGAGGCAAGCTCATCGTAGCCATACAGAACGCCGGCCGTCTCCCGGCCAAGAACACCAAGGTAAGCTTTGAATGCCCCTCGAACATCATCGCCACTGACAACATCGAAATAGCTGTGGATTCCATCCAGCCCGGCGAGGTGGTACCTCTGACATTTGACTTCTTAGTAAACAAGAGATTTGACCTCGATTCCATACCCATCGCCGTGAAAGTGTCCGAAGGTTCCACCTTCGCTGTAGTTCAGGACGTATTCAAGGTAAAGCTCGGAGAATACCTTTCCACCGCCAACAAGATAGTCATCGAAGGCAAGCTCGACGAGCGTCCCTCAATCAGCAACTACACCCTCACCATGGAGTCCGAACTGCTTGAGAACGTTCCTGCCGGCATCACCCATCCCAACCGTTATGCCCTGATTATAGGCAACGAGGACTACTCCAGAGTCGGTGGAGGTGCTGAGATCAATGTACCGTTCGCTTGCAACGACGCCATCGTCTTCAAGGAGTACTGCGTCCGCACATTCGGCATACCGGACGAGCATATACGGTATATTGACAACGCTACAGCAGGTATTATGCGCGAGTCCATCGACTGGCTCGTCAATGTCGGCAAGGCCAATCCTGACTCTGAGATATTCTTCTTCTACTCCGGACACGGCAGCAACGACGAGTCCTCCCGCGAGCCTTACCTCCTGCCTGTCGACGTATCAGGCAAGTATATCACACTGGGTATTCCCCTCAACGACCTCTACGCGAAGCTGTCGGCAGTACCCTGCCAGGGCGCGTATGTCTTCCTCGATGCCTGCTTCAGCGGCGGCTACAAGAGCAAGGATCCTATCGTAGCCCAGAAAGGTGTGCGTGTAGCTCCCAAGTACTCTGTTCTCGGCGGCAAGCTGATCTGCTTCTCCTCAAGTACAGGAGAACAGACCTCGAGTGTATACTATGACAAGCGTCAGGGATATTTCACCTACTATCTTATCAAGACCATCCAGGACGCAGGCGGCAACATCTCCTTAGGAGACCTTTATGAGAAGACACGCGAGAAGGTGGAGGCAGCCACAGCCGTATCCGGCAAGCTGCAGTCCCCTCAGGTTCTTGTCTCTCCCGACTGGGCCGACTGGGATGCAAAAGTTCTTAAATAAATGGGAAAAGCAAAGAGCAATATAGAAATACGGAACAAGAAAGCCTCGTTCGAATACGAGTTTATAGAAACATACACAGCAGGAATAGTCCTTACCGGCACGGAGATAAAGTCCATCCGCGCCGGTAAGGCTTCTTTGGTGGACAGCTGGTGCTATTTCGCCGGCGGTGAGCTCTACGTCAAGAACATGCACATAGCCGAGTACTGGTGGGGCACCTTCAACCGCCACGACCCCAAGCGCGACCGCAAGCTGCTTCTCACCCGCAAGGAGCTCCGCAAGCTCGCCCGCGCCGTCAAGGAAAAGGGCCTGACCATCGTCACCCGCCGCCTCTTCATCTCAGAGACCGGATACGCCAAGCTCGACATCGCCCTCGCCCGAGGCAAAAAGGAATACGACAAGCGCGAGTCCATCAAGGAAAAGGACCTGCGCCGCTACTCAGTCGACTAAGCCAACAGGCACACCGTCCGTACATAAGTATACCTCCGAAAACTTTGGCTCCCGAAAAGGGAGGGGACCCACCGCAGGTGGGGAGGATTTTCGGAGGTATATTTATGTACGGACGGCTATGAGCCGCAGATGTCTACTTGCCTCTATTTCGTTCGGGTGACGGTGTGGAGCACCTTGCCGTCCTTGTCGAGCATGTGCAGGCTGAGGGAGTCGGCGGAGACGGTCACGAGGGACCAGCCGGATTCGGGGCTGCAGAAAACGGTGCCCTCGATGGGCTCCACGTCGCGGCTCAGGGAACCGGAAGAGTTGACCACGTAGTCGATGTCACTGCCTTCCTTGCGGATGTGCTGGAAGGTGTGCAGATGACCGCAGACATACATGTCCACGTTGTCATGCTTGAGGAGCACGGTGTTCACGCGGTCCTGCATGTTGGTGCGCTCGATCTCGTCCTTGTCAGTGAAAGCGTATATGGGATGGTGTCCCACTACGATTACCCAGTCCTCGTCGGCCTCGGAAAGAGTCCTGTCTAACCATGCGAGCTGCTTGCGGTAGTCCGACTTGGAGGCGTCGGCGTACTTGTCGGTCTCCTCCCGGTACTTGTCGATGATGGGCGTGGTGTCGAGCATCACGATGCGGATCTCTACACCGTCCTCCTCCTGTACGAAGGTATAGTAGCGCGAGGGCATGTGCCAGCGGGCGCTGACCTGACTGTAGTCGATGCAGGCCTGGGTGTTGCTGCGGTACTCGTGGTTGCCGCAGATAGCGTACCAGGGCATCATCAGGTCAGGATGGCTGTAGATCAGCTCGTAGTTGGTCATCCACAGAGGGTCGCTCACGCTCTGCACGCCCTCGAAATGGTGCACGTCACCGGCTGCCACCACGAACTCGATGTCAATGGTCTCTGCCATATCGCCCATCGTCCCGGCGATGGGCTTCTGGTCGTAGTAGCCGTTGCGGCCCAGGTCGTTGGCAATGTAGAAGTTGAGCGGCTGCTCCAGAGCCTTCCACTCCTCGGAGTGGTCCTCCCCCGTGGAGGAGGACACACTCACGGAAGTATTGCAGGACACCGCTGTCAGGGACAATACCGCAGCGGCAGTAAGGGAAAGAAGATTGATTCTTTTCATAAAGCTGTCTTTGTTTTATTGATTTTACCTGTGCTGATTATTCACCGAATGCTCCGAACCATGCACCGATGGCGGGGGAGGTATAGGTCTGTCCGTTCACCTCGAGGCCGGATGCTCCGAAGTAAGGCTGGCGGTCACCGGCGGTGTAGGTCTTGGAAGCGTCGAGGGCAGGAGAGCCGGAGGTAAGATGGAAGTCCCAGCTGTCATTGAAGGTATAGCTTGCGGGGTCCATATTGAGGTCGAAGTTGACAAACTTGGGATCGAGAGAGGCGGCTTCCTCGGCAGTTTTAGCCATCACGCTGTGTACATCCACCTTCTCGGTATCATACCACTCGTGGTTGAAGGCATAGCCCTCGTAGGGGAACTTCACGCCGGAGTAGAGCAGCATCTCGCCGTCATCCTCATACTGGCCTTCGTAAAATATCGAGCTTTGTACTGTTCCGGAAGCGTAGTAGTTGTAGTCTATCATGGAATGTTCACCGTCGTAGCAGTCCTCGGAACCGGGCTCCTCCCATGCAGGTGTGGTGGCACGGAACTTACAGTTCACAAGCAGGTTGTTGAACACGCCCGCGTCGGCATTCTCCTCTACATAGATTCCGCCGCCTTTCTCTCCGTCACGTCTCCAGCCGGAACCGATGATGGTGTTGTTGTAGGCCTGAATCTTAGCCTGGTGACGTACCTCGCTCTGGTCGGAGCTGGAGAGTTTCAGACCGTTGGTATTGGCGCTGAACATGATGTTGCGGGTCACGTCCACGGTGCAGCCGGACTTCACGTTGACTGCCTCCGCTCCGTCGTATCCGATGGCGCTGAAGATGTTGCCGGCGATGATGGCATTGCCGCCCATCATGTAGATGGCGTCTGACCAGCCGTTGCGCAGGATGGAGTTGGTGATGACGTAGCGGCCGTCCACATTGTTGGTGGTAATGTGGGGATAGGCGTCGTCACCGGCGGTGTAGTAACCGTTCTCGGCAGCGGGCGAGCCCTCGATTACCTGACCGCCGCAGTACTCTATGATGGTGTGGTCGATAAGCATCTCCTCACAGGTGGCACCGGCAACGATACCGCCCCAAAGACCTGCAAATGTATTGTCGGCCGTTCTGAGGATCTCGTCCACGGTCAGGCGTACAGGGTTCTCTGCTGTTCCGAGACAATACAGGTTGCCGTCTACGGAAAACTCGATGGCAGTATGGTTCACACCTACTCCTGCATCACTGAAGATGACGGTCACACCCTCCTCGATGGTGAGGCTCTCACCTTCGGGAACTACAATGTGGCCGTCTACATAGACTGTAGAACCGGCTTCCCAGACACCGGATACTTCTCCTGCGGCCTCTACGGGCTCTACAGGCTCCTTCTGGTCAGGATCTTTCTCGCAGGAAGCGAGGGAAAATACCATTGCAGCTGCTGCAATGACAAAAATTGCTTTTGTTTTCATGTTGATAAATTATTTGTTGATTGTTCTCTATTTCTCTTTGAATGAATACCTCAGTCCTATCATCAGGGACTGCCCGTGCCACTCCCTGCGCTCGATGACCCCTCCGCGGTAGCGCTCATAGTCCTTGAGATTCTCCGTACGGGGATTGTCGATGATGTAGCGGAGGACGGGAGTATCCAGCAGGTTGTTGGCCTTCGCGTAGACGGTGATGCCGCATTTGAAACTCTTCTCTACCGATGCATCGAGCTGGACATAGCCGGCTTCCCAGATGTCATTGTCCACCCAGTTGGATATCTCGCTCAGCCTGCGGCCGGTGTAGCTGCCGGAGACCTGGGCCTCCACCCCTGCCTTGGCGAACTTGAAGAGGAGCGACAGATTTGCCACGTGGGCAGCCTGACCGTACAGGGGACGGGTCTGCTCTACCGTCACTACCTCCGTCCCGTCCATCTTTCTCTTGGTGGTGGTTATAGAGGAGTGGGTATAGGTGTAGTTGGCCTTGATTCCGAACCAGTTGAAATATTTCATGAGGTCCACCTCCACTCCCGCGTTCGTGGCGTTGCCGAAGTTCATGGGAGTCAGATAGGTGGCCTGGCCCTCGGAGATAAGGCCGTACTCTATCGGGTTGTAGAGTTTCTTCCAGAAGAGGCCGACCATCACCTGCTCGGAGGACTTGGGGAAAAACTCGTAGCGCAGGTCCACATTATCGGCTGTCGTATGTTTCAGGTCGGGATTACCCTGCTCGTCGTAATCCTCGTCCAGGATGGTGTAGGGCACTATCTCGAAGAATCCGGGACGGTTGATCGAGCGGCCGTAGGAGAGGCGCAGGAAGGCGTTCCGGTGCACGTTGTACTTGAGGTGTACGCTCGGCAGCAGGTCGGTGTAGACCTGGTGGCCCTCGCCGTCAGTCTGTCTCGGGAAGACCAGCGTATAGCCCTGGTCGGTATGCTCCACGCGGAGACCGGCGATGACCTCGAGACGGTCCCAGTCGTAGGTACCCATAAGGTAGGCGGCTCCTATCCTCTCGAAGGCGTCGTAGTTGAGAGGGTCGCCCACATTGCCGTAGCGGCGGGGCTTGAGCAGCAGCTCGTCGAAGTTGGTCCAGTCCTCCCCGTATATCTGGAGGTCATATATACCCGTAGGGGAGTCAAATGTATACTCGTTGAAGAGGCTGCTGCGGACCTTGTCGCGGTACATGCCTCCGGCATAGAGATTCAGGGACGAGCTGTTGGCAAAATCGAAGCGGTACGAGAGGTTGATGTATCCGGCGATGTCCCGGTCGCTGTTATGCTCCCAGCGGCGGTCTGCCGAGTCCGTGTTGTAGAGATGGTCTCCGTTGATATAGATCCGGGCGTTGTCAGGGGTGGTGCTGTAGGCTTTCGAGAAAACCCCGGACCAGTCCAGCTTGAGGCGGTCGCCCCGGAGGAAGGAATGTTCGCCCTTAAGGGTCGTGTTGAATATGTACTGATGGTTCCATTTCATCCTCACCGTCCTCTCCTGGTCATTGGCTCCGTCGCGGACCTCACTTTCCTTCATGTCCATATAGCCGGCGTAGAGCATCAGCTTGTGCCGGTTGGAGAAGCGGTAGTCGAGCTTGGCATGGGCTCCCATACGGTTCTGCTCGTCCGAGTAGTTCCTGTTCTCGGTGCCCTTTCCGGCCGAACCCGGAATGTAGTAGAGGGAGCTGTTCTTGCCCCTGAACAGGTTCTGGTAGCTGAAAGCCGCCATAACGCCGAGCCGTCCGTTGAAGAAGCGGTCACCGTAGGAGAATCCGCCTACTATGTCGGGGCGGGGGCGGCTCCAGCGCATACGGAGGTTTTCCATAGTAAAATCATCGGCGGATACCGAGTAGTTCTCATCGTGAAGCTCGGGGCGGCCCATCCGCTCGTTAGGCGAGAGCTTCTGTATCGCCCTGTGGTTGAAAGACTGGAAGTCGCGTTCGAGGAAGAGGGCGCTGTAACCGGTGGATAGATTGGCTGTTATCTCCATCTTCTCGGGAGCGTCCTTCATCACGAGGTTGACCGCACCGCCGATACCGTCACCTTCCATATTGGCGGTAAGAGACTTGGTTACCTCTATACGGTCCAACATCTCGGAGGGGAAGATATCTAAGGGGACAAAACGGTTCTTGTTGTCCGGGCTGGGGATCTTCACTCCATTGACCAGAGTGTAGTTGTAGCGTTTGTCCATGCCTCGGAGGATAGCATACTGCCCCTCACCGCTGCTGTTGCGTTCCACGGTCACTCCCGACATTCTCCTTATCACGTTCGCCACCGTAATGTCGGGGGAAAGTTCCATGGCCTTGGCACTCATCACATTGACAACGTTTATGGAATTCTTCTCAATATTTCTGGCCGCCACTTCCGTCCGTCCGACCCCGACGGCTGTCACCACAGCCGCCTCTAACGTCACTATATCCGGTTCCATGGAGATTCTGAGTTCCTCCACAGGAATACTGAAATCGACTTCTATGTCCTTATAACCGATAAGATTGCACACCAGCGTACCCGAAGGCACCTGTGCGTCTATCGAGAAACTGCCGTCCAGACCGGTCACCGCCCAGCGGTCAACAGAGCCTTTCAGCAATACCGTAACTCCTATGATTTCTTCTCCTGTGGAAGCGTCCACGACCTTTCCCTTGATTATAGGCCCGGCCATCATGACGGAAGACTGCAACATAACTGCGATTGTCAGCAGAAATACCTTTGTGTTCATACCTTTTGTTTTCGGCGGCAAAGGTATTCCGGGGCTGTTTCAGCCTTATTACAGTCAGTATGTATTCATATTAAGTTGCCGTTACGTTTCAGTTACATCGCAAAAAAATCCCGGCCGTCCGCAGGGGATGACCGGGATTCGATGGCTTTTAACAGTCGCGTTTACTTCATCAGGGACTCGGTGGCAGCCTTGAGCTGGGCGTCGAAGCCGTTGATGACATCAGCGGGAGCGTTGTAGATGAGGATATCGGGCTGAAGCTCGACGTTCTCCATGTACTCCTCGTTCTCGATGTCCCAGCAGCCCACCTGAGGGATACCGAAGACTATCGAGTTGTCAATCTGGGTCTCCCACCATACTGCGGTCATGGTGCCGGGCACAGGTGCTCCGACCAGCTTGCCGACCTTCAGGTGCTTGTAAACCCAAGGGGTTCCGTGAGCATTGCTGTAGTTGTCCTCGCACACGAGCATGCAGGAAGGCTTGAGCCACTTGTTGAACGGGTCGCTGCCGATGTACTGGCCGCGGGGCCTGAACTGCTGGTACTCCTTGCCGGAGAGCAGGGTCACCACATCGTCATGCAGCCATCCGCCGCCGTTGTGGCGGGTATCCACCACTACTGCATCCTTCTGACGCAGACGGCCGAGCAGCTCGCTGTACAGAGTACGGAAGCTCGGGCTGTCCATACCCTGGATATGCACGTAACCAATCTTGCCGCCGGAGATGGAGTCCACGATATCCCTGTTACGCTCAACCCAGCGCTGGTAGAGGATACCGCTCTCGGAGCCGAGG
Source organism: uncultured Bacteroidales bacterium (assembly GCA_944322575.1). GTDB lineage: Bacteria > Bacteroidota > Bacteroidia > Bacteroidales > UBA932 > Coprenecus. The sequence continues at coordinate 28,606 of CALUPK010000002.1, read as the reverse complement.
CCCTTGATCTCCACGTCAAAGCGCTTGGATGTCTCAGGATCGTACACTGTCAGACGGATACGCTCGCCTACCTTGCCCTCTAAGAGAGGGAAGTAGTCCTGACCGGCTATGATGGGCTCGCCGTCGATCTTCTCGATGATGCAGCCGGGCTTCACATCGTTGGGGAACTGGGTCAGAGGGCTGCGCTTGATGATTTCCTTGATCTTCAGACCGTCACCAGTGTAGGTATCGTCGTAGAAGAGTCCGAGGTATGCGGTGGGATAAGAAGCTCCGCCGCCGTAGTAGCGGGCTCCGGTATGCGAGCCGTTGAGCTCACCGAGCAGCTCGCCCAGCATCTCCGCGAAGTCGAAGTTGTTGTTGATGTAGGGGAGGAATTTCTCGTATGTGGTCCTGTAGCCATCCCAGTCCACTCCGTGGATATCAGGGTCGTAGAACTTCTCCTTAACCTGCCTCCATGCGTGGTCAAACATGTACTGACGCTCCGCATAGGGCTTGTACTCGAAGATACCCTCCATCTCGATAGGAGTGATCTCTCCACTGGCCACGTTAATCTTCTTGATGCGGCCGGTGTTCATGAAGATGCTGTTGCCGTCATCCGAGAGAATCAGAGAGCCGTATCCGACGCCCTTGGAGAGTATCCTGGTCGAATTCTCCTTCAGGTCATGAACCCAGAGGTCCATACCGCCCTCGAAAGACGCAAGGTAGTAGAGTTTCTTACCGTCCTTGCTGAGCACTGCGTCACCGAGGTTGGAAGAGTTGACGGTAAGACGCATAACCCTGTACTCGGCGTTCTCGAGATCCAGCTTGAGAGGCTCTGTCTCCTCGGCCTTTTCCTCATCGTCCTTCTTGGACTTCTTGTCTTTCTTGGACTTCTTGTCATTGTCCTCGGCTGCGGCCTTCTCCTCGGCCTCCTTCTTGATCTTCTGCTCCTCCTCGTAGAGAGCCAGCTCCTCCTCGCTCATACGGAACTTCTCGTATGCCTCGAGGTCGAAGAACATGATGTACACGTCGCTCTCAGCGCCCCAGCTGCCGTGGCTGCGGTAGCCTGCACGGTCGCTGAACCAGATCATAGCCTTGCCGTCGAGCACCCACTTGGCGTTGGAGTCTGTATAACCGCTCTTGGTCAGGTCGTACATTTCCCCATTGCCGGAGGCATTGATCAATGCCACGTCCTTGTTGTTCCATCCGCCGATGAAAATACAGTTGGACAGAATCCACTTGCCGTCGGGAGACCACTGGTACCACTGGTCACCGTCGGAGTAGGAGTACTCGTACTTGCCGTCCATGACGGTGCGCACCTCCTTGGTATCGAGATTGATCACACGGATGGTAGTACGGTTTTCGAGGAAAGCTATCTCCTTGCCGTCGGGGCTGTACAGAGGCTGGAACGAGGGCACGTCGGAGTTGGTCACCCTCTCCTCCTTAATCTCGGAGCAGTAAGGGAAGAGCTTCTCGTTGTCATTGACGATGGAAGCCTTGTAGATCTGCCACAGACCGTCACGCTCGGAAGAGTAAATCAGGGAGCGTCCGTCGGGAGCGAAGTCGATGTTGCGCTCCTGCTCAGCGGTGTTGGTGATGCGCTTGGTAGTGGCATAGTCTGTCATAGTCACGTACACATCGCCGCGGTAGATGAAGGCCACCTGCTTGCCGTCCTTGCTGACAGCAATGTCCTGAGCATAGTACACAGGCTGCTTGATCAGGTCGCGGTCCTGCTTGTCAGCGATAATCTCTATGGCCACTTTCTGAGGCTCAGCACCTTCCTTCACGGTGTAGATCTCACCGTCGTAGCCGAAGCACAGGGTTCCGTTCTGAGCGATGGTGAGGAAACGCACTGGATTGCCCTTGAAATGGGTTATCTGCTTGTCGGCACCGCCGTCAAAGGAGTGTTTCCACACATTGAAAGTGCCGTCCTGCTCGCTGAGCCAGTAGAAAGACTTGCCGTCAGGAGCATACACGGGGTCGCGGTCCTCACCGTCGAAGGTAGTGATCTGGGTGAACTTGCCGTTCTTGACATTCTCACCGTCGAAGGTGCAGCTCCAGATATCGCGGGCGATTGAAGAGGTGTGGTGCTTGCGCCACTCGTCCTCATAGCCCTTCTTGTCGTTGTACAGCAGGGTCTTGCCGTCCGGGCTGAAAGAGATGTTCTCGAGGGGAAGGGTAGAGAACATCACCGGGCGGCCGCCTTCGGTGCTGACAGCGTACACCTGGGAAAATGTCGAGGAGGGGAACTGCATGCTCTCGGCAGCCGGCTGGATATAGGCAGAATACAGGATGGTGGAATCATCCTTGAAGGCTACCGGGAACTCAGCGGCAGAATGAGTGGTAAGGCGGGCAGGTTCTCCTCCCTCCTTGGATACAATGTAGACATCAGCTCCACCCTGACGGTAGGAGACAAATGCAATGCGGCTGCCGTCGGGGCTCCACACGGGACGGGAGTCGAAAGCAGAGTTAGACGTGATCTGACGGGCCTGACCGCCGGTCACGGGTACTGTAAAAATATCGCCCTTATAGGCAAATGCGATGGTGCTGCCGTCCGGAGAGATAGCGCTGTACCTCATCCAGAGCGGGCCTTCGGAAGGCTCCTGCGCCAGGGCTGTCATGGTTGAGGCTGACAGCAGCATGGCCGCACCTAAAAAAATTCTAAAAATCCGTTTCATATATTAAAAATTAAAGCTATTTACACACCATAATGTTGAGTATCATTTCATCGGTCACCTGCATACCCTTGGAGCCGATAGTACCGAGATTGCGTATGGACTTCTCCACATCATCCTCGATGATACCGTCATTGCCGGTCACGCAGTGGTTGTCCAGAGCGAGGACAGCGGACTGCACGGCCGAGGAGACGCCGGAGGCCACCTTCAGGGCGCAGCCCACCTTGGCTCCGTCGCAGACCATGCCGGTGATATTGCCGATCATATTCTTGATGGCGCTGCATACCTGATTGAAGCTGCCGCCGCTGAGCCATACGATGCCGCAGGCCGAGCCTGTGGAAGCCACCACACAGCCGCAGAGTGCGGAGAGCTTGCCGAGATACCCCTTGATGTGGATAGCCGTCAGATGACTGAGGGTCAGGGCGCGGATGAGCTGCTCCTCGGAGGAGCCGAACTGCTCGGCTGCGGCAACCACCGGCATTGTCACTGTAATACCCTGATTGCCCGAGCCGGAATTGCTCATGGCAGGGAGGGTGCATCCGGCCATACGGGCGTCCGAAGCCGCCGCGGTCATGGCCATGCAGTGGGTCAGCAGCCCCTTGCCGAAGACATTGCGGTGGATATTGTCCTGAATGGTGCGTCCGACCTGGAGACCGTAGGGACGGGCCAGCCCCTCTTCCGCGAGGGCCCGGTTCATCTTAGCGGCGTCCAGCAGGAAGGCGATGTCCTCTATACGGGCCTCCTTAGTGGCGAAGTCGAAGATCTTCCGCATATCCAGATGATAGTCGAGAGTGGTCTTGTGCGATGCCGCCTCCTGTCCGGGTGCTGCGGCAGCCTCTCCCGCCGCCGAAGACATATTGTCCTGAAGGACCTCGGAGTCCTTGGACACGAATACTATCGCATCGTGGTCATCCTGAATGATGGCCTTAGAGCGGTGCTCCGGTGTCTCCACAGGTCCATAGAGGCATTCGGCGTCGATGTAGAGTTTCTTGGGCGTATTGGCTAAGGAGATCTTCACCCTGCTCTCTGAGGCGTAGGCCTTGGCCTTCTCCACATCGGCGGGAGTCAAGTCCTTGAGCACCTCCAGACCATAGTCCGGATTGCCGCACTCCATAGCTAAAGCTACGGCGATATTGAGTCCGACCATGCCAGTGCCGGGGATGCCGACGCCCATGGCGTTCTTGAGGATGTTGGCGCTTACCTGCACGCGGATCTGTGAAGGACGCAGGGGTCTGTGCAGTGAGCAGGCCTTGGCTACTGCCAGAGCTACCGCGATGGGTTCGGTGCAGCCCAGGGCGGGCTTCACCTCGCGGTGCAGAAGCTCGAGTATGTCAGAATAAGTTTGGGTATCCATAGGTCGTTATGCGTTATTATCTGTTTTCAGCTAAATATTTCTCGGCGTCCATGGCGGCGCGGCAACCCGAGGCAGCCGCATTGATGGCCTGACGGTAGGTCGGGTCCTGCACGTCTCCGGCGGCGAAGATACCGGGACGGGAGGTACGGGTGCTCTTGCCCTCGGTGAGGATGTAGCCCTCCTCGTTGGTGTCTATCCACTCCTTGAACACGTCGGAGTTGGGGTGATGGCCGATGGCTAAGAAGAAGCCGTCGATGTCTATCTTCTTCTCCACACCGTCGTTGCGGCGGAGCAGGGCTCCGGTCACGCCCATCTCATTGCCTAAGATCTCCTTGGTCTGATGCTCCCAGAGCACCTCGATGTTGGGGGTGTTGAAGACTCTCTCCTGCATGGCCTTGGAGGCGCGGAAGACGTTGCGGCGCACGATCATGTAGACCTTGCGGCAGAGCGAGGCCAGATAGGTGGCCTCCTCGCAGGCAGTATCGCCTCCTCCGACTACCGCCACATCCTTGCCGCGGTAGAAGAAGCCGTCGCAGGTGGCACAGGCCGAAACGCCCTGGCCCTTGAATTTCTCCTCGGATTCCAGACCGAGATAGCGGGCGGTGGCGCCGGTCGCGATGATGACCGCATCGGCCTCTACCCATTTCTCATCGTCAATCTGGGCCCTGAAGGGTCTCTGTGAGAAATCCGCCTTGGTCACGATGCCGAAACGGATGTCGGCTCCGAACCTCTCGGCCTGGGCGCGGAAGTCGTCCATCATCTGCTGGCCCTGGACTCCCTGGGGATAGCCGGGGAAATTCTCCACTTCCGTGGTCTGGGTCAGCTGGCCGCCGGGCTGGATGCCCTCATAGACCACTGCCTTGATATTCGCGCGGCACGCATAGATGGCCGCTGTATAACCGGCAGGACCGCTGCCGATAATCAGTAACTGTATTCTTTCGTCTGCCATAGTATGTAGATTTTATTGATTTTTCTGCGATGAGCTGCCGCTGTGGACATGGCTGAGGGGAACCTTCTCCTTCGGTTTCTTAGGGGCATTGTTGCCGGGCCTGCCGCCTTCGCTAAGGGCTGCCTGAGGGACATGAATCGCCGCCGGACCCGCCTTGGTCAGACTCCATATCAGGATGAGGACGCCGGCGATGATGAACGGCACACTCAGCCATTGACCCATATTGAGAACCATCCCTGCCTCGAAAGCCGACTGGTCCTCCTTGATGAACTCTATCAGGAACCTCATGCCGAATAGCACTATGAGAAATATGCCGAAGATGGTGCCGGTACGCAGCCTGTCGAGCATAGTCCTGTACAGCCAGAGCAGCACCAGCCCGAGAATCAGGTAGCTCAGGGCCTCGTAGATCTGGGTAGGATGGTGCCGCATCCCGTCCCCCGTGGGATCCAGCGGGAAGATGAATCCCCAGGGCAGGTCGGTCTGTATGCCGTAGATCTCGGAGTTCATAAGGTTGCCGCAGCGTATCATCATACCTGCGAAACAGATAGGTATCACGAGACGGTCTATGAGCTGTATGTAGCCGAAGCCGTATTTCTTACCGTACTTGTGGACGTACCACCACATCGCAATCAGCACTCCCACAGCTCCCCCGTGCGAGGCTAAGCCGCCCTCCCATGTCATGAGTATCTTCCAGGGATGGGTGAAATAATATTTGAAATCGTAAGCGATGCAGTGTCCTAAACGGGCACCCACTATCGCGCATATCATCAGGGCGAAAAGCAGTACGTCGAGACTCTCGAGCGGAATACCCTCCCGCTTGTAGAACGAGCGCATGATGTAATAGCCGAGAGGAAAAAATCCAGCCACGAAGAGCACGCTGTACCACCTCAGGTGAAAGCTGCCGATGGACAGGATATCCGGGCTGACTGTCCAGGTAATAGCAAGAAGATCAAACATATAGTCCAATTAGTCCGTTAGTGTGTCAGAATATCTTAGCAAAGATAGTGATAATATTCTAATCTTCTCTCCACAAATGCCGCAATGGACCGTGTCCGTGACCGATTCTGAGAGAAGCTGCTGCCGCTATAGCCCCGTGGACATACGATATGGCCGAATGGACCGCCTCTCTCATGGGGCGTCCGGCTCCGAGGAATGTGGCTATGGAGGAAGACAGCGTACATCCGGTACCATGAAGATTCACAGTATCCACCCGCTCGGAGGTAAAATGCACCACTCCGTCGAGGTCACACAACACGTCTGTCGACGTGCTGTCGGCATTGAGGTCTCCACCCTTGACCAAAAAAGCACAGCGGTAACGGTCACGCAACAGCATCGCCGCCCTGTCCATATCTTCGACACTGCCTATACGGAAGCCGGCCAGGCGGGACGCCTCGTCGATATTGGGAGTGACTATATGGGATTTGGGGAAAATATGAGCACACAGGGCGTCCACCGCCTCCGGGAGTGTAAGAGAGTCCTTACTGGTGGACACCATCACAGGATCTGTCACCACATACAGCACCGGATGAGCAGTTAGCTGCCGGGCTATGGCCTCTATGACTGGCACAGTTCCCGTCATGCCTATCTTCACAGCATCCACCGCAAGATCGGACATTACCGCATCTATCTGACGTTCCACAAGTTCTGAAGGCAGGTACTCCACACCCGAAACGCCGAGGGTATTCTGAACAGTCACAGCCGTGATGGCAGTGGCGGCATATCCGCCGCAGGCCGATATGGACTTGATGTCAGCCTGAATTCCTGCTCCGCCGGAGGGATCTGATCCGGCAATCGATAATACTACTGGATAATCTTTCATGGTTCAAATATAAAAAATTGCGGCGGATTTCAAAACGGAAATCCACCGCAATAGTTCAAACTGTCGTCATCCTGACGGTTACCATACATTCAGGGGACGTCCTGCTACGAGAGCGTGAGCGGCATTCTTCACCTTCTCGATTACAGCCTCGTTCTCAACATCCGAGAGGACCTCGTCAATCAGGTCTACGATAGTCTCCATATCCTTCTCGACAAGACCTCTTGAGGTAATGGCGGGAGTTCCCACGCGGATGCCTGAGGTAGTGAAAGGAGTACGGCTGTCGAAAGGCACCATGTTCTTGTTGACAGTGATGTCGGCACGTACGAGAGTCTTCTCTGCAACCTTTCCTGTCAGATCGGGGAACTTGGTGCGGAGGTCTATCAGCATCAGGTGGTTGTCAGTACCTCCGGATACGATCTTGTAACCTCTGTCGATGAATGCCTTGGCCATAGCCGCTGCATTCTTCTTAACCTGGAGCTGATACTCCTTGAACTCGGGCTGCAGAGCCTCGTAGAAGGCCACTGCCTTGGCTCCGATGCAGTGCTCGAGGGGACCGCCCTGGATACCGGGGAAGACTGCGGAGTTGATAAGCTGGGACATCATCTTGATCTGTCCCTTAGGAGTCTTCAGGCCCCAAGGATTCTCAAAGTCCTTGCCGATGATGATGGCGCCGCCACGGGGACCGCGGAGGGTCTTGTGCGTGGTGGTAGTTACGATGTGAGCATACTTTACAGGGTTGTCCAGCAGGCCTGCTGCGATAAGCCCTGCAGGATGAGCCATATCGACCATAAAGATGGCTCCCACCTTGTCGGCGATCTCGCGCATCCTCTTCCAGTCCCACTCGCGTGAGTAAGCGGAAGCACCGCCGACGATCAGCTTGGGCTTGGTCTCAAGGGCTGTCTTCTCCATCTCATCGTAGTCCACCCGTCCGGTCTCCTCGTTGAGCTTGTAGGCTACAGGATGATAGTTGATACCGGACATATTGACGGGCGAGCCGTGGGTAAGGTGACCGCCATGAGCCAGATCGAGACCCATGAAGGTATCTCCGGGCTTGAGGCAGGCCATGAACACAGCCATATTGGCCTGAGCGCCTGAGTGAGGCTGAACGTTTGCGAACTCGGCTCCGTAAAGCTCTTTAAGACGGTCGATGGCCAGCTGCTCCACCTGATCCACCACTTCGCATCCGCCATAGTAGCGGGCTCCGGGATAACCCTCGGCGTACTTGTTGGTCAGGCACGATCCGAGTGCGGCAAGAACGTTGTTGCTGACAAAGTTTTCAGAAGCGATGAGCTCGATGCCGTGAAGCTGGCGGCTCTCTTCCTTCTTAATAAGTTCGGAAATTTGAAGATCCTGTTTCATAATCTATTGTTAAAATTGTCCAATTCAGTTTAACTTTGCGAATGTAAGCAAAATTTTAAGTTTTGGCAAATGTTTAGAAAATTATTGAACAGCGAACTCGGCCGTCCGGCCGTCGATGAATATAAGGCCCTCGCAAAAAGCCCCATAACCGTAGTCCTCGACAATGTCCGGAGCCGCCACAACATCGGCTCGGCATTCCGTACCGCAGATGCATTCAAGGCATCCGGCATCGTTCTCTGCGGCATAAGTTCCACTCCGCCCTCTCCTGAGATCCACAAGTCAGCCCTCGGAGCAGAATTCTCCGTAGACTGGGCATATAGGGAAAACACAGTAGATGCCGTCAGGGAACTGAAAGACAAAGGACATATCATCATCGGAGTAGAGCAGACCGAGAATTCGGTGTCAGCCGACAGCTTCCTGAACGGCGAGCGCCGGCTTGAGAGAGATAAAAAATATGCCGTAATCTTCGGAAATGAAGTTCACGGCATATCTCAGGAAGCAGTGGACTTATGCGACTGGACCCTCGAGATTCCGCAGTGGGGCACAAAGCACTCACTGAATGTCTCTGTCGCCATAGGCATAGTCCTCTATGTACTTACCCCGCGCTAAGGATTCATCAGGTCTACATTGACAAAGTGCAGGATATCATATATCGATTCTATTGCAGCAGCAGCCGGCCCCTCCGGCTCTATCAGCTTGGCCCGGTTATAGGCATTGATGGCGTCTCCCCAAAGCTCATGCCTGCGGTAGATACCCCCAAGCAGAAACCAAGCCTGCGCATTGTCCGGCTCGGCTGCCAGCAGACGCTCGAGCTCCTCGCGGGCATCGTCCAAATGCCCGGCAGCTACTGACTTCTCTATATCCGTAAGTGTCGTCATACCCTATACAAGTCCGCTGAATCCCATAAATGCCATAGCGAGAATACCGGCCGTAATCAGAGCTATGGGAGTTCCCTTGAAAGCCTTGGGCACGCTCACTAAGTCCAACTGCTCGCGGATACCGGCGAAAAGCACCATTGCCACACCGAAACCGAGAGCGCTCGAAGCTGCGTAGACCACTGTCTCGCCGAGATTGAGCAGATGTGCCTCGCCTCCGAATGTGAACTCCTTGGTCACCACGTTAATGGCTACTCCAAGCACTGTACAGTTTGTGGTAATCAGTGGAAGGAATATGCCGAGAGCCTGATACAGCGACGGAGATATCTTCTTGAGTATAATCTCCACCATCTGCACGAGAGCCGCAATAACCAGAATGAACACAATCGTCATCATAAACTCTATTCCCAAAGGCACCAGTACATAGTAGTGCAGCAGATATGTCACCAAAGTCGAGAGTGTTATCACAAAGACCACTGCCGCCGACATACCGGTAGCCGTGCTGACCTTGTTCGACACACCGAGAAAAGGACAGATTCCGAGGAACTGGGAAAGTACGATATTGTTGACAAATACCGCAGATATGATAATTATCAGATATTCCATATCGATTAAGCCTTTTTGCTAATAAGTTTTCTGAAGATCACCATGAGATATCCCAGCACCAGGAATCCGCCGGGAGCCAGGACGAACGCCAGCATACCGTCGCCTTCACCGAGCTTCATACCGAAGAGGGAAAGGCTGCCCAGCAGCTCGCGCACCAGACCAATGAACGTAAGAGCCAGGGTAAAGCCGAGTCCTATGCCTATACCGTCAAGAGCCGAGTCCAAAGGAGTATTCTTGTTGGCGAAAGCCTCCGCACGTCCGAGAATGATACAGTTCACCACAATCAAAGGGATGAACAGACCTAAGGCCGCATAAAGATCAGGCACGTATGCCTGCATCAGCAGCTGGAGTACAGTCACGAAAGATGCTATGATCACGATATAGGCAGGTATCCTGACCTTATCGGGGATCATCTTGGCGAACATGGAGATAAATACATTGGAGAGAATCAGGACGAAAGTCGTGGCAAGTCCCATTCCCATACCGTTGATTGCGGAAGTGGTGGTGCCGATGGTGGGGCACATACCGAGCACGAGGACGAAGGTAGGGTTGTCCTTTATGATGCCGTTGGTTATAATTCTCAGTTTACTCATATTCCGCTACTATTTAGAGTTTACTACTTTCTGAAATGCTCTCCAGGCCCTGTCCACGGCATCGCAGTAGGCCCTGGAGGTGATGGTGGAGGCAGTGATGGCGTCCACCTCTCCTCCGTCCTTGGTCACTGCCAGGCGGAAGGACGCGGGGTTCTTGCCCACGAACTGGGAATAGAAGGAGGGCTCGGTCATCTTGGCGCCCAGACCGGGAGTCTCGGCGTGGGAAATGACTGAGGTACCGGTGATGTTGCCGTCCATGTCGAATCCGACCATGATGTTGATCGTGCCGCTGAAGCCTTTCGACGTGAAGGACTCTATGGCATATCCGACAGTCTCTCCGCCTTTTTTGGCGGGATAAACGGTAATCTCGTCGCCGTCCAGCTCGACTGAGAGGCTCTCGGCAGAGGGTTCATTGTCAAATTCGGGGGTTACTAAGGCTATGGCGTTGTTGGTCTTCTTGACCACCTCCTGGTTGATCTTGTCGAGGGTCAGCACATACACGCCCCCGAGGAGGGCTGAGCAGGCCAGACACACCAGGAAGAGGCAGACAGCCATGCTGCGGAGTGTGGATTCTTTAGGCATGTTTTACCTCCTTCCCGAACCTTGCGGGCTTTATGTATTTGTTGAGCAGGGGAACTATCGAGTTCATAATCAGTATCGCGAAGGACACACCTTCGGGATAGGAACCGAAGTAGCGGATAAGCACGGTGAGCACTCCGATACCGATACCGTAGATGATCATGCCCTTGGGCGCCATCGGTGAGGTCACATAGTCGGTGGCCATGAAAATGGATCCGAGGAGGAGGCCACCGGTGAGGATGTTGAACAGAGGATCGGTGTACTGCTCAGGGTTGATGAGCCAGAAGATGCCGGACATCAAGGCCACAGTCAGAATGATGGTGACAGGAATATGGGGACGGATGACCTTGCGTACCAGCAGGTAGATGAATCCTATAATCAGAGCCAGGGCCGAGGCCTCGCCGGCAGAGCCGCCTGCCCGGGCAAAGAGCATCTGACCGTACGAGAGATCCGGATTGGCCGCCAGAATCTGTTCCACTGTCTGCCCCTGGGCCAGTCCTTCCTTGACTATGGCGAGGGGAGTCGCACCGGAGACTGCATCCACTCCGGGACGGAAGATTGACTCAGGCACCGTCCAGTCCGTCATGATTACGGGGAAGGAGACCAGAAGGAAGACACGGCCCACCAGGGCGGGGTTGAAGATGTTGTGTCCCAGACCTCCGAATGTCATCTTGGTGATGCCTATGGCCACCACACCGCCTATCACGGCCACCCACCAGGGAGCCGAGGGAGGGAGGTTGAGCGCCAGAAGCACTCCGGTCACTACGGCAGACAGGTCGCTGACCGTGGGCTGCCTGCGGAACAGGTACTTCTGAATCAGGTACTCCAGTCCCACGCAGACGAGCACTGACACCAGCAGGAGCTGGATGGCGCTCAGGCCGAAGAAATACACGGCCACCAGCATCGAGGGAGCTAAGGCTATGATCACGTCCAGCATGATCTTCCTGGTGCTCTCGCTGCCATGCACGTGGGGTGCGGGAGAGACTATCAGCTTTCTCATATATCTCAAGTATTTAATCGGTTACTTTTTAGGACGACTGCGCATGATACGCATCACATCGGCCTTGCCGGTGCGGATGTAGTCGAGCAGCGGTATATATGCGGGACAGGTGAACATGCAGCATCCGCACTCGATGCAGTCGTACACCTTGTGCTCCTCCAGATCCTCCATGCGGCCGGCACGGGAGAGCTTGTTGAGCAGATAGGGCTCAAGCCCCATAGGACAGGCCTCAACGCATTTGCCGCAGCGGATACACTCGCCCTCGGCACGGCGGCGGGTCTGTTCCTCGGTAAGCAGAAGCAGGGACGAGGAGCTCTTGACAGTGGCGGCGGACAGATTGGACACAGCCTTGCCCATCATGGGACCTCCGCTGATAATCTTGGCCGCAGTCTGCGGCACTCCGCCCACATACTCCAGGATACGGTCAAATGTGGTGCCGGTACGTACCAGAAAATTGTGCTGTCCTCCCAGACACTGCCCGGTAATGGTCATCACTCCCTCGAAGAGAGGCTTATTCTTCTGTACGGCCTCATACACGGCGTAGGAAGTACCCACATTCTGCACCACCACCCCGGTATCGATGGGCAGGCCCATCGAGGGCACCTTACGGCCGGTGACAGCGTCGATAAGCTGCTTTTCACCGCCCTGAGGGTATTTCTTCTTCAGAGGAACCACCTTTATCTCCGTATAGGAAGAGGCGGTCAGCCTACGCATGGCCTCTATAGCGGCGGGCTTATTGTCCTCTATGCCGATATAGCCTTTGGTCACGCCCAGGGCCTTCATCATGATACGGGCGCCCAGCAGGACCTCTTCCGGATACTCGACCATCAGGCGGTAGTCGGAGGTCAGGTAAGGCTCGCACTCTGCTCCGTTGATAATCAGGAACTCGGCCTTCTTTCCCGGAGGGGGAGACAGCTTGACATGGGTCGGAAAGGAAGCACCGCCCATACCCACTATGCCGCAGTCGGCAATTCTCTTGATAATCTCAGCCGGGCCGAGCTTGATCTCCCGTACGACATCAGAAGTGCGGTCAATGGACTCCTCCCACTCGTCGCCCTCAACATCGACAACCACGTGCATCACCGGATTGCCGGCTAAGTCGGCATAGGGCTCGACAGCCGCCACCGTTCCGGAAACAGAGCTGTGGATGTTGGCGGAGATGAAACCAGCGGAGGCTCCTATCAACTGCCCGGCCTTGACCTTGTCGCCTTTCTGGACAAGAGGCTTGGCCGGAGCACCGAGATGCTGGGACATAGAAATGTACATCCTCTGAGGAAGAGGGAATATCTCTATCGCTGAATCAGCGGATATCTTGCAGTCGCAGGGGTGTACGCCACCCATTGAAAATGTACGTCTCATGCGGTTATTCTTTAGGTGTTTCTGCTGCAGGGGCGGGTGCCGCCGCGGGGGCAGCTTCGGGTGTGGCTGGAGCGGCCGGCTTCGGAGGGAAGTTCACAGCGTGGATAGCTCCTGTGGGGCATTCGGCCACGCACTTGCGGCAGAGCTTACATTTGTTGAAATCTATATATGACAGATTGTTCTCGACGGTGATGGCTCCGAAAGGACAGACTTTCTCACACTTGCGGCAGCCGATACATGCCGCGGAACAGGCCTTGCGGGCCACCCCTCCCTTGTCCTGGTTCATACACGAGACATACACGCGACGATTCTTGGGGCCCTTGTTGCGCAGCTCAATAATACCTTTAGGGCAAGCCCTGACACAAGCACCGCATGCAGTACACCTGTCCTCATCCACCTCAGGGATAAGGGTCTGGGAATTCACTTTAATCGCCCCGAACTGGCAGGCATTCTCACAGTCCCCGCCACCGAGACAACCGTAGCGGCAGGCTGTGTCACCGCTGTAAAGCGAGTTCATGATACGGCAGGAGACGGAACCGTCATACTGACTTGTACGGGCTCTGTTGGCGCATGTACCGTTACATCTGACGACAGCCACCATAGGCGCTTTTTCCTCCACAGTAACGCCAAGATGAGCGGCCACTTTCTGCATCACGGCATTACCGCCAACAGGGCAGAACTTGCCGTCAAGTGACTTGGACTTGACGCAGGCCTCGGCAAAAGCCCGGCAGCCGGCGAAGCCGCAGCCTCCGCAGTTGGCCCCAGGCATAGTGGCCTCCACGACATCGATGAGCGGATCCTCCTCAACTTTGAACTTCTTAGCCACTAAGAAGAGAACTACTGCGAGGAGCAATCCCAACACACTGAGGATGATGACAGTAAAAATAAATGTTGTACCCATCTGTACTATTGTTAATTAATCTTTTCCACTGTAAACACGAAACCGCTGTTGAGCCTGTCCCTGAACTGGGCGAGTACCAGATAGTACAATGCCACGAAGCCAAGGGCTCCCAGCCCAGTCACCAGTTCATTCTCAAAAAACAGAGGCAAAGTTAATAATAAAACCAATAAGATGAACAAGGGAACAAGATAAGCTATGAAAACTGCTTTGAATCCCTGACCCTGACGGATAACGACATTGACATCATCCCCAGGCTTCACCGTTCCGTCGTCAGGACGGCGGACTGTCAGAATCCTGCTCTCATCGTTGGACGCCCCGCAGACAGCCCTGGCATGACAGGCCGCACAGGCAGTCTGAGCCTGTATCTCCACCTTAGTCTGAACAGATGTGACCGACAGTACCCTGCCGGCATGTTTGATTACTGGTGCTTCCTGATGTTTCATTTTTCTATTTATTTTTTATGACCTTGCATTCTTCCAAAGGATACCTGAGACCGTCCCATCCCGACAGACGCCCGAACACCGAGCCGACAATGACAGGGGATTCGAAGAGCAGAGGCACGCGGTTCATGTCATCAGAGACCCAGATAAGCATCTCCTGTTCCCCTGTGAACACCTCCCCGGCCACCACCTTTGCAGCAAACTTCAGAGTCCTGTAGACTCCTAATCCCGGGATACGTTTTTCCTCCCGTCCGACATACCGGAAGTATATATCGAATATCTCTTCATCTATAGCAAAGGACACCGGATTGTTGACACCCGCCTCAAGAGCCTCGAAATCCATGTTGCGTGCGTTGTAGAACAGAGTCAGGATATCAAAAGTGCATTCATGTCCCGGCAGAAGCGTGTCGATTATCCGGTCGGACTTGACGACCTCGGCACTGATGGCATGAGTACTGTCATCCCAGTGATAGTAGTTCTGTATAGTGTATTTCCCCTCATGTATGTCGCGGTGAAAATACACAGGTCTGACACTGTCCTCGTAAAAGACCGACTCATACTTGTCCCTCACCTTGAAAAACACATCCCAGAACCTGTAGGTCATGCCTACCGCCACAGGATGCAGGAGCCGCCGGCCGTTCTGTTCCCCGCCGTCAAGCAGAGAGACCTGAGCCGCCCCGACATCAGTACGTATGCCGAGCCACTTGTAATGGATGATATAGGAAAGTCTTTCCCCTTGTTTGAAAGCATGCTCCTGAGCGAGCTCAGGATGTATGGGGAAACACTGCCCGCTGAGCGGAAACGAGAACGCGCCCATGAGCAGCAGTACGGCGATATGTCTAAAAATCCTGATCAAATTCAGAGTTGTTCATGCTCGACTCCACCCCCCTGTACTCTTCCACATCTTCCTCCGGAACGAGAAAACCGCCCTCATTAGCATCCACGAAGCGGGCCTCGTTCTTACGGAATATCATGGGCACTACATCTGTCGAGCCGTTTCGGTGCTTGGCTATGATAATCTGGGCCTGTCCGGGCACAGCACCCTCTTCCTCTGTCCCATAGTAGTCAGGACGGTGGATGAACATTACGATATCGGCATCCTGCTCGATGGCACCGGACTCACGCAGGTCGCTGAGCTGAGGTATCTTGTTTCCTCCCCGCTTCTCCACATCACGGCTCAACTGCGACAGTGCTATCACAGGTATGGAAAGTTCCTTGGCAATAGCCTTCAGCGAACGGGAGATATTCGAGACCTCCTGCTCCCTCATACCCCTCAGTTCCGGAGGGCCGGTCATCAGCTGAAGGTAGTCGACGATAATGAGCTTCACCCCGGCATTGCTCACCAGACGGCGGGCCTTCGAACGCAGCTCATATACGGATATCGACGGTGTATCGTCTATGAACAGCGGTGCGGCAGTCAGGTCCTTAATCCTCTCATGCAGCTGAACTATCTCATAATCCTGCAGTTTCTTTCCTCCTCTTATCTTCTCTGAAGACAGGCCTGTCTCAGAGACCAGCAGTCTCTTCACAAGCTGTTTGGAAGACATCTCAAGGGAGA
This sequence comes from uncultured Bacteroidales bacterium, assembly GCA_944322575.1. Classification (GTDB taxonomy): domain Bacteria; phylum Bacteroidota; class Bacteroidia; order Bacteroidales; family UBA932; genus Coprenecus. The sequence continues at coordinate 12,560 of CALUPK010000002.1, read as the reverse complement.
AGAAGGCCACCGGTATGCGGTGCTCTACAGCCATATTGCGGGCCATCGTAAGCACAAAAGCCGTCTTACCCATCGAGGGACGGGCTGCAATAATGACCAAGTCCGACTCCTGCCAGCCGAGCGTCACCTTATCTATACCGGTAAAGCCTGACGGCACTCCACTCAGTCCGTCTGTCCTGTCCTGATTGGCCTCAATCTCGGCCACGGTGTCCTTAATGACATCCTGCACGGGCAGCGTCGCCCGTTTCATATTCTTCTCGGCCAGCTCGAACAGCTTGCTCTGGGAATTGTCCAGCAGGTCATCCACAGGAATACTGTCATCGAACGAATCCCTCTGCATCTCAGCCGAGATAGTTATGAGCTCCCTCTGAATATATTTCTGGAGCAGAATCTTGACATGATAGTCCACATGAGCCGCCGCACCCACCTTGGACGACAGCAGGCTGAGGTAATAAGGGCCGCCCACCTCATCGATGAGTCCCATACGCCTGAGCTGCTCGGTCACCGTATAGATATCCACGGGCTGATGCTCGGCTGACAAAGCAGAGACAGCCATAAACACTTTGCGGTTGGCATCCTTATAGAAACAGTCAGCCGTAAGAGAGTCCAGGACATCGGGCACACAGTTGGGTTCTATCATCATAGCTCCCAGCACAGCCTCTTCCACATCCACAGCCTGAGGCGGCACCTTCCCTGCCTCCAACCCGATGGCATCTATGGAGACATCTTTCTTAGTCTTAGGTCTTGTCGTCTTTGCCATAATGTCTTACAGTCTATTCAGCGCCTTTTTCACAATCTCCACTGCCGCATCCGTCTCTTCTTGTCCGATACTCAGCGGAGGCGCAATCCGGAATGAGGTCGGATGATAAAGAAAATAATCGCTCACTGCCCCTTCCTCAAGAAGCAGACCTAACATTTTCTCCGCCGCCTCCTGCGTCCCGAGATCCACGGCCATGAGCAGACCGGCTCTGCGGATCTCCTTAACGGCCGGATGAGAGCACAGGGAGTCCTCGAAATACCGTCCCTTGACTTCTGCCTGAGCCACCCAGTCCTCCCGCAGCAGCACCTTCAGAGATGCAAGGGCAGCAGCACAGCAGACAGGATGTCCCCCGAACGTCGTGATATGGCCCAATACAGGGTCGTGGGTAAACGCATCTAATCTCTGCTTCGAAGAGACCACCCCTCCGAGCGGCATCCCGCCTCCGAGGGCCTTGGCCAAAACTAAAATATCCGGCACAACACCGAACCTCTCAAATGCGAACATCCTTCCGGTACGGCCGAAACCGGTCTGCACCTCGTCGAACACAAGCATTGTTCCAGTCCTGTCACATCTCTCGCGGAGGGCCTGAAGAAATCCTTCCGCCGGCAGTATCACTCCTGCTTCTCCCTGCACAGGTTCCACAATAACGCAGGCGGTATCTTCCGTGATGCGTACAAGGTCCTCAAAACGGTTGAAATGCAGATAATCCACCTCTGGCAGCAGCGGACGGAAGGCATCCTTCCGGGCCTCATCGCTCATCAGGCTCATCGAGGTATGAGAGGAACCGTGGTAACAATTGATGAACGAAGCCATGCGGCGGCGTCCAGTAAGGCGCTTGGCAAGTTTCAGAGCGGCATCCACCGCCTCAGAGCCGGAGTTGACATAATATATGCAGTCCAATGAAGGCGGCAGGATAGAAGTCAGAAGCTGAGCATGAAGCACCTGCGGGGCCTCAATCATCTCTCCGTACACCATCAGATGAAAATAGTCCCCGGCCTGACGGCGCACGGCTTCCACGACCTCAGGATGATTGTGTCCGACATTGCTGACACATACCCCTGAGACCAGGTCCACATACCTCCGGTCACCGCTGTAGAGAAAAACGCCATCCGCCCTGTCTACCTCAATAGCCAAAGGGGATGGCGAAGTCTGTCCTACATGCCTGAAGAACGTCCTTCTCATTACTTAGCTTCCTTGTCTTCCTCGAAGTCAGGGCTTACTAAGATACGGCCGCAGTACTCGCACACGATAATCTTCTTGTTCTGCGCGATATCGAGCTGTCTCTGAGGGGGAATCTTGTTGAAGCATCCGCCGCAGGCATCCCTCTTGACAGTCACGACTGCCAGGCCGTTGTGCGCATTGGCCCTTACTTTCTCATACGCGGCAAGAGTACGTGCGTCTATGGAGCTCTTGAGCTCAGCAATCTCTTTTGTCAGAGTCTCCTCCTCCTTAGCCGTCTCCTCTGTGATGGACTCACATTCTTTCTTTTTCTCCTCGAGGTCCGCCTCTTTCTGAGCTATGCTGTTCTGAGTTGCGGTCACAGCGGCCTTGAGCTGGGCGATATTGGCATTTTTCTCATTTATGCGCTTATTGGCCAGCTCGAGCTCAAGCTGCTGATACTCGATCTCGCGGGAGATGGAGACATACTCACGGTTGTTCTTCACATTGGCCTGCTGCTCCTGATACTTGGAGATGGCGCTCTTGCTGTTTTCTGCCTCGATCTTCTTCTGAGCCACGAACTTCTCAGCGTCTGCAATCTCCTCGCGGATCTTGCCTACACGGGTCTTGAGTCCCTCTATCTCATCCTCGAGATCACGGATCTCATCGGGAAGCTCTCCGAGCAGCATGTGGATCTCGTCTATCTTGGAATCCTTCTGCTGAATCAGATACAAGGTATGAAGCTTGTGCTCCATGCCGGCATCGGTGTCATTGATGCTCTTGGAGAGGGAAACGAAAGTCTCCCGCCTGTCGATAGGGGTATCGATCAAATTCTTCTGTTTAGTTGTAGCCATATCTGTTCTATAAATAATATACTGGATTAACCGTACTCCTCCGTGCGGATTGGACGGCAAAGTTAGGAATTTTTTCCCTAACGGTATCACATATCACACCTATTATCTCCGCCTCACTCTCAAAATGTCCTATATCTGCAATCATCATGCCGTCCGGGGCATAAAAATCATGGTAGGATATGTCGCCTGAGACATAGACATCCGCCCCTGCTGCCGCAGCCTTCAATATCAGCGAACGGCCGCTTCCTCCGCACAGAGCGACAGTGCGGACAGGCTTTTGAGACAGGGCCGAATGGCGCAGGGCCTTAAGGCCCATACGCTCCTTCATCTGAAGGAGAAATGCCTCCGCCGGCATGGCCTCCGGCAGCTCTCCGATGATTCCAAGGCCGTTACCGTCGACATCGCTGTCCAGCACCCTGACATTCTGCAGACCGATACGGGCCGCAGTTGTACCGCTGACTCCGCCGGGGACCTTGTCCATATTGGTATGACAGGCATAGACGGTTATACCGTGACGGATTGCCGCCATGACGGTCCGTCCGGTCATAGTCGCTCCGGATATTTTCTTTATTCCTCCGAAAATCAGGGGATGGTGGGTTATCACCATATCTGCCCCCTCCTCCACCGCCTCCTGAATCAGTTCCGGAGTGCAGTCGAAACCCACGATGGCCTTATGCACCTCACAGGTGCCGTCCCCGATGCAGAATCCCGAATTGTCCCAGGACTCCTGAAGCGACAGGGGGGCCATCTCCTCTATCGCCGCTGCTACTGCCGAAGCCTTCATCAGCCGAGGGATTTAGAAATTTCGAGCAGGGATTCACGGATACCGCGCAGACGCGCCACGACCTCAGTACGGTTGTCCAAGCCCTCCCTGTTGTTCTTCATTCTCGCAGCCGCACCGTCGAGAGTCATTTTCAGGTCCTTCACCAAATGGTGGATAATCTTGAGATTCTCCACATCCGAAGGATGGAACCTGCGGTTGCCCTTGCGGTTGCGCTCCGGTTTCACAAAGTCCGTGAAGGTGTCCGACCAGAAACGGACCAGCGATGTGCTCTCTCCGAGTATCTCAGCCACCTCGCCAATGCTGTAGTACAGCTTCTCCGGTTTGTATTCCTTGTACGGCATAGCGGTATAGTTGTTTAGTCAAGTGATTGTCCTGTATTGACTGCATATATGAGCAGCTCTCCGTAACGGTCTGTATCCAGCTCCCCGTTGAAATAGTTAAGAGGATCCTGCTGCTGACCGTTGAACTGCACCTCATAGTGCAGATGCGGTGCGAATGACGTACCGCTGTTGCCAGTACGGCCTATCACATCCCCCCGGCTCACTTTCTGTCCTTTACGCACCAACAGGTCCGACAGATGCGCATAGACGGTCTCATAGCCGTTGCCATGGTCTATGACTATCCTGGTACCCTGCAGTTTCTGGGCACGCTCTACCGACTTGACACGTCCGTCGGCCGTCGCCCTCACCTCCACTCCTACCGGAGCCACCAGGTCCAACCCTCCGTGGTAGACTACCTTTTTATAAAAGGGATGCATCTTGCGGCCTATCGACGCCCCCACGTTGCCGAGAGGGAAATCTGCAATCGGCAGAATCGACGGCATACTCACCAGTGCATCCGAACGTCCGTCCACCGAAAGCGAGTCCATTATCTGGGAAATAAGCTCGGAGCAGTAATCGTACTCTACTTCTAAGCGGCTGATTTTCTCGGCCGTGTGTAAAATCACCGCCTCACTGTACACCGAGTCTGACATATAGTCCACTGATGATGAGTCAGAGAACGAAAAATCGGGGAAATCCGTATTGAACAGCTCATGGTAGATGCGCTCGTCCTTCTGGCCCAGTTCCTTGATGACATTCTCGAGGAGGTCTGTCTGCTTGGCCAGATTGTCATACTGCTCCTCTATCAGACGGCTCTCAGATATCATGCGCCTCTCCTCCTCAGAAGAGAAGAAAAGGGTAAAGATTATAAAATACAGGACAACCAAAGCCAGGGTATAGGCCACAAACTTAAGTATCCGCAGCACAAGATATCCGGCCGAGTGCTTTTCCTCGACAAAGTCCAGAAGGTCCTTATCGTACTTCAGCTTGCCCATAATATCAGCTCATGGGCTTCTCGTTGGAAGAGTCGATGATGGCGGCGTAATCCTCGGGAAGAATGTCTTTGTTGTAATAGTTCACAGGGTTGACGTGACGCTTCATATAGATGACCTCATAATGCAGGTGAGTACCTGTAGAGCGGCCGGTATTGCCCATCTCTGCGATCTGCTGTCCGCGCTTCACCTCCTGTCCTTTGACCACGAGGGCCTTACTCAGATGCGCATACCGCGTCTGGTATCCGAAACCATGATCCACCAGTATATAGCGTCCATATCCGCCCGCGTCGTATCCGACATATTTCACCACACCGTTGCCGGTTACATAAATCGGTTCTCCGTCACGGCCGGACTTGGGTGCGAGGTCCACTCCGAGATGCCTGCCGTAGCGGTTCTTCAGTATAGGGTCCACACGTGTACCGAAACCGGAAGCCTGACGCACATGAGCATAGTTGACCGGAGGAATGGTCGGAGCGCATAGAGCCATCTCCGCAGCCCTCTCGGATATGAGCGCCACCTGGTCAAAGGACTTGGACTGAACATACGCTTTCTTCATAAGGATATCGGAGAGCATCACGGATGCCGTCAGCTCTCCTGTATAATCGCGCTCGCGGATATCCGCATAACGGTCCACACCGCCATAACCGGCATTACGTATATCTTCCGGTATCTTTTCCATTCCGAATACCGAACGGTACAGAGAGTTGTCCCTGCGTTCCATATCCTGCAGGGCCATGTCCGCTGACTCCAACCTGCGCTGCATAATATCCAGCTTCGAATGCCATTCCTTCGATTCTCTCTCCACCAGCAGTCTTTTAGGAGTCTTGAGATGGAACACATCCGTCAGCAAAAAGAGAGAAAGCAGAAATACCGACACACTTGAAAAAGCATAAAGCAGAACAGCCTTCAGAGATCGCTTAATCAAAGACGGCTGTTCCACCACATCGTAATCGAGTGTCTCGCGGTTGAGAATATATTGTTTATCCGATTTTTTGCGCATATACCTTTTTATCCGAAAATAACACACAAAAATATAAAAAATCTCCCAACCGCCACTTTTTTTTATCTAATTATCTATACCCAATGCTGATTTAGGGACAACTGCCACCTCATTGACAGTATATCCGTCACGCTCGTAGAACACGACGACATCTCCGAAAGGAAGGACGGCAAGGTCGGAATAGCCGGCATCGCCCTCCACTATAGTCAGCCCGGCACTCCAGGTCAGACCGCCGTCCGTACTCCAGCGCAGAGTCAGGTTGCGGCGGTACTCGGAATCGGCAGCGTTGACGAAGAGCAGACAGCCGTCATCTCCCCCGAGGTACGGATAATGGACAATGGCGCCGTTGCAGCCGGGATCCGGCAGGTCAGAATGAGGGTTTGAGATCCAGGTGCGGCCCTTGTCCTCCGAAATATGGATCCAGCGCATGCCGCCCTCGTTGACCCGGCTGTTGATCATCCAGCGTCCGTCCGGCAGCTCGATGACCTTCGACTCGTCGGCAGGAGCTATCGGAGCCTCCAACAGATGCCAGGTGCGGCCGCCGTCGGTACTCTCTATCAGATGCAGGCCCTTCTGGAGGTTCACCATCGTATGCAGGAGGCGGCCGTCGCGGGTGGCCGTACCCTGACCGGATGTAAGGAACTTGAAGTCGCCCCTCCACTCCTCAGGAGCCACCTGAGCCGTGATGTCCTCCGGCTCAGACCATGTCAGGCCGTTGTCCGTACTGTACACGACGTGGAAGAAATAGACGTCCTTCGCACGGTCGTGGTCCATGAAATTGTAGAAGAGGAATACCGTACCGCTGACAGTGTCGGTTATCAGCGAGGGGTCAGAGGCCGACTGCCCGTCGGGAAAGTCCGCCACCCTCTCCACCGGGCCCCATGTCCGGCCACCGTCGGTGCTGCGGCGGATGACGATGTTGATATCCCGGCTCCATTTCAGGTCCCCGCAAGAGGGCACCCGCTCGTCTATAGCGGCTATCAGGCTGCCGTCCGGCGCAGTAGTGATTGCCGGTATACGGTAGCAGGAGACAGCTCTGGATGTATCCTGAGCATCCACAAAAAACAGTTTCTGACGGGAGATACCGTCATCCGGCCCGTCCGCGGCTGGACGGGCCGCTGCCGCGAATGCCAGCATCACAGCTGCCGCGGCGGTAAGTACTTTTTTCATATTCTTCTTATAATCAATCTATCGTAGACAATGATATCCGGGACACTCCCTTCAGGCTCCGGACGGTAAACTCCTCGATTGCGGCTGCCACTGGTCATCGTGGTAGTACAGGAGCATCTTGTCCCAGTCGTAGGCATGTCCCAGCTTCACTTCATCCACCCACGCCCCGTAACTCGCTGTAGTATAGCCGGGCAGAGTCCCCGCACCCCTCTCAGGCCACTTGTAGTAACGCATGACTATGGCCAGCGCCGTAGCCGTGCAGCCAGTCAGACTGAGAGCTCCGTTCACCTCCGGACAAAGTCTGTTATAAGGGTCACTCTGGTCCCACAGGGCTGTCTCCAGCACCTTCACCGGAGTCCCGGGGCCGGAAGTATTGTTGAATACATAGAATGCAGCGTCCTCGGACGGGAGGCCGGCCGGAACGGAGCTGCTGCACCGCACTATTCTCAGGGAAGGCGCCGAAACCGGACTGATGCCTGCATGGCGGGCTGACCGGAAAAAAGCGACGGCCGCTTCCTCCGCCTGCTCCCGGCTTACTTTCTCAGCCTGCGCCGCCTGTAGACAGGACAGCAGCAGGACAATGGAGACAAGTATTTTTCTCATAATTTCTATTTGTTTAACTTAACGTTCAAGACGGGTGTATACACTCAGGGGCAGAATGCGGCCGAAATCATCCTGGAGGACCAGCTCTCCGGAAGTGCGGCGGCCTGCCGGACCGAAGGCGCAGGCCACGAGGGTATCCGCGAGCATGGCCGAGTAGCCGTTGGAATAGAGGTTCAGCACTAAGAAGCTGTTCATCGGAGCGAGAATCTGAGCGCAGCCCTTGAGAATGTCGTTCAGGCACTCGTCCAGCTTCCAGCGCTCTCCGTCCGGGCCGCGGCCGTAGGCGGGAGGGTCGAGGATGATGCCGTCGAAACAAGCTCCGCGGCGTACCTGACGGATGACGTACTTGAGGGCATCGTCGATGGTCCAGCGGATGCCGTCGAGGGAGGATATCTCCATATTGTGCCTGGCCCAGGTGACCACCTGGCGGACTGAGTCGAGGTGGGTGACGTCGGCGCCGGCGGCCTTTGCAGCTAAGGATGCGGCACCGGTATAGGCGAAGAGGTTGAGTACCCGCGGAGGCTGGGCGACACCTCTTTTTATATTGTTGGCACGCAGACGGGCCACCTGCCTGTAGATGAAATCCCAGTTCGGAGCCTGTTCCGGGAAAACGCCCACGTGCTTGAATGCCGTGAGGCCTAAGCGCAGGTACAGGTCCGCACCGCCGCACTCCGCGAGGATTTTTGCCGCTGCCGCTTCTTCGGCGGTTCCGGTTCCGCCATTCCCGCTGACTGCCGTCCCGGCCGCATTGCCTCCGGGATTTTTCACCGCCGGCAGCCTGTAGGTGATGTTCCACTGCTCCTGCATCCGCCCGAGCATGGTCCACACCCCGCTGTCCTCCTTCCCCGCCTTGGAGAAGCCGGCCCCGGGAGTAAACGCCGTCTGCGCCCTCCTCTTCCACTCCCCTTCGGGCAGCGCCTTGTCCCACAGCGCCTTCGGCTCAGGCCTTATCATCGTATAACGTCCGAAACGCTCCAGCTTCTCGAATCCGCCGGAGTCTATCAGCTGGTAATCGCCCCAGCTCTCAGATGGTCTTTCTATATTCATGCGCCAAAGATACGGAATATTTGCCGTTTTGCCATCCGGCCGCTGCTGCTGCACGGCACTTCCCCACTTCCCGATGCCGAACGAGAAAACATCGGGGAGAGACATTAGCCGCTACAACGCTGACACACAGCCTATTCGTACTACACACCGCTCCCAAAAGCACTTTATAAAAGCACTTCGGGAGCGATAGAAAAAAAGTCCTCCTGAATATCAGTCCGTTACAGAAATACCCTCTCCCGACATTATTTACACAAACGCATTTTCTGCAAGGTTATTCCGGAGATTTTTGTAATTTTGCGGCCGGACTAATTCTAGGAATTATGCAGAACATAGACTCTTATGACTTTAATGGCAAGAAGGCCATTGTGAGAGTGGATTTCAACGTTCCGCTCGACGCCAATTTCAACATCACTGACGACACACGTATCCGCGCCGCGATTCCCACCCTGAAGAAGGTACTGGCAGGCGGAGGTGCTCTCATCATAATGTCCCATCTCGGGAAGCCGAAAGGACCTGCGGAGAAATTCTCCCTCAAGCACATTATCGGACGCATAGAAGAATTGCTCGGCACCAAGGTGCAGTTCGCTCCCGACTGCATGAAGGCAGATGAGCAGGCCGCCGCCCTCAAGCCCGGCGAAGTGCTCCTGCTCGAGAACCTGCGTTTCTATGCCGAGGAGGAGGGCAAGCCCCGCGGACTGGCTGAGGACGCCACCGACGAGGAGAAGAAGGCCGCCAAGGCTGCCGTAAAGGAGAGCCAGAAGAAGTTCACCGAGCATCTGGCCTCGTACGCTGACTGCTACATCAACGACGCATTCGGCACGGCTCACCGCGCCCACGCCTCCACAGCCCTCATCGCCAAGTATTTTCCCAACGACAAGATGTTCGGCTACGTGATGGAGGGCGAGATCAAGGCCATCGACAAGGTACTGGGCAATCCCCAGCGCCCCCTGACCGTCATCCTCGGCGGCGCCAAGGTATCCTCCAAGCTCGGTGTCATCGAGCATCTGCTCGACCTGGCCGACAACATGATCATCGGCGGCGGCATGGTCTACACCTTCATGAAAGCCCAGGGCGGCACCATCGGAACTTCCCTCGTGGAGGACGACCAGCTCCAGACTGCCCTCGACACCTTAGCCAAGGCCAAGGAGAAAGGCGTGAAGCTGTACTTCTCGACCGAGGTAGTAGCCGCAGATGCTTTCGATAACAACGCGCACACCCAGATCTGCCCCTCGAACGCCATTCCCGACGGCTGGATGGGCATGGATGCCTCCCCCAAGGCTGTGGCCGAGTGGAAAGAGGTCCTGCTGGGCTCCAGGACCATCCTCTGGAACGGTCCTGTAGGCGTGTTCGAGATGCCCAACTTCGCATACGGCACCAACTCCATAGCAGAGATTCTCGCCGAGGCCACCGAGAAAGGCGCCTTCACCCTCGTGGGAGGCGGAGACTCCGTAGCGGCTGTGACCCAGATGGGGTATGCCGACAAGGTGAGCTATGTGTCCACCGGCGGCGGTGCGATGCTGGAGTTCCTGGAGGGCAAAGAGCTGCCCGGCATCAAGGCAATTAAGGAATAAATCAATTAAAATAGTCCGCCGGAGCTTCAACCGAGTTCCGGCGGATTTGTAATTTTTACCGATGAAAGAACAGTTAGAAAGCCTCAACTCCATCTCCATCAACTTCGGGGAGAACGGCATGATGATAGTCAACATCCTGCTGGCCTTCATCATGTTCGGAGTAGCCCTCGGGATAAAGCTGGACACCTTCAAGAACGTATTCCGCCATCCCAAGTCCATCATCACCGGCATCCTCCTGCAGTGGGTCGGCCTGCCCGCAGTGACCTTCCTGATCTGCCTGGCCCTGAACCCCTGGATTACCCCGATGGTGGCCCTCGGCATGATACTGGTGGCCTCCTGCCCCGGCGGCAACATCTCCAACTTCATCTCCTCCCTGTCGAAGGGCAACGTCGAGCTTTCCGTGAGCATGACCGCCGTTACCACCGCCTTCGCCCCGCTGGTAACCCCCCTCAACTTCTACGTCTGGGGCACATTGTACTACAGCGCCATCAGCGTCTCCGGCGACATTCCCCGGCTGGTCATCCCCTTCCTGCCGATGCTCTGGCAGATACTCCTGCTCCTGGGCATCCCCATTGTCCTGGGAATGCTCTTCGCCCGGTATTTCCCCAATGCCACGAAGAAGATCACCAAGCCGGCGCAGACCCTCTCCATCCTCCTCTTCTTAGTGATGGTGGTGGCCTCCTTCGCCCAGAACTTCCAGCTGTTCATCGACAACATCATCTTCATTTTCTGCATCGTACTGGTGCACAACGCCGCCGCCTTCGCCACCGGGTACTTCGGGGGCATGGCGGGCCGCCTGCCGCTGAGGGACCGCCGCTCCGTGACCATCGAGGTCGGCATCCAGAACTCCGGCTTAGGACTGGTGCTGCTGTTCAACCCGGCCATCTTCCCTCCGGAGATATGGCACGGGCACTACGGCGGAATGCTCTTTGTCACGGCATGGTGGGGCATCTGGCATATCATCGCGGGACTCACGCTGGCAGCCATCTTCCGCAGGCATCCCCTTCCGGAGGACAATGTCAAGGCGGCAGCATAATTTTCAAGGACAATGAGTAAGAAGGAAAACAGGAAAATACAGGACTTCGACGGGCTCTACGCCTTTCTGCGGCATTACGTGGATTTCATGCTGCGGATGGCGTACCGCAGGATAAAATACGTCGGGCTGGAGAAGGTCCCCGCCGACGGGGCCGTCATCTACGCCCCCAACCACACCAACGCCCTGATGGACGCGCTGGTCATCCTGGCCATGGACCGCAAGCAGAAGGTATTCGTAGCCAGGGCCGACATTTTCAGGAACCCCAAAGTCGCGAAGATTCTCCGCTTCCTGAAGATCATGCCCATCATGCGCATCCGCGACGGCATGGACGAGGTGCGCAAGAACACCGAGATCATCCACAAGAGCGTGGACGTCCTCCTGGACAAGGTGCCCTTCTGCATCCTGCCCGAGGGCCGGCACCAGGCCAAACACTCCCTGCTGCCCCTGTCCAAGGGCATCTTCCGCATCGCCCTGGAGGCCGAGGAGCTCATGGACGGCCGCCTGCCCCTGTACATCGTGCCGGTCGGCCTGGAGTACGGCAACTTCTTCCGCTTCCGCTCCACCGTATTGGTGCAGATAGGCGAGCCCATCAACGTCAGCGCATATCTCAGGGAGCACGCCTCACTTTCCCAGCCCGAGGTGATGAACCTGATGAAGGACGACCTCTCCGAGCGCATGAAGGAAGTCATCCTCTACATCCCCGATGACGAGCACTACGACGCCACCCTGGAAACCTGCGCCGCAGTCATCAATCAGCAAGTGGATGCCTGGAGGAAGGAGCATCCGCGGGAGCGCCGCCACGCCCTTACCACCCGCTTCGCCGCCAACAAGATGACCCTCGGGCAGATAGCCGCGCTAAGGGCCTCCGAGCCGGAACGCGCCGCACAGCTGCTCGGCTCCGCCGCTGAAATCTATAGAGAACGGACCGCCCGCAGCATCTCCCTCGGCTCCGTCGTCAAGAAGCACCCCTTCTGGTCCAGACTCTTCCAGCTGCTGGTGCTCATTGTCACCCTGCCCTACACCATCCCCGCAGGAATACTGACCCTCCCGGTCACCGGCCTGGCCGCCTTCCTCTTCTCGAAGATGAAGGACCGCGCCTTCTACAACTCCATCCGCTTCGTGGTCACCCTCGTGCTCTGGCCCCTGCTGCTGATCATCTACGCCGTAGTCCTCTACTGCACCCTGCCGTGGGAATGGGCCCTGGGTCTGTCAATCGCCCTCGTGCCCGCCACCGTCCTGTGCCAGGAAGCCTACCGCCTGCT
>CALUPK010000001.1 GCA_944322575.1 uncultured Bacteroidales bacterium | reverse complement strand
CCGTTGGCCGAGGGAGGTCCCTCGAAGAACACATACTCGGGAGCACCCTCCCTCATTTCCAACGTCTTGTGAAACACATCCTGCTTCTTCCAACTCTCCAGCACCTCGGTGGAGAGACCTGTCAGGTCCAGTCCTTTATACTCTTTGAACATATATTCTGAATTTTAATGGGCAAAGATAGGGAAAATATTCCTATCTTCGCATGTCATGACAGTTATAGATATCATCATTCTCGTACTCCTGGCCCTGGCGGTGTTCAAGGGTATCAAGGACGGCCTGATGCGGCAGCTCGGCGGCATCGTGGGACTCATTCTCGGCATATTCTTAGCAGGCAGATTCTCGGCCATGCTCTCGGGCTGGCTCCACCGCGTGACGCCCACCCTCTCCGAGAACGTAGTGAAGGTGCTTTCGTTTATCGTCATCATAGTCGTGGTCTGCCTCTGCGTAGTCCTGCTGAGCCGCCTCCTCGAGAAGGTCATCAAGATCACCACCCTCGGCTGGATCAACCGCCTCCTCGGCGTCCTGCTCTCGGTCTCCGCCGTCGTCCTGCTTATAGGAGTCGTTATCTCCGTCATAGAATACGTGAACACAACCTGGTTCACGATTATTCCTCCCGAGCAGATGGCCAAGTCCAAGGGAGTGCAGATCATATCCTCTATCACAGATGCGGTATTCCCTTATTTAAAGCAACTTTTCAACACCTGACAACACTATGAATTACCACTTTTGTAAAATTATTTAAAGTTTTGATAAAAGTGGTATAAGCGTTTGAAAAATTTTTCTTTCCTTTGCATCAGAAACACTAAACTGATGCCGATATGGAAGAATTGAGTTTGAAGGAAAGAATCGGTCTTACGGCAGACACCATGCTGCCGCCAGTGGCTAAAGGCAGATATGTGTGGTACATCTTGGCTGTCGCGGCTGCGCTGCTACTGTCAGTCATGCCCCTTCTCCCTGTCTTTTAATCACATTTTAACATTTTCGGGAGGGAAGGACATGAAGAAGGAGATACAGATCAGACAACACGACAAGAGCGACTGCGCCGCTGCATGCGTCGCATCCGTATGTGCTTATTATGGCCTGCGGCTGCCGCTGATGAGGATAAGGGAAGCCTGCGGCACCGGCACGGACGGCACGACCATGCAGGGAATAATAGACGCCTGCGGCAAGCTCGGGATGGACGCAGCCGGTCTCAAGGCAAAGAAGAAACGCCTCAAAGACCTCGAAGGTGCCGCCAAGCCGGTAATACTCCACCTGCAGAAAAAGAACGGATGGCTGCACTACGTCGTCCTTTACGGCTTAGACGCGGAGACTGCGACAGTCATGGACCCGGAGGACGGAAGGATCCACAAGTTAGCGCCTGAAGCACTCGAGGACGAGTGGAGCGGCTTTATCGTAGCCTTAAGTCCGTCTCCCATGTTCCGCAAGGGCGACCACAGCACACCTGTCATGAGCCGGTTCAGGGAGCTGCTCCTGTACTATAAAAAAGAGATGCTCCTCGTCCTTGTGGGTTCAGCGGCATTCATCGCCGCCACCCTCAGCACATCCGTGTTCCTACAGCGGATCATCGACGATGTACTCCCCTCAGGAGAGCGCAACGCTGTCATCATGACCGGTGTAGTCCTGCTAATTCTCACCGGACTTGCCTGGTTCATCTCATTTGTCCGTTCCACCCTCTTGGTAAGGATCAGCCTCCAGATCGACTGCCGCCTTATCACGAGCTACTTCCGCAAACTTTTCTCTCTTCCCGTATCTTTCTTCGACTCGATGGGAAGCGGAGAACTCAACTCAAGGGTATCGGACGCATACCGCATACGTTCGTTCATAACCGGACGCCTGCTGCTTATGGCCATAAGCTGCATCACTCTTGCCGCGGCCATCGCCATACTCCTGACTTTTGACTGGAAACTGACCCTTATCACCCTTGCTTCCGCTCCGGTGTTTATTCTGCTGTATCTCGTCTCGGACAAAGTAAACCGGAAGCTGAACCGGGAAATCATAGAAGAAAATGCAAAATTTGAACAGAACAACATAGAATGGCTGTCCTCCGCCCGAGCCGTGAAATACTTCAACTCGGACGACAAGGCCTCACGCCATATCGAAGGACAGTATTACAGGACAGCCTCGGCTATATACAGGGGCGGCATCTTCGCCTCCATGATATCCTGCTCCACCGACATGATGAGCCGCCTCATCAACATAACCACAATAGTAGCCGGGGCTTTTTTCGTTCTGCATTCAGAGCTGACTGTGGGGGAACTTGTTTCTTTCTTCTCTTTTTCCTCAATCTTTACATCCCCCATAGTCATGCTTATTGAAAGCACCCGGGAGATTGCCGAGGCCCGAATAAGTGCAGAAAGGATTTTCGACATCCTCGACCTTGAGCCGGAAGACAGCGGAGAATATATCGATTTCACACCCGATGCCGCTGACGCCATAGAGGCAAGAGGCCTGAGCTTCGCTTTCCCTGGAAGGATGAAGATCATAGACAACCTCTCTTTCGACATCATTCCCGGCAGTATCAACCTCATCCGCGGCAGCAACGGCTGCGGCAAAAGCACCATAGCGGCTCTGCTTATGAAAGGCTACGAGCCTCAGGAGGGCCGGATAACAGCAGGAGGAATCGACATCCGCACCATCCGGCCGCAACGGTGGAGAGAGTTCATCTCCATCGTGCCGCAGAGACCCGAGATATTTGACGGTACCATACTCGACAACATCGTCATGGGAGACACGGACTACGACATCAGGGCCGTTGCCGCAGCCTGCGCCATAGCCGGACTGAGCCGCACTATAGACTCTCTGCCCGGGGGTGTACTTGCCCACACCGGAGAGCACGCCTGCCGTCTCTCAGGAGGCGAGAGACAGAAGATAGCCCTCGCAAGGGCATTGTACCGCCAGCCCAAAGTCCTCATCTTAGATGAAGCGGCCACACATCTTGACAGCGAGAGCAGACAAAGGCTCTTGGACACAGTACGCACCCTCAGGGAGAGAAAAGTGACCGTCGTGCTTATCTCTCACGAAAAGGAAGCAGAAAGCATAGCAGACCATATCATCGACATAAATACAAAGAATGCGCATTCACAGGCGTAAGCCGCGGCGCCTTTTATCCGCGGCATCACATTAAAATCAAACATCATGGAAAGAATTATTATCGGGTATGAAGGGTTTGAATGTATTAATTCCGACCTGAGCACAACTGTCTACGGCGGCAGCGTATGGAGCATCGTCGCCAACTTCGTAAAGAAGCACATCGACCAGTTCCTCATCGGCTTCATCGAGGGATGGAGCGGACATGAGTTCGTGAGTTCATTGGCAAAATAACTAAAATAAGAGACTATGGAACAGTTCATAACCATCGGAAGATCCCAGGCGTGCTCCGTCATAGGCGGCGCAGGCACTCCTGAAGGAAGAGTCGTAAGACTCCTCGGCCGCCTCGTAGGCGCTGCCTGCAGGGCATTGTACGACCTGCTGACTCTGGACCGCAGACCGCAGGCCGCGACAAGCTGGTAACATCTCAACCCCTCATCTGTACTGAGACCGGGTCCGCCGGAGAATAATCGGCCGGCGGACCTTTTCTGAGTATTTTTTATATTTTTGTATTATGAAAGTCCACATTGCCGTCATCTTTTTGCTGCTGGCCATGCCGCTCAAGCTCATATCCCAGGACACATGGTCTCTGGACAGGTGCATCGAGCATGCATGGGCAAACAACCTTACCATCAAGCAGCAGCTCGTCGAAGTGACCCGAAGCGAGAATCAGCTCCTGCAGAACAAGCTCAACTTTGTTCCCACTCTGAACGCCTCCTTCGGCCACAGTCTCAACTGGGGCCGCTCGGTAGACCTGCAGAACCTCGAGATTATTCACAACAAGCTGTCCCAGAGTACCAGTGCATCCGCCAACACATCCATCTACCTCTTGGACGGACTCTCCAAGCTCTACAATCTCAGAAGCTCCCGGAAAAGCGTAGAGATATCCTTGCAGGAAGTAGAACGGCTGAAGGACGAAATATCCGTATCCATAGTCCGCAGCTATCTCCAGATTCTCCTTTCCAAAGAGATGCTTGCCGCTTCACAGGAGAGTTTCAGGTCCATCTCAGAACAGAGGGACCGCACACTGCTGTTGGTAGAGGCCGGCAGTCAGCCCTACACCTCCCTTTTAGACATAGAGTCACAGCTCGCCTCCGAGAGAGTGCAGGTAGTCACTGCTGAAAACCAGGTTATCACCAACACCCTCGCACTGCAACAGCTCCTGGACCTGCCATACAGCGATGACTTCCTGATCGAGACACCGGACATTGACGGTACTGTCGCAGACTACTTAGGCGATGACATCGGCCAGATCTACGAGTCGGCACAGGACCTGCCCGTCATACAGAGTGCCCGTATGGCCCTCGAGCGCGGAGACATAGAGCTGAAGACCGCCAAAGGTCAGTACTGGCCGAAACTGTCCCTGTCCGCCAGCTACGGCACATTCTACAGTTCCTCGTCCTTCGCTCCGGACGGAAGCACCTACCCGTTCTTCGAGCAGTTCCGCGACAACATCAACCCGGCGGTCAGCATCGGTCTGAGCATTCCCATATTCAACAACTGGAATGTCCGGACCAATGTCAAGAACGCCAAGCTCTCGCGCCAGAGCCTTGAGATAGACCTGAAGATGAAACAGCAGAATCTGTACAAAGAGATTCAGACAGCAGTAACAGAAGCCGACACTTATTTCCGGAAGATGGAAGCAGCGGAGGCCAACGTCAGGTCCATGCAGGAGTCTTTCCGATACGTACAGGAGAAGTTCAACACAGGTACTCTTAACGGCACGGACTACACTGTAGCCAAGGTCAATCTGTTCAAGGCACAGTCAGAATACATCCAGGCGAAGTACCAGTTCGTATTCCAGCTGAAGATTATAGACTTTTACAAAGGCATCCCCCTCACGTTATAGCACATGAAAAAGAAGAAGAACAAAGGCTTGAGGCGATTAATGACCGTCATAGCCGTAATAACAGCAGCCGCAGTGCTCTACGGAATTCTCAACTCGGACAAGGGAGAACCTGTGACCGTCGGGTATCCTGACACCGGCACCATTGTCGAGCGGATTCCTGCCAACGGCAAGATACACCCTGTAACTGAAGTCAAAATCAGCCCGGATGTATCCGGTGAGATTATCCAGCTCAACATCGAGGAAGGCGACAGAGTCAGCCGGGGAGACCTCATCATCATGATCAAGCAGGATGTCTACATATCCCTGCGCGACAGAGCTGCGGCTACACTCAACGCCACTAAGGCACAGTACCAGCAGCAGAAAGCCAGCCTGACTCAGGCCGAGCAGAACTATCAGCGCAACAAGCAGCTTTACGGGCAGCGTGCCATCTCCCTTCAGGAGTTCCAGGCATCCACGGCCGAGTATGAAATGGCCCGCGAGCAGCTCAATGCGGCAGAATACAACATCGAAAGCGCCGTAGCCTCCCTCGACGAGGCGGAGGAGAATCTTACAAAGACCGTAATTTACTCACCTATAGACGGTATTATCTCAAGCCTGACCGTAGAAAAAGGAGAGAGAGTAGTCGGCACTTCACAGATGGCCGGTACTGAGATGCTCCGTATTGCAGATTTCGACATGATGGAAGTGTTAGTGGACGTCAACGAGAACGACATCATCCGCATCTCCAAGGGAGATACTGCGGACATCGAAGTGGACGCATACCCGGGCAGAACTTTCAAGGGCGTGGTCACCCAGATTGCCAATTCCGCCAAGAACCTCGGCAGCACTACTACAGCCATGACAGACGTCACCAATTTTGAGGTCAAGGTACGTATCCTACAGGACTCCTACTCCGACCTGCTGAAGACAGACCCCATTCCATTCAGACCGGGGATGTCAGCATCCGTAGAGATCGAAACAGAGCGAAAGGACGGCGTGACAACTGTTCCGCTGCAGGCTGTCACCCCTGACGGATGTATCTACGTATTAGACAGAAGCACTTCGACAGTCCACAAAACGAAAGTCGTAACCGGCATTCAGGACATCGGAAACATAGAGATTATCTCCGGTCTCTGCTCAGCCGATTCGGTCGAGATAGTTACCGGACCATACAGTACCATCAGCAAGATTCTTGAGGACGGAATGGAAGTCCTTCCTCAGACTGAAAAAGACAAAAAAGAGAACAATGAATAAAATACTGCTTATCGAGACAGCAACGGACGTATGCTCTGCAGCCGTAGCTGACGGAGAAAAGATTCTCTCCACAGGACACATAACAGAGGCGAGGAGCCAGGCCTCCAGGCTCGCGCCCATGATTCAGGACACCATTGCCGGTGCCGGCATACGGTTAAGAGAACTTGCTGCGGTAGCAGTAAGTTCCGGTCCGGGCTCCTACACCGGACTGCGTGTCGGCGTTTCCACTGCAAAAGGGCTCTGCTTCGGCACAGGGATTCCTCTCATAAGTGTCGGGACACTGTCTATCCTCGCCTTTGGGGCCATCAGGTCAGGAGCCGTAAAAGAGGCTACAGAAAACTCCGTCATAATACCCATGATAGACGCACGCCGCATGGAGGTGTATACTGCGCTCTATGACATACATGGAGACCGCATCTCAGAAACAGCGGCCGTGGTTCTCACTCCTGACACCTTTACAGCAGAGTTCGAGAAGTTCCACAGAGTAATTCTCACCGGAGACGGTGCCGCCAAGTTTATGGACATACTTCCAGAACACTACCGGAGCAGATGTGTATTCCTGCCTTCCCATCCTGAGGCCATAGATATGGCCATACCTGCCTTCCGGTCCCTGCAACAAAAAAGGTTCGAAGACACAGCGTACTTCGAACCCTTCTATCTCAAGGAATTCATTGCAGCAGACCCTTCGAAGAAGCTCGAAGCGGTGCTGCATCCTGACCGCAGACTATAACAGGCGGCGTATCTCAGTCTCAAGCAGGCGCATATCGAACACATCCTTGGACTCGATACTGCCCTGACGCGAGATTAAGTACATGGCCGGAAGCTGGGAGACATTGTACACCATTGCTCCTACAGAAGCTCCTGCCGCGGGATCGCATACGCTGATCCAGGGCAGCTCCTGCTCCTTAACCTGTAAAGCCCAGGCAGTCTTGTCCGAATTCAAGCCGACCTGATATACTTCCAGGCCGCGGCTGTGGTATTTTTCATACAGGATTTTTAAGTCCGTATTGTATACTCTCTGCTGAACATTTGCTGCGTCCCAGAACATAAGGACGACCACATTCCCCTTAAGGGCTGTAAGGGACTGTTGCTGACCATTCACGTCATTGAGGACAATCTCAGGAAAGTCCACTTCCTCGGCTGAGGCCATACGGTTCTGAATCTCCAGGGCATTGCGTCTGGCGCTCACCTCGTCAGCCAACGAGACAATATACGGAGACGACGGATACACCGTGCGCAGAGAGTCGTATGCCCTTTCCATGATGATGGCATCGGTGGCCTGCGCGAAGATAGGGAGACCGCCGGAAGTCTTCTGATACAGAACCGGAACTATAGTAAGTGATTTGGAATGAGTCACGACGTATTTGACCGCCTCCTGCTTGCACTTGACATAGAGGGCACCCATCTCTCGTTTCAGACGTGCAATCTCTTCCTGACTTCCGTCCTCGCCAACAGCGGCAAGCTCGTAGGTCAAAGAATCAAAGGCCGCATTGAAAGCACGGATATCTGAATCCACTTTCTGCATCAGAACAGACTCTTCAGACCCTTCAATCCTCACGTCTGTTCCTGTCATATCAGCGGAAACCGTCACTCTGTCCCTGTTCTGCAGCAAGAGAGCGGCACTGCCCCCATTGCCGTAAGTCAGATATACGAATTCAGGAGAACCGGGATACACGGGTACCTCAGCGGAAACCTTTTCCTTAGAGGTATACAGCGTATCCAGCACCTGCATCTGATTCAAGGCCAAACGTGATACTACGACTTCCGTACTGTCAGGAGCACCCTTTACTGTAAGACTTACACGCGCCTCATCCCTTTTTCCGCACGTCGCAATAAGGGCTGTGATCAACGGAAGGGAAAATAAACAAATCCAGTAGTATTTCGATTTCATAGACTCAGAGCTTTGCATATTCCGCAGCGATGGAGGCTGCCAGAGCCTCGAAGCGCTCGCCGCTCAGTGAAAGTTTAGCTTTCTTGAAATCCATGTCTCCCTCACTGTCTAAAGGGACCAGATGGATGTGTGCATGAGGCACTTCCATACCTAATACTGCCACTCCTACCCTCTTGCAGGGGACTGCAGCCCTGACAGCCTTGGCGACCTTGCGGGCGAAGAGCTGCAGCTCAACGTAGGTCTGCTCGTCCAGATCGAAAAGATAGTCCACCTCCTTCTTCGGTATAACCAGGGTATGTCCCTCCTTCAGGGGATTGATGTCTAAAAATGCATAGCAGCTCTCGGTCTCGGCGACCTTGTAGGAGGGTATTTCCCCCTTAACTATTTTAGAAAAAACAGATGCCATAATTTCCTTTAGCCGTTAGAGTGAGATATCGAGGATTTCGAACTTCAGGATGCCGGAGGGAACCTTGACCTCCACTACATCGCCCTTACGCTTGCCTATCAAGGCCTTGCCTATAGGGGTGCCGGCAGCCAACTTGCCCTCGCGGAAGTTGGCCTCGCTCTCACCGACCAAGGTGTACTGGACGGTCGTATTGTTGAGCAAGTTCTTAAGAGTCACCTTTGTAAGCATCTGAACGTGGTCAGTGTTGATTTTAGACTCATCGATGACACGGGCGTTGGCCACGAGATTCTCGAGCTTGGATATCTTGAGCTCCAGAAGGCCCTGAGCCTCCTTGGCTGCGTCATATTCTGCATTCTCCGAGAGATCTCCTTTGTCTCTCGCTTCCGCTATCTGTTTGGAAATAACGGGTCTCTGACTGATTGCCTCAGCCAGTTCGGCCTTGAGTTTCTCAAGACCCTCTGCTGTTACATAATGGATGTCTGACATAATTAATCTTCTTATGCGCTTAATTGATAAATCAAAAAAAGAATCCCGCGCATAGGGGCAGGACTCTTTCTCTATATTTCTATGCAAAGATATGTATATTTTTTAATTTTCTAAATATTTCGGGTGCATTATCTCGGAATAAATCACCATATCCCGGGCATTGAAGCGGCGCTTGCGGCGGGATACCGTCTGATGAGCACCGGTATGCGGGACGGCAGGGACGTCTGCTGCAGGCGCAGGTTCGGGGACAGGCGAGGGAGCTGGGGCTGACACCGAATCTGAAACAGACACGGATACCGGCTCCGGCTCCATAAGCTCCGGCAGCAGCTCTTCCTCAGTCCTCGGCTTCTTCCGCCGTTTTTTCTTCTTGTCATTTTCAAAAATAGCAGGAAGTACAACTACTAAAACAGCTATGATAATGCTTAACCAATCTTTATCCATATTACTTTTAATTTTTATTGATGACCGTCCCCGCTTTCCAAAGAGCGTATGCGCTCCTGCTCCTTTTCTTTGTCAAGACGCATGAATAATGAGACTTTACCGTCTTTTATTCCGTTCAACACGAGACTGTAGGGCTCGAGGAAAGAATTATCGGTAAAGGTAACCATTATGTTTTTGTCCGGATCGGAACCGGTTATGCCCTCAACATTTGTCTTTGCTGAGGGATAGCTTAAAAAGACAAACTGGTCGAATAAAACCGAGGCCCAGTATCTGCTGAGAGAACCGTATTCAGCCAAATCTCCGTTCATCAGTATATTCTCCGTGTCTAAAGCCATACCGTCTTCAAGAGCTATGAATTTTCCTCCCTCGATGGATCCGCCATATGACGACGGCATACTGATTTCATCATCGTTCAGCCAGAGCTTCAGCACTTTGTTACCCCGGCTGTCTGCCATGCTCATAGTTTCCAGGACAAACGGCTCTCCTTTTATCTGCCCGACTATGTAATTCCCGACTTGCGCATTTGCCGAAGACGACAGGCTTCCGGATTCGGCCTGTTCGAATATCATATAACGGAAGATCTCAACAAAGGACGAAACGGAGGAAGACCGTCCCGATGTTCCGGTTACGGATATTCTGTAAGCTGTCTCACTTCCTGCCGTCTTTCCACTCCTGCGGACTTTATAATCGAAATACATCTTATCCTGCGTCGCAATATATCCATTGTAATTTTCGACTGTCGAGGAGTCTCTTTTAGACACTGGTTTGCCCTCGCCTATCACCCACTGGTATGCAGCGTATATTACAGAAAGCATTTCCGATGTCTTCTTATCGTAATCATTGCCGGAAGGGACTATGCAGATGTAGCCGGGCTCATCTGCGAAAAGCCATTCGGCGACAGTCTCAACTTTCTTCACGGATTTGTTTTCCGGCTTCTTCTCTGGGACTGCGGTGCTTTCCTGCTGCCGGACAGACTGCGTGACTTCTGGTGCCGGAGCAGCGGCAGTGCTGTCTACAACAGCTTCCGTCTTTGAACCGTCTATCCCACCGATATTACCTAAGCTCAATACTCCTTTATCGACAGCGTACCATGCCAATCCCGCCACCACAGCTACTGCCGCTACAATTAGCGGTATTATCCTGCGCCCTCGACTACGGCTTTTCAGAAAGTCTTTTTTGAGTTTTTCGTAAAATGCATCGAAATAATGCATTTCGTAGATGACAGCGTTTTTCCTCGATACTCCGGCTATGTCAGCAGGAAGGTTGGGCGGAAAGTCAAAGTCCTTGAGCATTACCGGAACTATGTTCTTCTTCTTTTTCAAGGCATAGGAAAGTTCTTTCCTCACCCAGTCGTCATCCTTTGCCTCATCATTATTTTTTACACTTCTCTCGAATATTCCGGGTGACAGGATGATGATGAAGTCCTTACAGCTGTCGATAATACTGTATATCGCGGTATCGAAATCCCCGTTCCGAAGTGTATCAATATCGAAACTTACACTGAAACCGTCCCTGGACAACAAGTCAAACAGGTGTTTTGCGGTCTCATAGCCGCCTACTCTTCTGTAGCTTATGAAAATATCGTATTTTTTCATAATCACGCAGTTTAGTTAACTTTTGCGAAGATAATAATTTCCAGCTGAATTTTATCTATTTTTGACAAATACCGATCACACAACATAAGCCGAAGCCTGCCTGCGGTCAGCCTCAATCTGAGCACGCAATTCATCGAGGGATGCGAAGCGGTGCTCGTCCCGGAGGCGGGCAATGAAGCTGATGCGTAGGTCGAGACCGTAGATGTCATCATCGAAGCCGAAGATATTGGTCTCGATGGTGCGGGCGTTGCCGGAGCCTACGGTGGGACGGGTGCCGATGTTGCAGATGCCGCCGTGACGCTGCCCGAGGACCTCCACTTCGACGGCATAGACCCCGTTGGCCGGGACTATCTTCAACGGCTCGTAGAGTTCCATGTTGGCTGTGGGAAAGCCCATTGTCCTGCCGAGCTTATTGCCGGCGACTACTACCCCGAGGAGGGAATAGCGGTAGCCGAGCATCCCGGCGGCCTCCTGAACTTCTCCGGCGGCGATGGCGTTGCGGATCTGGGTCGAGCTTACCTTCCGTTCCCCGCAGTGCACCTCCTCCACTATACGGGTCTTCAGGCCCACGGAAGCGGCCAAGGCAGCCAGTTCTTCCCTCGAAGCTGTGGAAGAGCGTCCGAGCCTATGATCATAACCTATAATAAGAGTATCTGCGTGGAAGCGGTCCACGAGATACTCTTTCATGAATTCGGTCGTGCTCAGCTGACTGAAATCCCGGGTGAACGGGACGACATGGACATGGTCTATGCCGAAACGGTAGATGAGCTCTCTCTTCTCGTCCAGAGTGTTGAGCAGACGGAAGGTGGAGGCGTCCTGCTGGAGTACGTTACGCGGATGAGGCCAGAATGTGACCACCGCACTCTCCTCGCCTTCCTCCCGGGCCGTATCCTTCAACACCTGAAGTACGGCCCGGTGTCCGGCGTGTACTCCGTCGAAGAAACCTGTGGCGGCTACAACCATCTTACGAGCTCCAGGTCCTGACGGTGAGGCAGGAGGTCATTCTTGGCGAATACTCTGGCCGTCAGATAATACACTCCTGTCGCGGTGGGAACGAGATGACATACGTAGCGGGCAGTGCCATCGGAACCGGACTCGTAGTCGAAGGTAAAGCACTTGCGCACATGGTATACACCCTTGCGGTCCTGCTCCGCCCATACGAGCTCGACTCCTATGTCGTTGGGATTGATGTCGCCGAGGAAGAGCTCAACCTCGAAGGTACGCTCCTTGCCGAGCATAGGCTGGTCATTTGCATCGGTCGGACGGACATAGTCCTTGATCTCGATGTGCTGCCAGCTGTGGCGGATATTCTTCTTCCAGAAGGCTATCTCCTTGGCCACGGCACATCCATCGGCATTGAGTTTAAGAGTCCTCTGATACAGCGGCATATAGTACTTATCGAGATAGTCATTGAGCATCCTGTTGGTGGTGAAGTTGGATGCCACCTGTGCTATGGTATTCTTGATATACTTGATCCACTGTGAAGGAACACCTGTATTCTTATCCCTTCCGTCGTAGAAGCCGGGAGCAATCTCGTTCTCGATGATATTATAAATAGTGGCGGCGTCCAGCTCGTCCTGGAAGTTCTGGTCCTCATAGGTACGCTCCATGGGCAGGGCCCAGCCGGCGTCCTTCTTGTAGCCTTCAATCCACCAGCCGTCAAGCACGGAGAAGTGCATCACACCGTTCATGGCAGCCTTCTCTCCCGATGTACCGGAAGCCTCGAGAGGACGGGTCGGGGTATTCATCCACACGTCCACACCCTGTACGAGAGCCTTCGCCAGATTCATGTCGTAGTTCGGAACGAAAACAATCTTACCGATGAACTGAGGCATCTTGGAGATGTCCACAATACGCTTGATGAGGTCCTGACCTGCTTTATCGGCAGGATGAGCCTTTCCGGCAAAAATGAACTGTACAGGATGCTCGGGATCGTTGATTATCTCGTTGAGACGGTCCAGATCCCTGAAGAGCAGATGAGCTCTCTTATAGGTGGCGAAACGGCGGGCAAATCCGATGGTCAGCACGTCGCTGCGCAGGGTATCCACAATGGTCACTATCTGGTGAGGAGAGTAGTGGCTGGATATCTCAGGGTTCGATATACGCTTCTTGACCACCTCTATCATCCTGGCGCGGAGCTCGCTGCGGACATTCCACATCACCTTGTCATCCACGGAGTAGATGCCGTCGAAGCATTTCTTGTCGTACTTGTGGGCGGCGAACTCGGGACCGAATACCTTGGCATGTATGGCCTTCCACTGAGGTGCGGTCCATGTAGGATAGTGTACTCCGTTGGTCACATAGCCGATATGCAGTTCCTCGGGCAGATACCCGGGCCACAGTCCGCCGAGTATCTCCTGGCTGACTTTCCCATGCATCCAGCTTACACCGTTGACCTCCTGGGAGAGGTTGCAGGCTAAGTTGCTCATGGAGAACTTCTCACCGCGATCCATGGGATTGATCTTGCCGAGAGCCATCATGGTCTCCCAGTCTATCTTCATCCTCTGGGGATAGTGGTTCATGTAGGTACGGAGCAGGTCCTCACTGAAGGCATCGTGACCGGCGGGCACAGGGGTATGCGTGGTGAAGAGCGAGGAGCATCTTACCAGCTCGAGAGCCTCGTTATAGGAAATACCGGCGGCCACATACTCGCGCAGGCGCTCGAGTCCGATGAAGGCGGCGTGTCCCTCGTTGCAGTGATAGATATCGCAGTGGATACCGAGAGCACGCAGGGCACGGATACCGCCGATACCGAGCAGCAGCTCCTGTTTAAGACGGTTCTCCCAGTCACCTCCGTAGAGATGGTGAGTGATCTGACGGTCCTCGGGCAGGTTGTCCTCGAAGTCAGTATCGAGCAGGTACAGCTCGGTACGTCCTACGTCCACCCTCCATATCTTCGCATGTACGGTACGGCCGGGGAATACGATCGACACCATCTTCCAGTTGCCGTTCTCGTCCCTGACGGGCATGGCCGGAATCTTGAAGAAGTCCTGAGGCTCATAGTCGGCCACCTGATCCCCCTGGGCAGTAAGCCTCTGGCTGAAATAGCCGTAGCGGTACAGCAGGCCGATACCGGTCATTTTGACCCTCATATCGCTGGACTCCTTGAGGTAGTCACCGGCAAGGATACCCAGACCTCCCGAATAGATCTTCAGGGAAGTATCCAGACCGTACTCCATGCTGAAATAGGCTATCGAGGGGGAGGGACGGTCGTTCTTGCCCTCCATATATGTCTTGAAAATCTCAGTAACGGCATCTAAGCGGGCCAGGAAGTCGGTGTCGGCCTCAAGTTTCTTATAGTCATCGAGGGTCAGACGGTCGAGCAGAGCGATGGGATTCTTCTCGCATTTCTTCCACAGTTCGGGGTCAATGCTCATGAACAGGTCCATGGCTTCCTGATTCCAGCACCACCACAGGTTCTTGGAGATGATGTCGAGGTAACGGAGCCTCTCTGGCATCACGCGGGTAACGATGATGCGGCTCCACGAGGGGCGGTTGACCTCTATGCGGTGGTAATTCTGCACCTGATCCTCCTTATAGTCGGGATAAGCGCCCATAGCATGGACCACGCGCTCCAAAGCCATCGAAAAGGCCTGTTTGTAATAGTAGATATTGTGCTTCCAGAGAGCAATCTCAGACACTTCCACAGCATTGGCCCTATAGTGTTCCATGGTCTCGGGAGAAAGCTGCGTCATCTCTATAATCTGCTTGAGGACGGTGTCCACCACCTGGTCATAGTTGGAGTCGTTGCGGGGCACAATGGTGATGGAAGGATGGGCAGCGTTGTAGTGGCTGCGTACCCAGAGGCCGAAACCTGCCAGAGTAGTGGTGACAGTAGGAACTCCAAAGGCCAATGACTCCAACGGAGTATATCCCCAAGGCTCGTAATACGAAGGGAACACTGTCAGGTCCATGGCCATGAGCAGATCGTAGTATTTCTTGTTGAGTACTCCGTCATATCCGTTCAGGTATGAAGGCACATAGATGACTTTCACCTTACTTCCGGGGCGGTTGACTAAGCCCATGGCTTTCATGCGGTTGAGTATGATGTCATTTCCAGGCTCATTGAGAATGTGGGTCGTCAGGCACTGATAGCTGGAACCGTCACCCGCGAGCTTGGCGGTCAGGTCCTTGTCGGGGCCGTTATGACCTGCGGGAACCATGATGAAGGCTACTACTGTCCTGCCGTTGTAGCTGGAGTTGTTGAGCCTGCCGAGTACATCGAGGAAGGCATCTATTCCCTTGTTTTTATACTCGTAGCGGCCGCTTATGCCTGTGATGAACGCATCAGAGCAGTCCTCTCCGCACATAGCTGAGGCTAAATTCAGAAGAAGTCCGCGTCCTTCTGCGACAGCTTCCGCCTTCTTGTCCTTTGTGGGAAGTATACTGTTGTCGAAACCGTTCGGTGTGATAAGGTCCACTTTCTTACCGAGCAGGCGCTCGCACTCCGTAGCTGTGATATCGCTGACGGTAGTAAACACGTCGGCGTTGACAGCTGCGCATCTCTCGAGAGAGTGCTTGGCCATCACGTTGTAGTAACGGGCCTTCTCATCGGCATTGCAGTTGCTCAGTGTCTCGTACAGAGGCACGTTGTTGCATGCCAGACAGCGGCCCACGACTGTGGCGTGAGTGGTGAAGATGGTGCCAATATGGGCATTGATACTCTTGAGGTAGAGCACTCCGGCTCCAGTCATCCACTCGTGGAACTGAGCCACTACGCGGTGATGGGGCTGGAGGTTGAACTGTACGAAGCTCTCTATCACCTTTCCGGCGGCATAACCGAAAAGGGCTGCCTCGATAAAGTCCCACTGTCCGGAGAGGGAGTCTAACTTGAACTTCTCCCACAGGGAGGTAAATATCTCATTTTTCTTGGAAATAAACTGGGAGAAATCCACGAGGATGGCAATCGGCTTCCCGGGGATGTTCCACCTTCCCACTCTCAGGCGCAGGCCCTCCTCTGCAGCGGCAATCCTCCATGTACGGAAGAGAATAGGATCCTCGGTAAATTCCGGATTCTGGGCGGTGTCCACCCATACATCCGGTCCTATGTGGATATGGTTACTTCCCAGCTCCTCGGAAAGGTTCAGGGATTTTGTAGCCAATACGGTATGGATGCCTCCTACCTTATTGCAGACTTCCCAGCTTGCCTCGAACAGATAGTCGGGCATCACAACTTTTTCAGTACTCATAAAATGTCTTGATGTTGGTAACGGATATTATTCTTGTTTCAGACGTCCGTCGATCCTCAGCATAAAGTCACTTAAAACGTTCATGTAGTTGATAAATGCCTCATACGGGGTGTCGTACGGATTGAAGTAATTGTGCACGGCTCCGTCTGAGAAGAACTTGGTACACATGTAGTAGAAATGGTCGCTCTCCTGCAGTCTCAGGAAATCCTTGGCAATCTTCTGGTCCTCAGTGGCTATCACCTTATCGGTGAGGGCGTAGAGCTTCGAGGAAGCCTCGTTCTGCAGCTCGTTTCCGAGCCATGCGGTGGTGTCTCTCTCCTCGTCCGCCCAGGAAATCGGGAAGGGCACGTTGAGAGGAGCCACGGGCTGATGCTTCTTGATCACCTGCTGAGGGGTGCAGAACTCGAAACCGGTCTGCGAGAGCACGGCCTCGGGAAGGGCGCGGAAGAACTCGAAGATGCCGGTGGAGGCGTTCTGATGCTCGCCGAAAGTCTCGTAGTCCATGAAGAGGTTGATCACCTCCCCGTCCTTAATCGAGTCGGTCAGCCAGGATATGTACTTACCGGTGTCCACGGGCCACTTGTCCCAGGACTTGTCGGAGAAGCGGAACGCTATGTCGTCGCTCAGGCCGAAATTACGGAGCAGGAGCTTGAGCTTAGGGTTGATAGCGTTGGTATATACGTAGTTGGGGGATTTCCATCCCAAGATGTGCTTGGCGCCTTCGGTCAGCATGCAGGTAAAGCCCATCTTGCTGACGAGCGAGCCTATCTCGTCGGAGTAAATCAGCTCGGTGTTTCTGAAGGTCTTGGGCTTCTTGCCGAAATGTTTGGCGATAAGGGCCGAGTGCAGCTTGACCTGTTTCTCGAACTCTGAGGGCGAGAACAGGGATGCTAAAGTATGTGAATAGGTCTCGCCGATGAACTCCACGCAGCCTGTGGCGGCTAAGGCCTTGAAGCTGTCGAGCACCTCGGGGGCGTATGCCTCGAACTGCTCTATCACGGATCCGGAGATGGAGAAGGCCACCTTGAACTTCTTGCCGCAGGCGGCTATCACCTCCAGCAGGAGCTTGTTCATGGGCAGGTAGCACCTCTCTGCCACACGGCGGAGGATAGTCCTGTTGGCAAAGTCATCGTAATAGTGGTGGTCGTTTCCTATATCGAAGAAACGGTACTGTCTGAGACGGTCAGGCTGATGAACCTGAAAATATATGCAGATTGAAGGTTTTGTTTCCATAATAATGTGCTTTTAATCCAATGTTGACAAATAAACTTGTTTGATTTTCTGTGCTGCGTTGTTCCACTTGAGGGTGTTGACCTCCTCTAATCCGCAGCGGGACGACATATCCGCGAGGGCGGGATATCTGAGAAGGCCGTAGATGGCGTCGGCCATGGCATCGATGTCCCAGAAGTCCACCTTGATGGAGTGCTTCAGAACCTCGGCCACGCCGGACTGCTTGGAGATGATGGTGGGCACTCCCGTCCTCATGGCCTCGAGGGGAGAGATACCGAAAGGCTCCGAGACGGAGGGCATCACGTACACGTCTGAGACGGCGAACATCCTCTGGACGTCGGCTCCGCGGAGGAAGCCGGTGAAATGGAACCTGTCGGATATGCCTAACTTGGCGACGCGGCGGATAGAGCGGTTGAGCAGGTCGCCGCTGCCGGCCATCACAAAACGCACATTCTTATAGTATTTGAGGACCTTGTTGGCGGCCTCGATAAAGTACTCCGGTCCTTTCTGGAAAGTGATACGGCCTAAGAAGGTGACCACCTTCTCGGGCACCCCGCGCTGCACGTCTATCTCGTTGCGGCCACTGAAGTCCACCGCGTTGTGGACCGTGACCACCTTATCGGGCGATATGCCGTAGCGGTTGATGACGATGTTGCGGGTAAGGTTGCTGACGGTGATTACCTTGTCGGCAGCCTCCATGCCCATCTTTTCGAGGGCGTAGACCTGAGTATTGACATTCTCGCCGGTACGGTCGAACTCCGTGGCATGGACATGGACCACTAACGGCTTGCCGGTAAGTCTCTTGGCAGCCACTCCCGCTGCGTAGGTAAGCCAGTCGTGCGCGTGGATGACATCGAACTGATTCTGCAGTGCGATGGTTCCTCCCACGAGGGCGTAGCGGGCTACCTCCTCCATGAGGTTGGTGCCGTACTTGCCGGAGAATTTGTATTTCTGCTTGAAGTTGATTTTGAAGTCATTGACCTGATTGTGCCTGTCTTCCTCGACCATCTCGGTAAAATCTCGGGGATCGACATAAGGCACTAAGTTGGAGCCTATCCTGAGGAAATTGATTCTCTGCAGGAAATCCATCGGGCTGCACTTGATGTCTGTGGCCTCCACATCGCTCGCATTGATGATATGCGCCACTGAGCCGTCCTCGTCTCCGGAAGCCGAAGGCATTACGAAAAGTACATCCACATCATTGTTGGCCAAGCCTCTGACCATGCCGTAGCAGGCCGTTCCGAGTCCGCCAGAGATATGGGGCGGAAACTCCCATCCGAACATTAAGACTCTCATAACTCCTCCGTTTTATATTTGTTTACAAGATATTCGGAACGAAGCAGGGATGCGGTGGCCACTGCGCTGGAGATGGCTCCGTGAGGATTGTGCGGGGGATCGCCGTCGTAGAGCTCACAGATGGCTCCGACGCCGTGACGCTCGATATCTTCCTCGAATGCGTTGATGAGCTCAGTGGCCCTGCGGACGGACATGCCTCCGTAGAGTTTCAGCATGGCCTCGATATAGTAAGTCAGGAGCCATACCCGGGTCGAGCCCTGATGATAGGAATGGTCTCTCTGATTCTGGTTTCCGTCATATACTCCCTTGTAGAGAGAATTCTTGGGAGAGAGGGTACGGATGCCGCGCTCGGTGAGCAGTTCCCTCTTGACAGCCTCCATAATCTTGCCTTTGACCTCCTCGCTCAGAGGGGAGTAGTCTAAGCTGCAGGCGAAGATCTGGTTGGGACGGGTGAAGACATTCTGTCCGTTCTCGTCCACGTAGTCGGCCAGATGCTGGCGCTCCTCACACCAGAAGACGTTGTAGAAGTTGGCGTCTATCTTATCCTTCACGGCCTGGAGCTGATATACGAAACGGGTGTCTGAGCCGTACTTGGTCTCCATGTCGATCATGTAGCTGACGGCGTTGTACCAGAAGGCGTTGGTCTCCACCTGAAAACCGCTGCGCTCGGTGACGGGCACTCCGTCCTTGTCGTAGGCGTTCATCCAGGTCATGGCCACACCGTTCATTCTGGCCCACAGCAGACCGTTGTCGGACAGGGAGACTCCCATGCGGCCTCCGTCGAGGAAGCTCTTGAGGATGGCCTTGAGCTTCGTGCGGTATTTCAGCCATGTACCCTGAGCGTCACCGGTAAAGGCCGCATACTGCTGGATAACCCAGAACAGCCACAGGGCAGCGTCCACCTGCTTGGATCCATGCAGGAGCTGATGGTTGTATATCTTGAAAGTGCTCTCGAGCACCTCCTCGAACTGGGCGGTGTCTCCGTCGGCGAAAAGGGTCAGGCCGGGCAGGGAGATGAAGGTCTCGCGCAGTCCCTTGCCGAGCCAGGTGTAGCCGGCGTATATCTCCTTGAGGCCCTTGCCGGTGTTGACGATGAACTGCTTGGCTGCACGGTGCAGGCAGTCGTCGTAGCTCTGGAGGGAAATCCTCTTGGCGGCCTCGCGGGTGAATACTCCGGAAAGGCCTTTCGCCGCTACGGGGGAAGTGGATACCGACACTACTATCGATTCTCCTTTTTTGATGGGGAGCTCGAAGTAGCCGGGGGTATAGAGGTCCTCCTGATACTCGAAGCCGCGGCGCTTCTCCTCGAGATACTCGATGTTGTAGTACCAGTCGGGGTTGTGGAAATAATCGTTCTGCTTGTTGAGCTGGAGGTTGACGGTGGGGAAACCTTCGTAGAGCCTGTAGGCGGCTCCGTTCTCCACGGTCACGTATCCGCGGTCCGCATCCTCGTTGGCATGGGTCAGGGTGTGTATTTCCCTAAATGAAAGGAACGGTCTGAGGCGCAGCGTAGTGGCCGAGTGGGCGTCGAGCAGGGTGTACTTGATCAGCAGCTGCTCCTTGTTGTGCAGGAAGAGCATGGACTTGCTGAAGAGGATACCTCCGACCCTGTAGGTAATCGTGGGGTACTTGTCGAACTCGAAATCCACGATGTATTTGTGTCCGCGGGGCTCATAGTTGTTCTTGCCATAACAGTGAATACCGAGATTGAATTCCCGGCCATGCTGGATAAGTGTCTCATCCAGCGAGGATAGAAGGACATACCTTCTGTTGTCGAAGTTCTTGACGGGGAGCACAAACAGACCGTGGTACTTGCGGGTATTGCAGCCTACGAGTGTAGTGTTCAGATATCCGCCGGTCTTATTGGTGGCGAGCACTTCCCTGACCAGAGAGTACTCTAAGTTCACCAATTCTTCTTTGTCAAATTTAAGATACGACATATACCTTTATTAATATGTTACTTTCGTTTCAGGACTATGGCCGACCTGCTTGGCAGGTAAAGGGAAAGTGTGTCACAGTCGTTATCCCGCACGGTAAAATGAGCCGTGCTCTCGTCATTCCGCCCGAAACCTCCGAACACAGACGCATCTGTATCAAGTACTTGTCTGTATTCTCCAGCCGGTGCCGGGAACTTGAAGTCTGCCACCGACTCAGATGGGTGGAAATTGAGCGCAAAGATAAAACATCCTCTTGCAAAAATCAAAACTTTTCGGGCCTCATCCACGTAAAGTTGCACGGGACGCTCTGTCAGGATATTGTTATCAGCAAAAAGGTGTATCATCGCCCGGTCGAAATCCCGGAGTTCGCCGTAGCGCAGGTCCGGGTTGTCGCTCAAGGACCACTGGCGGCGGGCGTAGAAATAGGACCAGCCGTTCCCCTCACGGGGGAAGTCTATCCACTCGGGATGGCCGAACTCATTGCCCATGAAGTTCAGGTAACCGTCACCGGCCGTGGCTATCGTCACGAGCCTTATCATCTTGTGCAGGGCCATACCTCGCTCCACTGTGAGGTTCTGCGAAGCCTTGTTCATTGCCGTGTACATCTCCTTGTCCATCAGACGGAAGATGATCGTCTTGTCACCCACAAGGGCCTGATCGTGGCACTCGGCGTAGGAGACCGTGCGCTCGTCGGCCCGCTTGTTGGTCAGTTCGTAGTATATCTCGCCCATGCTCCAGTCCTCGTCCTTGCGCTCCTTTATCCACTTGATCCAGTGATCGGCGATGCCCATGCTCAATCGGAAGTCGAAGCCGATGCCGCCCACTCCCGCAGGAGCCGCCAGCCCGGGCATGCCGCTGACGTCCTCAGCGATGGTGATGGCCTTGGGATTTATTTCCTTTATCATGATGTTGGCCAGGCCGAGATAGAGCAGGGCGTCCTCGTCCTGATTGCCGTCGAAATAGCAGGAATAGTCCGTAAAGTCCTTGCCCAGGCCGTGATCTAAATATATCATGCTGGTCACCCCGTCGAAGCGGAAACCGTCTATACGGTACTCCTCCATCCAGAACTTGATGTTAGAGAGGAGGAAATGGACCGTCGATGGCTTGCCGTAGTTGAAGCACCGCGAGCCCCAGGCCGGGTGCCGTCCCCTTGCCCCTGCGTGACAGTAGAGGTACTCGGTGCCGTCGAGCATACCGATGCCCTCCACCTCATTGTCCACCGCGTGCGAGTGTACTATGTCCATGACCACAGCAATGCCCATCCCGTGCGCCTCGTCCACTAAGGCCTTGAACTCCTCCGGAGTGCCGAAGCGGGAGCTCAAGGCGAAGAAGTTGGAGACCTGATAGCCGAAGGAGCCGTAGTAGGGATGCTCCTGGAGGGCCATTATCTGCAGGGTGTTGTACCCGAGGTCGCGGATGCGCGGCAGCACGTTCTGACGGAACTCGTCGAACGAGGCGACCTTCTCCTCCTCGGAGCTCATGCCGATATGGGCCTCGTAGATGAGGGGGCAGCGGTTGTGCGGGACAAAGCGGGTATGCCGCCAGCGGTACTTCTTAGGAGGAAGCCATACCTGGGCGGAGAAAATCTTCGTCTCCGGGTCCTGGACGCAGCGGGTCGCATAGGCCGGAAGCCTCTCGCCGCTGCCGCCGTTCCATTCCACTATCCATTTGAACAGAGAGCCGTGAGGCACCTCCGCAGCCGGCAGACGGAGTTCCCAGTTGCCGCCGCCGACAGGGTTCATACGGTATTTCGCATTTTTCTGCCAGCCGTTGAAATCCCCGATAACGTACATCGCCGTGGCGTTCGGAGCCCATTCCCTGAAGACCACCTCCTTCCTGTCGGCGTGTACTCCGTAGTACAGATGGTTATTCACCGCATCGGCAATCCGCCTGCCGTATCCGGCCAGTTCCTGTTTTCTGATTACCAGCTCCCTGTAGCGTCTGTCTATCTGTCCGC
This sequence comes from uncultured Bacteroidales bacterium, assembly GCA_944322575.1. Lineage (GTDB taxonomy): Bacteria > Bacteroidota > Bacteroidia > Bacteroidales > UBA932 > Coprenecus. Next base: position 150,718 of record CALUPK010000001.1, on the reverse strand, counting down.
GGTAGGGAGACAAATAAGGGTCGGTATCGTAGATCATATCTGTTGTTTTTATTGTTCCTCGAGTATTTTTCCTATGCTTTCCTCACTATCCTTGAGCATCCTGCGGCAATATGTCAACAGCGCTGCCGCCTCCTTCACCTTTGCCGGGATATCCCCCACCGCAGTCTGCGGATCCTCGATCTGAGCCACAATCTTTTCCAGACGCCCCAGCGCCTCCTCATATTTCATTTTTTCCAGTTCTGCCATATTTGAAAATTTAAAACATCGTTGCAATTTACAAAAAAATCCGATACCGCGCAAGCCCCTACCCCTGATTCACGGATTCGACGAGGCAACGGGCGGAGCCGTCGCGCAGGAGAAGGTCGAGGCGGTCGCCGGGGGTGAGGTCGGCAGCGGACTCGACGGGGCGGCGGTCGCGGAGGACGTAGGCGCTGCCGGGACGGAGCATGGCCACGGGGTCGCCCTTGCGGACACGGAGCTCGAGCATGTCGAGTTTGCCTGACTCGGCTTTCAGACGCAGGGCAGTACCGCTTCTGATCCGCATCCACAGGATGTTAAGGGCATTCAGTTCATTGCCGGAACGGAGAGTCACACCCTTCCGCATACGCATCAGGAGCATGTCCATACGGTTGCGTTCAAGGCGGCAGCGCATCTCGGTGCCTGAACCTAAGCGGCGGGCGGTCTGCTCGAGCCGCTGGCGCATACCGTCGAGCCTGAGCGTAACCGAGGAGCGCAGCCGGTCACTTAAAGCGGTCAGAGAGGCGTCCTCCTCCACGAAGGCATTCACTATCAGGTCAGCGAGGGCGGTAGGTGTCTTGACCGAGCGGGCGGCCACCATGTCGCAGATATGCGTGTCGCGCTCGTGTCCCACGGCCACCATCACGGGCAGCGGGAACTGGGCGATATTCACGGCTAAGTCGTAGTCGTCGAAGCAGACTAAGTCGGCCACAGCCCCGCCTCCGCGCAGCAGCAGCACCGCGTCGTAGACCTCCCCGGCCTCCACATCGGCCATTACCGCATCTAAGGCGGAAATGATGCCCCCCGGTGCTGTCGGTCCCTGCATCGGAGCCTGATACAGACGGGTATAGAACTTGAAGCCGTAACCGTTGTCGTAGAGATGGTGCATGAAATCCCCGTAGCCCGCCGCCGTCTCAGAAGTGATCAGGGCGAAGCGCTTAGGCAGCCGGGGCAGCGGCAGGGTACTGTTCATGTCTATCATACCCTCCTTGCGCAGCCTCTCCAGGGTCCGCTGCCGGGCCAGTTCCACCTCCCCGAGCGTGAAAGCCGGGTCGATATCCTCGATGCTCAGGCTCATCCCGTAGACCTCCGAATACTGCACCCGCACCAGCACCAGCACCGTCATTCCGACTTCTAACCGGCGCCCCGTCCCCTGATAGAAGGCCGCCTCGACTATAGACCGCCTTGACCTCCAGATGACCGCCTGGACCTTTGCGCTGAACAGATCCCGCCCGGAGCCCTTCTCCACCAGTTCTAAGTAGCAGTGTCCGTTATTGTGCATTTTAAGCTCATGGATTTCCGCCCGCACCCATACCGGAGCGGGGAAATTGTCCGCCACAGCCCCACGTATTCCCTGCAGCAGTCGGGTCAATGTGATGTATTCCTGCATATTCCGTAGATTTTTTATTGTATTTGCACAAAACAAATTTAGCACAAATCCGCGAACGGTATGGAAAATTTGCTACTTTTGCCGTTTTAAATAAGGTATGATAATCAAGACGGCCATATTTCAGGGAAGCAGCACCAACGTGACTCAGAAACCGAAGCTGAGGGCGCCGGAGTACGCCTTCATAGGACGTTCCAACGTGGGCAAGTCCTCGCTTATCAACATGCTGTGCGGCCGCAAGGATCTGGCCAAGACTTCGTCCATGCCAGGCAAGACGATATTAGTCAACCATTTTCTCATCAACGGGAAGTGGTACCTGGTAGACCTGCCCGGCTACGGCTTCGCAAAGGCCTCGAAGAAGGCGCAGGCCACCCTGAAAGCCATGATAGAGGATTACGTCAGCCACTCGGAGGAGCTCGCACGGCTCTTCATCCTGATAGACTCCAGACACGAGCTGCAGGAGATAGACCGCAGCTTCATCACCGCGGTGGCAGGAGCCGGCATCCCCTTCACCGTCATCCTGACCAAGTGCGACAAACTTTCAAAGGCAGCTTTGGACCGCAGCATGGAATACATGACAGAAGCCATCGGAGCCATCCATCCCGGTGTCAGCATCATACCCGCATCGTCAGAAAAACGCACAGGCAGGGAAGAAATACTGGATGAGATAGAAGCTGACCTGAAAAGCGCAAAAACAACAGCAGAAGACAAACGATAAAATACTGACCATATGAATCACACCACTACCCACACCCACGGTATCAAGATCTTCTCATGCAGAGGATCCCGTTATCTGGCCGAGAAGATAGCCAAGTCCCTCGGACTCGACCTCGGCGACTCCATCGTAACAGACTTCAGCGACGGCGAGTTCCAGCCCGCCTTCAACGAATCCGTCCGCGGAACCACCACCTTCATCGTTCAGTCCACATTTCCCCCTCTGGACAACCTCTTCGAGCTCCTGCTCATGATCGACGCAGCCCGACGCGCATCGGCCTACAAGGTCATCGCCGTCATCCCCTACTTCGGATGGGCACGTCAGGACCGCAAAGACCGTCCCAGAGTATCCATCGGAGCGAAATTAGTGGCCAACCTCCTGGTAGCCGCCGGCTGCGACAGGGTCATCACCACCGACCTGCACGCCGACCAGATCCAGGGTTTCTTCGACTTCCCGGTAGACCACATATACGCCAGCACCATTTTCCTGCCCTACCTGCGCGACATGCAGCTGGACAACCTCTCGATAGCAGCTCCCGATATGGGAGGCGCCAAGAGAGCCAACGCCTACTCCCGCGTGCTGGGCTGCCCCATGATCATCTGCCACAAATCGCGTGAGCGTCCAAACGTTGTAGGCTCCATGACCGCCATCGGAGACGTGGAGGGCCGCAACATCGTCATCATCGACGACATGATCGACACCGCCGGCACCATCACCAAGGCCGCCGACATGCTCATGGAGAAGGGTGCCCTCAGCGTAAGGGCCATGGCCACACACCCGGTATTCTCCGGTCAGGCCTACGAGCGCATCAACAAGTCCGCCCTCCAGGAGGTGGTCGTAACCGACACCATACCCCTGAGAGCCCCGGCCGGCACCGACCTGTCGAAATTCACCGTCCTCTCCGTAGCCGACATGTTCGCCGAGGTCATCGACCGCATCTACAACTACAAGTCCATCAGCGATGCATTCGGGTTCTAACATCGGGGACGTACACAGCCGCATCATCCGCACCATCCGGGACTTCTTCGCCCAGGCGGGGATGTCCCGGACCGTGCTGGGTCTCTCGGGAGGCTTAGACTCGGCGGTAGTGGCGGCTTTAGCCACCGAGGCCTTAGGCAAGGACAATGTCACCGGCATCCTCATGCCCTCCTCCTGGTCCACCGTCCACTCCGTCAATGACGCGGTGACCTTAGCCGACAATCTCGGAATCAAATACCACATCGTCCCCATCAGCGCCGTCTACGACCGGTTCATGAAGGAGGCCGAGCCTCTCTTCGAGGGGGACTTCCACTGGGACACCACCCAGGAGAATCTCCAGGCCCGCATCCGCGGCACCATCCTGATGCTCTACTCCAACCGGCACAGGGCCCTGCTCCTGAACACCACCAACAAGAGCGAGCTCTCGATGGGCTACGGCACTCTCTACGGTGACCTCTGCGGCGCACTGATGGTCATCGCCGACCTCTACAAGACCGAGGTCTACGAGATGGCCGCCTGGATCAACCGCAACGGCGAGGTCATCCCCTCCTCGACCATCACCAAGGCCCCCTCGGCCGAGCTCAAGGAGGGCCAGAAGGACACCGACTCCCTCCCGCCCTACGACGTCCTGGACCCGATACTCTACCGTCTCAACGAGGGCGGCTGCAGCGCGGAACAGATTTTGCAGGAAGGCGTGGACAAGGGGCTCGTGGACAGAATCATCCGGCTCCGCAAGGCCGCGGCCTTCAAGGTCCACCAGCTGGCCCCCATGATACGGCTGAGCACCGCCCCCCTCTTAGACAGGAGCAAATGGGTGGAGCCGGCGGAATAAATAATATTAGGTACAATGGAAATTCTAATCGCAGCAATCATCTTCGTAGGCCTCGCGGTCTTCATCATGTGCTTCAACATCATCTTCCGGAAGAAGCCCTTCCCCGACAGTGAGATAGGGCACAGCAAGGAGCTTCGCAAGCGGGGCATCGTCTGCGCCAAAGAGGAGGAGATGAAGCTCTGGGGACCCAAGCGGGGAGGCGCCGCCACCTGCGACGGGGCATCCTGCTCGGACTGCGGCCTCAATGCATTAGGCAGCTGCGACCACCATCCTGCAGAACAGAAGAAATAGAACAAGAAAGAGTATGAGTTTAGTAGCCATAGTAGGACGACCCAACGTAGGTAAATCGACCCTTTTCAACCGCCTTGTAGGCATGCGCCAGGCCATCGTCGACGAGACGGCCGGAGTCACCCGCGACCGCCATTACGGTCAGTGCGAGTGGTGCGGCACCACCTTCTCGGTAGTGGATACCGGCGGATACACCTCCAACTCGGAAGACGTCTTCGAGGAAGAGATCCGCAAACAGGTGATGATAGCCATCGAGGAGGCCGACGTGATCCTCTTCCTCGTGGAGGTAGGCACAGGCATCACCGACTTCGACGAGGAGATAGCCGACATCCTGCGCCGCAGCGCCAAGCCCGTCCTATTAGTGGTCAACAAGGTGGACAATGCCGAGAAACGCTTCGACTCATACCAGTTCTACTCCTTAGGATTAGGCGATCCCTGGGACATCTCCTCGGCCAACGGCAGCGGCACCGGGGACATGCTGGACAAGCTCGTCTCCATGCTCCCGGCCGACAAGGCCGTGGAAGACCCGCACGCCGGAGTTCCCCGCATCGCCATCGTAGGACGGCCCAACGCCGGCAAGTCATCCATCACCAACGCCTTCCTCGGTGAGGAGCGCAACATCGTCACCCCAGTAGCCGGCACCACCCGCGACGCAGTGGAGTCTTACTACAATAAGTTCGGCCACGAGTTCATCCTCGTAGACACCGCCGGCCTCCGCAAGAAGACCAAGGTCAGCGAGGACTTAGAGTTCTACTCCGTGATGAGGGCCATCCGCGCCATCGAGCACTCGGACGTCTGCATCCTGATGATCGACGCCCAGTACGGAGTCGAGGCCCAGGACATGGCCATCTTCAACCTCATCCTCAAGAACAGCAAGGGCTGTGTAGTGGCCGTCAACAAGTGGGACCTCATAGAGAACAAGACGGGCAACACCATGAAGGAATACGCAGAGTCCATCCGCAAACGGCTCGCCCCCTTCAGCGACATCCCGGTCATCTTCACGTCGGTAATCAAGAAACAGAGAATCCTCGACGTGCTGGACGCTGCCGCCAAGGTATGGTCCAGCTACTCCCAGAAGATACCCACCTCCACCCTCAACGAGGTCATGCTCGAGGAGATCGAGAACTATCCTCCCCCCTCGACCAAGGGCAAGTTCATCAAGATCAAGTACGTCACACAGCTGCCTACGCCATGTCCCTCATTTGCCTTCTTCTGCAATCTGCCGCAGTATATCGGGGCGCCTTACAAGAGGTATCTGGAGAATAAGCTGCGCTCGCACTTCGACTTCACCGGCTGTCCTATCCGTATCTTCATGCGCCAAAAATAGTCGGTGCTTCAGAGCGGGTAAAATGCAAGGCGTCATACCACTAAATTGTCGGTGCGTCAGAGTGGGCAATATGCAAGTCATTGAGGAGCAGGGCGAAGGAGTTTACTGGACGTAAATGACTGAGCCCTGCGACGAAAATGACGCTGCAGATTGCCCGCTATGACACGCCGACTACTGTTTCTCGATTTTGAGCTGTTCGATATAGTTCCCGGAATCGTTGGTCTTGACGAGAATCGTAACGGTAAACATATTGCCGCCGCTGTCAAGATTACCGACAGCATACTCCATGGGATATGTCCCGCTCGTATAGACGATTTCGAAATAACGCGGAGTATAGTTGGTAAAGAAGTTTCGGATTATCTGGCGGGCCTGATTGCGGCTGCAATTGGAGACAGTACCCATGACGTTGACCTGCAGATTATCAGCGAACCACGCAGCGAGACATTCGGCATCACCGCGCTGCAGATATTTTGCGATAGGAACAAATACGCTGCTCTCCTCACCGCTGCTTACCCGCGTCATATTCTGCGACGCCAAAGATAGCGGGAAAAGAGACAGAAGTCCAAGTATTAAAACTAACCTGTTCATCGATTTATTCCATTTTTGTTGACTCATAAGCAAAATTCAGGCCAATCGTGCAACAAATTTTCTTACATTTGTAGGCTGAGAACACATAGAGCATGAAAATCACTCTGATAACCGTCGGCAAGACCACATTTGACTTCGTTAAAGAAGGTATGGCCATGTATGAGAAACGCATAGGCAGATATCTGAGTTACACAAAAGTGGAAATACCGGCCCTTCAGGGCACATCATCTCTGTCCCACGATGAGATAAAAGAGCGGGAGGGCGAGCTTATACTCAAGAAGCTCAAGTCGGGAGACAGGCTTATCCTCCTTGATGAGAAGGGAAAGCGCTTTACATCTGTCTCTTGGGCGGAACATCTCGCAAAGATGATTGACACAGGATGCAAGAGCATAGTGTTTGTCATAGGCGGTGCCTACGGTTTCAGCAGCAAGGTAAGAGATGCGGCCTCGGAAATGCTGTCCCTCTCCGACATGACATTCTCCCACCAGATCATCCGCCTCTTTTTTGTGGAACAGCTCTACAGAGCCATGACCATCATAAAGGGCGAGCCCTATCACAACGAATAGCAGTAATACCATGAAGGCCGGAGTCAGACATATATCCCGATTTCTGAAGGAAAACAGAATATCCATATTCTGGGCCTTGGCACTATGCTGTTTCTTCCTCTCATTTCTACACATTGAACCTGTCTCCTCCATCAAGCGGACAGACCGCATAGAGAGAATGCTGCACAAGCGGGAGAATGTACTTCAGAGATATGTCGACCGCGCATTCGGGATACCCGCCGACCAGTGGATGAAGTTTGAGGATTTTCCTGACGATTTAGTTCTGTACCGCTACGTCGACGGTGTACTCCAGAGCTGGGCCAACACATTCCCTATCAGCAATGACGGAATAGGGATAAGCCAGCCCTGGTACCGGATTCATGACCTGCGCAACAGGAACATATTCAACATACCGCTGGCATTCTTGGACTCATCCACCCAGTTCATCAACCTCGGCCCCTCGTGGTACGTAGTAAAAATCTACCGGCAGGGCAATATCGAGGTGATAGCCGCCATCGAGGTGATGCAGCAGTACTCATCCGAGAACTCAGTCCTGCGCAACTCCTGCAACCGCAACATAGGGCTGAGCGACCGTTACACCACAGTTCCCCCTTTTGTGAACGACATCAACGTGGTATACACTTCAGACGGAACCCCGGCTTTCTCCGTCCTCCGCAACGAAATGATGACAGACAGCAACCACCGGACAGCGGGCATGAGGTGGGCCGCCATGCTGTTTGCCCTCATGGCCATCCTGACTTTCCAGAAGCAGTACAGAAGCCTCGTCTCGCTGTACTTCACGTTAGGCGGCATATTCATCATGCAGATCTGTTCTTTCATGATGATCCAGGACGTACCGGTAGACGCCCGTATGTTCTCCCCAATGCTCTATGCTGACGGCAACTTCAACTCGTTCGGAGCCCTGATGATCTTCCATATCTTCATCCTGCTCTACTGTATAGCCACATACAATTCGAGGAAGAATATCTTCAAGGATCTCTGGAACTCCCGCCCGGCAGCACGCAGGCTGAAGACTGCAGCCATCGGAATAGCCATCATCGGCATATTCATCTACATCCACAGTACATTCAGGTCCTTGATTCTCAACTCGAGCATCAATTTTGACCTTTTTCAGATCAGCAGCATCTCGATCTATACAGTCATCACGTTTTTCATCTACGGACTGCTGTTCCTATCCATCCTCCTGCTGCTCAACATACTCATTCCGACTGTCAGCAGACATTACAGACTCAAGCGCAAAAGGCACTCCAAACGTCTGATTCTCGGATATGTACTTGGCACATCTGTCTATATCACAGCATGTGTGGGCATATTCAGCTTCCAGAAAGAATGCGAGAACATCAGGGTTCTCACCGGAAGGCTGGCCATAGAGCGCGACCTGTCCTTAGAGATGCAGCTCCAGTCCATAGAGAAGAGCATCATCTCCGACCCCCTTGTACGCCGCCTAACAGGAAACCCGGAGTATGAGAACATCATCCTCAACAGACTTGCGGAACGATACTTCTTCAATATTCTTCCCGAATATGATATCCGCCTTGCTGTCTGCAGCCGCTACCAGAGCATCATCACTGAGAACTACTCGGAGCCCGTCAACTGCTTTGCCTACTATAAGGACATCATCGACAGTTACGGAGTAAAGCTCTCTGAAGGCTCAGCCTTCTACTATCTGGACTATTTCCGAAACAATATCAGCTACCTCGGTGCATTCAGCATCCTGCGTGGCGGTATGCGGTACGACCTCTATTTAGAGATCAATTCCAAGAGCAGTTCCGACAATATCGGCTATCCGTCATCGCTTTTGGACAACATCAATCCGGCTGCATATACGGTCCACTACCCATACTCGCTCGCCAAGTACCACAACGGACGTCTCACCAGCCATCAGGGCCGCTACAACTTCCCGGTATCGATAAACGTCTACAGCTTCGAAGAAGGTTTCTCGCATTACTTCATCGACGAGACTGTCATCTTCATCAACAAACTGCCCGGAACCAACATGATTACTGTCAGCCGCCCGGCCCGGGGAATATTTCCGACACTCATTTCCTTCTCATACGTCCTGCTGACTTTCGCCCTGCTGCTTATAGCACTGCCGAGACTCTTCCGCAAGCGCAACCGCGAATCCCTGTTCAGGCCCAAGCGCTCATTCCGCATAAAGATGACGGTCCTGCTCACGGCCTCAATGGTCGGCGCCCTGATTCTCATGGCCATAGGCAGTGTCGTCCTAATTGTCCGATATATCAACGGAAACAACAACCGGATGATGGAAGAGACCCTGATCTCAGTCCAGAACACCCTCAACAAGATGACCCGCACCACAGAGAATTACGATGAGCTCAATACTGTGGAGGTATTTACAGCCATGACCGCCGTTTCGCAGAGCTCACAGGTGGACATCAACCTGTTCGACCCCACCGGCAGACTTATCAGGACTACAAAGCCGGAAGTATTCAACGAATACTTGGTCAGCTCGCGCATGAATCCCGAAGCCTACTATGAGCTGGTCTACAACAAACGGATGCAGGTCATTCAGGAAGAAAGTATCTCCACCCTCACCTACTATTCGCTCTATACGCCCATCTACAATGAGAAAGGCGTATTGCTGGCCGTCGCCAACATTCCGTTCTTTATCAACGACAACACTTTCGAATACGATGCGACCCCCATCATCGCAGCCATTGTCAACCTCTACCTCATACTCATCATCGCGGCTCTTTTCGTAGGCATCACCATGTCCAACTCCATCACCAAGCCGCTAAAGGAGATCAGCCGCAACATGCAGGCCATGGACATATCGCATAAAGTAGAGCACATCAACTACAAGGCGGATGACGAACTGGGTCTGTTAGTAAGGACATACAACCAGATGATAGACGACCTCGACCGAAGTACCAAGGAACTGGCGCAGAGCGAGCGTGAACAGGCGTGGAGAGAGATGGCGCGGCAGATAGCCCACGAGATCAAGAATCCGCTCACTCCTATGAAACTCAGCATCCAGCATCTGATACGTCTGAAGAGACAAGGAGTCCCGGACTGGCAGAACCGTTTCGAGGCCTTGGCCACATCGCTGATTGAACAGATAGACATCCTGTCCAACACCGCCAGCGAGTTCTCCAGCTTCGCCAAGTTCTACAACGAGGAGGTATCTGAAGTCAATTTAGTAGAAATCCTCTCCGAGCAACGGGTGCTCTTCGACAACTACGACCACATCAGCATGACTTTCCACAGCACTATAGACAAAGCCGTTATTCTTGCACGCAAGAGTCAGATTACCAGAGCATTTGTAAACTTAATCACAAATGCCATACAGGCCGTGGAGGGTCTTGAGCACGGAGAAATCGCCGTATCGCTGAAGATGACCCCGGGATACTACGTCGCGGACATTGAGGACAACGGCAGCGGCGTATCGGAAGAGAACCTCGGAAAGCTGTTCAGACCCAACTTCACGACCAAGACACGCGGCTCCGGTTTAGGACTGGCTATATGCAAGAATATTGTCACCCAGAGCCACGGAGACATTTACTACAAACAATCGCAGGAGCTCGGCGGTGCGGACTTCACTGTCGTCCTGCCCATGTACACTGAAGTACCCGAAGACTATACATAAACCTAAAACAACCTAACGACAAGCACTATGCTGATAACACTCATCATTCTCGCCGTCTCCGCCGCATTTTTCATATCTGGAAAAGTCCGGTCTGACATCGTAGCGCTATGTGCGCTGATAGCCCTGCTGCTGTCCCATATCCTCACTCCCGCTGAAGCCCTGTCTGGATTCTCCAACTCTGTGGTCATCATGATGGTCGGCCTGTTCATAGTCGGAGGAGCCATTTTCCAGACCGGCCTTGCCAAGATGATCAGTTCCAAACTGCTCAAGCTGGCCGGAAAGAGCGAGCTGAAGCTCTTCCTGCTGGTGATGTTAGTAACATCCGCCATCGGCGCGTTCGTAAGCAATACAGGAACGGTAGCTCTTATGCTGCCGATAGTGGTAAGTATGGCCGCCAATGCAGGCATGAATTCCGGACGTTTTCTCATGCCCTTAGCATTTGCCAGCAGTATGGGCGGCATGATGACACTGATCGGAACCCCGCCCAACCTCGTAATTCAGGATGCCCTCACAGGGGCCGGGTACGAGCCGCTCTCATTCTTCTCCTTCCTTCCCGTAGGACTCATCTGCGTAGCAGTAGGAATCATCGTACTCCTGCCGCTGACCAAGTTATTCCTGTCGGACAAAGGCCGAAAAGACGAAAAAAGCGCTACCGGAAAATCCCTGAGCGAGTTAGTAAAGGAATACGGACTCACTGACAATCTCTTCCGCCTCAGAGCTGCTTCCGGGTCATCTGTATCCGGGAAGACGGTAGTGGACCTGGACCTGCGCAACCGCTATGGACTCAATCTCATGGAGGTACGCCGCGGAGAAGGCTCACAGCACCGCTTCCTCAAGACTGTAACCCAGAAATTAGCCTCATCCGACACGGTATTCGAGGAAGGAGACGTTCTCTATGTCTCCGGAAACGTCAACTCGGTAAGCCAGTTCGCTGAAGACTTCTCATTGGAGATGATGGACGGACACAGCGTTGAGTCCACATCGGCTGCCGCACAAGGCAATTCTTTGGATTTCTACGACATCGGCATAGCCGAGATAGTCCTCATGCCCTCTTCCGGCATCATCAACCGCACAGTCAAGGATGCCGGATTCAGGGACAAATTCAATGTCAATGTCTTAGGCATCAGACGTAAAAAAGAGTACATCCTGAATGACCTCGGCAAAGAGAAGCTCCACGGGGGAGACGTACTGTTAGTGCAGGGAGCGTGGGATGATATCGGGCGGCTGAGCCGTGAGGAAGCCGACTGGGTAGTACTCGGACAGCCGATGGAGCAGGCTGCAAAAGTAACACTGGACTACAAAGCTCCTGTCGCCGGCCTCATAATGGTGATGATGATAGCCATGATGGTCTTCGATTTTATTCGAGTAGAGCCGGTCACCGCCGTACTCATAGCCGCCGTACTCATGGTGCTGACAGGATGCCTGCGCAATGTAGAGGCCGCGTACAAGACCATCAACTGGGAGACGATAGTGCTGTTTGCAGCCATGCTGCCCATGTCCTTGGCATTGGAGAAAACAGGTGTCTCTGAACTCATTTCCGGGTCCCTTGTCAGCAGTTTAGGTTCCTATGGACCGCTCGCGCTGATGGCCGGAATATATTTTACGACATCGCTGCTGACCATGTTCATCAGCAACACCGTAACCGCAGTACTGATGGCTCCCATCGCACTCCAGAGCGCCGTTCAGATCGGCATCAGCCCTGTTCCTCTGCTGTTCGGAGTCACCGTAGCTGCCAGCATGTGCTTTGCCTCGCCGTTCTCAACCCCGCCCAACGCCCTCGTCATGCCGGTCGGTCAGTACACTTTCATGGACTATATCAAAGTAGGTCTGCCGCTTCAGATCATAATGGGCATAGTCATGGTCCTGGTCCTGCCGCTGCTATTCCCTTTCTGATCAGTTAGGCAGTGCGAACATCATCACGTCGTCCTTGGTAATACGTGCGTTGGAGAGTATCAGCAGACGCTCCACGACGTTGCGCAGCTCGCGGATGTTGCCGCTCCAGGCGTGGTTGCAGAGTTCCCCGACAGCGTCAGCGTCTATCTCCTTGACCGGCTTGCCGGACTCCTGGCATATCTGCTTGATGAAATGGTCGATAAGCATCGGAATGTCTTCCCTTCTCTCAGCCAATGAAGGCACGCGGATGACGATGACGCTTATCCGGTGGTAGAGGTCCTCGCGGAAGTTGCCTTTCTCGATTTCCTCCTTCAGATTCTTGTTGGTGGCAGCCACGACTCTGACGTTCACGGTGATGTCCTTGTCACCGCCGACCTTGGTCAGCTTGTTCTCCTGCAGCACGCGGAGGACCTTGGCCTGGGCCGCGAGGGACATGTCGCCTATCTCGTCGAGGAAGAGGGTACCGCCGTCGGCCTGCTCGAACTTGCCCTTATGCTGTTTCTGAGCCCCGGTGAAGGCGCCCTTCTCGTGGCCGAAGAGCTCGCTCTCTATCAGCTCGCTGGGGATAGCCGCGCAGTTGACCTCGATGAAAGGCATCGATGCCCTGTCGCTCTTCTCGTGCAGCCATCTGGCCACTAACTCCTTACCGGTACCGTTGGCACCTGTGATGAGCACTCTGGCGTCGGTAGGGGCCACCCGGTCGATCATATTCTTGATGCGGACGATTGCCGGTGACTCGCCGATAATCTCCTGCACCCCGCCGACCTTCTTCTTGAGGATCTTAGTCTCGCGGACGAGGGAGCCCTTGTCCGTAGCATTTTTCAGAGTGATGAGAATCCTATTGAGATCAAGGGGTTTCTGGATAAAATCGAATGCCCCTTTCTTAATACATTCCACTGCCGTATCTATCGAGCCGTGTCCCGAGATCATCACCACCGGAGTCTCGTTTCCGCCCTCGACTAACTTGTCCAAAACCTCCACTCCGTCCATCCCCGGCATCTTGATGTCGCAGAATATCACGTCGAAAGTAGTTGCCGCCGCGGCATCCAATCCGGACGCACCGTCCTCTGCCAGCGTTATCTGATGTCCCTCGAACTCGAGAATTTCCTTGAGAGTGTTGCGGATGCTCCGCTCGTCGTCTATGATAAGTACTTTCATTGCATTTCAGATTTTCAAGGAGACAAATATACAACTTTAATGCCGGAATTCCGGCAGTTTCCGTATCTTTGGCAGTTATTCGAGTTATGGAACAGTTTATAGTATCAGCCAGGAAATACAGGCCCGACACTTTCGAGTCACTCATCGGCCAGGAAAACATCGCCAGGACCCTCAAGAACTCCATCATCAGGGGACAGCTCGCCCACGCCTACCTCTTCTGCGGACCTCGCGGAGTGGGCAAGACCACCACAGCCAGGATTTTCGCCAAGTCCATCAACTGCCTCAACCCCGGCCCCGACATGGAGCCCTGCGGCAAGTGCGAGTCCTGTCTGTCCTTCGCCGAGGGCCGCTCCTACTGCATCCATGAACTCGACGCGGCCTCCAACAACTCCGTGGACGACATCCGCAACCTCACCGACATGGTCCGCATCCCGCCCCAGGTCGGCAAGTACAGCGTCTACATCATCGACGAGGTGCACATGCTCTCGTCCGCGGCCTTCAACGCCTTCCTCAAGACCCTCGAGGAACCGCCCGCCCACGCCATCTTCATCCTGGCCACCACCGAGAAGCACAAGATACTGCCGACCATCCTCTCCCGCTGCCAGACCTTCGACTTCAACCGCATCAGCGTCCCCGACATCGTGCGCAACCTCACGGACATAGCCTCCAAGGAGGGCATCACCATAGACAGCGAGAGCCTGCACGTCATCGCCGTCAAGGCCGACGGGGCCATGAGGGACGCCCTCACGATATTTGACCAGATAGTGGCCTTCTGCGGGAAGGAAGTCCGCTACGAGGACGTCATCCGCGACCTCAACGTGCTGGACTACGAATATTATTTCAAAATAATCGACAACTCTCTCTCGGGGGACTACACCTCCTCCCTCCTGCTCTTCGACGAAATCCTTTCCAAGGGGTTCAATGCCCTCTACTTCGTATCGGGCCTGAGCTCCCACCTCCGGGACCTGCTGGTATGCAAGAGTTCCAATGGGTCAGCACTGCTGTCGCTGCCTCCATCCCTCATTGAGCGGTACCGGGAACAGGCGGACCGGTGCTCAGTCCAGTTCATTTTCTCATCGCTCAATATTACAATGTCATGCGAGGCGTCCTACCGTCAGTGCGGCAACCAGCGGCTGCTCATCGAGTTTGCCCTCATGCGTCTGGCCGAGAAAGCCGCTGCACCCGAACAGGCTCCACAGCCGGTTAAGCCCTCCCAAACTCAGCCGCAGCCACAGCCACAGCCGCAGCCGCAACCGCAGCCGCAACCGCAGCCGCAGCAATCTCCCGCCAAGCTCCCAGGACTATCCCTCAAGAGCCTCATCTCCAAGGCAGAAAAACAGGAAGCCTCCGGTGCCGCAGGTGACACCGCCGCCCTGACAGACGAGCCCCTGACATTTGAATCAATGATGAACGCATGGCAGACATTGGCAGAGGGCGAGAGAACATCCGGCCGCAGCTCACTTGCCACAGCGATGCTTCACCATAGTCCCGGCATAGATATTGATACAGCCGTATTGACCTTCTTTGTGAGCAACAGTGCCCAACAGGAATGGATAAAGGAGAAAGCCCTGTCAAGAATGGAAGCGGCATTACGGAAAGCACTGCACAACAGCAAGATAAAAATAGAAGTCCAGATATACGAATCCGCAGGCGGACAGAAAACCTCCGTGCCCTATATGCCGGAGGACAAAGCCAAGTTCTTAGTATCCAAGCAGCCTGAATTAGGCGAGATGGTCAAGGACCTCGGACTGGACGTAAAATAATCAGAATACTTCCGACAATGAAACTATACAGCGAGAACTTAGTAAAGAAATACGGAACCCGTACGGTCGTCAAAGGCGTGTCCATCAACGTCGAACAAGGCGAAATCGTGGGTCTGCTCGGTCCCAACGGTGCTGGAAAGACTACCAGTTTCTACATGATAACAGGCCTTATCAAGCCCAACGACGGACACATCTTCCTTGACGACGAGGAGATAACCGACCTTCCGATGTACCGCCGCGCCCAGAAAGGATTGGGGTATCTGGCACAGGAGGCCTCTGTCTTCCGCAAGATGTCCGTCGAGAACAATATCATGTCCGTAATGGAGTTCTCTAAGTTCTCCAAAAAGGAAAGACGCGAGCGCTTAGAGTCCCTCATCGACGAGTTCGGACTCGCAAAGGTACGCAAGAGCTACGGAATCCAGCTGTCCGGAGGTGAGAGACGCCGCTGCGAAATAGCCCGCGCACTGGCCATCGACCCGAAGTTTATCCTGCTTGACGAACCGTTCGCCGGCGTCGACCCCATAGCGGTAGAGGATATCCAGCACATCATAGCAAAACTCAAGACCAAGAATATCGGCATCATAATCACCGACCACAACGTCCACGAGACCCTGGCCATCACCGACCGCGCCTATCTCCTCTACGAGGGAAGTATCCTCGAGAGCGGTACGGCCGAGGATCTCGCCTCCAATCCGGAAGTCCGCAAGAAATACCTCGGCCAGAACTTTGAGCTGCGCAAGGCTGTGCTGAGACCGCGTGATTAGATAGAGGCCGCCACCTTCTCAAGCTGCCAGCGGGTCGTAGAAGTAGCCCCGCATATACCGACGATATCGTCCGGACGGAAGATTCCTGCAGGAAGCTCGTCCGCACTCTCGATTTTATAGGAACGAGGATTGACCGAACGACAGAGCTCGAAGAGGACTTTGCCGTTGGAGCTTTCGCGGCCGCATACGAACACTACCACAGTACATGTTGCGGCAAACTCCCGCAGGGCACGGTGACGTGACGACACATGCCGGCAGATGGTATCGAACACCTCTACGTCTGGATTATCTTTCCGCAGCTTGGCTGCCAGCGCGGCAAACTCCTCGGGGTCCTTGGTTGTCTGCGAGAAGAGAGCCAGCGGATGAGCCGGACTGATGGCTCCGGACGAGAGCTTTTCCTCAAGATCGGCCATGCTCTCCACCACGACGGCATGTCCCTCAGTCTGACCTACCAGACCGTTGACCTCAGCATGCCCACGCTTGCCGAAAATCAGGACAGTACCTCCTACAGGGGACAGTTCCGCATATTTTGCCGCTATCTTGCGCTGGAGGGCGAGAACTACTGGACAAGTACAGTCTATCAGGGAGACCCCCGCCTCTTTAGCCAGCTCATAAGTGGAGGGCGGCTCACCGTGAGCCCTGATCAGGACAGTGGAGCCGCGGAGACCCGGCAGATCCGCATATCCGACTGTACGGAGACCGAGAGCTGCCAGACGCTGAATCTCCGCATCATTGTGAACTATAGCTCCGAGAGAGAAGAGCTCTGAATGATCAGCGAGATAACTCTCTGCTGTGGAAATGGCCCGGCCTACCCCGTTGCAGCAGCCCGAGCCCGAGTCTATCAATATCCGCATAGATGCCTCCGTTTCAATAAATCCTTAAACCACAGCACCTGTTCCCCGACCGTCATGTCACTGTTGTCTAACAGGACTGCGTCATCAGCCTTGGTCAGAGGAGCCGTCTGCCGGTGCTCGTCGATATAGTCCCGTTCCCTGATATTGTTCAGAACCTCCTCATACGGGGTATCCTGACCTTTGGAGCGCATCTCCTCATACCTGCGCCGTGCCCGGACCTCCGGACTTGCCGTCATAAATATCTTCAGCTCAGCGTCCGGGAACACAGCCGTACCGATATCACGTCCGTCCATGACCACTCCTCTGCGGGAACCTATCTCCCTCAGACGGCGGTCCACATATTCGCGGACCACAGGCAGCGCAGCTATATGGCTGACCACTTTAGATATCTCTATCGTCCTGATCTGCTGCTCCACATTCTCCCCGTTCAGCCACGTCTCACTGGCCCCTCCGTCCCCGGAAGTACGGAACGAGATATCCGGCTGAGGGTTGAGGGAAAGAGTTTTTCCAAGACTGTCCGCGTCTATGGTATTATTTTTGGAGACAAACCCGTGTCTGACGGCAAGCAGGGCTACAGCCCTGTACATGGCTCCTGTATCTATGTAGATATAGCCCAACTCTTTCGCTATAGCTTTGGCGAATGTGCTCTTGCCCGTGGAAGAGTGACCGTCGATGGCTATTATGATAGGTGATGTCATAGTACAAATGTAAACATATTTATCTAATTTTGCAGAAATTTAATTCGAGTCCGAAATGAAAAAGACAATTGCAGTCCTGACGGCACTGACCGCGGCCTTTACCATGGCCGCCCAGGACAACAACCGCGTAGACATGGAGATAAAACAGTTCGAGGAGCAGAAAGTAGACTCAGGCAGAGAATACTACAGAGACATCCCTGCCAGAATGACCAAAGTCGTCATCGCTTCCGACAACTCCATGACCGACCTCATCTTCAAAGACGCCGTGGAACAGAGCTGGAACATCTCTCCTTTCGAATTCTGCAGCTACGAGGAATTCGACCGCATCAAGTCAGACACCAACTACTATTTTCTCATGCGCATCGACAAGATGCACCGCAGCGAGAGCGATCCCGTAATGGAGTTTGTATGCTTCCTCAAAGGCAACGGGAAGGCTGAGGGCGACAATATTTCCGCAATGCCCGAGCTTATTGCCCTGCCCCTCTTCCCCGAGAACGACAACAGCGACCGCATCTATTCCTACCTGCCGGCCTACATGAATATCATACAGAACTATATCCAGAAAATAGTAGACGGACGTATCTATCCCTCAAAGAAGGGCGCTGTCTACCTCGGGACACCGGAGAAGACCAGAAACACCCGGGTACTTTTCCGCAAAGGTGACTTAGCATACGAGCCGGCGATGCAGGAGTTTGAGAAGATGTTCCGCGGCAGAGCCTCTCAGGTAACTCAGGATGAAATAGACGCAGCCATGGAGAGCGCGGCTCCCTCCACCCTTGTATCACTTGTCGTCGCTCCGGAAGAAATATCGAGGAGGGCATTCTGCTACAAGATGATAATAAGTGCGGACACTTATGAGCTTTACTACTTCCGCAAGCACAGGCTCACTCCCAAGAACGGACCTGGCTTCCTGAAATCCGACCTCAAGCGCATATCCAAGCTCATAACTCCAGAATTTGCGCTCAACGCCTTCGTTGTCAAGCAAAAAGAGAAATGAAATTTGCCTTCAAGCGAAGCCTTTCCCCTGTAGCCTACTGCGCCATCCATATAAAGACCGGCACCCGCTATGAGGATGCCGGCAAGGGCGGTCTGGCGCACTTCACCGAGCATCTGCTGTTCAAGGGAACAGAGACCAGAAGTGCAAATACAGTCAACTCCTACATCGAAAAGCTCGGAGGAGAACTGAACGCCTACACCACCAAGGAAGAGACCGTCATCCATGCGACCGTTCTCAAGGAGGATCTCCGCAGGGCAGTAGACCTGCTCATGGACATAGCGTTCAGGTGTACTTTCCCCGAGAAGGAGATCGAGAAAGAAAGGGGCGTAGTACTGGAGGAGATCAATACATACAAGGACTCTCCGTCAGAGCAGATCTACGATGACTTCGAGGAGCTCATGTTCGAAGGCACCCCTCTGTCCATGCCGGTTCTCGGAAAGGCGAAATATCTGCGCAAGGCAGACCGCAACATAGTGGAAGGATACTACCGGGCCATGTTCAGGCAGGACAGGATGTATTTCACGGCAGTTGCGGACATGGAGGAGAAAAAGGTATTCGGGATGGTTCAAAAAGCGCTGTCGGTTTACTCTACTGACCCGTCTCCGGTTTTAGAGCTCTGTGGAGAAGAATCCGGGGACAATATCAAAGCGGAGGTTCCACCACTACTGCCGGCAGTCCCCCGGTTCCAACGCACTGCAGCGCGGCACAACCACCAGGCCCACTGCATCATAGGCGCCAGGGCCTACGCCGCATACGACAGTAGACGCACAGCACTGAGCCTTTTAGTAAACATACTCGGCGGCCCAGTGGCCAACTCTATGCTCAATCTCCTGCTCCGGGAACGCTACGGACTGGTCTACAGCGTAGATGCCTCATACGGGCTGTACTCCGACGCCGGAATCACCACTATCTATTTCGGCTGCGAAAAAAGCAATCTGAACCGATGCCTGAGCCTCACGGACAAAGTCCTCGCCTCCCTACGGGAGGAGCAGCTCTCCACCAGAACCCTCAGCTGGGCCAAGAAACAGCTGCTCGGACAGATGGCCATAGCCTCCGACAACGGCGAGGCACAGGTATTGGCTATGGGCAAGAGCCTTATGACATACGGCAGGGTCATCAGCAACGCCGAGACCGCCAGGCTTATCGAGAAAGTCACCGCAGAAGACATCCGCAGTGCGGCCGCAGAAGTATTTGACCCGGCCGGACTGTCAACCCTCATATACACATAGACATGGACCGCACCAAGCTCCGGGCCGCTCTGTCATTTATAGAAAGAGAGACTCATCTGAGAACCAAATCCTACCGCATGCTCTCCGACGGAATTCAGGGAGAGTTCCTTCAGGCGTTTTCCATGATGGTGAGGCCGTCCGCAGTCCTTGAGATAGGCACCTTCACCGGCTACGCTACCCTGTGCCTGTCTGCAGGGCTGCAGGCCGGAGGCCGGATAGACACCATCGAGAAAGACGATGAGATGACGGACATCTACACCCGCGCATTCGATATCGCCGGAGCCTCCGGTCAGATAACGGCATACAACGCTGATGCCCTCGAGGTAATACCTTCTTTGCCGGGGCCGTACGACATAGTCTACATAGACGCAGACAAGCGCCTCTACCACCGGTTCTACGACTTGGTCTTCGACAAAGTAAGACCGGGAGGCTACATCCTTGCCGACAATGTCCTATGGAGCGGCAAGACCGCCCTCGACACGCCTCCGGCCGACAGGCAGACAAGCGCCATCCTCGATTTCAACCACACGGTTGCGGGAGACCCGAGAGTAGAACCAGTCATAATTCCTGTACGGGACGGCCTCGCCGTGATACACAAAAAAAGGGACTGAGCAGCTCGTGCCGCCTGTCCCTGTCTTGACAGCTTTTTCTTAGGTTAGTTTCAGTAAAACTTTTACTTCACACGCTCACCGTAACTGCGGTCCACAGTATTGACGCGGATCTTGTCTCCCTGATTGATGAACAGGGGAACCATAATCTCCGCACCTGTCTCCAATGTTGCTGCCTTAAGCGCGTTGCTCGATGCAGTATCTCCTTTTACGGCCGGCTCGGTATATGTGACTTCAAGTTCCACATAAGTGGGAAGCTCGCATGTAAGACATTTCTCCTCATCAGCGAGGAACATCATCTCCACATACTGTCCTTCCTTCATGAGGTCGGCGTTCTCGACCATCTCCTCAGGAATACTTACCTGCTCGTAAGTCTCAGTGTGCATGAAGTTATAGCCCATATCATCCTTGTAGAGGTAAGTATAGGGTCTTCTCTCGACACTGATGGGCTCTATCTTCTCACCTGCCGTGAATGTCCTGTCGAGGATCTTTCCGTTCTCCAAGTTACGGAGCTTGGTCTTCACAAAAGCGGGGCCTTTTCCGGGTTTTACATGCTGAAACCAGATTATGGACACTGGTTTTCCTTCATAATTGAAATACAGTCCGTTCTTAAAATCTGCTGTTGTTGCCATATAACATGAAAAATTGTGTGCAAATATAATAAATTTTTAAATGCAGTATTTCCTTGGATAAAATTATCGGTACAGGTGTGAGGCCGTCTTCCGGACTGCCTCCTTTGCAAGGGAGCGTGCGGCGGCCCGCTCCGACTCCTTCATACTCTCCTTGAAGGCGGGCATGTCGGCCTCTGCCAAAGGCTCTGCCGGAGGAGACTCCATCTTCAGAGGATTTATCGGAGTCCCGTTCTTCCAGATACGGAAGTCCAAGTGAGGCCCTGTAGAGTACCCGGTACTGCCGACATAGCCGATGACCTCTCCTTGACGCACACGGTCCCCCACTTTAAGTCCCTTGGCATAACGGGACAGATGCAGGTAGGCCGAAGTATAGACCGAATTGTGCTTGATCTTGACCATATTGCCTTCTGCCGTCTTAAAACCCTTGTAGACCACGACTCCGTCGCCTATGCTCATAACCTCCGTTCCGGAGGGGGCCGCGTAATCTATTCCCGTATGAGGACGCACCTTCCTGGTAATAGGATGGCGCCGGCTGTATGTGAATCCCGAGCTTATCCTGGTATAGCTCAACGGAGCACGGAGGAAGGCCTTGCGCATGCTCTCGCCCTTCTCGTTCCAGTAATAGTTGCCGGTGCCGTTGTCGAACCAGTATGACCTGTAGACATCTCCGCCGTGGCGGAATTCAGCATACAGGACTTTCTCCACATTGAGTATCTCCCCGTCGCAGACTGTCTTCTCATACACCGCCTTGAAAGAGTCCCCTTTCTGCAGGCCGAAGAAATCTATGCTCCAGGCATAGATATCGGCCAATGAGACAGCCAGCAGGGCCGGCGCCCCCGAGTCGATAATGTCCTGCCACAGCGAATATTCGATCTCTACTTCCACATAGTCCGTCTCGACAGCGATATCCTTCTCATACACGTTGACAGAGAGGGAGTCAAGGAGAGAAAAGACGACATAGGAAGAATTGTCTTTCTCGTACACCACATAGGCAAGGGTATCAGGTTCACCGGGAGCATAATAGGCATGATAGTGATAGCCCACCTTGATCTGACGCATGTCGAATACTCCTTTGGACTTGGCGTCAAGCGCGTAGATATCGTTCTGGGAAGCTCCGAGGCGGGTCATGAGGGTCGAGAAAAACTCTCCCCTGCGGATATTTCCCTCCACTTTTCTGAACCGGGAGATAGGAATATTGTACTCATAGACCTCTGCGGCCGACAATGTGTCCTGCGCACAGGTATCTGCCGTCTCCGTACCATGCTCATGACGCAGCGCCTTCCTCTGCTCTCTCGCCATACGGCGCTCCTGCCGGAGCTCCAGCTTCTCCTCTTTCCGGAGCTCTCTGTCAGCCGCATCGGGCAGAGCTCTAAACGCAAAGATTATCGACAAGATTAAAAACTCTACAGCCAATGTTCCTATGACCCCGCAGACAATGCCTTTAAACAGTCTGTCGGACAATAACTTATCTTTCAGTTCAGGTAATTTCATGGAACAAAATTAAAAAAGATTTTCAAATTGTGGAAAAAATTGTAATAATGTGGAAAATTATGTAAAATTTTTGGTTACTTTTGCAGGAAATAACACCACGACAGGATGATAAAGTTCGTAGGAGAATACCGAGCAAAGACAGATGACAAGGGAAGATTAGTCTTTCCCTCTGCTTTCAAGGCCCTTATGGGCTCTGAAGGCCCCATGCGCCTCGTGGTGAAAAAAGACCTCTTCGCCCCCTGTCTGAACATCTACACCTACGAGGAATGGGAAAGGGAGTCGGAGGAAATCAAGTCCCGGCTCAACTTCTTCAACCGCGACCACGCAGCACTCTGGAGAGGATACATGAGCGGAAGAGCCATTGTGGAGCCTGACGGCAAGATCGGCCGCATATCCATTCCCCGCCAGATGCTCGACAGCATAGGCGTGGACAGGGAGGTGGTCTTTGCAGGCAACGACCACAAGATAGAGCTCTGGGCCCGCGGCACATTCGAGGAGTCACGTCTCTCGGAGGAGGAGTTCACCGCGTTGGCTGAAAAGATTTTAGGATGAGTACAGCATATCACATACCCGTAATGCTTCACGAGAGCGTGGACATCCTCGGGGTGAAGCCCGACGGAGTCTACGTCGACGCGACCCTCGGAGGAGGAGGTCACAGCCGCGCCATCCTCTCGCGCTTAGGCGCGGAAGGCCGCCTGATATGCTTCGACATGGACTCCGACGCGATAGCCAATGCCCCCGAAGACAGCCGCGTCACAGCCGTACGCAGCAACTTCCGTTTCATTCACAACTATGTCCGCTACCTCGGCCACTCATCCGGCGTAGACGGCATCATAGCTGACCTCGGCGTATCATCACATCAGTTTGACACTCCGGAAAGGGGATTCTCCTTCCGTTTCGACGCTGACATCGACATGAGGATGAACACCTCATCCGGGCAGAGCGCAGCCGATCTGCTGAACTCCTGCGACGAGCAGCGCCTCGCGGACATCCTCCGCATCTACGGGGAAGTGGAGAACAGCCGCAGGACCGCTGCCCTGATTTGTTCTGCCAGAGCAAAATCCCCCATCACCACCACCGCCGCCCTCAACGCGGCCGTAGCCCCCGTCCTTCCGGCAGCAGCCCCCCACAAGACCCTGGCCAAGATCTACCAGGCCCTGCGCATTGAGGTCAACGGAGAGATGCGCAGCCTCGAGCACCTGCTCAGAGGCATTCTCGCCTCCCTCAAGCCCGGAGGTACGGCCGCCGTCATCACCTATCACTCACTCGAAGACCGGATGGTAAAAAATTTTTTCCGTACAGGCAATATCGAAGGCAAGGACACCGCCGACCTTTATGGACGCAGGCGCAGCCCCTTCACAGTCATTACCCGAAAACCCGTCCTCCCCACTGAAGCCGAGGTAATGCAGAACACCAGGGCACGCAGCGCCAAGCTCCGGGCGGCATCAAGAAGCGAGTTATGAGAAAACGGATTATCGAGAACGTACTGGGAGGACAGATACTTGCAAAAAGCAGCTTTACAAGGCAGTGGAGGTTCATCCTCTACCTTTTCGCACTGGTCATACTCTACATCAGCATTCACTTCGGAATACGGAACACGATGCAGCGCATGACCCGCAACGAAGAGACACTGAGGAACCTGCGCTCGGAATATATGGGGAAATACACGCGTCTGTTGTACACCGGAAAGAGAGGAGAAATAGAGAAACTTCTGGAAGAGAGCTCAATAGACATCAAGGCCCCCGCCACCCCACCGACAAGAGTCAAAATGAAGGAGGACTGAGGATATGGAAAACAACGGCACAAATAAGATCTTCCTGAGATTCTTCTTCGTCTATGTCTTCTTCCTGCTCATGGGCATACTGGCGGTGGGAGGCATCATATCCGTCCAGTTCCTCAGCAAGGACAAGGTCACAGCCGAGGATATCTACAAAGAACAGGTACTGCTGCCGCTGAGAGGAAGCATACTCGCTTCAGACGGCAGTCCGCTGGCTGTATCGACTCCGGTGTTCGAGCTGCGCTGGGACTCCAAGGTCGTCCCTGACTCCATATTCAGCCGCGATGTAGACTCTCTTGCCCTCTGCCTCAACCGGATATTCAGAGACAAATCCAAATCCGCATGGCGCTCAGAGTTAGTCTCCGCACGCAGGAGCGGCAACAGATACAAGCTCATAGGCAGCCGCAAGGTGGATTTCGGAGAGCTTGAAGAGATCCGCAGCTTCCCCATCTTCAGGTTAGGCCAGTTCACCGGAGGGCTGATCGTCAACCGGGACAGTGAGCGGATCAATCCCTACGGGCATCTGGCAAGCAGGACCGTAGGATATCTCAACGCTGACGGAGAAGGCACTGGGATAGAATACACTTACGACTACAGGCTCAGGGGAGAGAAGGGCGTTCAGACCGTTCACAGAATGCTCGGCAACGAATGGATTCCGGTCAACGGGGCTCCGGCCCGCCCGGCTGTCGACGGAGTGGACATCCGCACCACCATAGACGTACGCATACAGGAGGCCGCGGAGACAGAGCTCAGGGCACAGATAGCCATGAGCGATGTATTTGAAGGCGGCACTGCCGTGATAATGGACGTGAAGACCGGGGCCATCCGGGGTATCGCCAACATGTACAAACGGCGTGACGGCTCTTTCGACGAGTCCTACAACTACGCCGTAGCCCACGCCACCGAGCCCGGCTCGACACTCAAGCTCGCCGCCATGATAGCCATGATAGAGGACGGACACATCAGCCTCGACACTCCGGTAGACGGAGGCAACGGCGAATGGTACTACGGAGGCATAAAGATTACAGACACCCACCGTGGAGGATACGGCAAGATGACCGCCCTCGAAGCCTTTGAGAAATCCTCCAACATAGCCTTTGCAAAGATGATCACCGAATCCTACGGAGACGACCCGGCAGCCTACATCTCCCGCCTGCACAACATGAAGCTCGTCGAGAAGCTCAACCTCGACATCGAGGGAGAGGGCTATGCCTACATCCTGAGCCCCGACGACGCAGCGTGGTCCAACTCATCGCTCGCCAGCCTCGGCTACGGATATGCCCTGACTCTGACCCCCATGCACATCCTCACATTCTACAACGCCGTAGCCAACGGGGGCAGGATGATGCGTCCGTACTTCATCGAAGACTTCGAGAGAGACGGCATCTCCACAGAAAAATTCGGACCCTCAGTAGTCAGCGGCTCCATCTGTTCCCGGAGCACTCTCAACGCCGTCCGCACCGCCCTGCGCGGAGTAGTGACTGACGGGACAGCCAGGATATGCGATGACGAGCGGTACGCCATCGCCGGAAAGACTGGAACCGCCCGCGTGGCAATCAACGGCCGTTACGAGGACGAGAACGGTTACCGCCAGTATCAGGCCTCCTTCGCAGGATACTTCCCGGCGGATGACCCCAAGTACTCGTGCATCGTAGTGCTGTATACCGGAAAGACCAAGGGCAATTTCTACGGAGCGACATGGGCCGCGCCCGTATTCAAGCGCATTGCAGACAAGATCTACGCCTCGCACCCCGAGTGGAATCCTCCGCTTTACGCTGACGGCCTCATCCCTCCGGACAACCCCTCCATCGCCTCGGGCCTGGCAGGCCGCAACGGGATGCCGGTAGAGTATATGCCCATGAACTCGCGGCCGCACACCAAGGGAAAGGGATGGGTAAGGATAGACACCGGCCACGGGAGCGGGACCCCAGTGGTATCCGATATCGAAATAGACAGGGGAACAGTGCCTGACGTCTCGGAGATGGGTCTGAAAGATGCGCTCTACCTGTTAGAGAATGAAGGATACAGAGTGGTTTTCTCCGGAACAGGCAGGGTAAGCTCCCAGTCCCCGGCCGCCGGCACAGCCCTCGGACGCGGAGGCCTTATAACACTGACATTGAAATAACAGAAGAGATATGAGACTTGACTATATATTAGAAGGTATTGACACAGCCGGTATCCACGGAGACACCGGCATCGACATTACCGACATCACCACCGACTCACGCCAGTGCCGGCCGGGATGCCTGTTCATAGCCGTTCCAGGCTTCGAGAGCGACGGCCACTCCTACATCGGGAAAGCCATAGAGGCAGGCGCGTCCGCTGTCATGTACCAGCATCCTGAAGCGGCAGGAGAGATCATCGGTTCCGGAATCACAGCTGTCAGGGTCGGAGACACAAGAGGCGCCGTGCCTGATGCCGCCGGAAATTTTTTCGGTCACCCTTCCGCCGACATCAACCTGATAGGAGTGACCGGCACCAACGGGAAAACCACCATCGCCACCCTTCTCTACCGCCTTTTCTCCGGACTCGGCTACTGCTGCGGTCTGCTTTCCACCATTGCCAACTACGTATGCGGTGAGCGCTTCGAGACCACCAACACCACTCAGGACCCGATAACGCTGAACCGCCTCCTGAGACTCATGTGTGACCGCGGCTGCCAGTACTGCTTCATGGAAGTCAGCTCGCACGCCCTGCATCAGGGGAGAGTCAAAGGACTTAAATTCCGCGGAGCCGTATTCACAAACATCACTCACGACCACCTCGACTACCATAAGACCTTCAGCGAGTATATACGCTGTAAAAAGCTGCTCTTCGACTCACTTGACCGGAACGCCTTCGCCCTGATCAACTCGGACGACCGCAATGCCTCTGTCATGGTCCAGAACACAGCCGCGAGGGTATACCGCTACAGTGAAGGAAGTATGGCCGAGTTCAAGGTCCGGATAGTCGAACGGAGCATCGAGGGCTCGCTGCTCAACATCGACGGGACCGAAGTATGGACCCGGTTCATCGGAGACTACAACGCCCACAACATCTGCGCCGTCTACGCGACCGCTGTGCTGCTTGGCGCCGACAAAGAAGAGACCCTCAAGGAGATCAGCGCCATGGGTCCCGTACCCGGACGCATGGAATACATCCGGGGCCGCCGCGGCATCACCGCTGTGGTTGACTATGCTCATACTCCGGACGCACTCGAGAATGTGCTGAAAACCCTCCGGGAGCTCCGCGGCGGCTCCCAGCTCATCGCCGTCTTCGGCTGCGGCGGCAACCGTGACCGGACAAAACGTCCGGAGATGGCGGCCATAGGCACCCGCTACGCTGACCGGGCCGTCATAACATCCGACAACCCCCGCTTCGAGGACCCTGCCGCCATCATCGAGGATATGAAGAAAGGCATAGACGCCGAGGGAATGACCCGGACCATGTTCATAACCGACAGAAGGGAAGCCATCCGCACTGCCCTGATGACAGCCCCCGACGGAGCCATAGTTCTGGTCGCCGGCAAGGGGCATGAGGACTACCAGATAGTAAACGGAGTCAAATCCCACTTTGACGACAAGGAGATAATAAAAGAGACGCTGCTATGATATACCATCTTTTCGAACACCTTCGATATCTTGACTTCCCTGGCTCAGGACTGCTGCAGTACATATCAGTACGCTCGATTCTGGCCAGTGTAACCGCTATCGTGCTCATGCTGTGCTTCGGAAGCAAGGTCATCCGGATGCTCCAGAGGCTGCAGATAGGTGAAGAGATCCGCGACCTCGGCTTAGAGGGTCAGCTGGCAAAGAAAGGAACACCGACGATGGGAGGCGTAATGATTCTCGGATCGATACTGATAGCCGTCCTGCTCTTCGGAGACCTGACCAACATGTACATCCAGCTGCTGCTCGTCACCCTCGTATGGCTCGGTGCCTTAGGCTTCGCCGATGACTACATCAAAGTTTTCAAAAAGGACAAAGAGGGCATGTCCGGAAAATACAAGATTATCGGACAAGTCATCCTCGCCCTGGCCGTAGGTATCACTATATGCGTGCATGAGGACACTATAAGCACACTCACGACCATACCTTTCGTAAAGAACAACGAATTTGACTACGCCTGGCTGGCACCCGGAAGCGGCAAGATAAAAGAGCTGCTGCAGGTAGTCATCTACGTAGCCGTCATCATCTTTATCATCACGGCCATGTCCAACGCCACGAATCTGACTGACGGCATGGACGGTCTGGCCGCCGGCATCACCGCCATAGTCGGAGCCGCCCTCGGTGTTTTAGCCTATCTCTCCGGTAACGTTATCTACGCCGACTACCTCAACATCATGTACATCCCCGACTCCGGCGAGATCGTAGTCTACCTCTCGGCCTTAGTCGGAGCTCTGCTCGGCTTCCTGTGGTTCAACTCCTACCCCGCCCAGGTATTCATGGGAGACACCGGCAGCCTCGCCCTCGGAGGAATAATCGGGGTGGTCGCCGTACTCATCCGCAAGGAGCTGCTCATCCCCATCCTCTGCGGCATCTTCTTCGCAGAATCACTGTCCGTCATCTTCCAAAGACTGTACTTCAAATATACCAAGAAAAAATACGGGGAGGGCCGCCGCATATTCAAGATGGCCCCCCTGCACCACCACTTCCAGAAGGAAGGAGTACCCGCCCTGATCAGCAGACCGTCAAGGGCCATACCGGAGGCGAAAATCGTCATGCGCTTCTGGATTATAAGCATTATCCTCGCAATAGCAACAATCATCACACTCAAAATACGATAGCCATGAAAAGGATCGTAGCACTCGGAGGCGGTGAGAGCGGAGTCGGAGCAGCCGTCCTCGCAAAAGTCAAAGGCTTCGACGTTTTCCTGTCAGACAACGGCAGCATCCCTGAAGAAGGCAAGGCCCTGCTGCAGCAGTACGGCATACCCTTTGAGGAAGGCGGCCACACTATGGACAAAATCCTCAACGCGGCCGAAATCATCAAGAGCCCCGGGATTCCGGACTCAGCCCCAGTGGTCAGTGCTGCCGTCGGCGCCGGCATTCCCGTTATATCGGAGATAGAGTTCGCAGGCCGCTACGACAGGGCCAAGAAAATCTGCATCACCGGCAGCAACGGAAAGACCACCACTACCTCACTCATCTACTACATGCTGCGCAACGCCGGCATGAACGTAGGTCTCGGCGGCAATATAGGCAAGAGCTACGCGCTCCAGGTCGCCACCGAGGACTTCGACATCTATGTACTGGAGCTGAGCAGCTTCCAGCTCGACGGCATGTACGACTTCAAGGCCGACATAGCCATCATCCTCAACATCACCCCCGACCACCTCGACCGCTACGACCACAACATGCAGAACTACATCAAGGCCAAGTTCCGCATCACCCGCAACATGTCCGAAGAGGACTGCTTCATCTTCTGCGATGATGACAACGTCACAGTGGGGCACATCAAAGAGATTGTACTCAGGGCCAGAATGCTCCCCTTCTCAGAAAAACACGAGGTGTCTCAGGGCGCTTTCGAGGACGGAGGAAAGATCACCGTCCGCTACGACGGACAGGAACTTAGCGTTCCCACCGAAGAGCTGTCTCTCAAGGGCAAGCACAACATCTACAACTCCATGGCAGCCGCCATCACCGGAAAGATCATGAACATCACCAACGAGGTCATCCGACGGAGTCTCGCCACATTCCAGAACATCGAGCACCGCCTCGAGAGAGTCATGAAAGTACGCGGCGTCCTTTACATCAACGACTCCAAGGCCACCAACGTCAACTCCACCTGGTACGCCCTCGAGTGCATGAAGCACCCTGTGATATGGATTGCCGGAGGGACAGACAAAGGCAATGACTATACCGAGATAGAAGAGTTAGTAAGGGAAAAGGTAAAAGCCCTCATCTGTCTCGGGAAGGACAACAGGAAACTGCACGAGTTCTTCGGTCCCATCGTTCACACCGTCACCGACGCCTCCTCCGCAAAAGAGGCAGTCCAGAAAGCCTACGGACTCGCCTCAGACGGAGATGTAGTACTGCTCTCGCCCTGCTGCGCGAGCTTCGATCTCTTCAAGAATTATGAGGACCGCGGAAGACAGTTTAAGGAGGCTGTAAGGGAGCTGTAGGGATGACGGAGAAATTAAAAAATATGGGCAGGCTCCGAGGGGACCGGGTGATCTGGCTGATAATCCTGATTTTCGCCATGATCTCCCTCGCAGTGGTGTATTCAGCCACGAGCGCCCTCGCATACCGGTTCGACTCCACCCCGTTCAGCTTCATGATGGACCAGGCTGTATTCTACATCGCCGGTTTCGGAATTCTGTTGGTCTGCTACAGGATACCTATGGGATTCTACAGGTCCGTATCATATCTTGCCGTCCCGTTTGCAGTCATTCTGCTTCTGCTGCCCATATTCCAGCACGAGCTCCGCAGTTTCAGCGTTCTCGGAGTAGACATCCACCCTTCAGAGATTGCCAAGCTCGCCACAGTACTTTATCTCGCCCGCACCATTGAAGCCTCAAAATTGGACACCTTTAAGGAGTACGCCCTGAAAATACTCCTTCCGATAGGCGCCGTATGTGCGCTGTGCATGCTCGGCAGTATGTCCGCCACACTGATTATCGGAACTCTGACATTAGTCATCCTGATCTGCTCAGGTGTCAAGCGGGAATTTATCCTGTGGAGCATCCCCATAGCCGCAGGTGCTGTCGCCATAGCATTTACCGTCAGCGTGCTTAGTGACGGAAAGGTATTCTCGCGCTTCGACACGTTCGGAGAGAGAATCGAGCGTCACTTTACCTCAGAAGACACCGAAGGCTTGTCCGCTGCCGAATTGGCAGAGCTGGAAGACAAGAACTTCCAGTCCGAACAGGCCCGTGAAGCCATCCAGCTCGGCGGAATCTTCGGCAGAGGGCCCGGAAACAGCATCAAGAGAGATATCCTGCCCAACGCCTACGACGACTACATCTATTCGATTATCGTCGAGGAATACGGCCTTTTCGGAGGTATCGCCGTAATCCTTCTCTACCTCTGGTTCTTCTACCGATGCCTGAAGATAGCCAGGGCCTGCACACGCAAGTTCTCCATAATCGCCGTTTCAGGCCTGTCCACACTCATCACCATGCAGGCGTTCCTGCACATCTTTGTAAACATCGGCATCCTGCCGGTCACGGGCCAGACCCTGCCCATGATCAGCCGCGGCGGAACTTCCCTGCTCATCATGAGCTGCGCCTTCGGCATCATCCTGTCCGTCAACAGGACTATCGAAATAAAAGACTTGAAACTTAAAACTGAAAAGGAGGAAACATTATGCAGCACAGAATCATAATCAGCGGAGGCGGTACAGGAGGACATATCTTCCCCGCCCTGTCCATAGCAGACGCTATCCGTAAGATCGAGCCTGAGGCCGACATACTCTTCGTGGGCGCGGAAGGCAAGATGGAGATGGAACGGGTTCCTGCCGCAGGATACCGCATCATAGGACTGCCGGTAGCCGGACTACAGCGGAGCCTCAGCGTTTCCAACCTCGCACTCCCGGCCAAAGTACTGAAAAGCCTGAATAAGGCCGGCAAGATCATCAAAGACTTCCGTCCCGATGCCGTTGTGGGCGTAGGCGGCTACGCCAGCGCACCCATGCTGTGGAAAGCTGCGTCCAAAGGCATACCCACCCTCATCCAGGAGCAGAACTCGTATGCCGGACTGACCAACAAGATCCTAAGCCGCAGGGCGCACCGCATCTGCACGGCCTACCCCGGTATGGAGCGCTTCTTTCCCGCCTCAAAGATTATCCTTACAGGCAACCCCATCCGGGAGTCCATACGTCCCTACACCCCTGAGGAAAAAGCCGAAGGCCAGCGGTTCTTCAGCCTCGACCCCTCTCTTCCCACTGTTCTCATAGTCGGAGGAAGCGGCGGATGCGGAACATTCAACACTGTCATGAGCACAGCCTGCACCGGAGGCGGTGCCTTCCCCTACCAGATTATCTGGCAGAGCGGCAAGGGATATGCCCGCCATACAGGAGAACTGTTCGCCCATCTCGGAGGAGTGAGCCAGAACTCCAACAACGTACGCATCTGGGGCAACATCCGCAACTGCGACTTCATCACCCGCATGGACCTTGCTTTCGCAGCATCCGACATCGTGGTGTCAAGGGCAGGCGCGGGAACCATCTCCGAGCTCTGCGCCATAGGCAAGGCCGCTATATTTGTCCCCTCGCCCAATGTCGCCGAAGACCACCAGACGCACAACGCCATGGCCCTTGTAGATGCCGACGCAGCTGCTATGGTATGCGACAGCAGGGCTGCCACGGATCTCTTCCCCGCCATTTCGGAGCTGCTTGCAGACAAAGAAAGACGGGAACTGCTCGAAAACAATATCCTCAGGATGGCCCGGCCGGACGCATCCATGGATATAGCACGCGAAGTACTCCGGCTCACTGATAAAAAGACAAGAACATGAAGTCATACAATAATATCTACCTCATAGGCATCGGCGGGATCGGAATGAGCGCTGTAGCCCGCTGGTGCCGGCACGCGGGGTACACTGTCTCCGGCTACGACAGAACCGCGTCGCCAGTGACAGACGCCTTAGAAAGCGAGGGCATACACGTACACTTCGAGGACAATGCGGAGATGATTCCGCCTTCACCCGGGGACACCCTTGTCATATACACCCCCGCCATACCGCATGACTTCGGGGAACTGAATTATGCGCGTTCCCGCGGATACAGGGTAATCAAGCGCTCAGAGGCCCTCGAAGAGATTACCGGCGGACACCGCTGCCTCGCTGTAGCCGGCACCCACGGAAAGACCTCCACCAGCACCATGCTGGCCCACATACTGACAGTATCCGGCGAAGGATGCACCGCATTTCTCGGCGGCATTTCCAGAAATTACGGATCCAACCTGTTGCTGTCGGACAGCGGCGTGATAGTCGCCGAGGCGGACGAGTTTGACCGCTCATTCCTCCGGCTGCATCCCGAAGGAGCTGTTGTGACAGCCATGGACGCCGACCACATGGACATTTACCGTGACATGGACGACCTTCGCGGAGCATTTATACAGTTCGGACGGCAATGCTCTGACATCCTCGTCGTCAGGAAGGGCCTCGAAGGCTATTTCCGCGATGCCGGCATCAGCGCGGAAGTCCGCACCTACGGTCCCGGAGGGGACTACTATGCCTCCGACATCGTGTCCGACGGACAAGGAAAAATGTTTTTCACCCTGAACGCTCCCGACGGAAAGATAGAGCACTGCCATGCCGGAGTACCGGGAGAGGTGTATATTGAGAACGCCACGGCCGCGGCCGCATTGGCATTGATACACGGGACCCCGGCGGAAAGCGTCAGAGAAGGCATCGCCTCCTTCCGCGGGGTAGCACGCCGGTTTGACATCCGCTTCAATGCTCACGGACACACCTACATAGACGACTATGCCCACCATCCGGCCGAGTTAGCCGCGACTATAGCCTCCATCCGTCAGGTGTGGCCCGGCAGAAAGATTTTAGGAGTCTTCCAGCCCCATCTGTTTTCCAGGACAAGAGATTTTCACTTAGAATTTGCCCGGAGCCTCAGCAATTTGGACTCCCTGCTGCTGCTGCCGGTATATCCTGCCAGAGAGGAGCCAATACCCGGAGTCTCCTCCAGCATGATTTTCGAGCACGTCACACTGCAGGACAAGAGAATCATCCAGAAAAGAGAACTTCTGGAAGAAATTGCCTCACGCGACATCGACATCCTCGTCACATTCGGAGCGGGGGACATAGACAGAACAGTACAGCCTATCGAGAATCTCCTCAAGGAAAAATATGATTAAAAGGATCGTCACATACTGCCTCATCGCTTTTGCCGTCCTCCTTTTCTGCGGATATTTTGCGGCAGCCTCCTATCTTTCCGCACAGGGAAGGAAGGGAGAGCTGTGTACCGGCATCTCCGTAACCATACTCGACAGCGCGGCCAACCGCTTTGTATCCCCCGAAGAAATCCGGTCTATCATCCTTTCTTCCGACATCAATCCCGTAGGCAGGCCCAGGACCGAAACACAGCTGGATCTTATAGAAGAGCTGCTCGAGAGCCGGAGCGCCATACGCCTCAGCGACGCATCTGTGTCGATGGACGGCATCCTGAGAGTAAAAGTGACCCAGCGCAGGCCTGTTCTCAGGGTACAGACAGAGAAAGGGGCGTTCTATATTGACGACACAGGCTACATATTTCCTTGGGTAAACACCTTCACCTCCTACGTACCTGTAGTCTCCGGACATATTCCGGTCCGGCTCGAGGAAGGATACAGGGGGGTACCTGAAGGGGATGACCGCCAATGGGTGGAGCAGATCATATCCCTCGCCCAGTATCTCGACCGGCATCCTGTATGGAACGCCCAGATACAGCAGATAGACGTGGAGGAGAACGGTGATATCGTTTTCTACAATGCGATAGGCGACCAGAAGATAATTTTTGGTGCTATTGACGATATAGATTATAAATTTGCAAAACTCAGGACCTACTATCTCGAGATAGTCCCCGTCTACGGATGGGAACGGTACTCCGGTGTCAATCTCAAGTTCTCGGACCAGATAGTATGCACACTGAGGGATGACAACAAGGTTAAAAACAGTATAAGAATATGAGCAGCAGATATATTACAGCCTTAGACATAGGCACGTCCAAAGTCGCGGCCATCGTAGGTGAGAGAACAGCCACCGGCATAAAGATCATCGGCTACTGCGACGAGCCTCTACCCCAGGACGGAGTGCGCAGGGGTGAGATCATGAATATCAAGGGTGTGTTCACGGCGATAAAGCAGGCAATGGAAAAGGTCAGGAGTCAGGTCAACTCCCTCCCTGACACCGAGCACTACGGCATCCGGGATGTCTACGTCAACATCTCCGGACAGAGCCTCAGATGCCTGTCCGCCAACCTGCACAAGAACCGTCAGGACCCTGATTCCCTGATTACCGAAGAGGAGGTGGAATCCATGCTCGAGGAGATGTACCTGTCCAAAGTAGAGCCGACAGAGAAGATTCTCTATGTGGTGCCGCAATACTACAACGTGGACGAGTTCATCGGTGCCTCCGAAGCGGACGGCATGACCGGCAAGGAGATAGAGGGCGAGTACCGTCTCTTTATCGGCAGCTCAGGCACCATGAAAAAGTGCGAGCAGGCTGTCAGCATGGCCGGACTGCGTCCCCGCAGGTTCATTCTTTCCCCCATAGCAGCCGCCTCAGCCCTGCTCACCAATGACGAGAAAGAGCTCGGAACCGTACTTGTAGACATCGGGGCCGGTACCACCGACGTTCTCATCTACCAGGACAATATCATCCGCCACGCCGCCGTCATCCCCTTCGGAGGCAACTCCATATCCGAGGATATCAGGCAGATATGCAAGGTATCCCTCAAGAACGCCGAACTGATGAAGGTCCAGCACGGCTCCTGCATCAGCGAGTATGCCCCGGAGAACAAAATCATATCCATCAAGGGCAAGGACGGAATGACTGTCAAGGACGTACCGTTCAAGGTACTTCACTCGGCCATCGAAGCCCGCATGTGCGAGATACTCGCCACTGTACGCAGAATCGTAGACGAGTCCGGCTACGGCGACCGCATCAGCAGCGGAGCTGTCCTCACCGGCGGTTCGGTCAACCTCAACCACATACAGATTTTAGCCAAGAACATCCTCCGGATGGATGTCCGTTTAGGCTTCCCCGACAGCAACACCATCATAGGCAACTCCATAGACGACGTATTCCGTCCCGAAGCCTCCGTCGCAGCAGGCCTCATCATCAAAGGTTTCGAGTACGAGGACAGCACTGCGGCAGAGCAGGGCGACTACGGATTAGAGAACTCCGGACAGACAGAGCCCACCCTCTTCGACGGCCAGGAGGATGCTGCAGCACCATCAGAGTCCGGCAACAAGGGCGGGCAACCCAAAAATACGCCCAGACCGCCAAAAGGCCCCAAACGGTCCTTCAGCGACATCATCGGAGACCTCTTCGGATCTTCCGACAATGAGGCATAACCCTTAAAAGCATGAGATTATGACAGATTTTGAACCTATACCCGAGGGCATACTCGACAACATGTCCACCATAAAGATTATCGGAGTCGGAGGAGGAGGCTGCAACGCCGTTACCCGACTCTTCAACGAAGGCATCAAGGACGTAGAATTTCTGCTCTGCAACACTGACAGGCAGGCCCTCATGGCATCCCCCGTACCCGACAAGATACAGCTCGGCTCGAACCTCACGCGGGGACTTGGAGCCGGCATGGACCCTGAGAAAGGGCGCAATGCCGCCATCGAGTCCATCGAGGAGATAAAAAAATACATCGGGGACAATATAAAAGTGGTATTCATCACCGCCGGCATGGGCGGAGGCACAGGGACGGGAGCTTCTCCTGTAATAGCCAAGACTGTCAAGGAGGCAGGCAAACTCACCATCGCCGTCGTCACGTATCCCCGCGACAATGACGGTCTCGAAGCGCTCCAGCGCGCCTACGAGGGTATCGAGGAGATGCGCAAGTACACTGATTCCATCATCATCGTAGACAACCAGAAGATGTACGACTTCTACGGTGACCTCGACATACAGTCCACCTACAAGAAGGCCGATGACGTCTTAGACACAGCCGTAAGAGGCATATCGGAGATTATCACCAGCACCGGTTTCGTCAACGTAGACCTGCAGGACGTCACTGTAGTCATGCGCAACAGCGGTATGGCACTCGTGGGAACCGGCAGGGCAAAAGGCGACAACAGGGCTATAGAAGCAGCGGAAAGGGCATTTACCTCCCCCCTGCTCAAGGACTTTGATCTCAATACGGCCAAGAACGTCCTCGTCAATGTCATGTACAACAGCAAATCCTCCATCCTCGGCTCCGAGGACACGATGATTCTCGACTACGTCAGTGAATGCACAGGAGGAGGAGTGAGCAAGCTGAAGAGAGGACTTACCATAGACAACAGGCTCGAAGAAGGAGAGATAGCCGTCACTATCCTCGCCACCGGCTTCAAGGTCAACAACACTCCGCCATCCAGACGCCGCCACATGCGCAACAACGGAGACACCGTCGAACTCTCCGAGACAGCGGAAAGCGACGGTGTAATAACTCTTTCTCCAGGAAGCACGGAGGACCAGGAGGGCAGTATCCGGGAATTAGACACGGAGCATATCTTCACTTATTCCGCGGACTGTAATATTTCTGACTTGGAAAACGAGACAGCACTCGCCAGACGCGAGAGACTCAAAAAGCAACAGCAGGGGCAGTAGCAGTACTGTTCCTGCTGCTGTTACTTATTCCACTATCAGCATCGCATCGCCGTACATGCCGAACTGATAGCCTTCCTTCAAAGCTGTCGCATAGGCATTCATCACATTCTCATAACCTCCGAACGAGCAGGCGGACATGAGCATCGTGGAGTTCGGCAGATGGAAGTTGGTAATCACTGCATCGGGTATCGAGAATGCATAAGGAGGGAATATGAACTTATTTGTCCATCCGTCAAAGGGCTTGAGCTGCCGGGTAGTAGTCACGGGCGTCTCTATAGCTCTCACCACGGTCGCGCCCACTGCGAATATTTTATGACCGGCAGCCTTGGCGGCATTAACGGCATCTGCCGTCTCCTCCGGAATAATCATACGCTCGGAATCGATCTTGTGCTTTGACAGATCCTCCACATCCACATTGCGGAAATGTCCCAGTCCCATGTGGAGAGTTATGAAGCGGGCATCGACACCCTTAATCTCCATACGCTTGAACACTTCACGGCTGAAGTGCAGTCCTGCTGCAGGAGACGCCACCGCTCCCTCGACAGATGCATAAATGGTCTGGAAACGGTCCACATCAAAGGGTTCCGAATAGATGAAAGGACCGTTCTGCTTGAGAAGAGGCAGTCCGTCCCTCTCCCTCTGAGCCTGACGTGCTATGTACACATATTCCGGCACAGGTATCTCACCCATAGAGTAAAGTGTGGACTTGAACTCCTCATAAGACCCGTCGAAGAGAAATCTCAGAGTACGTCCGCGCGAAGTGGTATTGTCAATGACTTCGGCCACCAACGAATCATTCTCACCGAAATACAGCTTATTGCCTATTCTTATCTTACGGGCCGGATCCACCAGAACATCCCAGAGTCTCTGGTCCTTGTTCAGTTCCCTGAGAAGGAATACGACTATCTCTGCCCCTGTCTTCTCCTTGTTGCCCTTGAGACGGGCAGGGAAGACCTTGGTATCATTGAAGACGAAAACATCGCCCTCATCGCAGTAGTTGATAATGTCCTTGAATATTTTATGCTCGATATCACCTGTCGACCTGTGCAGAACCAGCATCCTGCACTCATCCCTGTACTCGGAAGGATAGGGCGCGATATTCTTTCTGATATCTAAATCAAAACTAAATTGTGAAAGCTTCATACTATAATTAATACGCAGTTACCTGCCTAAAGTTTCAAAATCTTTCTGCAAATTCCGTGATTGTAAGAGCATTCTCGACACGGAACCCTCCGGACGCAGTCCTTTCTAAAGCGGAAAGATAGGCACCGCTGCCTACTGCCGTCCCGAGATCGCGTGCGAAGGCCCTTATATAAGTCCCCTTACTGCACTCTATGGCGACTTTCAGCACCGGAGCCCTGTACTCGATGATGCGTGTGCCGTAAATATGTATTCTGGCCGCCTTGAGAGTCACATCCTCTCCCTGACGCGCCATCTCATAAGCCCTTACACCGTCCACATACTTAGCCGAATACACCGGAGGCAGCTGCATCTGCTCCCCTTCCATTTCCTTCAGGGCCGCAGCTATGGCATCCTCCGTTACGTGTTCCCACGGATACGATGCATCCACCTCATGCTCCATGTCGAAAGACGGAGTCGTAGCACCGAATGTCACCTGAGCGACATACTCCTTGCGCTCTGCCTGAAGCGCCTCGGAGACTTTTGTAGCCTTGCCGACACACACCAGCAGCACTCCGGTAGCCAAAGGGTCAAGAGTCCCTGCATGTCCCACCTTGATATTGCCCTGATGATACAGTTTCTTGAGGGAGAACTTGATTTTGCGTACCGCATCCGCCGAAGTCCAGCGGTAGGGCTTGTCTATGACCATGACAAACCCGTCCGGATAAAGATCCGGAGCCAAGGATGTGCCGGCAGGGGTATTCCTGTCTATTACAGCGTACATTATCTGCAGGGGATTTTCTCTACTCTGCGCTGGTGGCGGCCACCTTCAAAAGAGCTTTCGAGAAATTTCCTGACTATCTTCTCTGCAAGCTCCACCGATATGAAACGGGCAGGAAGCGACAGGACATTGGCATCATTGTGCTGACGGGCCAGGGCTGCCAGTTCCTCATTCCAGCAGAGGGCGGCGCGTATCCCCTGATGCTTGTTCAGGGTCATGCTGATACCGTTGCCGGAACCGCAGAGAGCGACACCCAGCTCCACCTCCCCTTTCTCGACGCTTTCGGCTAAAGGATGGGCCACATCTGGATAGTCCATACTCTCGGGCGAGTGAGTTCCGAAATCCTTAACTTCATGGCCCATGGAGGCCAGATACTTCTTCAGGGCTTCTTTCATCTCGAAGCCGGCGTGGTCTGATGCAATTCCTAACAGCATAGCAACATTTGAATTTAACGGCCGCAAAATTAGAAAATTTGAGTATATTTGCAGACAAAATTTTAAGAAAATGAACAACAAAGGCAGGGTACTCGTTACAGGAGCCGCAGGATACATCGGCTCGCACACAGTCGTTGAACTGGTAAACGCCGGCTATGAGGTAGTCGGTGTGGACAATTTTTCCAACTCGTCTCCCGAAATGCTCAAGGGCATAGAGCAGATTACCGGCAAGCCGCTCCCCTTCATGGAGATAGACTGCAGCGACAAGGCACAGTTCGCAAAAGTCTTCGAGAAATATCCCGACATCGTAGCCGCCATTCATTTCGCAGCCCATAAAGCTGTAGGCGAAAGTGTCCAGCAGCCTATCAAGTACTTCGAGAACAATCTCCGTTCTCTCCTCTACCTCATCGACCTTTCCACCTGCGACGGACGTCAGCGCGGCATCGTATTCTCTTCATCCTGCACCGTATACGGAGAGCCCGATCCCGAGAACCTGCCCATCAGCGAGAACGCCCCGGTCAAGCCGGCGACCTCTCCCTACGGCCGCACCAAGCAGATGTGCGAGGAGATTCTCCGGGACTGCGTAACCGCTTATCCTTCCCTGAAAGTCATCGCTCTCAGATATTTCAACCCCATCGGAGCACATCCTTCCGCCCTTATCGGCGAGATGCCCATAGGCGTACCCCAGAATTTGGTTCCATACATCACTCAGACAGCAGCCGGCATCCGCAAGGAGCTCAAGATATTCGGAAACGACTACCCCACTCCTGACGGCACCTGCATCCGCGACTACATCTACGTAGTGGACTTGGCCAAGGCCCACGTAGCGGCTGTCAACAGAATGCTCGGAGTAAGCGACTCCGACCGCTATGAGATATTCAACCTCGGAACCGGCAACGGTCTGTCCGTCCTCGAGCTCGTGAACCACTTCATCTCGGCTACAGGAGCAAAACTGCCCTACAGCTTCGCCCCCCGCAGAGCCGGCGACATCATCAAGGTATGGGCAAACCCTGAGAAAGCCAACAAGGTCCTCGGCTGGAAAGCCGACACCCCCGTCGATGATGTTCTCCGTTCCGCATGGAAATGGGAGAAAAAGGTCAGAGGCATCTAACACCCGATGGCAGGCAGGCTCGAAAGGGACACTCTCGAACTGCTCACCAAGGAAGATGAGCGGTACCGTCTCAGACGCATGGGATTTTTCCGTGACGTCCGGGACGAGGCCGCTTTAGTCGCATCACAATTCCCGCCCGAAGAAGGAGAGGACTTCCATCAATGGAAGTCAAGATGCCTGAGAGAATATTACCGGTTCAAAGGATTCGGCATGTTCTGCCGGGAAAGACTGCTCAACCCCGAATTCGAGGGAACGGTAGAGTCCATCTTCAAGCGGCACCTCAGAAACATGTTTGAGACTTCGGAAAGGACCGATACCGACAAGTACCTCGCCCCTGACTCCGACACCGTCTCTTTCGCACTCGAGCCCGACTTGTTCCAGGAACTGTACACGCTCAATTTCTCCTCCATGCCGTCCTTCGGCAACACCGCCGAACTGGACCGTTTCTGCCATCAGATAACGTCAGCATCTTTTCCTGTCAAAGAGCCCGCGGTCGTAAAAGGCATGCAGGACAACAAGAATTTCTACTGGGAAAAGTTCTACCTCAAGCTAAAGCCCATCACTGCAGCCTTCTGCTACCAGATGTCCGGCATATCAGGAGAGAACAACACCCATGACATCTGGAGCGACACCTGCATATCGGTCAACAGCGCGGTCGTGGACCGCCGGATGAAGGAGCCGGTGACGGCCAAGGACATCATATCCTATTCCATCGGAGTCCTTAAAAACAAGAATAAGGAGATTGCCCGCAGCAGAGCCAAGTCTCCCGCAGACATCGATACCCTTCAGTATAAGCTCACTGCTGAGGATGAAGAGAAATATTTCAACAATCCGGTAACAAAACCTGAAAATTTTCCGTCACAAGAAAAAGGTCTTGCCAATTATATCGACTACACCGACAAAGACTCAGTGCAGGGGTACTTCATAGTCATATTATATAATAAGGAGCACCCGCTGCATGATATCTTGGTCAAAGGTTATGAGGACAAAGTGCAGAAGATGTTCGAGCACTACATAGACGGACTCTCCTACGAAGAGATCGTTGCCCGCCACAGCGGAGCGAAGGAGGGCCGTGAGCAGGTAAAGGAGTGCGCACGCCTCAGGCAGGAAATCAAGAGGCTCAAAAAAAGCCTCTATGACAGATACACCAAGATGCTTGAAGACTATAGATAAAGATGTTAAAAGGACATTTGGACATAAAGACCCTTTCAGATTACTTTCTGAACAGACTGTCACCACAAGAGGAGACAGAGGTTCAGGAGCATCTCTCCTCTTGTCCTGAATGCACGTCAGCCCTGAATGCCATGCGCCGGCTCAAAGAAGGATTCTTCGAAGATGACAGTGCCGCCCCCGCAAGACGTCCCGTACTTTTCCGGATAATGCGCTCCGGATGGACAAAGGCCGCAGCAGCAGTAATCATTGTCGCCGGCCTCGGAATCTTCACCTACGAGACAGTCCGGAACAGGGACAACGTCATAGAGCAGCATCAGATACAGCAGGGCCGGGGCCTCGAGAACCAGGTCTTCGCCATAGACACTTTCGACAAAGAAGACTCAATATACTACCGGGAGAAGTACGGTGATGATTTTTTAAATGTAGACAGTTTTTAGAAACGGGTAATTTCTTACCCGTTTTTTTATTTTTCCCCGTCATAGCGGGCAGATGCCTAACTTAGCCCATTATGGAATACGATGAAACTGTTTACGCCTGTGCTGTCAACAGGATTTTCAACTACAACTGCCGTGACGCAAGAGCCATAGCCGAGAGATTTCCGTCTCCGGGCGAGCTTTTCTCGCTTTCGGAACACGAGCTCAGGGAGCTCCTGCACGGCAACACTCACTACATAGACGCCGTCATGAACAGGTGCATCCTGAAAGAAGCGGACGAGGAAGTACGCTGGGCCAGGGCAAAGGGCATCAGCATCATCTATATACGGGACAGAGAATATCCACGGCGGCTGAAAGAGTGCCCGGATGCGCCCACTGTACTATTCTACAAGGGCAGTACCGGACTCAATCCGCAGAGGGCAGTAGCCGTCGTCGGCACCCGGAAGGCCACCTCATACGGAAGAATACAGTGCAGGAGGATTATTGAACACCTCGCGGGGCTCTCCATCAAGCCATTGATCATAAGCGGACTGGCCTACGGCATCGACATCACGGCCCACCTTGCCGCCATGGAATGCGGAATGGACACTGTCGCCGTACTGCCCACTGGCATGGACAGCATCTATCCTCCGCCCCACAGGCAGCATGCCGTAAGAATCATTGAACAGGGAGGACTCGTCACTGATTTTCCCAAAGGAGCTACCCCCATGCCGGTTACTTTTCTCAGACGCAACCGCATCATCGCCGGGATGTCAGACGCAGTTCTGCTCATCGAATCTGCCGAAAAAGGGGGCGGACTGATTACTGCGAGGACCGCCCTCTCCTATTCCAGGGACGTATTTGCCCTGCCCGGACGGATTACAGACACCTATTCCGCCGGATGTAACTCCCTCATCGCACAGAATACGGCTGCGATTATTTCATCTCCATCTTCCATAACAGACGCTATGGGCTGGAATGACGGCACTTACCTTAGCAGGAAAGAAAAATTGACGCAACTTTTTGAAAAAAGCGATTACATCCGACGGAATATTTTATTAGCTTTATCGGCTGATTCGGCCATTGACCGCGACACTCTTATCTGCAAAGCCGGAGCCGACCCTCAGGATGTACTTGCGAGCCTGACCGGAATGGAGATAGAGGGCATCGTCGGATCAGACATATACGGCAATTATATATTAAAGGTATAACAGGTTTCAGATGATAGACACCCATACCCATCTCTATGACGAGGCTTTCATAGACGATTTT
Source organism: uncultured Bacteroidales bacterium (assembly GCA_944322575.1). Lineage (GTDB taxonomy): Bacteria > Bacteroidota > Bacteroidia > Bacteroidales > UBA932 > Coprenecus. The sequence continues at coordinate 106,789 of CALUPK010000001.1, read as the reverse complement.
GATCAGGCAGTGGAAAGAGCTGTCGGAGCCGGAGTCGAGCACATGATATTTCCCGGCATAGACTCCTCCGTCCATGAGAGGATGATGGAGTGCGCGGCACGTGTCCCCGACAGGATCAGCACGGCCGTAGGTCTTCATCCCACCTCCGTAGACGGAAACTGGAAGCGTGAGCTGGATTTCGTGGAGCGCTGTCTCGCAGAACAGAAGTGGACCGCAATCGGAGAGATAGGCCTTGACCGCCACTGGTCCGACGAATATATCCGCGAACAGGAAGAAGTATTCAGGCAGCAGATGCTCTGGGCATCCGAAGCCTCCCTGCCAGTGATAATCCACGTGAGGGAGGCTCACGACACCGTATTCAGGATTCTCGACTCACTGGCCGGATCCGGAATATCCATGAAAGGGGTATTCCACGCTTTTTCAGGCAGCATCGAGACCTACCGCAGAATCAAGACTTACGGTGACTTCAAAATAGGCATAGGAGGAGTCATCACCTACAAAAATGCAGGTATAGCTGCCACCGTCAAGGACATCCCATTAGAAGACATCCTGCTTGAGACCGATTCCCCCTGGCTGACACCGGTCCCCTACAGAGGGAAAAGAAATGAATCCGCCTACCTGCTTGCAGTCGCAGAAAAAACCGCCGCTGTGAAGGAGACGGACACTGAGACCGTGGACAGAATAACCACATCAAACGCCAAGAAACTTTTTAACCTCAGATAACACGCCATGAACAAAACGACATCCATTCTGCTTGTCTACACCGGAGGCACCATAGGTATGAAACAGGATCCCGAGACACTGGACCTGCGTCCGTTCGACTTCTCACAGATACTGGAAGAGATGCCTGAGCTAAGGAAATTCGGATACACCATAGACACATACTCCTTTGACCCGGTAATAGATTCCTCAGACGTGAACATTGAGTTCTGGAAGAATCTGACACACCTCATAGAGCAGAACTACGGACGCTACGACGGATTTGTCATCCTCCACGGAACCGACACCATGTCGTTCTCGGCCTCCGCCCTAAGCTTCATGCTCGGAGACATAGAGAAGCCTGTCGTATTTACCGGCAGCCAGCTTCCCATAGGGATGCTGCGGACAGACGGAAAGGAAAACCTGATATCTTCCATCGAGATCGCCGCATCCAAGGACCGCAACGGGCATCCCATGGTTCCTGAGGTATGCATCTATTTCGAGAGCCAGCTGTACAGAGGCAACCGCACCACTAAATACACAGCCGAGAACTTCCGGGCCTTCCGCTCCGCCAACTATCCGGTACTGGCCGAGGTCGGCATACACATCAAGTTCAACACTGCATTCATCCGCTATCCAGAGACATGGGGAAAGCCGCTCAGGCCGACATACGAGCTCGACCCGTCAGTCCTTATAATAAAGGTAATCCCCGGAATGAAGAAAGAACTGCTGGACGCCTTGGTCAGCATAGACGGGATCAGAGCCATTGTCCTCGAAACCTACGGTTCCGGCAATGCCCCTTCCGGCAGTTGGTTTACCGACTCCGTAAAGAAGGCAATAGACCGCGGCGTGATAGTACTGAATATCACCCAATGCCTCGCCGGAAGGGTCGACATGGACGCATATTCCACTGGAAAATCGCTGAAGAACATAGGTGTTACCGGCGGAGGGGACTGCACGACTGAAGCCGCTGTCGCGAAGCTATTTTTTTTATTAGGACAATACTCTGATAATGAGGATATTGTTTATTTTCTTAAAAAAAATATGCGCGGAGAACTCACAGAAGTGTAGATTTTATGAAAAATAATTTCTAATTTTGGCGATATTTTTAAAAGGAGAGGTGGCCGAGTGGTCGAAGGCGCGCGCCTGGAAAGTGCGTAAACTCCAAAAGGGTTTCGCGGGTTCGAATCCCGCCCTCTCCGCCAAACAAAAACTCATTTAAAAACTGTTTATTAACTAATCAAAAATTGTATGAAAAAATTCTTCATGTTTTTGGCAGTTATGGGTCTCATGACTTTCACTGCACAATACGCATCTGCGCAGGACGGGGACTCTCTCGCTACTGCTGATTCGTCTGAACTGGTAGCCTTCGAGCCCGCGGCCGAGGCTGCAGCAGAGGAGGCCCCTGCTGAGGCTCCCATGCATCAGGAAATCAAGAGGCTCTTCATCGAGGGTGGCGCCGGCTTCATGGCCACCATCATCGCCTGCCTTGTATTCGGTCTTGCTGTTGCAATCGAGAGGATTATCTACCTCAACCTCGCCAGCACCAACACAGAAAAGCTCCTTAAGAAAGTTGAGGACGCTCTCAACAACGGTGGAGTAGAAGCTGCTAAAGACGTTTGCCGCGACACCCGCGGTCCTGTAGCATCTATTTTCTATCAGGGTCTGCTCCGCTACGACAAGGGCGTAGAGGAAGTTGAGAAGTCCATTACATCCTACGGTTCTGTTCAGATGGGACAGCTTGAAGGCGGTCTCTCCTGGGTAACCCTCTTCATCGCCATCGCACCTATGCTCGGATTTATGGGAACTGTGATCGGTATGATCCAGGCATTCGATGAGATTCAGAGAGCTGGTGATATCAGCCCGACCCTCGTTGCAGGAGGTATGAAAGTCGCCCTGATTACCACCGTCGGCGGTCTGATCGTCGCCATCATCCTTCAGATACTTTACAACTATCTTGTCGCTAAGGTTGACGGTATCGTCCTCTCCATGGAAGACGCTTCCATCTCCCTCGTAGATATGATCGTAAAATATCAGAACAAGTAAAGTAATCATTAACAATCATGACTAGTAAATTTACAAAAATATTAGAAATCTGTCTGCTGGTCATCTCGTTGATAGGTCTGGTAGTGTTCTTCATCAATAATGCGAGCACAGGACTCTACACAGTCGCCAACGAGGCTGAGGCTCTCGCCACCACCGGTATGCTTGATGTAGTGCTTTTCTGGGCCTACGCACTGGTGATTGCAGCGATTGTGCTTGTCGTGGTGCTTTCGATCATCAATATGGCAGGCAACAAGAAGTCTCTCAAGAGGACAGGTATTCTGCTGCTGATAGCCGTTGTGCTTATCGGCCTCTCCTACCTGCTTGCCAGCGGTGATCCCATCGCTGTCAACATGGAAGTACAGCCCTCACACGGTACTCTGAAAATGACCGATACGCTGCTCAACCTGAGCTACGCATTAGTTGTTATCGCTTTACTTGCCTTAGTTTGGGGCAGCGTAAGAAATCTTATTAAAAATAGAGGTTAATCAATTATGGCATCTAAGAAAACACCTGAAATAAACGGAGGTTCCATGGCGGACATATCGTTCCTCATGCTGATCTTCTTCCTGATGGTGAGTACGATGGACCCTGAAACAGGTCTGTCCCGCCGTCTCCCTCCTATGCCTCCCGAGAACGCTCAGCTGGAGGACTTGAAGGTGAACCGTCGTAATATGCTCGACGTGAAGATCAACTCCAGGAACGGCGTTATGGCAGGCGGACAAGTTATTCTTTCGGATGCGCAGCTTGAAGAGATTGTAATAGAGTTCCTCACTAACCCCAACGACCGTTCTGACCTTCCCTCGAAGACTGTCAAGAACATCGAAGGATTTGGAGAATATCCCGTATCAGAAGGTGTGATATCTCTCCAGAATGACCGTCAGAGTCTCTACAGCAAATACATTGAGATTACAGACGTCATCGTGAGGGCCATCAATAAAGTCAGGGATGACTTCTCTATGGCACACTTCGGTCAGGTATACAATGACCTTCCTGCAGACAAGCAGGACATCGTCCGTGAGGCCATCCCCAACCGTCTCTCTGAGGCAGAACCTTTGGATGTAACTAAACAATAAGGAGGATAGACAATGGCAAAATTCATAAGAAAAGGAGACAAGGGAACACCCGGTATCAACACAGCATCCCTCCCGGACATCGTGTTCATGATTCTCATGTTCTTCATGGTCTCCACCAGTATGCGTCAGACTGACCGTATGGTGAATGTGAAGCTGCCTGAGGCTACAGAGGCAACCAAGCTCGAAAGAAAGGACCTCGCCTCCTACATCTTCATCGGTACTCCCTCACTGCAGTATCAGAAAGAGTACGGAACGGACTCCCGAATCCAGCTCAATGACTCCTTCAGGACCGTAAAGGACATCAGCGACTTCGTAGCCGCTGAGCGTGAGGCCCTGAGTGAGGTTGACCGCGAGCTGATGAGCATCTCTCTTAAAATCGACGAGGATACCCGTATGGGTATCGTCACCGAGGTTAAGCAGGAGCTCCGCCGCTGCTCCGCACTGAAGATAATGTACGCAGCAAGAAAGACTGCTCCCGCAACAGTGAACTAAGTCTTACTGCTTGGATTGAAAAATGGGTGCCTCATGTTCAGTGGGACACCCATTTTTAACTAAATAACTTATTAGCAACCTTTTCAAATGAAGAAGTTCTCATTTATTACCATCCTGCTTCTGCTTCCTCTGCTCATATCGGCACAGCAGAAAGCTAAATACGTGTTCTATTTTATAGGTGACGGCATGGGATTCAACCATGTTTCTCTCACAGAATACTGGTTGGGCCACACTCAGGGTGTTTTTGACAGCAGACCGCTGTCATTCTCCCAGTTTCCGGTTCTCGGATGGGCTGTAACACACTCTGAATCCAACCTGATTACAGACTCAGCAGCCGCAGGAACAGCTCTTTCCACCGGAAACAAGACCAAGAACGGCATGCTGGCAACAGGGCCCGACTCGACAGCTCTAACGAGCATATCCTACAAGATTCATGACGCTGGATATAAAGTAGGCATCTCTTCCACAGTCGGGATCAATCACGCTACACCCGCAGCATTTTACGGACATAACGTAAACAGGGGTAACTACTACGAGATCGCATCAGAGATACCGGCCTCTGAGTTCGAGTTCTTCGCAGGAGGCGGCGCAATAGAGAGCACCGGTGATGATGAGGACAAAGTCTCAGTATATGAAGCCATCGAGAAAGGAGGCTATGTGATTGCAGAGGGGATGGATGACTTCGCAGCCAAGAAAGACGGAGCGCATAAGATGATGCTCCTGCAGAAAGACGGAAGGCTCAGGACCGAGCTGCCCTACGCCATAGATATGAAGAAGGACGACATGACTCAGGCCGACCTGGTCAGGGCATCCATCGATTTCCTCTACGATGAGAACGGAGAAGGCTTCTTCGTGATGTCCGAGGGCGGCAGGATAGACTGGGCCAGCCACGGCAACGACACCAAGGCCGTAATCCTCGAGACACTCAGCCTCTCGGACGCAGTAGCAGAGGCTGTCAGATTCTACAACGAGCACCCTGACGAGACCCTCATCGTAGTCACCGCTGACCACGAGACCGGCGGCCTTACCCTGAGCTGGGAAAAAGGATATAACCTGTACTTAGACAAGCTCGAGGAGATCAGCTGCTCGAAAGACATGGTTTCCGAAGAAGAGAGGGAACGCATGAACGAAATATCGCATGAGGCCCGCATCGGCTGGACCACCGGCGACCACTCAGCAGCCAACGTACCTGTCTTCGCCATCGGCGCTGGCAGCGACCTGTTCTCCGGAAGAATGGACAACACCGACATCCCCAAGAGGATATGCGAGGCAATGGGAGTTAAATTCTAAAATACGATATAAACGACAATGACACTTAAAAGACAGAAGATAGCAGCCCTCCTCAAGGAGACTCCGGGCCAGGAAGTTCTGGCCAAGGGCTGGGTAAGGACCAAAAGAGGCAACAAGAACATCACCTTCATCGCCCTCAACGACGGTTCGACCATCAACAACATACAGATTGTATGCGACATGGCGACTTTCACCCCCGATGAGTCCTTCAAGGACATCACTACGGGAGCATGCATCGCAGTAACAGGAAAGCTCGTCGAGTCCATCGGCAGCGGTCAAAAAGTGGAGATCCAGGCAACCTCCATACAGGTCTACGGTACGGCAGACCCCGAGAAATATCCTCTCCAGAAGAAGGGTCACAGCATGGAGTTCCTGCGTGAGATCGCACATCTGCGTCCACGCACCAACACCTTCGGAGCCGTGCTGAGAATCCGCCACGCCATGGCATACGCCATACACAAATATTTCAACGACAAAGGTTTCTACTACCTTCACACACCCCTCATCACAGCTTCTGACGCCGAGGGTGCAGGCGCGATGTTCCAGGTGACTACCCTCGACGTGAGCAATCCTCCCCGCACTCCGGAAGGAAAGGTGGACTGGTCGCAGGACTTCTTCGGCCGCCATACCAACCTGACCGTCAGCGGTCAGCTCGAGGGTGAGCTCGGAGCGATGGCCCTGGGCGAGATCTACACATTCGGACCTACATTCAGGGCCGAGAACTCCAACACCCCCCGCCACTTAGCCGAGTTCTGGATGGTAGAGCCCGAAATGGCCTTCTACGAGATAGAGGACAACATGGACCTGGCGGAGGACTTCATCAAGTACCTCGTAAGGTACGCCCTGGAGCACTGCATGGACGACCTCATCTTCCTCAACAACATGATAGACAAGGGACTCATCGAGAGACTCAAGGGCGTGGTCAACACCGACTTCGTCCGCACCACCTACACTGAGGCCGTGGACATCCTCACCAAGTCCGGAGTCAAGTTCGAGTATCCCGTATCATGGGGCGTGGACCTGCAGAGCGAGCACGAGCGCTACTTAGTCGAGCAGCATTTCGGCAAGCCCGTGATTCTGACCGACTACCCGAAGGACATCAAGGCCTTCTACATGAAGCAGAACGACGACGGAAAGACCGTCCGCGGCATGGACGTGCTCTTCCCCAAGATCGGCGAGATCATCGGAGGCTCCCAGAGAGAGGAATCCTACGAGAAGCTGATGGCACGCATCGACGAGCTGCACATGGACATGACCAACCTGTGGTGGTACCTCGACACACGCCGATTCGGTACCGCTCCTCACAGCGGCTTCGGGTTAGGCTTCGAGCGCCTGCTCCTCTTCGTCACCGGCATGAGCAACATCCGTGACGTCATTCCCTTCCCGAGGACACCCAAGTCCGCAGAATTCTAAAGACCGGTATCATGCTCACAATCGGTATAGCCGGCGGCACTGGCTCAGGCAAGACCACTGTGGTCCAGAAAATCTCTGAACACTTCAAGAGAGGAGAGGTCGTTGTTGTCCCCCAGGACTCCTACTACAAGGACAACAGCGACATCCCCCTGCTCGAGGACCGGCAGAAAATCAATTTCGACCATCCCAACGCCATCGACTTTGACCTGCTCATCGAGCAGCTCGACGAGCTGCAGCACGGCAGGACGGTGAAGCAGCCAGTCTATTCCTACCTGACCTGCACACGCTCGGCCACCGAGACCGTGACTGTCCATCCCGCCGATATCATACTGGTGGAGGGCATCCTGATTTTCACAGACGCAAGGCTGCGCAGCATGCTGGACATCCTGGTGTATGTGGACGCCGACCCGGACGACCGCTTAGTCAGGGTCATCTCCCGCGACATCATCGAGAGAGGCCGTGACGTGGGCAAGGTCATCGAGCGCTACGAGAGAGTACTCAAGCCCATGCATCTGCAGTTCATAGAGCCCACCAAGAGATACGCCGACCTGATACTGCCCCAGGGCGGGCACAATCAGGTGGGCATAGACATGCTCATAGCCACCATTGAAAATCATCTCAAAAATAGCTGACCGCATCCGGCCGCTCACCGAGAAGCTGCGCAGGGGCCCGCTGTCCAGGATCAACACCTGGCTCAGGCCCCTGCGGAAGTATCTCCGTGTAGATAACGATGACAAGGCCGGGCTGTACCTCACCCTCATCGTACACCTGCTCCTGATCATCATCCTGCTGAGCTGGTCGATACACACCCAGATAGTAAGGGATACATCTTTCGTCATAGACTTCTCACAACAGGAAGCCCAGGAGGCAATGGAGGCCAGGGCACAGATGCAGGAGAGCGTGAGCGAGGAACTTGACGCCCTGCTCAACGCTTCCCGCAACCAGAACGCCCAGTCCATCCGCAATGTGGCCGTAGACGCCTCCGAACCCCTCCGCGATGACCGCTACGACAACCCCGAAGACATCTACCGCGAGGCCCGCGAGCTCCAGGAGCGTTTAGACCAGTCCCGCCGGGAAGTGGAGGAAGCCTCGTCATCCGAAGACCAGGTCTCCGTCTACCGTGAGGACGACGGACAGAAAGCCGAGGCGTACCAGGGCCCCTCAGTCATTTCTTACACCTTAGAAGGCCGTAAGGCCATGAACCTGCCCGTACCGGCCTACAAATGCATGGGCGGCGGCGATGTCTCGGTAAGCGTCATCGTCAACCGGAAGGGTTACGTCATCGGGGTGAAAATCATAGAATCAGTCTCATCTCCGGACCAATGCCTGCGGGACTACGCCCTCAGGGCCGCATCCGCCTCCCGGTTCACCGCATCCCAGGACGCCCCCGAGCGTCAGGCAGGCGAGATAGTCTACCGCTTCGTAGCGCAGTAGGCGGCATATTTTTTGCATAATCACAGCCATCCCTTAATAGGTTTATTAAATACTTTTTAAAGATGAATTACCGCATATTCGGAACCATCGCCGTCAGTGTCGCCGCAGTGCTTGCAGCTGTATCACTAACAGGATGTAAATCAAAAGATAACGGGCAGCATAAGGAAGTTGCCGTACCCAATGTCAGAACGGCAGCAGCGCAGAGCATCGGCAGCACCCGCACCGTCACCTACCCGGGCCGGATACAGCCGGCTAAGGATGTCAACCTGTCATTCAGGGTTGCGGGTCCTGTAGCCGCCGTACACTTCCGCGAGGGGCAGCACGTCCGTCAAGGCGACACACTGGCAGAGATAGAGGAGCGCGACTACGCAATACAGTTAGCCGCCACCACCGCCCAGTACGAGCAGGTAAAGGCCGAGGCCGGCAGGGTCATCGAGCTATCGGACCGCGGCAGTGCCACTCAGAACGACTATGACAAGGCCCGGTACGGTTTAGAGCAGATAACCGCCCTCTACCACGCCCACCAGAACGCCCTCAATGACACGAAGATGACCGCACCTTTCGACGGCTATGTCCAGCAGGTACACTTCGAGGCCGGCGAGACGGTCGGGGCCGGTATGCCGGTAATCACCCTCATCAGCGACGGCGCCCCGATCGTGAAGGTAGACATCCCCGTGGATGACTTCGTCAATATCGACAAGGCCGTCCGCAGCTGGTGTACCGTGGATGTGTATCCCGGAAAGACATTTGAGCTCAGGCTCATCGACATAACCAAGAAGGCCAATCTCAACCAGCTCTTCACCGCCCGCTACGCCCTCCTGCCGGCCTCTGACGGGACCCTGCCCCACTCCGGCATCAGCACAGGAGTCTGCATCGAGTACCGCACTGACGAGGAGGGGACGGTCAGCATTCCGGCCACAGCCCTCTTCGAGGACAGGGGAGAGACCTGCGTATGGACAGTAGGTCCGGACAACACTATCCGGAGACGGGCGGTCAATGCCGATGACATCGACCGCGACGGCAACGCCCGCATCATCTCCGGACTGAAGGCCGGAGAGACAGTCGTAACCGCCGGAGTCAATTCCCTGAAGGACGGAGCCCGCGTCAAGGTACTTCCCGGCAAGTCCGCCACCAACCCGGGTAATCTTCTGTAAACCTACGGAGCCATGAACATAGCAGAATACGCCCTGAAGAACAGGATACTGGTTGTGGCGGTGCTCATCTGCCTCGTTGTGGGCGGAGCATTTGCCTACAACAGCATGAGCAAGCTCGAGGACCCGGAGATCAAGGTCAAGGTCGCCGTAGTGGCCGCCGTCTACCCCGGAGCGACCGCCTACGAGACGGAGTTAGAGGTAACCCGCCCGCTCGAAGAGACCATCCGCAGGATCAGCGAGGTGGGGACGGTGACCTCCCAGTCCTTCGACGACATGGCCATCATCACTGTCACCCTCAAGACCACTACCCCCGACTCCGACACCCAGCAGGAGTGGGACATGCTCCGCCGCAAGGTCAATGACGCCAAGGCCTCCCTGCCCGCATCAGCGCAGGTCATGGTCATGGACGACTACGGGGATGTCTACGGCATGTTCTACGCCCTGACATTCGACGGATACGGGTATGAGGAAGCCGGACGCTACGCCGACATGGTCTGCCGGGAGCTCAGTGACATAGAGGGAGTGTCCAAGGCCATCACCTACGGAGAGCGCACCCGCTGCGTGAACATCGACATGAAGGCCGACCGCATGGCCAACCTCGGAGTGCATCCCACCGAGCTGCTGACCACCCTCAATTCCCAGAACTCGGTCATCTACTCCGGATACTTCGACACCCCTGACCGCAGGATGAAGATAGAGATGGGGGACGCCTACGAAAGCATCGAGGACATACGCAACCTCATCATCCAGGGCCATGAAGACGACCAGCTCAAGCTCTCCGACGTGGCCGACGTCACCTACGGCTGGCAGACACCCGTGCGCAACTCCATGAAGTACGACGGACAGCCGGCCATCGGCCTGCTCATCTCAGCCGAGTCCGGCACCGACATCATCAAGATAGGCAAGGAAGTGGAGGCCCGGTTAGAGGAGATCAAGGCTGAGTCCGTCCCCGCCGGCATGGAGTTCCACAAGGTATTCTTCCAGCCCGAGATAGTCGGCAGCTCCATCAACACCTTCATCGTCAACCTGATAGAATCCATCGTAATAGTCATCCTGCTGCTGATGCTGACCATGGGCTTCCGCAGCGGCGTCATCATAGCCACCAGCCTGGTGGTGATAGTCTTCGGCTCGTTCTTCATCCTGGACATGATGGACGGTACCCTGCAGAGGGTGTCCCTCGGCTCCTTCATCGTAGCGATGGGCATCCTGGTGGACAACGCGATAGTGATAGTGGACGGCATACTCGTGGACATGAAGCGGGGAGTGCCCAAGCCCCAGTGCCTGACCAACATCTGCAAGAAGACGGCCATGCCCCTGCTCGGAGCCACGGTCATCGCCATACTGGCATTTTTCCCGATATTCATGTCCCCGGACATGGCCGGAACCTACGTGAGGGACCTCTTCATCGTCCTTGCCGTCTCCCTGCTGCTGAGCTGGGTGCTGGCCCTGACCCACGTCCCGGTCCACTGCGACCTGACCCTGCGCTATCCCAAGGGCAGCGGAACCGCCTCTGAAAGCGTCGATCCCTTCGATTCGAAGATATACCGCTGGTTCCGCCGCGTGCTGGACCACGTGCTCTCACACCGTCTCATCGCCGTCGGTATAGCCGTCATCTTAGTGCTCGGCAGCGTATGGTGCTATCAGTACATCCCCCAGATGTTCTTCCCCGACATGGCCTACAACCAGCTCTACATCGAGTACCGCATGCCCGAGGGCACCGCTCCCGGCAAGGTTGAGAAGGACTTGGAGGAGATGGAGGCCTATATCCGTCAGGATGACAATGTCAATCACGTCGTCACCTCTCTCGGCGGCACTCCGGGACGGTACTGCTTAGTAAGAGCCATCGCCGACCCCTCGCTGAGCTATGGAGAGCTGATCATAGATTATGAGGACTACGACAAAATGATAGAGAGCATCCCCAGGATGCAGAAAGAGCTGATGGCCGCCTACCCCGAGGCATACGTCAGGGTAAAGCAGTACAACCTGATGTACCGCCCCTATCCCGTCGAGGCGATGTTCCAGGGACCTGACCCCGCCGTGCTCAAGGATCTCTGCGCCCAGGCCCAGTCCATAATGGAGGAGAGCGACGCCACCTGGTTAGTGACCGACGACTGGTCTCCGATGGTACCGGCCGTCAAGGTGGAATACGACCAGGCGGCTGCCCGTCAGGCAGGCATCTCCCGCAGCTCGGCCGGCATCTCCGTGATGGCTGCGGCAGAGGGCATCCCCTGCGGAACCCTCAACGAGGGAGGCGAAAGACTGGGCATCTACATCCGCAGCACCGGTATGGACGGGGAACCGGTGGAGAGCATCCGCAACACCCCGGTATGGGGCCTGCTGCCGTCAGTATCGTCGGTAGCCAACATGGAGACCGTACAGGGAGTGATGACCGGCACCACCGGCCGGGCGGACATCATCGACGCTTTAGTATCGCCCCTGCCCCTGAACACCATAACCTCAGGCACCGTCATCGAGTGGAACGAGCCCAAGATCTGCCATTATAACGGGCAGAGAGCCATCAAGGCCCAGTGCAACAACACTGCCGGATACACCGCAGCCCAGGCCCGCGACGCCGTCAAGGACCGGATAGAGGCCATTGAGCTGCCCGACGGCTACACCCTCACCTGGCTGGGCGAGTACGATGCCAGCCGGCAGTCCACCCGCTACCTGTTCAAGTATTTCCCGCACGCGATAGTGGTCATGCTGCTGATCATGATAGCCCTGTTCAAGGACATCAAAAAGCCGTTGATTATAGTCTGCTGCCTGCCCTTAGTGGCCATAGGCATAGTCTTCGGCATGCTGGCCGCCGGCATGAGCTTCGGCTTCGTGGCGATGGTCGGCTGCTTAGGAATCATCGGCATGATGATCAAGAACGGCATCGTCCTCATCGACGAGATAGACCGGCAGCTGAGCCTCGGAGTCGAGCCCTACAAGGCCGTAGTCGACTCCACCCTGTCCCGTCTGCGCCCCGTGATGATGGCCTCGATGACCACCGTCTTAGGCATGGCGCCCCTGCTCTTCGACCCGCTCTTCGGCTCGCTGGCGGTGACCATCATGGGCGGACTGACGGTGGGCACCCTGATTACCCTCGTCTTCCTGCCAGTACTGTACTCATTGTTCTTCAAGATTAAAAAAGCATGACCATGAGACACCTACCCACATATACCCGGATTCTGTGCCTTCTTACCGCAGCAGCCCTCCTGCTTCCTGCCGCCATGACGGCACAGCCGCAGAAACGCTTCCTGACATTGGAACAATGCAGGGCCATCGCAATAGACAGCAGCGCCATTCTGCGCAGCGCGCGGATGATGGAGGAGAAGACTGAATTTGACCGCAAGGCCGTTCTGACCAATTTCCTGCCTAAAATTTCCGGCTATGGACTCTACCTGTGGACCTCTAATTCATTTGACTACGACTTCAGCGGCGGAGCCCTGCCGATATACAAGAATGTATACGGGAATCTCGTCCCGGACCTGATGAAGGATGCTGCCGGCAACATCATCTACAACAACGGCATACCGGTATTCAACCAGTACGCTGTCATCCCACCCATGACCCTCAGCATCGATCTTGCAAACACTTTCACTGCCGGGGTCTCCGTCACCCAGCCTGTATTCATGGGCGGAAAGATCTTATCTGGATACCGGATGGCCGAACTCGGAACAGAGATGGCTGCGCTCAACTCCAAGCTCAAGGCCGATGAGACAGTCGTAGCTGTCGACGAGGCATACTGGATGTATGTCAAGACATGCAGACTGGCTGAGACCGCCGGCAGCCTGTGCAGTACTGTCGACAGCATGTACTCGTTCGTAGAGAACGCCATAGATGTAGGCATGGCCACCAATACAGACCTGCTCAAAGTAGAGGTGCAGCGGAACAATGCCGCACTGATGCTTGCCCAGGCCCGTAACGGACAGCGCCTCGCCATGATGAACCTCTGCCACATACTGGGCCTGCCCCTGACCACTCAGATAGAAGTGGACCAGAGCGGCTTCGACGCAGACAGCATAGATATCCTTCCGGATATGCTCTGCACGGAAGCTGACTCCATCGGGGCGCGGGCCGACTACCGCCTGATAGTCAAACAGGCCGAACTTAAAGGACGTAACGTAGACTTCGTCCGCTCCGACTTCCTGCCTCAGCTCGGTGTCATGGCAAGCTACGGATACACCTACGGACTCAAGCTGCAGGACGAGACGCTGCTCAATCAGGACGGATTCACCGTCATGGCGACTCTCAGGATACCCATCTTCGCCTGGGGTGAGGGATGGTTCAAAATACAGTCTGCAAAAAAGGAGCATGAGATGGCTCTCGAAGAGCTTGACCGATTAGAAGGGCTGATGGAATTAGAGCGGTTGCAGAACCGCAATGCCGTCTCCGAGGCAGCCCTACGCGTGAGTCTCGCCAAAAGTTCATTGGAAAGCGCCGAGACTAATCTCAAAGTATCCATGGACCAATATGGAACCGGCATGGAAACCCTCGTCAATGTTCTTGAAGCACAGACACAGTGGAGCAAATGCAGCAGTGACTGGATAGAAGCCGTGGCCGACTACAGGCTCGCCTGCACCAAATACCTCAAATCCATAGGAAGACTGTAAAACTGTTTTGTTTTTTCACAAATAATTGTCAACTTTGCATCGATTATGCACCTATAAACGGCAATTATGAAATATCCAAAACTGCTATTCGCAGCCACAGTGCTGCTGCTTATGGGCATCTGCCAGATATCTTTCGCTGACAACCAGAGTAAAAGAGTCCGTGACGTAACCGGCAGATGCGAGATTACACGACACATAACACTTGAACAGGCCGAACAGAAAGCCCTCCAGGATGCCAAGACCAACGCTCTGCGCAAGGCCGGTGTCCCCGAGAAACTGTGGACAGTTACAGGTCTCATCAGTCAGGATGACGGCAGCGAGTTCAGTCAGGTCCTTTCGAGGATGACCACCATGCAGGTGGACGGATTCATCAGCATCCGGGAAGTCACCTACTCTGAGGTAGAGGAAAACGGAAGGCGCTACGCAGTGGCCACCATAGACGCAGATGTCAAGAGAGGGGGAGAGATAGACCCCACCTTTGTACTTGACATCAACGGAGTCGACGGCATCTATGCCAACGGCAGCGAGCTCAAGTTCAAGGCTCAGATCTACGGGCACGATGCATACATGCACCTCTTCTGGTTCGACGAGACCGGCGGTTCCGTAATCTTCCCGAGCAAATACGAGAAAAAGCGTCTCTTCATCAAAGAGACAGAATACACCTTCCCCGTCAACCAGCACATGCAGTACCTGATGGAGAAGATAGACGAGGACCATGAGTACGAGACCATCAACCTGATCGCCGTCGCCACCAAGAGAGACATCCCGTTCATTGAGGAGAAAATCACATTTGAGTCCCTCCTCAAATGGATCTATGCCATACCTGCCGACGAAAGAGCCGCATGGAGAGAGGCAGTAGTCATCAAATAACCTGCGCGAGAGTCATGAACAAGATTTTCACCATCATCCCTGCTGTCATTATTCTCACCCTGACAGCTGTCGCCGCCTATGGCCAGCAGGAGGCTGACTTAGGCTTCAAATGGGTGAGGACAGTACATGAGGATGCGGTCCGTCCCTATTCAGAGGGAGTGGCCGCATTCTGCAAAAATGGAGAATGGGGGTACATGGATACTTACGGCACTACAGTCATCGCCCCTTCATTTGATGATGCCAGAAGTTTCAAATACGGAGTGGCATTAGTGTCCAAAGACTCCAAATGGGGCGTAATCAACCGCTCAGGATATGTCATCATCCCCATTCAGTACGACAGCATAGAGCCGTTCTCCGACAACACGGCACTGGCCGTTAAAGACGGAAAGTCCTACTACCTGTACTCCTCCGGGCAGATCAGGGAACTGCCCGACGGCATCACATTCCACTCCTACAGCAGCGATATTGCAAAAGTCACCAAAAAGACCCGTAACGGAGACCGCTACGGCTTTATTGACAATGGGAAAGGCTATTACGTAATAGAACCCTCCTACGAGGAAGCCACAGACTTCTACGGAGATTTCGCGATAGTCCGGAAAAAGGGCGCCACATACATCATCAACAAGAATGAGAAAAAAATCAAGCCCCGCGGGAACATCTCCATCGACAACACTTACCTCTCCCCCGAATCAGGAAGCGGCTTCATCCGCAAGAGCGACGGCACCTACAACCTTCTGATGAGGGAGCGCAACACCTTCACAGAAGTCCAGACCTCATTCAGCACCGCAAATCCCTTCCACGAAGGAATGGCCCTGGTATCTTCCGGCAACAGCCTGAGATTCATCTATCCGTCAGGAGCTACGGCCATCAACCTGAGCGGATATGACAACGCCGGAAACTTCTCGGACGGACTCGCCTGGGTCGAGGCCAATGGAAAATACGGTTACATAGACAAACGCGGACACTTAGTCATCGACACCGTCTTCTCACTCGCCGGAGACTTCAGCGAGGGCTTCGCCACAGCCTCCTATCAGGGACGCAGGGGTATCATCAAAAGAGCCGCACCCTACGACACCTACCCCCGTCTGGCCATCAGTTCTGTGAAGATCAGCGATGCCAACGGCAACTCCACAGTAGAGCCAGGTGAGACTTTCCGCTACAGCGTCACCATCGAGAACTCCGGTGACGAGGCGGCTTCCGGAGTAACGGCATCCATCGCCGTAGAAGGCGGACGGACAGACGTAACCTTCGAACCGTCCGATGCAGCCGCTCCAGTCATCTACTCTGGAGAGTCCGAGACTGTGACTTTTACCGGAAGGGCCGGTACATACCTGACCCCCGGCGAGATACCTGTAAGCATCTCAGTCACCGCCGACAATCTTTTGGGAGCAACCACCGCCTCCAAGACCATAAAATCCGGAGCGGCCAGCAGGAGCAGACTCGTGATAGCCAGCTACAAAGTATACTCACCTGACGATACGCCTCTTCAGAAAGGCAAGGATATACGGCTCGATGTTTTCATCAAGAACGAAGGACAGGACGTAGCCCGCAACTCATCGGTAAGACTCAGGCTCCCTGACGGAGTATCCGCCAAGTCACTGGATCTCAGCGCAGGCAACGTAGCGCCGGGACAGACTGTCAGGGTAACGACTCTGATAGAAGTCGACACTGCGGCAGCCCAGAACATCTTCTCCATCATCACCAGTGCTTCAGAGATGTCCAAGAAACAGTCCGATGTCAAGTTCGTATCCTTCGAAATCGGAAAAGCAAGCTCATCTGTTAATTTCCTTCTGCAGTAATATGAAAAGAATATACACCATAATACTTTCCGCTCTCGTAGCGACAGCCCTTACAGTTCAGCGTGCAGAAGCGCAGTACGTAAAATTCTCATTAGGATTGGAAGCCGGAGGCTCCGCCCTCATGCTTCTGCCTACCCCGGAAAGCGACCTCTACTTCAGCGGAGGTGCCCAGGGAGGATTGGCCGTAGACATACACGCAGGCCGGTTCATCGGAGTCAGCGCAGCTGCCCACTACGCTTTCCAGCTGTACAGCTTCAACCTCTTCGACAATTTCAAATCGACCTCCATCCAGCACTATATCCAGGTGCCGGTGATGCTCCAGCTCCGCACCTGCAGGCTGCTGGCTGTAGAAGCCGGCATAGTGCAGTCCATCCTCGTAGCATCCCAATACGCAGAAGGCACCACAGGCAGCGAAATGTCAACGACCGCCAGTCCCGACCCCGGTGCAGCCAAATACATCCTCAGCGCCGCCGCCGGCCTGAAACTCTATCTCGGGCAGACTGTCTACCTGACCCTCAGAGGCACCTACGGCCTGAGCTATGCCTACAACATCTACGGTAACGGAGCCATCCCCGCATCCGCACAGTTGGGAATAGGATTCAGACTGTACAATTACCGTAAATCCGCCTTCAAACTTTAACCTGCACGGCATGAGAAACATTACCCACATACTTGTCCTTACAGCAGCCCTGCTGTTTACCGGCTGCACCAGCACCATAGAAGAAGGGGACTTAGGCTCTCTTCCCTATTTTGACCTTGAGACAGACAACATCAGCGTAGATGGAAACGCTCAGAGCGTAACTGTCGGAATAAATACCAACAGGGAGCTCACAGTCTCCAACAAAACTGACTGGATCGGCATCATCCGGAACGAGAAGGATCTTGTCTTCGAAATAGACCAGAACACGGAGTTCGATTCCAGAACAGCCGAAATCATCATCTCCATCGCAGACGGAATGATATCCAAGACACTGACTGTCACCCAGAGCGCAACGGGCATCCCCCAGATCGGCCTACCGGAGGTCACCGGCTTCACAAACACCGAGCTGCACCTCAGCGCGACAGTCTTAGATACCGGAGAAGGCGGCATCACCGCCCGCGGCTTCCTCATCGGAACCGACAGCACCGACATGACGGATCTCCCCGGCACTATGCAGGACGGCACAGTCACGGCCACAGCAAGCGGACTTACCCCCTCTACCCGCTACTACATTGCGGCCTACATCGAGAATCATCTCGGACGCAGCACTACGCATACCATATCCCACTACACCGGAGGGGCACCGCTGATAACCGACTCTTCATTAGTAGATGTGTCCTCCGGCTATGGCGAACTTACCATCTCCGCGACCATGGAGTTCCCCGGAACCATCGGAACAGTTTACGGCACCATCGTCGGCACAGACCCTGAGGTGACACTTGAGACCGCAGTCTCCACCACAAGCCACGAATACACCGACAACTCCCTCTCTTCAGTATCATGGACCGACACCCACTCCGGACTGAAACAGGGACTCGGCTACTATTACAGGGCCTACGCTGTCAACGAATACGGCACTGTATACGGAGAGACCGGGCACAGCTACACACAGGGCAACCCCGACATGACTCAATACCGCCTTACCGTAGACCTCAACCCGACCGCTTACGAAGGCCGCACGGACCTCATCGGTTTAGACCTCACCAACCTCTACACCGCATATTTCCGGGACGACATCTCCGGCAGCGGTAGCTGGACCGCAGACTACTACAACAGTTCCGACACCACCTACACCTTTGATCTATACTCTGGCAGACAGACTATTGCGTACTCCAACATCAGTCCCAACAACTACAACATAGAATGTGAGGAGAAAGAGAATGAATTAGTGAGATACAGCATAAAAGAAAACTACACTCTCTACAATATCATCTACGCTGTCGAGAACCTCGATCTCCAACAGGACATTACGACAGCACCTGAGTTCCATTACGCCACCTCCTACATAGATCTTGAGATGACATACACGGATGCAAACGGAAACCGGATAACAGACATTTCGTCCGTCATACAGCCCGAAGCAAACGTGATCATCTCCGGACTGAGCTCAGACTGCGCAGTCCTGACCGACGGCAGCGTAATCTACGAAGGAGAGCAGAACAGCACCATCAATTCCTATGACGAGACTGCCGGCGATGTCAGGTCCTTAGGCAACACTACCGTATTCCCCTCCAACGGACGCGGCATCACATTCTCCGTCACGCTCAACATGAATGACGGCACTGCCAAAACCATAGAATGCGGTTACGGTCCCATAGAGCGCGGCCGCTATTACAGGATACGCCTCAACCTTTTAGAAGTCTCCTACGAGAACGGTATCGACTTCGAGTTAGAGGTCATCGAAGACATTAACGAGGATATAGAAATCGAATTCTGACAAGTCTATGAATATGAAATTGAGATATATGACAATACCTGTGCTCGCCGTTCTGATCACTGCGGCGGGCTGCAGCGAGAAACCCGGGCAGGAACTGCTGCTCTCAGGGGACCATGAGCTCACCATCGCGGCCACCGGATACAGGCTGCAGGCATCATCCGGCACCAAGTCTCTTGTAGACCTGTCCAAGGACCAGATTTACGCCTATCCCTTCTCATTGGATGTCGCACTGGGTCTGACCGGCGCTCAGATCGCCCCGTCGAGCATAAATGACAACATGTTCACCTACCTCATGCCCGAGCCTACGGAAGACGTCATCTTCAGCAACCTGTACGAGGGCATCAAGGGGTGGACCTACACCACAGGCTCTTCAGCTCCTCTGCTGACCGTCAGCGTCAGCGACAATACCGGCAGCGACAATGACTTCGTGGCCGGCTTCCTGCCCGAATCCTCCATGGACTCCGACACCACTGTATTTCCTGTGGATCTGAGACGCAAGGCGGCCCGCCTCAGCGTCAACCTCCAGGCCAAGGCCTCAGGCAGCGAAGAGCTCATAGCCGACCTCTCTTCACTGTTCTCGAGCGTCACCCTGTCTGTCAACACGTATGAATCCTACATCGTCAACTCCGTAACCCTGGACGGAACCGGAGAGACCTACAGCGGTGAGACCGTCATGACATGGGAGAACAGCTCGATACCCGCAGGGGAGACTGCCACCCTCGTCTACGAGCGGTTCATTCTTCCTGCCACAAGCCCTGTCCTGACCCTCACCCTGACCTCCCCCTCCGGCTATCAGAAGACCCTCGAGGCGACCATGAACCAGACCATCTCGGCCAACCGCAACTACAACCTGACCCTGACCCTCCGCCAGAGCGGCAGCGGCTTCGACTTCAACATCGACAGTTTCACAGAGCAGGACATGGACATCGAGTTCGGCCGCGATGATCTTGTAACCCTCTCTGTAGCCCCCTCCATGCTCAGCATCGACATGGACACCAAGGCCGGTGAAGGTGACACTTACGACGGCTTCGTACTTGGCCGGGACGACCTCTATCTCTACTGCTTCTCGGCGCAGACCGACTCCCTGATTCACGGGTATCCGATAAAGCAGACCACCGTCAATGCGGACAGCACCTATACCTTCCGCCTGCCGCAGGGAAGCTACAGGCTGGCGTTCTTGAATATGGATGTCATTGCAAAAGGCAACAAATTCATGATAGACACCACCGAAAAAAGATTCCTCAGATATTCTGAGTTCAGACTCATAGCGGACAGGAAGAATCATCTGTCCACTCCGCTTATCGAGGGACACTATGACAACATAGTCAATGTCACGGACGATGATGTCAATGTTTCCGTCAATCTGCGCAAACTCACTAAAGGCCTAAGAGTTCTGCTCGACTTGGAAAATCCGGACAGTCTTGCCTTCAGCGATATCGTTAAAGGTATGTGGATCGGTGTTTCTCATTTTGCAGATTACTTATATCCTATAAACAACAATACTAGTATAAGCTCCAACACAGAGTTCATTTCTCCTGCAATATATCCCGGAAATCTCCACACAGTGGAATATAACGGACAGTCTTACTTCCTGCTTAACGAGATGGAGCTGTCCCTTTACACTGCGGCACCGGACATCCGGTTCGACATACTCAGGCAGGACGGACAGACATTACGACTGACCCAGAATAATGTAAATATAGGCGACTACGGATTCTCCACTCTTATCATAACCCTGAACCTTAACGACATAATATAGCAAATATGAAAAAGTCCTTCCTATACATATCCCTGTCTCTGCTGACCGCCGCCCTTGCAGGCTGCAGCAGGGAGGAAACCCGACCTCTGACCGGAGGCACCTTAGAGCTGACTGCCTCCGTCCCCTACTTCGACATCGAGACCAAGGCCGGAGGAGAGTTCACTGATAACATCACAGCCTATCCCTTAGCCGGCACCGCACTTGCAGCAGACCCCGTAATTCAGGACTACGCAGCCGGAGGCTCCTACTTCTTTACCATACCGGCAGGAACCGACAACATAGTATTCTCCACAGTCGAAGCCGTACCTACGGCCTACACTGCCGCCATGGACTACGTAAACGGGACCATCTCTGTCTCGGCTGCTGAAGGACAGCCTGTCGGCAGAGACCTCATCTTCGGCTGGCTCCAGAGCTACACCCCGGGCCAGACTCAGGCATCGACAGACCTCAGGCGGGCCTCGGCCAGACTGAATGTCAGCCTCAAATCCATTTACGGCGTAGATACGGTAAGCGACTTGACTTCCACCATACAAAGCGCGGAGGTGACCATCTCCGGCTTGTACACATCGGCAGTCCTGAATTACAAGGACCTCAGCTACCAGTATTCCGGTGAAGGCAGCGTAACCTTCCCGCTCAGCCCGAACGAAGACAGTGTCTACTCCGCGATGATTATGACCCTGCCCTCCGTCCCGTCCGCCTCAGCCGTACTTACGCTGACCGTCACCTCAGATGACGGTACTGTCCGCAGCTATTCCTCCCCCCTGCCCTCGGCCATCAGCACCAACTACAGCTACAGCATGAACCTCATGCTGAGCTGGGACAACACCACTTCCGAATTCACCCTCTCAGACATTCAGATGAGCACTACGGAGATGGACGGAATTCCCAATCAGAGCTTCGACCTGCTGCAGTTCAGCGTCAACAGCCTGACTTTCAGCAAAGGAAGTGGGAGCGGGAGTTATGTCCGCATAACGGACAGCAGATTGGGGACATGGACTGCAGAAATTCCGGCAGAAGCCTTTCAGCACTTCGCCTTCCGGAACAACACCAATGGCACCGAAGCTACAGCCGACAGCCCCGTCCTGACAGGTGAGGAAGGCGATGAGCTGTATATCCGGACCATCGAGGACAACAATACGGGCGGCTATCTCCGGTACTCGATTCCCTTCTCGGTATCCGACGGAGACAGCACATATACCTACTGTCTCGACATCATACAGTCCGACGGCAGTCTGCAGAGTATCGAATATACGTCTGAGGCCTACCACTTTGTCAGCGTAAGCGGAGAAAATATATCGTACATTCTCTTCGACGACTCAGGCAATGCCGACACACTTATAAATGGAAGCTCCGGCATATCGGGCAACTACTCCATCGGCCATTACAGAATATGCGGGGAATTCATTACTGCCGTAGAACTCGACAATGCAGACCTGACCTCACTTGTTTTCAACAACTGCACGATGATAGAAGACATCGCTATGCACAACTGCTCTGGAGATCTCTCCGGGATAGATCTTTCTTCAGCAGAGAATCTTGAAAAGTTAGATCTCGATTTCGATGATACGGAGATTACCTCCATTGACCTTACCCACAACCCTGCTCTAAAAAGTATTGACATCGATATCAACACTATGACGGAACTCATCCTGCCACCGGCATCAGACAATTTGGAGACCCTGTCCTTCGGCGATGTCGACAGCCTGAGAGCAATCAACGCCAGCGGACAGACTGGACTGCGCGAGCTCAACTTCCTGTACAACATGGAGGCTCTTACCTCGTTGGATTTCAGCAACTGCTCTTCGCTTACTAAACTGGATATTTCAAGATCTATGTCAAAACTGCAAACTCTCAACATATCCGGATGCACTTCTCTCAAGAGTTTCTATCTCTCTGGAGAAAAACCAATAGAAGCATTGGACTTTACAGGATGCGAGTTCTTAGACAAAGTCGAGATAGTGTACAACACCACTATTTCCAACATCACACTGCCGGACGTCCGCGACCTATCCTCGCTACAGCTTGACGGTTTACATGCCCTGACTGAACTTAACCTTGGCAGTTCAAACATAGGCTACATCAACATCCATGACTGCGACGGACTCCAGAGCCTCAATCTCGGCCAGCAGAATATCAGTAGACTCAGAGTATATCACTGCGATGACCTGACCGGCATCAATCTGGCCTCCAATCCCTCTCTGAGATATTTCTCATCCAGGTACAATAACCTCCTTGCTACAATGGACCTCTCCGGCACCACTGCTCTGGACAGTCTGGACATATACTCGTGCGGGACCCTGTCCGTCCTGAATCTGGACGGCAGTACCGGACTGTCCTACCTGAATTTCGAGTACTCCGGGACAGACAACTCCGGCCTTCCCGAAGTGGACGGACTCACCGGTCTCAAAACCCTGCACCTGAACTCAGCCAACACTTCCGGCCTGGATCTCAAGGCCATGCCCTCCCTAACAGACGTGCAGCTGCGCGACTGCTACTCACTGGGGACAGTGGACTGCTCCGGCCTTACAAGGCTGACCCATTTCTACAATAGGAACAGCTCATCCTCCATCCTCCTGAAGGGCTGCACCGGTCTGGACTCGCTGAGCATAGAAGGCGGCAGTGAACTTACCGCCATTGATCTAGAAGGAGCCGGCTCCATAAAATATCTCAGACTGTACAACATCACCAACAGCGGATTTACCGACCTGGATCTCACGCTACCCAATCTGGAAGAGCTGGTCATCCAGGACTTCAGCAATCTGAAATCCCTTCAGGTCGCTGAGGGCAACATGCTGAAAAAGGTGTATCTGCGAAACAACCGCTACCTTAAATTTGCAAATACCAACCTGAACGCAGCCTCTACTCTGGAAGAACTCCAGATTGAAAACTGCGCGAATGAAAGTGATCAAAATATACCGAGAGACAGTCTGAATCTGTTCGGATACAACGTCCTGAGACTCGCAAGCATCAGAGGCTCTAATTATCTCTATAGAGCCTCTTTCGAAGGCTGCTCGGCCCTGACAGACCTGCGGCTGACAAATAATACGCAACTGGAACACCTCAACATAACCGACTGCACAGCCCTTAACAGCATTGACCTGCGCTCCAATCAACTGGATTCAGAAGAATTGAAAAAAATGCTTGAATCACTTCTGGACCGCAGCGGCTCCGCCAACCGCCTGTACAATATATACGGCAATCCGGGATCCGAAGACCTGAGTCTCATACAGACCGAAGTAGACAACGCGCAGGCCAAAGGCTGGTTTAGAACTGAGGAAGACTTGCCTGACCTGGAATTCTCATTCGACCTAAATTATGAATAAAACCCAAATACTATGATTTGCGATTACAGACTCAAAGTATTCTACACCGTGGCCGTGAAGGGCAGCTTCACTGCCGCGGCCAAGGAGCTCGGCATCACCCAGCCGGCTGTCAGCAATCACATATCTGAACTTGAAGGAGCCATCGGCGACACCCTGTTCTACAGGAGCAGAAGGGAGTCCGTCCTGAGCCCGAAAGGGAAGATTCTGTTTGACTACGCCGAGAAGATTCTGAACCTGTACCGCTGCGCTGACCGGGAGCTGACACCGGCCAAGCGGGAAGAGCGCAGAGAGCTTACCATCGCGGCTGATCCCGAGGCAGCCAGATCGATTCTAAGGCCCTTGGTGGAGTACTACACCCGCATCTATCCCGGAACCGATATCTCAGTCATCGAAAGAGGCAGGGAAGAAGCCTCGGCCATGATAGATGATCTCACAGCCGACATAGCCGTCACCGACATGCCGCGGGAGAACTCCGACAGCACCGTTTTCGCCACTGTTGCCATCAACGGCGCTTCCGCACCCATGCGCACCTACTATCTGTCCATGACGACGGACAGCGAAAAGAAAGCCGTAATCGATGATTTTCTATTGTGCTGCAAGACATTTAGATGAAGAGATTCTGGAAGACAATAATCGCCGTGACGGCCACAGCGGCCGTCTCTCTCACAGTATTCAGCCGTGCGGTTCTGAACGGGAAAAATGAGCCGGAGCCTGCCCCCTACGCGGAATCTGAGGAAAGCGGTGAATTTGTATCCATTAACGAATTTCTCACCAATGACCTCGGCACAGCCTCCAAGGCTATAGACAGCTACATAGAGAAATTCATGCGCCGCTGGGAGATCAGGGGCGGAAGCCTCGCTGTAATGCAGGACGGAAAATTAGTCTACGCCAAAGGCTACGGCTGGGCGGACGAAGAGGCCGGCGAGAAGATGTCTCCCGGGCACATTATGCGCATCGCATCCCTCTCAAAGCTCATAACGGCCACTGCCGTCATGCAGCTGTGCGAGCGCAAGGTCCTGAGTCTTGACGACAAGGTATTCGGAGAAGGCGGAATACTCGACTGCGAGCAGTTCAGCCACATCCGGGACAAAAGAGTGAAGAACATCACCATAAGCCAGCTGCTGCGCCACGAGGCCGGCTTCACCATGCACAAGGGAGACCCGCTGTTCACTACCCGTGAAATCATCATCTGGGAAGACTTAGACACCGTACCAGATATGGACCGGGTCATCGAATATGCTCTCGGAGAAAGGCTCGGATATCCGCCGGGACAAGGTTTCCGATATTCCAACTTAGGCTATCTTATCCTAACCAAGGTCATCGAGGTGTGCAGCGGCATGGAGTATGAGGAATACTGTCAGGAGAATATCCTGCACCCCGCCGGCTGCTATGACATGCACTTGGCACACAACCTTTACGAGGAGCGTTACCCCAACGAGGTCCGCTACTACGAGACACACGATGCGGAGCCTGTCCCGGCATTTGACAACAGCGCCGACACACTCTTCCGCAGATACGGCGGCAGCAATATCGAAGGTCTCCTCGGCGCCGGAGCCTGGGTGGCATCTCCCTCCGAATTTGTACGGTTCGTGGCATCCATCGACGGTGATCCCACAATACCGGATGTCATCTCCTATGAGAGCGTGCAGACCATGACAGCAGATCCTTCCTCCCCCTACCGCCCCATAGGATGGGTCAGAGCCGGGAAAAACGCCGACTGGTCCCGTACCGGCACTCTCGCGGGCACAAGCGCACTCGTCAAGAAACAGAAGAACGGCTGCATCTGGATGTTTGTCACCAACACCAGTTCCTGGAAAGGCTCCAAATTCACCCGCTACATCGACCGCATGTACCGCACTGCCTCTGCCAGAATCTCTGACTGGCCCACAGAAGACCTGTACTCTGTACGTAAGAACGGATAATGACAGAGGAATCCCTGCCTGTCATTTGTTTTTTCGCATAAAAAGGATAACTTTGTAGGATGTATGTATAGAGTAGTCCTATTTTTCCTATATGCCCTCTCAATGCTGCCGCTGAAAGTCCATTACGCTTTCTCCGGCTTCATAGCATGGCTGCTGCACAGTGTCCTGCACTACCGCAGGTCTACAGTGACAGCCAACATAGCAAGATCGTTTCCCGAGATGACATACAGGGAGATAGAAACTACAGCGCGGGACTTCTACCGCAATCTCGGTGATGTCATCGTAGAGTCCGTATGGAGCCTGACAGCCTCCACTGAAAAGATAGGCCGGCAGGTGAGAATCACCGGTACGGACACCCTTAACCGCATCATGGACCTGAACCGCAATGCTGTCATCATGGTGGGACACCTCGGCAACTGGGAGATATTTACAGGACTCCCCGACCTGAGAAGCCGCTACGGCATCAATATCGACAACAGGGACTTCGTATACGTCTACAAAAAACCTTCCAGCAGGACAGCTGAAAAGATCATATCCGCGATAAGGACCCGGCACGGCTCATGCTCCATCATCGAATCGCGCAACATCCTGCGGCACATCATCAGACACCGGGAAGGACGGCAGGCGTTCTTCTTCATCTGCGACCAGAATCCCCACTCAGGAGCCACACGTTTCGTAGCTGACTTCCTCAACCAAAAGACCTACATGATAGAGGGCCCCGAGAATATAGCCGTCAAGATGGGTATGCCGGTCCTCTACTGCGGACTTATCCGCCATGGAAGACAGGACAACGAGGCTCATTTCGAACTGATAACAGACAATGCCGCCGGATGCCCGGAAGGATACGTCACATCCGAATTTGCACGTCTGCTCGAAAAAGACATAAAAGAACACAAAGCAACGTGGCTATGGAGCCACAAAAGATGGAAAAAACGAATAGTATGAAACTTAGAGTCATCACAGCCTTAGCTCTTGCAGGAGCCGTGACCGTCAGCGCCGCCGGTCAGAATGTCAACAGAATAGAACCGGGACAGACACCTCCCGACGGAGTAGTCATCTACTCCCTCCCCTCCACGTCCGTCCACCTGACTGTAGAAGCGGTCTGCGAGTCATACACTCCCGGCCCTTACAGTCAGTGGGCCAAGAAATACCTCGGAATAGATGTTCCCCAGGAAGCATCTACTAAATACACACTGAGCAACATCAGAATGACTCCGTACATCGAGGCCGACCGCAGCTGCAGCTACATCGTCAACCTTGACGGATTCTTAGGCGAGGCCTCCCCCGCATCTTTCTTTGAGTTCTCGTCCCAGGGCCTGCTGCTGCTTTCCGATGAGAACAAGGGCAGGGAGAATGCCTGGCGCTTCCCATCCATCGCCCCAGATGCCACTGTCATAGCTTCGGAAGCCACTGAGAACCTCACATCCACCGAGACCACTCTGTACAGGACAGTCCGCAATGACAAAGGCGGATACGACAGGGTGGCAGTAAAGCAGAGCCAGGTAGTGGAGAAGAGCCCCGAGAAAAAGGCCCAGGAAGCTGCCTCCATGATTCTCTCCCTGCGCCAGCACAGAATCAATATCATCACCGGCAACACTGACGCCACTTTCAGCGGAGACGCCCTCAGAGCGGCTGTCGAGGAGATAGGACGGCTTGAGGAAGAATATATGAGCCTGTTCACCGGCAGCACCGCGGCCTCCGTCCAGAAGATGAACTTCGACGTAGTGCCCGAGTCCGGAGGCGCTGAGGAGCTGGTAATCGCTTTCCGTATCTCGGACACTCAGGGACTGCTTCCCCCCGATGAGATATCCGGACGTCCCATAGTGATGGAGATATCCCCTGAAGTGGAAGGCGAGGATTTCTACTCGGACCAGATCATCGCAGAAGTCGAATCCCAGAAGAAAAGGGCAAAGCATGAGGCCGCCCTCAGGGGCAACATCTTCTACCGCGTCCCCGCCATCTGCACCGTCAGGATAGTAGACGGACAGAACTTAGTGCTCAAGAGCCGGATGCCCATATATCAGAAAGGGCAGGAACTCACCTTCCCTGTTCACGTACTCGTAAAATAATCAACCACTAAAAATACTAACAGTATGACTATTGACAATCTTGATCCCAAATGCGTGTGGAAAAACTTCTACGCGCTGACACAGATTCCCCGCCCCTCGAAGAAAGAATGGAGGGCCGTGGAGTTCATGGAAAATTTCGGTAAAAGCCTCGGCCTCGAGACTATCCGCGACGAGGTGGGCAACATCATCATCCGCAAGCCCGCAACTCCGGGCATGGAGAACCGCAAGGGCGTCATCCTTCAGGGCCACCTCGACATGGTGCCCCAGAACAACAACGACGTACAGCACGACTGGGAGAACGACCCCGTAGAGACATGGATTGACGGTGAATGGGTAAAGGCCAAAGGCACCACCTTAGGAGCCGACAACGGTCTCGGCTGCGCCGTAGCCATGGCTGTCCTCGAGTCCAAGGACTTAGTACACGGTCCCGTGGAGGCCCTCTTCACCATCGACGAGGAGACCGGCATGACCGGAGCCAAGGCCCTCAAGGGCGGCATCCTCAAGGGCGACATCTTAGTCAACCTCGACTCCGAGACTGAAGGCGAACTCTATGTAGGATGCGCCGGCGGCTTAGATACAGACGCTGAGTTCAGCTACAAGTCAGAGCCCGTAAGCAAGAACACTCTGCAGTACAGCATCATCATCAAGGGTCTGCGCGGAGGTCACTCCGGCATGGAGATCAATGAGGGACGCGCCAACTCCAACAAGCTGATGGCCCGTATTCTCCTCCCCCTGCTTAGAGATCTCAAGGCAGAGCTCATATCCATCGAGGGCGGCAACATGCGCAACGCCATACCCCGCGAAGCTCAGGCCGTCATCGCCCTTCCCAAGCAAAAAGCCGGAAAGGCCCTCAAGTGCATTGAGGCCGCAGCAGCTGACATCAAGCACGAATATGCCCCCATCGATCCCGGTGTGGAAGTACTCGTAGAAGAGACCAAAGGCGCCAAGAAGATTATCCCCGCAAAAGTAGCCCTGAACGTAATCAAGGCTATCCTCGCCTGCCCCTGCAACGTAGACCGCATGAGCCTCGTGATGCCCGGCCTCGTAGAGACCTCCAACAACTTGGCCATCGTCAAGTCCGACGGAAAGAAGATCAATGTCAAGACCCTCATGAGAGGCTCGACTGACTCTGCCAAGTACGCCCTGAGAGACGCCATCCAGAGCGCCCTCGAACTCGGCGGCGCTAAAGTGAAATTCTCCGGCGGATACTCCGGCTGGCAGCCCAATATGGAGTCCGACATCCTCAGGACTATGAAGGAGACCTACAAGGCCCTCTACGGCAAGGAGCCCGACGTAAAGGCCATCCACGCCGGCCTCGAGTGCGGTATCCTCTCGACCAACTATCCTCACTGGGACATGATTTCCTGCGGACCGACCCTTATGTCTCCCCACTCCCCCGACGAGAGACTGCTGATTCCCACCGTGGAGAAGTTCTGGAACTTCATCAAGGAAGTCCTGAAGAACATTCCCGTGAAGTAATTTTGGTAATTTACGGATAATTGCTATATTTGCAGCCCTTTCCCAAGATGCGGAAAGGGCTTTTTAATTACTAATCAAATAACAATCAAGATGTTAAAACAGTACGAAACCGTTTTCATTGCAACTCCCGTTTTATCTGAGGAACAGATAAAGGAAGCGGTAGAAAAGTATCGCGGCTACATCCTCTCAGAGGGTGGTGAGATCGTGAACGATGAGGACTGGGGCCTGAGGAAACTGGCCTACCCCATCCAGAAGAAGACCACAGGGTTCTACCACCTGTTCGAGTTCAAGGCCGACTCACAGTTCATCGAGAAGCTCGAGACACAGTACCGTCGTGACGAGCGCATCATCCGCTTCCTGACCTTCGCGATGGACAAGGACTCTATCGCCTACTCTGAGCGCAGACGCGCCAACAAGAAAGAATCAACAACCGCAGCAGCAAAGGAGGAATAAGCCATGGCCGTAAACAACGAAATCAGATTTCTCAACCCTCCTACAGTAGAGGTAAAGAAGAAAAAATACTGCCGCTTCAAGAAAGCGCACATCAAATACGTGGATTACAAGGACGCTGAGTTCCTCAAGAGGTTCCTCAACGAGCAGGGAAAGATTCTTCCCCGCCGTCTGACCGGTACTTCCCTGAAGTTCCAGCGCAAAGTAGCCCAGGCAGTTAAACGTGCAAGGCATCTCGCCCTGCTCCCTTACGTAACAGACTTATTGAAATAAGGAGGACAGTGTATGGAAATCATTCTGAAACAGGACGTCGCCAATCTCGGGCATAAAGACGATATCGTAAAGGTAAAGAACGGCTACGCTGTCAACTACCTCATTCCCCAGGGCATGGCTATTCTCGCCACCGAGTCCGCAAAGAAGGTACTCGCCGAGAACATCCGCCAGAGAGCTCACAAAGAGGCCAAGATCCGCGAGGAGGCCAGCGCTCTTGCAGCCAAGATCAACGGTCTGACCGTAAAGGTTGCAGCCAAGATGAGCTCCAAGGGCAAGATTTTCGGTTCTGTAAACAACATCCAGATCGCCGAGGCCATCGCAGCCCTCGGAGTGGAGGTTGACCGCCGCAACATCACCATCGCCGGTATGGACACCATCAAGGAAGCCGGTATCTACGACGCCAGCGCCAAGTTTTACAAGGACATCAAGGCTGACTTCAAGGTAGAGGTAGTAGGTGACGGTACAGAGACCGCTGAGGAGACCGCAGCAGAGTAAGCTCCTCACCGCACCACATAGAAGAGGCGACCGCAAGGCCGCCTTTTTTCATTTTATACTCAGAATTTATTACTTTCGCACGATGAAAATAAAACAACTGCCCATAATCTTGTCCGCCATGCTCCTAGCCGCAGCAGCAGCGGGCTGCCACAGACCGGAGGCCGGCACCGGCAATCTCGAGGGCCGCGTAACCTACTCATCCGGCGAAGGGATAGAAGGAGTATCGGTAATCTACGGAGACTCTGCAATCTACACTACAGAGACAGGAGCCTACGTCTTCGAAGGCCTCCCGGACGGACTGCAGGGCATCTCATTCAGAAAAGAGGGTCACTACAGCATACTGCAACAGGTACATATCCCCGACGGGGGGACCGAACACTGCGATGTGCAGATGGAGCTTATCATGTCAGGATGGGCCGCGGGAGCCGAGGACAGCGGGTACGGCACGATCCTGCACACATCCGACGCAGGCGCCACATGGGTAAGGCAGGGCAATACGATGACTGTGCCTGCTACCCGCCTGACCGATGTATGCGCCGTCGACAACATGACCTGCTGGATAGCAGGCGAACCCGACATGCTGAGGGGCTCCACAGTCATCCTGCACACACAGGACGGTGGTGAAACCTGGGCCAATCAAGGCTCATCCCTCAGAGACATTCCCCCTGTCACCATCGCCTCCATTATGTCTTGCGACGGAGACACAGCCTGGGCCGTCACAGCTGACACTTGCCTGATACTCAAGACTACCGACGCAGGCCGCAACTGGACACTGTGCCACAGCTCCTCCTCCATTCAGAAGTTTACAGGCATAGCCACCATGGACGGCTACCGTGTATGGTGCTGCGGGGCAGGATACGACGGCAGCGCAGCGATAGAATACACTGAAGACGGAGGCAGAACTTGGACGTCCTTAACAGTATCCGGAACATATTCGCGCTTCACGCCTACCGCCGTCAATGTCTCCCCCGACCCCGTAATCTATCTTGCCGGAGACAACTCGACCGGAATCATCTGCTCCGCTGACGGAGGTGCCACATGGGAGCTGGCTGCAGGAGCTGGCGTAAGTCTATACTGCATCGACATATACAACGGGACCTGCGTATGGACAGGAGGCTATGGCGGACACCTGTTCATGACATCCGACGCATTTTTCACCAACAGGGACCTACTGCCGGCAGAGTCACAGTTTCCTGACGGTACCATCACCGCTGTAGCCATGCTCAGAGACGGACTCAAAGGAGCGCTGTCCGTTCAGTCCTCTTCAGGAGCCACTGGATCAATACTTTACACCACTGAAGGAGGAAGCACTTGGTCCTACAGTTCCCTTCCTTTCAACTTCAGCATAGAATCTTTGGATTTTCCAGGCGGCTACAATTAAGTTTGGCACGGTGTTTGCAAGAGAATTAAGCGATAGTTTTTTCATAGGTTAAGTTTTAGGTTAAGTTAAGCAATGCGCCTTAAGTCGTGAGATTTGAGGCGCATTCATTTTAATATAATCTCAGACAGAGGACGCTTGGGAACATGATGTACCCCGTCCGGTGTCCTCCAGTACTTGTACTGACCGTCTTTCATCTCCTCTATCACTACTGTTTCTTTAGGACGTCCGAGAGCGATGACATTGAGTATCTTCAGATGCTCCGGCAACCCGAGTATGCCGTGCAGCTCATCCCTTCTGACAGCTGCTATGATACAGCCGCCGTATCCGAGCTCGACTGCCTGCAGAAGCATGCTCTGGGCTGTAATCCCCTCATCACACAGGGTTCCCTGCGCTATCGATGTATCCAAAAGCTGGACAATATAGGCCGAAGGCCTTTCCCCTTCCTCCGGTCCTGGCCATTCCGGAAGATACCCCGCCCACGCCAAAGTCGGAAAAATACGGGCGTTAAGCTCAGGGGTACACGATATGAAGAACTTAAGGGCCTGAATATTCCGTCCTGAAGGAGAGAGACGGGCGGCATCGGCGATGACCGTCAGGTCCGCCTCCGGCACCGCCACCTCCTGAAAGAAGCGGCGGTAACTGCGGCTGCGGTGCAGAGCTTCCCTTACATCCATGGCTTTATATCACAGGAGTTATGGATATGATGCGGGCGTCCTTCAGGGGACGGTCCATAGAATTGGTACGGAGGGCCGCTATCCTGTCAATGACCTCAAATCCGTCAAGCGTCTCTCCGAAAACTGTGTACTCCCCATCAAGATGACTGCATGTCTCGGGATTGTGTACGATATAGAACTGAGAGCCGGAGGATTCTTTACGAGGATTGACTGTATCGCCCATACGTGCAGCAGCCAAAGCGCCTTTTTTATGCGTATGGGCCGGGACAAACTCGGCCGGGATGGTATATCCGGGGCCTCCCTCTCCGAACAGAGCCTCCTTGGAGGAATCTTTCGTGTTGGGGTCTCCTGTCTGGATCATGAAATTGTAGATGACACGGTGAAAAAGAACGCTGTCGTAGAAGCGCTGCGATGCAAGCTTCACGAAGTTGTCACGGTGCTTGGGGGTGTCCGCGTAAAGCAGGACTGTGATGGTGCCTTCTGTGGTGTGAATCTCGAAGATAGGCTCCTCCGGCAGGTCTGCCGGGTTGAATGCAAGGGTACTGTCCATGTGTGTTGACTGTTTTACTGTTGTTGTCTGTGCGGTCGCTTTGTCAGAGCTCTCCCCAGAGGAGCCTTTGCTCCTGTTGGCACAGGAGGAGAGTGCTGCGAGGGACACGAGGAGTGTCAGGATAAAAATTTTTGATTTCATAGCGATGTTTCCTTATCTTTGAGTGATTTTACAAAGATAATAATGCTGCCAAAAAAAATATCAATCTTTCTCGTTTTATTGTATCTCGCTGTGACAGCCGTTCCTCTCGGAGCCCAGTCTGTCGGCGTAGTCATGAGCGGAGGAGGAGCCAAAGGCCTGTCGCACATAGGAGTCATAAAAGCTTTGGAGGAAAACGGAATCCCCATAGACTACATCTCCGGCACATCCATAGGCTCCATCGTCGGCGGGCTGTATGCCATCGGCCTGTCCCCGGACGACATGATAGCCCTGATGAAGACAGACGAGTTCCGGGCATGGTACACAGGTGACGGAGAAAGGGAGTTCTTCACTTACCTGTATTCCGGATACCCTACCCCGGCTATGGTGAATCTCCATCTGAAACGGGACGAGAAAGCCTTAGCCGAGGGCAAGCGCAAGATGAAGTTCTCGCTGCCGACCAGCCTCGTATCCCCATTCCCGATGGATATCGCATTCGTACAGATGTTTGCCAATGCCTCTGCAGCGGCAGGCTACGACTTCGACAACCTGATGCTGCCTTTCTTCTGCGTATCCGCTGATGTCCTGCGCAAGCAGCAGTACGTCTCCGACAGCGGTGACTTAGGCACGGCCATCAGGGCCTCCATGACATTCCCCGCCTATTTCAAGCCCGTGACTATAGACTCGGTGCTGCTGTTCGACGGAGGTTTCTACAACAACTTCCCCTGGGAGCTGATGCGCGACAAGTACAGTCCGGACATCATTATAGGAGTCAAATGCGTGAAAGGCGAGCCCATCAGCGCAGATCAGGATGACCTGTACAAACAGCTCGAGACCATCATGACCGTGGATACCGACTACGACATTCCGGAAAACGAGGGCATACTGATATCGGGAATCTACGATTATTCCCTGCTGGAGTTTGACAAGATAGACGAGCTCGTCCAGAAAGGATACGACACGGCCATGAAATACATGGACCGGATAAAGGAGAGAGTACAGAGACGCCGTCCCAAAGAGGAGGTAGACTCCATGCGCATAGCTTTCCGCCAGAGATGCCTCGACCTGAGATTTGACTCGGTAGCCATAAAAGGAGACCTTACCACAGAACAGAAAAGGTACATCACCGCCACCATCACCGACAAGAAAGACACATTCTCATTTGACCAGGCCAAGCGGGGATATTACCGCGTCCTGTCTACAAATGCCATCCAGTCATTCTACCCTACCGCAAAGCTCAATGCCGACTCGCTCTTCACCCTCAATCTACAGACCACGCCCAAAAACGTACTTTCCATCTCCGTCGGGGGAAACATCTCTTCATCATCCCTCATGCAGGGATATGCCGGCATTTCGCACATCCATTTTTCCCGCCATCCCTGGAATGCGGCTGTCAATCTTGACATCGGACAGTTTTTCACAGGAGCTGGCCTGTACTTCAGGCAGCATATAGGCATACGCCCCCTCTTCCTGTATGAGATAATGCTCAATGTCCACAACTTCGACTACTTCGGCAGCAGCCAGGGCCTGCTCTTCTCCAGGTCATTGGCCAGCAACATCCGCGAGAACGAGACTTACCTTACAGTCAACATGGGCACTCCCATATCATACAACAGCAGTGTTCTGGCCGAATTCGGATTTACTGTCGGCAGCAACCAGTACGTGTACTTCCCGGCAGACAATTACACCCAGTACGACAGGGAGGACCGCACCCGCCTTTCCTATGCGACTGCAAGGCTGAAGATGGCCCAGACCACATTGGACTACAACATGTATCCTTCATCAGGAAGACACCGGCTTTTGGAGTTCCGGTACATCTTCAGCCATGAAGGACATACCGAAGGAACTATGTTTGCGGACGGTACGACAGTCTCACAGCCATTCAAGCACACACTGCTGGCACGCCTCAATTTCGAGGACTACTACGACCTTGGACGGTGGTTCTCCTTAGGATACAATATCGACCTGACAGTATCCACAGCATTGAATCTGTGCGACTACACCTCCACCATGACAGCCATGCCCGCATTCCAACCGACAGTTCACAGCAAGACGCTGATGCTCGGAGCATACAGAGCCCCTATCTACGCAGGAGCGATGCTCACGCCTGTAATCAAGTTTACAAAGACCCTGTTCCTCCATCTTTCAGGAGGTTATTTCCAGCCATACCGGGCCCTCGAGGAGACGGCCGGGGGAGGATATCAGTACTCCGACATTTTTCCCCGCGGAAGTTTCATAGGCCACGCCGCATTGGTATGGCAGTCGCCTATAGGACCGCTCTCCCTGTCCTGCGCCTACTATGAAGGTGCCGAGAGGACGAAATGGTACCCTTCATTCAACATCGGCTTCCTGATTTTCAGAGAGCACGGACTTAAAAACTAATATTGCCGCAGACTATGGGAATGAGACAGACACTCGGCAAGCTCGCCGGACAGACAGCCATCTACGGGACAAGCACTATAGTAGCCCGTTTCCTGAACTACATGCTCCTGCCCCTGTACACCTACACCCTTTCCACTTCTGACTACGGGGTGCTCACGGAGTTCATGTCCTACATCGCCGTCTTCCAAGTCCTGCTGACCATGGGATTAGAGACAGGATGCTTCCGTTTCGCCAGCAAGGATGGCTATGAGCCGCGTCGTGTCTTCTCAGGGGCATTGGCCGCTGTCTCGACAGTCTCGGCGGTATTCCTGCTGCTGATGATTGTATTCGGCAGGGACTTGGCCGGACGGATGGGGTACGGAGACTACTGGAATCTCTATATCTACATAGGCATCATCCTTTTCTCCGACTGCTTCACGGCCATACTCTTCGCCAAGCTCAGGCAGGAGAACCGTGCCTGGAGATTCGCTATATTCAAGGTAGTGAAAATCTTCACTGAAACCGGCTCGAACCTCCTGCTTTTCCTCTGGTATCCCAAGTTCGCCGCCGCACATCCGGACAACCTGCTCTCGGGGCTGATACCCGCCGCACCGGATTTCTCCTACCCGATATTCTCCATCCTCGTAAGCTGCGTTATCTGCTTCATTCTTTTCATTCCTGAGCTGTTCATGTTAGGCATGGGTACAGACCGCAGGACCCTGAAAGACATGCTGCGCTACTCCCTGCCGCTGATGGTCGCCGGACTGCCAGGAGTCATCAACGACTTCCTCGACAGGATCCTCTTCCGCTTCTTCAATGTGGACGACAGCCTCTGGCGTGCAGACTTAGGCGTCTACCAGGCAGCCGTCAAAGTAGCAGTGATCATGAGTCTCTTCGTGCAGATGTTCCGTTTCGCAGCAGAGCCGTTCTTCTTCTCCAACACCGGGAAGAAAGACTTCAAGCGGGTCTACGCCTCGGTGATGGAGTATTTTGTGATGTTCTGCATGCTGATTTTCCTCGGAGTCACCTTTTACATAGACATCATACAGCTCATAGTGGGAAGCGACTTCCGCGAGGGCATGGACATCGTGCCTGTAATGCTGCTGGCCTACATGATGATGGGAATGCTGTTCAACGTATCGATGTGGTACAAGCTGTCCGACCGTCCATCCTTCGCCATCTACATCACGGCAGCCGGTCTGGCAGTGACCGCCGTCATCAACATCGTATTCCTTCCGGTATACTCCTATCACGCCGCAGCCTGGGGCCACTTCTTCAGCTACCTGACCATGCTGGTGATCTCCGTCCTGACAGGCCGCAAGTACTACCACATCCCTTACCGCTGGAGCAAAATCTCCTGTGTCATCATCCTCGGCCTGCTGCTCTACACCGCAGGCACTGCGCTGCCTGACACCGTCCCTTACGGCTGGGTATTGGCCATCCGTACTGTCTTAGCAGGCGTATACATAGCCGGTCTGCTCCTCATAGAAAAATATTTCAGACGACATAAAACCATTACCGCAGATGAAAGTAAAGATAGTCAATAAATCCCCCTATCCCCTGCCCGCTTACGCCACCGGGCAGTCCGCAGGCATGGATCTCAGGGCCGACATACCCGGTCCGCTCACCCTCCAGTCCCTGCAGAGAGAGCTCATCCCCACCGGGCTGTACATCGAGCTGCCCGCCGGATTCGAAGCACAGATACGTCCCCGCAGCGGCTTAGCCATAAAACACGGCATCTCATTGGTCAACACTCCGGGCACCATCGATGCCGATTACAGAGGCGAGATCAAGGTCATCTTAGTCAATCTCTCCGCAGAGCCCTTCACCCTCAATCCCGGAGAGCGCATCGCCCAGATGGTGGTGGCCCGCCACGAGAAAGTCGAGTGGGATGAGGTCGAGGTGCTGGAAGAAAGCTCCCGGGGAGAAGGCGGCTTCGGTTCCACAGGACGCGGATAATATAATATCAAGGACAATGGACAAGACAATCGACAACCGTCTGTACGACGCATTTCTCTCCTCCTCCGGAGTATCGACCGACAGCCGCAGCATAGAGCCTGGAGCCATGTTCTTCGCCCTGAAGGGAGAGAACTTCGACGGCAACCGCTTTGCTTCACAGGCTCTCGCCTCAGGCGCATCATGGGCAGTAGTCTCAAGGGACAGCGGCATTCCCGATGAAGGGCAGTACATCGTAGTAGACGACACCATAGAAGCTTTACAGAAGCTGGCCCGCAGGCACCGCTCTCGGTTCCGCATACCGGTCATCGGCCTGACCGGTACCAATGGCAAGACTACAACCAAGGAACTGATCTGCGCCGTGCTTTCTGCAAAATACCGGGTAACAGCCACCATTGGGAACCTCAACAACCATATCGGCGTTCCCCTTACCCTGCTGCGCATCACCGACAGCACCGGGATAGCCGTCATAGAGATGGGGGCCAACCATCCGGGAGAAATCGCCGCACTGGCAGCCATTGCCCTGCCCGATTACGGACTCATCACCAATGTAGGCAAGGCCCACCTCGAGGGCTTCGGCTCATACGAGGGGGTCAAGCGGACCAAAGGCGAGCTCTACGACTATCTGCAGCGAACCGGAGACACCGTCTTCCTCAATGCCGATGACCCCGAACTCCGGTCGATGGTCTCGCAGCGGCCTGACCTGAAGACTGTATGCTATGGAACGGAGTCCTCAGGAGCTGAGATTCTTCCCGTCTCCACAGATGAACCGTACCTGAGGATGTCCCTGCCCGAAGGGATTACCGTCCGCACCCGCCTCATTGGCTCCTACAACGCGCCCAATGTCATGGCCGCACTATGCGTAGGCCGGTATTTCGGTGTTCCGTCCGAAGCGGCCGCAGCCGCCATAGAAGCCTATACACCGTCGAACATGCGTTCCCAGCTGGAACGTACCGGCCGGAACCTTCTGATATTGGACACCTACAACGCCAACCCCTCGAGCATGAAGGCCTCCATAGGTAATTTCGCCGCTTCTCAGTTCCCACACAAGACACTGATTCTCGGCCAGATGCTTGAGCTCGGAGCAGACTCGGAAGCCGAGCATCTCCGGGTGATGGAGACCGTCGCCTCGATGCCGGACTGCGAGAGAGCCGTCTTCGTAGGAGGAGAATTCCTGCACGCTGCCGCCTCCTTCCCGGAAGTGGCGGCAGACAGGCGCTTCACATTCTGCCGGGACGTAGAGGAAGCCCGCGCAATCATCCTTAATGCCCCGATGGAAGGCTGCTGCATCCTCCTCAAGGGTTCCAACGCGGTGCATCTTCCTCTGCTGAAAGATATATTGTAAAAAAACATTACCATGTCACGGACTGCTGTCGTAATACTCAACTGGAACGGAAAGGCATATTTAGAAAAATTTATCCCCTCCGTTTTAAAGCACATGCCTCCCGGAGATGTCCTTTATGTGGCGGACAACGGCTCAGAGGACGGCTCTGTAGAGCTGCTGCGGAGGAGATGGCCTGAAGAAGTCAGGCTCATCCTGCTGGACCGGAACTACGGTTTCACGGGAGGGTACAACAGGGCTTTGGACCGGATATCCAACGAAGCGGAAGAAGCCTTCGACTACTATCTGCTGCTCAACTCGGACATCGAAGTCACTCCAGGATGGCTGTCCGAGCTGGAGGCATTCATGAACGCCATGCCCCGATGCGCCGTATGCGCTCCTAAAATCCTGAGCTACGACATGCGGGGATGGTTCGAACATGCCGGAGCCAGCGGAGGGTTCGTGGACAGGTGGTATTTTCCATACTGCCGGGGCAGGATACTTGCCACAGTTGAAGAAGACAAAGGTCAGTACGACACCCCGTGCCAGGTTTTCTGGGCCTCAGGCGCCGCCTGCATGGTGCGCTCCGGAGTATGGAAAGAGCTCGGAGGCTTAGATGAGAGCTTCTTCGCCCACATGGAAGAGATAGACCTCTGCTGGAGAGCGATGCTTTCCGGATGGGAGATATGGGTAGACCCGGCTTCTGCCGTATACCATGTCGGAGGCGGTACTCTTCCCAACAACTCCCCGAGGAAGCTGTACCTGAACTTCCGCAACAACCTCCTGATGATGCACAAAAACCTGCCTTCCGGTTCCCGCGCCAGAATCATATTCACGCGCATGTGCGTGGACGGCGCCATAGCCTGCGTCTACCTGCTGACCGGCAAGATTTCATTTTTCAAGTCAGTTTTCAGAGCCCACAGGGACTTCCGCCGCATGCGGAAAGACTTGAAGACAACTCCTTCCGCAGCACCGGTTCCCCGCTCTAAAGTATCTATAATCCAGCTTGCGGTATGCGGGTTCAGATATCCTTCAGGAAAAGTTGGAGATTAAGGATAAAATACTACATTTGCAGCATTTTTCTAACAAATCGTAAGTTACTGTATGGCTTTTACTAACAATGTGATGATTGTCCGCCACAAACTGCTGGCGATGATGGTTAACAAGTGGAAAGAAGACCGGCTCGTTGCCGATATCGACAGACTGCCTATCCAGCTCAGTCCCCGCAAAGCAGAGGTTCTGGGCAGATGCT
This sequence comes from uncultured Bacteroidales bacterium, assembly GCA_944322575.1. Lineage (GTDB taxonomy): Bacteria > Bacteroidota > Bacteroidia > Bacteroidales > UBA932 > Coprenecus. The sequence goes on along the minus strand of CALUPK010000001.1, from coordinate 66,101 downwards.
GCGTGCATAAGGAGAGGGCCGTATGGAAATACAAGATGTTTCCTCTGCTCGGTTACGACATGAGCGACGAGAAAGACGAGCTGACTCCCCTCTCGGAATACGCCCGCCGCGCTATCAGTGGAGAGAGAGAGCAGAAAGACAACATCATGTGCGTTATCGACGAAGCCTGCTCATCCTGCGTAAAGACCAACTACGAGATTACCAATCTGTGCCGCGGCTGTGTAGCCCGCAGCTGCTCCATGAACTGCCCCAAAGGCGCCATATCCCATGACATCAAGCTTCACGGTCAGGCCGTAATAGACCACGACCTGTGCATCAACTGCGGCAAGTGCTACCAGAGCTGCCCCTACCACGCCATAGTGTACATCCCCGTACCATGCGAGGAGGCATGCCCTGTAAAGGCTATCTCCAAAGACCAGTACGGAGTGGAGCACATCGACGAGAGCAAGTGCATCTACTGCGGTAAATGTCTGAACGCTTGTCCCTTCGGTGCCATTTTCGAGATATCTCAGGTATTCGATGTACTCAACAATATATGGGACGGCCGCCCTGTCGTGGCCATGGTCGCTCCCTCTATTCTCGGTCAGTTCAAGACTACTAAGGAGAAACTCTACGGTGCCATCAAGGCCATCGGCTTCTCGGCAGTAGTCGAGGTAGCGGAAGGCGCCATGATGACCGTTTCCAACGAGGCTCACGAGCTCAAGGAGAAGCTCGCAGAAGGTCAGCCTTTCATGACCACCAGCTGCTGCCCCTCCTACATCGAGCTGGTACGCAAGCACATCCCCGAGATGGCCACCTATGTGTCATCCACCGGCTCGCCCATGTACTACAGCGCCCAGATAATCAAAGAAAAATATCCTGCTGCCAAACAAGTATTCATCGGCCCCTGCATAGCCAAGCGGAAAGAGGCAAAGAGCAACCCCAATGTGGACTATGTCATGACATTCGAGGAGCTCGGCAGTGTCCTCTCCGGATATGAGATCGACTTTGACAAGGTCGAGCCTTACGAGGTAGAGGTTCTCTCCGTCAAAGAGGCCCACGCTTTCGGTCAGAGCGGTGGAGTCGCAGGTGCAGTCAAGGCATTCCTCGGAGAAGACGTCAACTCTCTCCGCGTAGCAGGTATGGACAAGAAAAACATCGCCCTTCTCAAGAGTTATGCCAAGACCAAAAAGGCTCCGGCTCAGTTCCTCGAGATGATGGTATGTCCTGACGGCTGTATCTCAGGACCCTGCACATACAACGACTCTGTTTCAGGAAAGAAACAGTACAACACCGAGCTCGACACCATCGACGACACCTACGCCTCCCGCCGCGAAAAGTAACGCACGGACGGAATATACCATACAACGAGCCGTCGCTGTAAGCATTCTGAATAGACTTACAGCGACGGCTCGCTACATTCTTCTACAGGCAATCAGTTCTGCGGACGCTGATACTTGTAGCGGAAAAGGATTGCAAAGAGAATAGCGACTAAGAGGGCGTAAGCGGCGAACAGCCACCATGCGTGGCTCCATCCGGTCATAACCGCGCCCCAGTCGATGACTCCGTCGGCGCCTGGAATACGGTGCGAGTTGACTAAGGCATTGACCACGGCCTGAGCGCCGATAGTACCGGCTGCAGCTCCTATTCCGTTGGTCATCAGCATGAACAGTCCCTGAGCGCTGGAACGGATAGATCTGTCAGTGGTCTCATTGACGAAGAGCGAGCCGGAGATATTGAAGAAATCGAAAGCCACACCATATACTATCATCGACAGGATGATGAGCCATACTCCGCTTCCCGGATTACCGGCTGCAAAGAAGCCGAAACGGAGCACCCAGGCAAGCATCGCGATGAGCATCACATTCTTGATACCGTACCGCTTCAGGAAGAACGGAATCAGCAGAATACACAGAGTCTCGGACACCTGTGACAGAGATATAAGCATGTTGGAGTGCTCCACTCCGAAGGTTCCGCTGTACTCAGCGAGATTGCCGAAGTCGGCTAAGAAAGGATTGGCAAAGCCATTGGTTATCTGCAGGGCCACTCCGAGGAGCATCGAGAAGATGAAGAATATAGCCATCTTCCTCTGCTTGAACAGAGTGAAGGCCCTCAGCCCCATAGCATCCACTATGGACTTCTTCTCAGACGAACGGTTCACAGGACACTCGGGCAGGGTCAGGGTATAGAGAGCCAGCAGGATACTGAGTGCACCCGAAACCACATACTGCATCGAGGTCTCCTGCATGGCAGCGCCGCGGAAATGCACCAGATCCACGAACCACATCGAGCAGATAAAGCCCACTGTACCCCATACCCTGATCGGCGGGAAATCCTTGACCGGATCCTTCCCGGCCTTCTCGAGGATGGTGTAGGCCACCGAGTTGGAGATAGCGATGGTAGGCATGAAGAAGGCTATGCTCACGGCGTACAGCCCGAAGAGGGTGCCGTACTGCACCGCCTCTCCGGCCGATATACCGTAGACTCCGGCCCCGATCATAGCCGCACCGGCCACTACGTGACAGATGCCCAAGAGCTTCTGCGCCGGAATCCATTTATCCGCGATAATACCCATAACTGCAGGCATGAAGATAGAGACGATGCCCTGAATGGCATAGAACATCCCTATCCTCTCCCCGAATCCTACACCGGCCAGGTACCTTCCCTGGCTGGTCAGATAAGCTCCCCAGACCGCAAACTCTAAGAAACTCAGTAATATTAGTCTCAGTTTATATCCTTTCATACTCCACTCTGCTATTTCTCTATGCTCAGACCGTGAAGCACAGCTGTATATCCGTCATTGGAATCCGTCATAACCACCCGGACCTGAGTCACCGGTCCGCACGGCTCGAAACTAAGGGTACCGTGATACAGCTCACCGGCATTGACAGTCTGTCCGTCTGCAGTAGTGTACTCCACGTACGCATCGGTCACATAGAACATCCCGGAAGAAGGAGCACCGCTGGTGACAGTGATACGGCTGCATTCCACGGGAGCCGTCATGGTGTAGGTCAGCACATCTCCCTCCTGCAGCACCCGCTGCGAGTATCCGACTCCTCCGCGGCGGGCCAGGGCCTTGAGATTGTTCTCGGACAGGGGGAAATTGCTCTCAACCGTCATCTCCGGCTCAATATAGTGATAAAGGTCGATATTGGAGGCGCCCACGGCTATGCTGCTGAGCCCGTCCCCGAAAAATGTCGCAAAGCGGAACGCCTCGGGACTGTCGGTGACAATAGCTCCGCGGCATACCGGTGAGGAAGCGACGGGGGCACTGCCGTCCATCGTATAGCGGACTACCGCCGAAGGATGGGGAGGCCGCACCTGAAGCTCCTGACCGTCGAATGTCACCTCGGGCGGTGCCACCCGGAAGGCGATGCCCATATTGTACAGACGGGAGAAATGCTCCGCGTAGAGCCGCTGCTCGAAGTTCCCGAAGTTCCGGGCGTCCTTGCTGCTCCAGCCCACCTCGGCGAGAGCGCACAGACGGGGGAAGAGCTGGTATTCCATCAGCCTCGGCGGCCATGCCAGCAGCTCAGCCCAAAGACCGGCCTGCACTCCCACGATCAGGGCGCTGTCAGCCGGAGCTCCCACTAAGATTTCATCCGGTTCCAGCGAGTAGGTCTTCGACAGGGGTACGATACCGGCCCAGCTGTGGCCTCTCTCGGCAGGAGACTGCTTCATGTCGAGGTAGCAGTACTCGCCTATCTGGACGACAGTCCTGTATCCTTTGTCCACAGACATACGTCCGCTCTTCACGCTCCTCCAGGCATATACCATGGAAGAACTGTCATAACGGGCATCGGAGATGACTATCTCGTCCCATCCGGCCATCTTCTTGCCGAGCTTGTGGATGATGTCCTCGACCTCGTATACGAACCAGCTGTGAAGCTCCTGAGGGCCGTCCAGACCATACTCCTTAATCAGAGCCTGACAGTGAGGACAGTTGTTCCAGGAGGTGTGATCCACCTCATCGCCTCCGATGTGGATGTACTCCGAGGGGAAAAGCGCTGCTATCTCCTTGAATATGTTGGTAAGAATCTTGTAGTTCTCCATTCTGGCCACACAGAGGACGTTGTCAGTCTCTCCGTTGGCGCTGATATAGGGCACGTCCACAGGGCAGGCCATCTCCGGAAAGACGCCCACCAAGGAGCGGCTGTGTCCGGGCAGGTCTATCTCCGGGATGATCTCGATATGGCGCTCGGCAGCGTATTTCACGACCTCGCGTATCTCCTTCTGAGTATAATATCCGCCGTAGCGGTCATGCCCCTGACCGTAGGCGGCCGGACTCACCTCATCATCGCCCCTCCATGCGCCCTTCTCTGTCAGCTGCGGATACTTGCGGATCTCAATCCTCCAGCCGTTGTCATCGGCCAGATGCCAGTGGAAACGGTTGAGCTTATGGTAGGCCATCCAGTCTATGAGACGGAGCACATGGTCCACATCGTAGAATGTTCTGGACACATCCAGCATCGTACCGCGATAGCCGTACCGGGGAGCATCTTCCACGACCACGGCGTCCAGTTCATAGCGGGTCAGTTCCATATCCGTCTGTCCGTAAACTGCCGGAGGCATCATCTGCAGGAGTGTCTGTACGCCATAAAAGATACCGGCGGCGTCAGATGCCTCGATGACGATCTGTGAGCTGCTGACGGACAAGCGGTAAGCCTCGGCGGCCATGCCGTCCACTATGTTCAGGGATATTCCGTTGTACACCGGAACGTCCCTCAGGTCAATATCAAATGCAAATACATTCTCCAAATGCCTCAGGAGATAGGCCTGCTCGGATTCTATAGCGTCCGAAGCACTGATTGAGAGCCCCTTCTCCATCACAAAGACACCTTCTGCAGGGGATACTTTCAGAGGCTGAGGAACAAGATTGCTGTAAGTCCGGGCCAGCAGGACCGGGGCTGCGGCTATAGCCAGCATGGCGAGGTATATTTTCTTCATAAGTCGACGGGAGTTACATGATTTCAAATATGTCTGCATGTCCCTCTATGCTGACTCTCACGGTGCGTCCGTCAAGCTCAAGAGCACAGTAGGGATTATCGGTAACAGTCTCGGAGAGGACAGCTCCGTCAGCGGCATACTGCCGGATGAGGAGGGTGCCGTGAGGGTCCATCAGAAGCGTGCGGCTGTCGCGGCGGTCTTCCCCGGAAGGAATCTCAAAGGACAGGACGCCGTCAAGGGCATAGAAGGAACGGGGATTGCGGTCAAACGCATAAACGGCCTTGGTCATATCCGGAGCTTCCACCCCGAAACCGAGGGACTCCGTCCTCTGAGGATTGACACTGAAGGTACGGACAGCACACCAGTTGGTCTTGTCCGACTCGAGCTTGCGCAGACGGACGTAGCGGGCATCGATGCCGCGTCCCTCCCAGTTGATGATGTACTGGTGGTCAATGGTGTCTATTACAGGATACCAGAGATTGCCGTCCTTGGAGGCCTCGAGTGTGGCCATGTCGAAATAGTCCACGTCATCCACCGAATTGCGGCCCTGCAGGATATTGATCTCCCGAAGACCGCGGACTATGCCGAGGTCCACTCCTATCCAGTCCCCCGTCCTCTGACCGTAGGCCGAGGTATAGAAAGTGGTGGAGTCATCGTCGAACATCAGCTTGCCGCTGACAGTTCCGGAATTGGGATAAGAGCCTATGGAAGTAAAGGAGAAGGGGCCGCGGCCGGCTATACGGCGGTAGAAGCCGTCGAGCATGTCGTCCATGGCATTCTCGTAGAAGGGCTGGAGCTTGAGAGTACCTGACTTGTGGGCCTCGTACGCATCGCGTTCCTCCTCACTCATGAGATTGTCCACATAGGCGCTCCAGAAGGCAGCATTGTCTCCCCCGCGGTATACATTGATCAGCTCAAGGGCCTTGCGTCCCCTGGTGCCCAACTTCCCGAACTCCTCTAACCAGGGATGGAGCTCGCGCATAAGGGCGTCATTGTCACATTTGAGGGACATCTCCTCATAGACCCGCTCTATCTTTCCGAACTCCTCTAAAAGAGCGTCGTACTGAGCCTCTGTCCAGTCTCCTTCCACACGGAAGGTCTCTGTCTCCCAGGATTCCTCACGGCGGTAGCCCGACTCGGTGTCGCAGGAGTGAATGGCAAATGTACGGTAGGCGCTGTACGCATCATCGCCTGCCAGCCAGGCAAGTCCTCTCTCCCAGTTGGCCTTGGGGTCGTATTCCTTGATATTCCAGGTATAGTCGGCCACGCCGTAGAGGGCCAGCTTGGAGGCCTCAGCATGCTCCATGGGATTGCTTACAAATCCGCACACATCATTGGATGTCAACCCATTGTCTAAGCCGTAGACCGGTCCCTGCATCACGATGTGACGGCAGTAGTCAGTCACGGGGAAGTTCCACCAGTAAAGGGCAGGGCGCTGAATCCTCTCTCCCACCCATTTCAGGGTCGAGGGAGTCATGTCGCTGCATACGGCGTCTCCCGTCCAGAACACTCTCACCGAAGGATCGAGTTCCCGGCCGTAGACCGCCAGACTGCCGCGCTCGGTGGGATTGGCCCAGGAGCGGTTGTAGTCGGTGGGGCAGATGATCAGCGGGGCCACGTCGCCCTTGGCCGCAACGAACTCGGCTGTCAGACGGTTGAGCAGCTCCACCTGCTTCATGGGATTGGTACCCTCTCCGGAAATGTCGTCGAAGAAGATGGCGAAGGCCCGGACTCCCAAGTCGTACATCATCTCGAACTTGGCGACTAAATTGCCATAGTCTTCCTCGTTCCACTTGATGTCCTGACCGGGATGCACAGCCCACACGAAGTCCACGCGGTTGCGCTCACAGGCCCTGACTAACTCGGCAATGTTGCGGGCCTCGTCCTCGGGATAGGGCTTGCGCCAGTTAGGAGAGCTGTGATAGGGGTCGTCCTTGGGACCATAAATATAGGTGTTCATCTTGAAGCGGCCGTAGACATCTATCAGGGACAGACGGGCCTGATGGGACCAGGGGGTACCGTAGAAGCCCTCCACCACCCCGCGGGCGGGCAGGTCGGGCCAGTCGTTGATCTCAAGACCGCAGGGCAGGTTCCTCTCTCCTGTCAGCCCCACTATCTGGCGAAGAGTCTGGAGGCCGTAGAAGGCTCCTCGCTCATCGTATCCTAAGATAGAGACACCGTCCTCAGAGACAGTGAGCAGATAGGCTCCGGAGAGAGGCTTCACTCCGGCCTTCATGGCCTTCTTGGGGTGGAAGTCCACCGTCAGGCGGACATCTTTTTTATCTCCCTTGTTCAGGAAGTTCACGTCACTGCCGAACAGTCCGTGCTTGTCCACCACATATACACCGCCCGATATATCCAGCACCGGGCCCTCCGGAGCTATCTCCACCACATGCGGGACAGGGTTGATCTGACGGTACAGGGCCGTCTGTCTTACAGAGTCACTGCCCCACACGGGAGCGGTCAGGATTGCTGCTGCCACGACGAGTGACAGTCTTCGGAATTTTGTCATATAGTTCGATTTTGTATTTGTTTTCTACTTTTTCACTTCGACATACTCATATTCGAGAGCCGGACTGACCACTACGGCATCCACTGCCTCAGGGATATCCGCACCGCCGCGCAGCACCTTGAAGCTTACGCGGAACAACAGGCCGTCTCCGGACACGAGAGACTTCCCGCCCAAGTTGACAAAGGTCGGATAGACCGCCTTCGTACCGTCAGTGTGCAGACGGTCGCGGGTAAGGTTCTCCATCTGCTCCAGGCCGGAGGCCTCCACACCGGCAAATTCCAATGCCGAGGCATCGTAGGGGAGGGCTACGCTCAGGGCATTGACCGTCTTGAGCGAATCTCCGTAGAATGACAGGGTCAGGGTATCGCCGGCTTTAAGAGGCTTGTCCTGCACCTCGACACGCATACCGCCGCAGAGAGTGTCACCGGCGCTCTTATGGTACTCGCGCATCCAGTACTCGGTGTTGATTCCGCCGTCGAGACGCACTGCCACTGCTGAGATGTCGTAGGCGTCTATGAGGCCGTTGCCGTCTATATCACCGTCCGACACATAGTCGAAATCGCTGTCAGAGCTGCGCAGACCGGTGTAGTTCATGTAGGAGGTCAGGTCGTTCTCGTCCACCTTGCCGTCCTTGTTGATGTCGCCGGGGATGACAGTCTCCGTTCCGGGCACCTTGAAGACGTAGATCTCGCGGCCCGAGCCGTAGTTGTTCACCGCGTCGGATACAGCTATACGGATGTAGCGGGCTCTCGGGCCTCCGTCGAAGGTGAAGACCTTGGTCTGGCCGTCACGCTCCCACTCGAAGGCTCCGGCGGGAGTCCAGTCCTTGCCGTTCACGCTGTAGAAGACCTCACCCTTGAGCAGGACACCGTTGCCGGCATCTAAGCGGGGCAGGTACTCGAAGCGGTCGATATTGTTGATGCCCTGGAGGTCGAGGGTAAGCTCGAAGGGCAGGGCCTTGGCCTGATACTTCGTATGCCAGGTGTCACCGCTCTCGGCCCAGTCGAAGAGCCTCCACACCTCGAAGCCCTCCTGAGAGGGGAAGGAGCAGGATCCTACGATACCGCGGATGGCCCATTCTAAAGGATTGCCCTCGGTGGTGCAGCTGTAGTCGGTCCAGTCCGAGGCCCCGGTCAGGTTGACTGCCCTCAGACGGAAGCTGTAGTCAGTCTCGGGCTGCAGGTCTGCGAATGTCAGGTAAGTGTTCCGGATGCCGGTATGCAGCAGGCCGTCGAACTCTATCTCATAGTAGTCGGCCAGCTCCTGAGGCTCCCATGCGAGAGTGGCGGCATAAGGCTCCACCGTACTCTTGTCCGCTAAGATTACAGGCGCCGTCAGCTCTCCGCTGCAGATGCGGCTGTCGTCTGCCGGTGCATACTCATAGCCGTCGATGATGAGCACCACATCGTTCTGAGTGATGTCGCAGGCGGGGATGGAGACGGTCAGCACAGGATTTTTCCTCAGGTCCATCTTCTTGAACTCACTGCCGGGAGTGGCGAAGCGGTTGAGCTGAGGTGCCGCGTCATAGCTGTACTCCGCATTGACCTTCTTTCCGCCTACCTTCACGGTAACTTTCCTGGGCTCGGCCGTAATATTGACCCTCACCTGAGTGCTCTGATCCTTGACGAAGCCGTCGAAGCTGCCCTCGGCCGGATGAATGGTAAGAATGTACCTGCTGCCGGACAGAGAGGCGTCGATCCTAGTGGTGACGCTCTCTCCCGCAAGATAGCTCATCGTCCTGCCGTCATCGTCATACACATGGGTATGGTACTCGCCCTCTGCGGGCCAGCACTCGAAGATACGCTCGGAGGGGTCGATCTGAGAGGGATTGTTGTTGGGACGTACCATCGGGATAACGGCGCCCTGACGCACGAACACGGGGAGCTTCCACAGCGGTGCGGGGAAATTCTCCATGATGCGTCCTCCCTCATAGACTGCTCCGGTAAAATAATCCACCCACCTTCCCTCGGGAAGGTAGATGCCGTCGCGGATGTCATTGCCGAGAGTATCGGCCTGGGTATCCTGATAGACGGGAGCTACGAGGAAATCGGGACCGAAAAGGTACTGGTAGCGGGTCGCGGGAGTATAGGTGTAGTCGTTGGGATAATCTATGAACATGGCCCTCATCAGGGGTTTGCCGTTCACTGCTTCGCGGGACCAGGTGTAGGCGTAGGGCAGCAGCTCGGACTTGAGCTTGAGGTACATACGGTTGATGGAGGTAGCGGGTTCACCGAGGGCATGGGGATATTTCTCGTTGGAGCCCCAACCGTCCATGTTGAGCTGCATGATGGAGAAGGTCTTCCACTGGAAGTCGCGGGTATTGATCACCGCATCGGCTCCGCCGAAGATACCGTCCATGTCGGAGCAGATGTTGGGCTGACCGGCCAGACCCGAGCCGATGTAGGTCGGGATGTGGAAGCGGATATACTCCCAGTCACCGCCTGTCTGGTCCCCGGACCACACTCCCGCATAGCGCTGGGTACCGGCCCAGCCGTCGAGGGTGATGATGAAGGGACGGGCGTCATCGCCGTAGTAGGGCATGATGCCGGCCACGTCGGCTATACCGTTGAGACCGAAGGAGTAGCCCCAGCCGACCCAGGCAACGTCAGTCTTGAGCACGCGGACTCCGGCGTCCCGGACCTCCTTGACGATATCCCTCTGCAGCAGGGCCTCGATACCCTCCTTGGGATGCAGGTCGGACTGGGTCCAGAGGCCTATCTCGACGCCCTTCGAACGGGCATAGTCACCGAACGATTTCAGGTTCAGGATATTGCTGTCGAGCGTGGAAGTCTGGCCGTAACCGGCGCCGTAACCGTCGTTGGGCAGAATCCATCCTAAGGGCATGTCGTGAGCCTCGTAGCGGTCTACCACAGCGCGGGCCGAGAACTGGTAGTTGTCCTTCTCACCGTTGAGCGACTCCCTGATGCCGCCGTTGTCCTTCTGACTTTCCTTATACCGCTTGCCGTCCTCGAAAGGCACGGTGCGGGGACCGTCGGCCTCCACCCACCAGTCGCGGTTGTAGGCATTGAGATGACCCTCATAGAAGGCAAACTTGGGCAGCAGCACCGGGTTGCCGGTAAGCTGATAGTAGGTGTCCAGCAGAGCCACAGGATCTCCGGCCACCATGACGAATACATCCATGTAATCCGTGTCGTGGGTAAGGGTCACGGTGCCTTTCTCAGCGGCTCCGAAATCGTATGCTCCGGGAGCAAATGTATGCCACATGATACCGTATCCGCCGGTCGACCAGTAATAAGGTGCGGGCGAAGCCACTCCTCCGTCGGTCCAGCTGTTCTCATTTACGATGTTGATGACACGTCCCTTGTGCGAGAAGCGTCCGTTCTGCACGCCTCCGCCGTAAAAATACTCATCGGGGGACTCGGCCAGCGTAAGGACGGTGCGGGTCTTGCCTCCGCGGCTCTCGAAGATCACGGGAGCAGTCTGACGCAGAACCTCCTTACCGCTGCGCAGGTCGGCAACGGTCATCATCGCGGTCTCCTTGTCGAAAGAGACACGGATAACTCCTGTAGACAGATGCCAGGCGTCCGCATCCTCCTCGATAGTGTAGGAGACCCCTCTGCGGGGATTGCGGACAAGAATCTCGGCAGGCGGCTCTGCCTTTGGATCACGGACTATGCCTCCGTTGTCATCCCGGAAAAGACGGAAGATATCCGGAGCATAAAAGTCCACTGTCATACGGTGACCGTCACCGAGGATAATCTCGGCAGCCGTAGGATTGAGGCGCCTTGCCTCTTCTGCTGATTCCGCTGAAAGGCAGTATCCAGTAGCTGCCGCAAGAATCAGGACCATGGTAATTTTCCCTCCTAATTTCATATTTCGACTTAGAATCTAAAAATTTCCTAAAATACTTACAAATATAGTATTTTTTCAGACACCGCCGGACCTCTTTTCCCACGAACTTTCTATTGAACTGAGAGGATTAACATATTATACCGTTTTATGTTGCAATTCTGAATTATTTTATGCTTATTTGCTTAAAATTTGAAACAAACACTAACCTTCATTTTTATGGACAACAGCATCCTGAAGTACAACATCAATCCTTTGGTCAGCGCCATCGGGAAGACCCCCGACCAGTTCACAAAGGAGGACATAATCAATTTCATCACCGCCAACGACATCCGCGTCGTCAACTTCCGCTACATCGCCGGCGACGGCAGGCTCAAGACCCTCAACTTCCCGGTCAGCAGCCTCCAGTACCTCGACTTGATCCTCTCGTTCGGAGAGAGAGTAGACGGCTCCAGCCTCTTCTCCTACATTGAGGCCGGATCGAGCGACCTCTACGTCATTCCCCGCTTCTCAACGGCTTATCTCGACCCTTTCGCAGAGATTCCAACCCTCGGACTGCTCTGCTCCTATTTCACCAAGGACGGACTGCCCCTCGAGAGCTCTCCCGAGTACACCCTGCACAAGGCTCACGAAGAGTTCAAGAAGACCACCGGCTACACCTTCGAGGCCATGGGCGAGCTGGAGTTCTACGTCATCTATGACGACGACTGCTGCTTCCCCTCGGAGAATCAGCGCGGATACCATGAGTCCACACCTTTCACCAAGGTCGAGGCATTCCGCACCGAGGCCATGAAACTCATCTCCCAGGTCGGCGGCAACATCAAGTACGCCCACTCCGAGGTCGGCAACTTCACCCTCGACGGCAAGGTGTACGAGCAGAACGAGATCGAGTTCCTCGTATCGCCAGTAGAGTCCGCCGCCGACCAGCTCGTGATGGCCAAGTGGATTCTCCGCACACTGGCATGGCAGTACGGCTTCGACATCACCTTCGCACCGAAGATCACCGAGGGCAAGGCCGGCAGCGGTCTGCATTTCCACACCCGCATGATGAACGGCGAGCACTCCGTGATGCTCAAGGACGGCCGCCTCTCCGACGAAGCCCGCAAGGCCATCGCCGGCTACATGACCTGCGCCTCCTCGCTGACCGCCTTCGGCAACGCCAACCCTACCTCCTACTTCCGCCTCGTACCTCACCAGGAGGCTCCCACCAGCATCTGCTGGGGCGACCGCAACCGTTCCGTACTCGTGCGCGTACCCCTCGGATGGACCGGCAGGAGCGACATGTCCGCCATCGCCAACGGACTGCCCCAGAATCCCGAGATCGTAATGCCCGACAAGCAGACCGTAGAGCTCCGCTCAGGTGACGGCTCGGCCGACATCCACCTGATGCTTGCCGGATTAGTGACCGCCGCGCGTATCGGCTTCGAGCTCCCCGACGCTCTCGAGATAGCGAAAAAGACCTACGTGGACGTCAACATCCACGACGACAAGAACGCCGCCATCCTCAACTCCCTCGCCCAGCTGCCCACCTCATGCGCCGAGTCTGCAGACGAGTTAGAGAAGAACCGCGCCCTCTACGAGGCCAAGGGAGTGTTCTCAAAGAGCATGATCGACGGACGCATCGCGATGCTCCGCGCCTACAACGACGCCAACATCCGTGAGGAGACCGCCCGCGACAAAGGTCTGATGATGGAACTTGTCCGCAAGTACTATCACTGCGGATAGGAACCGGGACGGGCGCCTGATAGAGCACGTGCACCGCATGCCTCACCTATCAACGCGCATCACCTACTTCACAACGGCAGTATTCCCCACGGATGCTGCCGTTGTCTGTACCATCTCCGGCAGTCGGCTTTCTCTATTCTACCATCCATATAGCCGGTACTATTCTGCCGGTAATTCTCTCTGCTTTCACGTCCGGCTGCAACTATATTTTTAAGCGGAGAGCATAGTAAACGCAGCACCTTATAAATGAGCGCCTTACAAATAACGACCGCTCCCGAAATGCCCTTAAAAGCACGTTTCGGGAGCACTACTATTTCATATCCACCTGATTATCACCAATGTTTCCATGCGCGTCGCTCCCATCTGAAAAGAGAAAAGGACATCAGCCACAGAAACTGATGTCCTTTTTCCTTATTAACCTAAACTTAACCTATGAAAAAACTATCACTATACTCTCATGCAAACTGCGTGCCAAAAGTCTTGCAAGCTATGGAACCACATAACGGGACTTCTGGACGGGCGGGGGTCCCACTGGTCCTGAGTCACCCATACTCCGCACCGGAACAGACCTGGCACCCTGCTCATTGCTACCCCTTAGAGCCGCCTTGAACTGCTGCGACGGATTCTCCGGATCATACTGCGGCACGGGCAGCGACGGATAATATACCCTCGGATCAAAATTAGGGTCTAAAAAAATCATATCGTCAAACCATGGCTGTCCCCCGACGACTGGCCGCGATACGAGCATCTCCATCGGAGAGCCGCCCAAAAAGCCACCGGCGCCCCCGAGTATTCCCACCACTATCGCCACGATTGAGTACACAGCAGGATTCTCACTCCTCAGATCCCGCAGGAACTGAGGCATGCCGCCATCGTATATCATACGGGAGAGTATCAGCCTCCTGTCTCTAGCAAGTATCTCGCCTACCTCAAGAGGACGGCTGGCCGCCCATTTCAGATTGTCCTCAACGACATCCAGCGGCAGATATCTCGGATGAAACGCCGAAGCCGGCATCTGCTCCGGAGCCCCGACCAGATCCGTCAGCGCATCCTGCTGCAGATATTCTCCCCGCAGCCTGCCGTACCACTCCTGCCGCAACTCCACAAGAAATCTCACCCTTGCACGCAGCGTGTCCGGGTCCAGTGCCTCCTGCCCTTCTCCGGTGGCCGACATGTCAGCCGAAGACAGTTCCACCGCCGAGGGATCAGCCGATATCAGTCCGTTCACCGGCACACCGCCCTCCAACAATCCAGCCGCCAGCAGCACCGAATCCCGTCCGGCCTCATCCAGCATCCCGACCTCCACGACCCGGTCCATCAGTGCCCGGATATCCGCCTCATACTCCGCTACCAGCGACGCTACCGTATCCCGCTCCTGCTGACGGACACCTTCCGCAACCGACTCCTGCTCCTGTCCTTGCGCCAGAAAACAGCCCGCGCAGCATGCCGCCAGCATGGTCACAGCCACATATTTTACGGATTTTCCCATAATCCCCACCACAACTGCAAATATTGAGCCACATCGTCCGTTCAGCCATCCATTCAACCATCTATCCAGCCACCGCAAGCCACTGTCCTCCGGCCGTACTCGTCCCACCTTCCGAAGGTGAGACCATCTCCTGCCCCATTCTGTCCCACCTCCCCACTCCTTCGGAAGGAGTCGATCAAAAGGGCACGGATAATAGATATCACCCAAAAGAAAAGCGCCCGCAGCCACACGGCCGCAGGCGCCTCTAAGTCAGTAGCGAGACCCAGGATTGAACTGGGGACCTCATGATTATGAATCATGCGCTCTAACCAGCTGAGCTATCTCGCCATCATTTTGTTGAGCTACCAGGAGTCGAACCTAGATTTACAGAGCCAGAATCTGTCGTGCTGCCATTACACCATAGCTCAATTGGAATCGGAGCGCAAAGGTAGACAATTTTTACAAAATTCAAAAAATTTTTGAATTTATTCGCGGATTACCTGGACCTCGTTGTGCAGTCCGAGCTTGATGATGGATGAGGCCTTGCCCGTGGAACCCTGGTCGAAGGAGGGGTCAATGCACAGATTGACAGATGCCTTGACTGAGTCGGGGATGTCGATGTAGCGGCGGGGGGCCGGGGTGCCTGAGACATTGGCCGAAGTGGAGACGATGGGCTTGCCGAAGCGGCGGACAAGCTCCACGCAGAAATCGTTCTTGGGGATTCGGATGGCGATGCTGCCGTCCTCGGCGGTGACGTTGGGGGCGAGGTTGATGCCCTCGGGGTAGATGATGGTCAGGGGCTTTTCACTCAGAGACTCGACAGTGACGGCCATCTCGGGAATCTCCCGGACATAGCAGGCCACCATGTCCATGTCGCTGGCCAGAATGATGAGGCTCTTGGAGTCCGCCCTCTGCTTGATCTCAAAGACCCGCTCGACCGCCTTCTCATCCGTGGCGTCGCAGCCTATGCCCCAGATAGTGTCAGTAGGATAGAGGAGGATGCCTCCTGCCCTGAGCACCTTTACGGCTTCTTCGATCTGTTCTTTTCTCTCTTTCATAACTCTTATATTTACATGTGTACTTTCACTATTACCGGATAGTGGTCCGAGTTCCCGACCCGTGGCGTTCTGTGCTCCAGCACCTCGAAATCCTCCGGAACGAAGACGTAGTCTATCCTGAGCAGCGGCCACAGCACCCTGTAGGTCGCTCCGAAACCCTTGCCGGCCTCGCAGAACGTATCCTTGCGGCCATGCTGCAGGCTCCGGAAGCAGTAGGACATCGGCGTATCATTCACATCCCCGCAGATCACCGAGGGCAGACCGCTCCCTGAAATATCCTCTAGCAAAGCCCGTACCTGACTGCCCCGGCGGGACGAGGATCTGCGTACTTTTTCGTGTGCCTCGGCCAGTTCCTGCTGCAGCTCGTCATATCCTCCGCCCCGCACGTCCTGTATCAGCGAGGTCAGCGAGATATTGTTTGACTCTAAATGCACGTTGTACAGCCGGAGGACCTTCCCGGCATATTCCACATCGGTGTACAGCACCATGTTGGTCGTACCGCGGAACGGCAGATGTCCGTCCCCGCGCAGCGGCAGGCGGCTGAAGGTCACATTGCCCACATAGTCCCCGTTGCGCAGCCGGAAAAAATGCTCCCTGACGTGGGGATACCCCGGAAACATCCGCCGCAGCCCGGAGGGGTCGCCGGTGCGGAACTCCTGGAGCGAGACCACGTCGGGGGACTCCGAGGCGACGAGGGCCGTCACTCCCCGGATATTGTCCTCCACCTCATCCGAGACTCCCGAGCGGAAGCCTCCTACGTTCCACGTCAGCACCTTGAGCCCGTCCGTGCGGGCCACTACGCTCTCAGGCAGCGCGTTCCTGTCCCCGGCACGGAAGAAAAACCCGACGAAGAACAGAGACGGCAGCAGGGCGATGACCGGTATCCAGGCCGAGGAGGACCACCTCAGCAGGGCTAAGAACAGCAGCAGCACATTGACCGCCAGCATGGGGATGAAATACAGGCCGAAAAATCCCGCAAGAGGGAATATCCCCGGGTCGATCAGCACCGACACGTAACTGAGCAGCAGCAGTATGCAGCATACTGTCGCCACCAGCCGGAAGGACAGGCTCAGGAAAGGACTGCGCCTCTTTCTTGATTCGCGCCGGGTCATCTGAAGCAAGACACGCTAGGAGTACAGCCGGTTCTTTTTCTTCCAGTACAGTATCATGATGATACCGAAGATCATACCTCCGAGATGGGCGAAATGGGCCACATTGCCGCCCCTGCCGGACAGGCCCGATATGAGCTCGATGGCACCGAAGATGATGACCATCCACTTGGCCTTCATGGCGACGGGAGGGAAGACGAACTGCAGCACATTGTTCGGGAACATCATGCCGTATGCCAGCAGCAGACCGTAGATGGCGCCCGAGGCACCGACGGTGGGCACACGGTTGATGGCGGCCTCGACCAGTCCGGGAGTCTCGGCGAAAGCGATCTGCAGATACATCACCAGCTCGTTGATCAGGCCCGCGCCGATACCGCAGACCATGTAGTAGAGGAAGAATTTCTTCCCGCCCCAGTAGTTCTCTATCACGCTGCCGAACATGTACAGCGAGAACATATTGAAGAAGATATGCCAGAAGCCCCCGTGCATGAACATGTAGGTAATCAGCTGGAAGGGCTTGAAGAAGGGCGAGGTGAAATAGAAGAGCGAGAATGTCCCGTACATGAAGTTCTGGGCGAACATCGTGACGACGAAGATTATCGCATTGATGATTATCAGGTTCTTGACTACAAAGGGCAGTCCGGGTCGGTAATAGCCGTAATTCATAAATGTCTCTCTATGTCTTGTTCTGTCAATATAAACATGCACCTGCGTCCGGCCGGTGAAATCTCGGGCTCGGCACAGGCAAACAAGGTATCTACCAAAAGTCGTGCCTCGTCTCCGCCTATCCTCGTGTCAGTCCCCGACACAGCCGAACGTGCCAGCTTTCTGGCCATCTCCTCCCTCGCATCTGCTTTCCCAAGGCCCTCCGGACCGGCATCCATCAGCGCTGCCACTATGTCATCCACCGCCTTCCGCACCGCCTCCTCGTCCGTGCCGAACCCTTCGGGCAGCCCCTTTACGGAAATGGTGAAATCCCCAGCAGGCTCAATGTCAAATCCTATCTGCCGCAGCCTCCCCGGGTCTTCCATCAGCAGATGATACCGTTCGGGAGGAAGGGTGATATCGCAGGGGAACAGCACCTGATGGGAAATGGGCGAGCCGTCGTCCAGCTGCCTCAGGTATCTCTCGTAGAATATCCGCTCCTTAGCCCTGCGCACGTCCACTATCAGCAGGCCGGAGCGCATGGGGGTAGCGATGTAGCGGCTGGAGATCTGAAGGACCCCCGCCCCGCTTCCCGCCGCTCCGCTGTCCTCGAAGATATGGCCGTAGCCGGCGACATCCGGTTCAGCGGGGGACAATGTCTCAGTGGCAAAAGCCGTGGAGCGATGCCTATGAAAATCAACCGTTTCAGGCAAAATCGCCCCATAGTCCACCTTCTTCCCGGATACGGAGCGTCCTCCCCCGAAACTTCCGCCGCCCCCCTTGGAATAATGGAACTGCGAGGGAGCCGGAATGTCAGGCAATGTGTCGTGGTCGAAATCTATCGTAGGGATAAATGACCCCCTCCCCAGAGCCTCCCGCACCACGGCGGTAAGGAGTTCGAAGATCTCTGTCTCATTCTCAAACTTGACCTCCGTCTTCGAGGGATGTATGTTCACATCCACATTCTCCGGAGGAGTGGAGAAGAAGAGGTAGTAGGAGGGATAGGTCCCCTCGGGGATGAGCTTGTCGTAGGCCTTCATCACTGCCTTGTGAAAATAGGGCGAGCGGAAATAGCGGCCGTTGACGAAGAAATACTGGTTACCGGCACTGCGGCGGGCATCCTGAGGATTGCCTACGAAGCCGGATATCTCTATGATGCGGGTCGAGGTGGACACGTCGATGAGCTCCTTGCCCATGTCCTTGCCCTCGATCTCGAGGATGCGCTGCTTGAGGGTATTGGCCCGCCTGAGGTTGTAGATGTCCTTACCGTTGTGGGACAGGCGGACGCCCACATCCGGACGGCAGAGGGCCACGTGGGAGAACTCGGCTATGATCTGACGCAGCTCCGTATTGTCCGACTTGAGGAACTTGCGCCTGGCCGGGAGGCTGTAGAAGATGTTGCGAACGGCGATGTTGGTCCCCTCGGGCATGGCCGCTTCCTCCTGGGAGACAAGGCCGGAGGGAGTGAAAACGGTCTCAGTGCCGGTTTCGGAGCCTTTCCTGCGGGTACGGAGCGTGACCTCGGCCACCGCCGCGATGGAGGGCAGGGCCTCCCCGCGGAAACCGTAGGTAAGAATCGAGTCCAGATCGGAGGCCTGCGCTATCTTGGAGGTAGCGTGTCTCTCAAAGCATAGCCGCGCCTCTTCCGGAGTCATGCCGCAGCCGTCGTCGATCACCTGAATCAGGGTCTTGCCCGCATCCTCGATGATGACGCTGACCGAGCCGGCCCCGGCGTCTATGGCATTTTCTACAAGTTCCTTGACAACAGAAGAAGGGCGCTGGACCACTTCCCCGGCGGCTATAAGGTTGGATATGTTGGGAGGCAGAATCCTAAGCATCGTATCTTGTTATCGTATGCCCTCTAAGACTATTGTCGCGTATTTAGCGAAAAAATACAGAAGCGCTAAGAAGGTGGCGACCGACACTATTCCTATGATACGGGTGAGATTCTTGCTGAGCGAGCCGCGTCTGTTGTTGCGGGCCTGTTCCTGGAACTTGCCGCTGATATACATGCCCGGCTTATAGGACTCATCCTTCCACTCCCTTCCCTCGCGCAGAGCCTTCTCGCGGAGCGCCTCGTTCTTGACCATCTCGCGGCGTTCCTTCCGCTCGTCCCAGTAGCGGGGCTCGTAGTGAAACACGCGGTGATTGGGGACTTTGAAAAAACTTATACCCATCGTTTGTCTTCTTTAATGTTGCAACTTACAAAAGTAGATAAAATTTACCTCACTTGCAACAGCCACTTCCGGCTCAGCCACCTGCGCAGCGGTTCGTCATACACCTTCAGGACGATGTACGCCAGGACTATGCTGCCTATGAACACCGTCACCGCCCATGGCCACGCCTCGGAGAAAGGCACGTGTGTCCCGTCCCACTGCACCGAGCCCTGAATCAGGAAGGTCACCGCTCCCAGCACCGAGCCGAGCATCACCATCGGATGCAGACGGACCAGGCGGCGCTTGAGGAAATCTCTTATCCTCATGCCCCCGCGGACTCCGGAAGCGTCCCCCGGCCGCCCCTTCCAGCGGTCATCGTAAGCGTATCCGACCACGAAGCCGGAGAGGATGAAGAAGAAGTCCACGGCCAGATACCCGTGATTGAACTTCTGGTCCAGCGGACTGGTCGCGAAGCCCTCGAACACGTGATACCATATCACCACTAAGGCGGCCACTCCGCGCAGCCCGTCTAAGATGGCATAGTGCGGCTTTGAGTCCGCAAAGGCCGATGCGGCCACAGTCCTGTCTACGGTATTTTTCATATCAAGTCAGATTTCAAATGCAGCAGAGCGTCATATACACCGCAGATACGCAGAGAGTTGCCGCAGTCTCGGTGCGCAGGCGCGAAGGGCCGAGGGACAGGGGCACGAAACCGGCCTCTAAGGCCTCCGCGATCTCCTCCGAGGAAAAATCCCCCTCAGGCCCGATGAGGAACAATGCCCCGGGCAGGGCCTCTCCGGCAGCCTCCTCCCCTCCGGCTTTCACGGCGGCGACCGCCTCCATCAGCGGCACACGGGTATTCAGCCCCGCAGCTATGTCGCTGTCGCAGTATGCGATGAACTTCTTCCCGGAGAACCCTGCCGAGCGCACCTCCTCCATCAGGGCCCGGAACGGAGTCAGACCATCGAGCTGCGGCACTGCCCCCTTGAGAGATTGCTTGGCGGCCGCGACGATGACCCTCTGCCCACGTTCCTGATTGTACACCTTCCGCTCGGAATGGGCGCAGAGCAGGGGTGTGATCCGGTCCACTCCCATCTCCGTAGCCTTCTCGGTAAACCACTCGAAGCGGTCGATATTCTTCGTCGGAGCCACGGCCATCCACAGCCGGTAGGGATGCGTCCCGAAGCCGCCCTCGACCGAGAGCACCCGGACCACGGCCGCACGGCTGTCCGCCTCCTCGAGACAGCATCGGTAGAGATTGCCGTCCCCTCCGCTTACATAGACCTCATCCCCCACCCTGTGCCTGAGCACCTTGACGCAGTGAGCGGACTCCTCGGGAGAGAGACGGATCCTCCCGTCGCGGATATCATTTGAATAAAATACTTCCATGCCCGCAAAGATACTCCATTTTTTCCTATCTTGGCGGTCCGTTAAAGACTCACAGGACATGAACAGCGCAGCATTTTCCCCCGACCGCCGGATCTCCGTCATGGGGATCGTCAACCTCACGGACAACTCCTATTTTGCCTCCAGCCGCTGCCTCGGCCCCTCCGGAGAGGTGGACATAGGCAAGGCCCTCGACCGCACGGAGCGGATGCTGGCCGAGGGCGCCGACATCATAGACATAGGTGCGTGCTCGACCCGTCCGGGATCGCAGGGAGTGGGCGCAAAGGAGGAATGGCGCAGGCTCGGGCCTTTCCTGCGGGAGGTGCGCAGGGCCTTCGGGGACGGTGTCCGCATATCGGTCGATACCTACTGGGCTTCGGTCGTGGAACGCTGCTTCGACACGGTCGGCCCGTTCATGGTCAATGATATATCGGCGGGGGAGGACGATCCGGCGATGCTGCCGATAGTGGGACAGCTCGGGCTGGAGTACGTGGCGATGCACAAGCGCGGCACTCCGGAGGACATGCAGTCGCTGTGCCAATATGAAAATGTAGTGGAGGACGTGCTGGCCTACTTCGGGGATTTCGGCCGGCGGGCCGCTGGGCACGGCATCAGGGAATGGATTCTGGACCCCGGATTCGGGTTCGCCAAGACTGTGGAGCAGAACTACCGGCTATTAGCCGGCCTGGACCGTTTCGCCGCCCTTGACCGTCCGATACTCGTCGGCGTGTCCCGCAAGAGCATGATCTACCGTCTTCTCGGCATCACCCCCGAGGAGTCCCTGCCCCAGACCCAGGTCCTGCACCTGGCAGCCCTCGAGCGCGGCGCCTCCATCCTCCGCGTCCACGACGTCGCAGAGGCCGTCCGCACCGTACGCATCTGGCGCGCTTTGCAGTAGCAGGAGGAGATATGCAGCGACGAGAAATGACTAGCCGCCCTCGGCTCTAGAGGGAGGGGCCCGCCGCGAAGCGGTGGGAGGGCCTGGTCATTTCGACCGCTGCATATCTCCTCCGTCGGAGCGATTGAGCAGGACTGAGGCCCAGACGGCATCGGCTCACACAATGCGTTGAGGGCTCGTCCCCGCTCAAATATTTTGTCGCACAAGAAAAATGTATTAACTTTGCAGCAACATGCTTACCCCGCTTCCCATAAGAACAGCGCGCTCAGGGTGAGCTTTTTATTTTTATGCGCCCATGACAACGAACAAAATACCTTATCCCAAACAACTCATATCCTTTACGGATCAGATAAGCCTGCTCAAACAGAGGGGCATGGCCTTTGGGGATGAAGCGAAAGCCCTCCACCTGCTGCAGAACATCAGCTATTACCGTTTGAGCGGTTACTGGTATCCGCTTCTGGCGGACAAGCAACAGCATATTTTCAAACCTGGCAGCACATTTGATGCAGCCTATAACATCTACAAGTTTGACAGCGAACTACGCAGACTGATCATAGCGGAAGTAGAAAAGATAGAGGTGGCCGTCCGCACACAGACGGCATATACCCTTTCTTCACAGTATCATGCGCACTGGTTTGAAGATTCCTCGCTTTTCTCAAACCCTGTCCGCCATGCAAAAATACTGTCGAAGATTGATGAAGAATACAGCCGTAGCGATGAAGAGTTCATAACGGCATTCAAGGCTAAATATTCCGACCACTTCCCGCCAAGCTGGATTACAATGGAAATAGCATCATTAGGAACTCTCTCAATATTGTACGGGAACCTGTTGCCTGGACGGGCCAAGCGTTCCATAGCCGCCTACTTCGGGCTGGCGGACAAGGTTTTCGCATCATGGCTTCACTGCATAGTGTATGTAAGGAACATCTGTGCGCACCACAGCCGATTGTGGAACAGGTCTTTAAGCATCCGTCCGCAGATGCCGCGTTCTCCGCACAACACATTCATCACTTTGCCGACCGGCGGAACGCAGCAGATCTATTTTGTATTGAGCATGATTATCTACCTGCTGAACACGGTCAACCCGAACCATTCGCTTGTTCCAAGGTTCTGCGAGCTTCTGAAGCGTTATCCGTCAATCGATGTACGCGCTATGGGATTCCCGGATAATTGGAAAAACGAAAACCTTTGGAAAGACAATTTTTAAATTATAACAGCTATTCTGCTTAGCGCACTAAACGGCCTGCAGCAGGACTGAGGCCCAGACGGCGATGCCCTCCTCGCGGCCGGTGAAGCCGAGGTGCTCGGTCGTGGTGGCCTTGACGGAGACCTGTGAGATATCCACGCCGAGGATATCCGACATGGTCTGCCGCATCTGGATGATGTGCGGAGCGAGTTTGGGACGCTGGGCTGCGATGGTGATGTCGGCATTGGCCACCGCATAGCCGTAGGAGCGGATCAGGGCGTCCACCCGCTGCAGCAGGATCTTGCTGTCTATGCCGCGGTACTCCTCCGAAGTATCGGGGAAATGCTGACCGATGTCGCCGAGCGCTAAGGCCCCGAGCATAGCGTCGCAGAGAGCGTGGATGGCCACGTCCCCGTCCGAGTGGGCGATACAGCCCTTGGTGTGCGGGATCCTCACCCCGCCCAGCCACAGCTCCAGCCCCTCGCCGAGGGCATGCACGTCGTAGCCATGGCCTATTCTGAATGGAAGAGAACTCATCGTCTGAATAAATTTAACGGTCCGGGCACAAATGTAAACAAAAAAACCGCGAAAGCAGTATATTTGCCCTCACTAATACGACAACCGACACATGTACATCGGAATCATTTCAGACACCCACTGCTGGTTCGACGACCCGCTGAAAAAGTTCCTCGAGCCGGTGGACGAGATATGGCACGCGGGGGACTTCGGCAACGAGGAGACCCTGCTGCAGATTGCGGATTTCAAGCCGCTCAAAGGAGTCTACGGCAACTGCGACGGTACGCAGGTCCGCGGCAGAGTCCCGTACACACAGTTTTTCGAGTGCGGGGGAAAGAGAGTGCTGATGATGCACATCGGCGGCTACCCCGGCCGCTACGACTACAAGGCCTTCCAGCTCATCAACGCCCATCTGCCCGACATCTTCGTCTGCGGCCACTCCCACATCCTCAAAGTCATCTTCGACAAGAAATACAACATGCTCACCGTCAATCCAGGTGCAGCCGGCATCCAGGGCTTCCACCAGGTACGCACCGCCATCCGCGTCCACATCGACGACGGAAATATTCACGGCATGGAAATCGGCGAATGGCCACGATTTATCAAATAATTTTTATATTTACATCCGTTTTTTAAACAACTCTCAACCTTATGAAACGCAATATTGTTATCACCTTCGCATTGCTGTGCCTGACCGCGCCCATAGCATGGTCCCAGCAGACTCCGGTAACCGAAGCCAACTACGACCTGGCCGAACGGTTCTCACCGAACAAAATCAACAGTATGGTATTCTCAAAGACCATACGCCCTTCGTGGTTCCCCAACTCAGATAAGTTCTGGTATATGTGGAAGAACAACGACGGTGTTCAGTACTGGATCGTAGATCCCGCTGCCAAGACCAAGACAGCAGTCTTCGACATGGACAAACTCGCCATGGAGCTGACCACTATCATCAAGGATCCCTTCGATGCCCAGCACATTCCTTTCCAGGATTTCAAGCTCAAAGATGACAAGACTTTCACTTTCAGCATCAAGTCTACTGTAGAGCAGCCCGTAAAGGATGACAAGGACACCTCCGCAGCTGCCAAGAAGAACCCGAGAATGGAGAAGAAGGTCTTCCATTTCGAATACGACATCGCCACTAAGAAGCTGACCGATGTATCCGACCAGGAGGAGAAGAAGGACTTCCCCCGCTGGGCCAACATCGCTCCCGACAGCAGCTATGTAGTCTATGCCAAGGGCTACAACCTCTGGTACATGGACATGGAGAACCTCCGCAAGGCCATGGAGGATGAGAAGGACTCCACCATCGTCGAGTACGCCCTCACCACTGACGGCACCAAGGACGTGCCCTACGGCGGCAACAGCTATTCCGGTATCGACGACAGGGACACCAACAAGAGATACTCCGCATGGGGACAGTGGTCTCCCGACGCTAAGCATTTCATCATGGAGAAGTACGACATGAGCAACATCGGAGAGCTGTGGGTAATCAACTCCACCGCCGAGCCCCGTCCCAAACTCGAGACCTACAAGTACCAGATGCCCGGCGAGCCCGGTCCCAAGAGCTACCTGATGCTCTTCGACATGCAGGACAAGTCTTCCAAAGTCCTCAATGTGTGGGCCTTCAAGGACCAGACCGTAGACGTTCACCGCAAGCCCTACACCACCCGCGACCTCTACGCCGACTATGTGTCTCCCGTATGGCTCGGTGACAACAGCTCCTTCTACTTCACCCGCACCAGCCGCGATGAGCACCGCGTGGACATCTGCCGCTACTGGCTCGACACCGATTCCGTTCAGGTACTGATCGAGGAGCGTCTGAACACCTACATCGACGTGTGCGACTTCGAGCTCCTGAAGAACGGCCAGATCGTAATGCGCTCCGAGCGCAACGGCTGGGCACAGCTCTACCTGCACGGTGCTGACGGTAAGCTCATCCGTCCCCTGACCAACGGCGCATACCACGTATCAGCCATCATGGGCGTAGACGAGAACAGCTCGACAGTATTCTTCACGGCCAACGGCTTCGACAAGAACGAGCATCCCTACTACAACCACCTCTTCCGCGTCGGTCTCAACGGCTCCGGCCTGAAGATGCTCAACCCCGGCAACTACTACAACGACAGCTGGATGCCCGAGGATCTGAAGTACTTCGTAAACAATGCCTCGAGAGTGGACGCAGCCCCTGTGAACGCCCTCTACAATGCCTCCGGCGCCAAGATCATGGACCTCGAAGCCTGCGACATCAGCCGCCTCGTGGCTTACGGCTACAAGTATCCCGAAATCTTCACAGCCAAGGCAGCTGACGGTGTGACCGACCTCTGGGGAGTCATCTACAAGCCCTTCGACTTCGACTCCACCAAGCTCTATCCCATCATCGAGTACGTATATCCCGGCCCTCAGGTAGAGTCCACCAACTACACCTGGAACGCCAGCATGACCCGCGTGGACCGTCTGGCCCAGCTCGGCTTCATCGTAGTGACCGTGGGCCACAGAGGAGGTCATCCCGACCGCTCGAAATGGTATCACAACTACGGCTACGGAGACATGCGCCACTACCCTCTCGCTGACCACAAGTACGTGATACAGAATCTTGCCGCAGAGCGCAAGTACATGGACGTCAACAAAGTCGGCATCCACGGCCACTCCGGCGGCGGATTCATGTCCACTGCAGCCATCCTCACCTACCCTGACTTCTACAAGGTAGCCGTATCATGTGCCGGCAACCACGACAACAACATCTACAACCGCTGGTGGAGCGAAACCCATCACGGCGTAAAGGAAGTCGTTACAGCTGAGGGCGACACCACATTCAAATACAGTATCGAAGCCAACCACGAGTTCGCAAAGAACCTCAAGGGCCACCTCATGCTCGTACACGGTGACATGGACAACAACGTTCATCCCGCCAACACCATCCGCGTAGCAGATGCCCTCATCCGCGCCAACAAGCGTTTCGAGATGCTCTATCTGCCCGGACAGCGCCACGGTTTCGGTGACATGAACGAATACTTCTTCTGGAGAATGGCCGACTACTTCAGCCGCTGGCTCATCGGCGACTGTGAGGAGAGCGTGGACATCCACCAGTTGAACAACGACCAGTAAACTCACTCAAGGGATGAAATCAATCCTCGGAATAGGCAACGCCCTGACCGACATACTCGCAGTGCTCCCCGACGACAGCCTGCTGCGGCAGTTCCACCTGCCGGTGGGGAGCATGCAGCATGTCGACCGGGAAACCGGCAACAAAATCTGGCAGGTGCTCAAGAAAATGGGAGCGCAGTACGTCGCTGGAGGCGCTGCCGGCAACACCATCACCGGCACAGCCGTCTTCGGCATGCCCTCCGGTTTCATCGGCAAGGTGGGAGACGACGAGGTCGGCGCCCTCTACCGCTCGGACCAGGAGCGCAACGGCATCAAGTCGATACTCCTGACCGGAAAGGAGGACTCCGGAAGAGCCTCAGTCTTCATCACTCCGCCGAATGCCGAAAGGACCTTCGCCACATATCTCGGCGCAGCCCTTGAACTCTGTCCCGAGGACCTTAGACCGGAATACTTCTCCGGCTACGACTACTTCTTCATAGAAGGATATTTAGTGCAGAACCAGCAGCTCCTGAGGCAGGCCGTAAGGCTTGCCCGGGAGGCCGGCTGCTATATCGCCATAGACATGGCCTCCTACAACGTGGTGGAGTCCAACGACACCTTCCTCCACGACATCGTGGAGCAGTACGTCGACATCGTATTTGCCAATGAGACAGAGGCAGAAAGCTTCACCCGGCATGCCCCCCGCGAGGCAGTGGACATCATCGCCGGAATGTGCGACATCGCTGTCGTAAAGATAGGCGCCAGAGGCTCATACATCAAGAGCGGGGACGAGTTCCACCACATCGAGGCCTGCCCTGCCGAGGTCAAGGACGCCACCGGGGCCGGAGACCTCTATGCCGCCGGTTTCCTCTACGCCCATGCCTTAGGCATGCCGTTAGATATATGCGGACGGGTAGGATCCATCACCGCCTCCAAAGTAGTGGAGGTGGTGGGACCTAAAATTGACATTCCGCGATGGAAGGCCGCGAAACGGGAAATCCGCGCCCTGATCGCCGAGAATCTATAATTCCAGCATTTTCTGCACAGGCGACGCTGCCTTCTGAGCTGTCTCGGAGGGCAGCGTTACTGTTTTGCGGGGGTTCTGATGCAGCAGAGTCTCGAAGAGAGAGAGCAGGGTCACTTTCTTCATGTCCTCGCAGACGAGAGTCTCCGACAGAGGGATAAGTTCCTTTCCGGGTGCTTCCTGACTGAGGCGGTGCATCACTCCGAGTTCCGTAGCTATGACGAACTGACTGCGCTCCGACTCCCGGACGTGGCGGATGATGCCGGAGGTGGAATAGAAGAAGCAGCGGGGATTGCCCGTAATCTTAGGATCTGCGGAGCAGGCTGCCTCAGGATGGATCAGGATCTCGGCCTCGGGATACTTGGCCAGGGCCTCCTCCACTAATTTGGAGGTGATGCGCTCATGCACGTGGCAGCAGCCTTTCCAAAGCTCCATTCTGAGCCCGGCGACGGAATTGACGTATGCGCCCAGATTGCGGTCGGGGACGAAGAGGATACTTCTGCCCTGAGCCCCAGCCGCCACTGCCTCAGCCACTTTCACGGCATTGGCCGATGTACAGCAGATGTCCGCCGCAGCCTTGGTCCGGGCGTCGGTATTGACATAGGAGATGACCGCACCGTCCGGATGACGTTTCTTCCAGGCCTGCAGGTCCTCCCCCTCTATGCTGTCCGCTAACGAGCATCCGGCGTCAGGCACCGGAAGAAGGACCGTCTTTCCGGGGGAAAGTACGACGGCTGTCTCGGCCATGAACCTCACACCGCAGAACACGATCATATCCGCGTCTGTCTGAGCCGCCTTGCGGGAGAGTTCGAGAGAGTCCCCCACGAAATCAGCCGCATCCTGCACCTGGGCCGGAACATAATAATGCGCGAGAATCACGGCATTGTGCTTCTGTTTCAGTTCTTTTATGGCCTTGGTCAGATACTCCGGAGTAAGCTGTATGTTCATGCTGATGTCCAGGGCCTTGACGGAATGGGTCAGAGCGCCCACGCTGATGAAGTCCACCCCTGTGGCCGCCACCTCGGCAATCCTCGGGAGGGTCATGTTGCCGGATGCCTCAGTCTTGGCACGGCCGCCGATAATGTTGACGGCATCGCGCATCATCTCCGTAGACATATTGTCCAGCATGATGATGTCGGCCCTGGCCTCAAGAGCCTCCTTGACCTCATCTAAGTTCGTAGCCTCCACCTCGATTTGTATGCCGGGAGCCACCTTGGAGCGCACCTGCTCCACCGCCTTGGCTATCGAGCCGGCCATCTTGATATGGTTGTCCTTTATCATGGCCATGTCGTACAGGCCCATGCGGTGGTTCACGGCACCTCCGTCGTGCACGGCCATCTTGTCGGTTACCCTCATGCCGGGAGCGGTCTTGCGGGTATCCAGCAGACGGGTATGCGTACCGCGGAGCTCTGCGACATATTTAGCGGTCTCGGTAGCTATTCCGGACATTCTCTGGAAAAAATTAAGCGCAGTTCTCTCGGCCTTCAGGAGAGCGGGATAGCTGCCCTCTATCCTGAGTATCACGTCACCCTTGCGGACAGTATCGCCGTCACGCACCACAGGCTTGAACACGATGTCCTTCTGGAACCTGCGGAAGACCTTCTCCACTACCGGCAGTCCGGAAATCACGCCGTCCGCCTTGGCCGTCATGGTGGCTACGGCCGAAGTAGACTCCGGGACAATCGAGTCTGTGGTCACATCCCCTGTGTAAACATCCTCTTCTATGGCAAGGTCAATCAATCTTTCCACCAGATTATCACGGTGGCTCTGCAGTGTTGTCATAAGTATTATTCTATTGTTATTCTTGATTTACTTTCTTGGTCGTGAGCTTCTCCCCTGCCTTCTGGACGGTATGCAGGGCATACTCCTCACTGAGCATGGGATAGTCCTCGCGGTAATGTCCGCCGCGGCTCTCCCTGCGGAATCTGGCCCCGGTCATGATAAGGTACGCCACCGTCAGCAGCTTGCGTGAAGCCTCGTCGTAATACTCATACTTGACATCTCCGAGTTCCCGAAGTTCTTTCTTAACCAGATTCAGCCCGGTCGAGAGCAGCAGCTCGGAGCGTATGATGCCGGAACAGTTGTTCATCGTATGGGCTATCTGCCGCTTCAGTGCGTAGTAACGCTCAGCCGCCGACTCATCCTTCCGGTACAGCAGGTCAAAATGCGGATGATCACCTACAGGACCGCACTCCTCCGCTACCCCGATGGCCCTGTGGGCAAATACAAGGCACTCAATCAGGGAATTGGATGCAAGCCTGTTGGCACCCATAATGCCGGTGGAGGCTATCTCCCCGCAGACATACAGGCGGCGGATGTCGGTACGGCCGTAAAGATCCGAGGCCACCCCACCCACGGTATAATGCGCCGCCGGAGCTACCGGTATCCAGTCAGTGAGGTCATACCCGTACTCGGCACATTTGGCCAGAATATTGGGGAAGCGGCTTCGTATCTTCTCAGGATCCAGATGCTTCAGGGACAATACCACATAAGGCCTGTCGTCTAAGGCCATCTGCTTGAAAATCGAACGGGCCACGATATCCCTCGGAGCGAGCTCCGCCAGTTCATGGACCGGCAGCATGAAGCGCTTGCCTGCCTTGTCTATGAGCCAGGCTCCCTCGCCTCTGACGGCCTCACTGATAAGGAAAGCCTTGGGCGAATCCTCCAGGAACAGGGAGGTAGGATGAAACTGTATGAACTCCATGTCAATAATCCGGCAGCCGGCCTTGTAAGCCATGGCTATACCGTCCCCT
Source organism: uncultured Bacteroidales bacterium (assembly GCA_944322575.1). GTDB lineage: Bacteria > Bacteroidota > Bacteroidia > Bacteroidales > UBA932 > Coprenecus. Next base: position 35,842 of record CALUPK010000001.1, on the reverse strand, counting down.
ATCGTGGTCTCCGGATTAGTCGTGCGGGTATATATCGCGGACGTGCCTCCGGTGGTCAGGAAGGTATGCTCCGCATAGATCAGTTCCTCGCAGTTTCTCTCCTCATCCCAGCAGCGGGCGCCGTAGCACACTCCGTCCCGGACCAGAAAATCTATCACGGAGACATTCTCACGGATGGTGATGTTCGGGTCATTCTGCACCTTTGATATAAGGAACTCCGTGATATAGCGTCCGGTAGAGTCCCCGCCCGCATGCAGGATACGCTTGCGGTGATGTCCTCCCTCCAATCCTAAGGACAGCTTTCCGTTCTCGGTGTCGAACTTCATGCCCTCGCCGATAATCTCCTTGATACGCTGAGGACCCTCCTGAACCAGCACCCTCACAGCCTTGTCCTCACAAAGCCCACGGCCCGCTATCACAGTGTCTGTAAAGTGGATGTCCGGATTGTCCTCTATATCCGTAACTGCGGCTATGCCTCCCTGGGCATTGAAAGAGTTACTGTCCCGCAAAGCCCTCTTTGTAACCACTAAGACTGAGCCTAAGGCAGATGCCCTGTGGGCCGTGTACAATCCGGCCAAACCGCTTCCTATTACTAAATACTTCAGCATATCCTATTTTTCCGTTATACAAAACTACACAACCGACTGCAAAAACCCAAAAATATCTAAACCCGTCCTTACGAAATCAGAAGCTGATAACCCTCGAGCCGTCATCTTCCTCCGCGATACGTACGCGCAAGGCATCTTCCGGAAGAAGTCCCTCTATATTCTCAGGCCACTCCATGAAACAGATACCGTCACCGTCGACATACTCTTCATAGCCGATATCCATAACTTCAGAGAGCTTTTCTATCCTGTAGAAATCAAAATGATACACCGGTCTTCCGTCAGCGGCGCGATACTCGTTGACAATGGTGAATGTAGGACTGGCCACCTCATCGGCAACCCCAAGAACATCGCACAGTGCGGAGATAAAAGTGGTCTTTCCGGCTCCCATAGAACCGTAGAATGCATAAACAGACACGCCGTCGGTCTGACGGAGAAACTCCTCTGCGGCCTGCCGGATTGAGGAGAGTCCGGTGATTCTGATTGTTCCCATCTGCAAAAAATTAAGAAAGCATAAAATTACACATTTTCCTGAAATCTGTACTGAACTGCCTCCGAAATATGCTCCTGACGTATACCGTCCTCCCCGCACATATCCGCTATCGTCCTGGCCACTTTCAACACCCGGACATATCCCCTGGCAGACAGTCTGAATCCTTCCATCATCCTCTGCAGCAGATGTTCCGCATCACCGTCAAGACGACAGTAGCGCTGAATATGGCGGGGCTGCATCTGCGCATTGGTATGAATTCCGTCCCGGAGGAATCTCCGGTTCTGGATTTCGCGCGCGGCGGCAACCCTGAGTGCTATCTCCCGGCTCGTCTCCTGACGCGGAAATGCCGACATCGATGCGCTTTCCACTGCCCTAACCCTGATATTCAGATCTATCCTGTCCAACAGAGGTCCTGAGACCCGCGCCCTATAACGGTGTATCATCCCGGGAGTACAGCTGCACCTGCCGTCATCATCCCCAGCATACCCGCACGGACACGGATTCATAGACGCCACCAACATGAAAGACGCCGGATATGAGACTTTGTACCGGGCTCTTGATATGACTATCTGCCTGTCTTCCAAAGGCTGTCTGAGCACATCCAAGGTCGCGGGGGAGAACTGTGCAAGCTCGTCGAGACACAGTACTCCGTTATGCGCCAACGATATCTCCCCGGGCATAGCCTTAGCGCCTCCCCCCACGACAGCCACCGTACTTGCCGTATGATGCGGCGAACGGTAAGGCCTGGACGCAAGCAGGCCGGCATCCCCGTCAAGCAGGCCGGCGACCGAATACACCATACTCGTCTCTATAGCCTCTGCACGTGTCATCGGCGGGAGAATAGAGGCCACGCACTTGGACATCATGCTCTTTCCCGATCCCGGAGGACCGGACAGCAGCACATTGTGTCCTCCGCTGGCGGCAATCTCCAGTCCCCTCTTCGCAAACGGCTGCCCGGCGACATCCGCAAAGTCATATACCGCACTGCCCGCAGAAGGAACATAGCGCTTCCCTTTCACCTCGTATTCCGAAGCTTCCGGTCCCCCACTGAGAACTTCAGCCATCTCATGCAGGTCCGACACTCCGTAAAGCCTCACTCCCGTAGCCCACGACGCCTCATTGACAGACTCCCGCGGAAACACCACACTGTCATACCCCATCTCCGCCGCCCTTACCGCGATAGGCAGAGCGCCCTTCACTCTCCTGAGCGTTCCGTCCAATGACAGCTCCCCTAAAATCAGGAATCTCTCCGGATGTGGAAAATACATCTGACCGGAAGCCGCAAGCATGGCCACGGCTATAGCGGCGTCATATCCGGATCCCTCTTTTCTGATATCGGCGGGCGCCATATTTACCACAGTCTTCCTGCCGGGTATAACATACCCATTACGCTGCATGGCCGTAGTAACCCTCAGCAGCGATTCCCTTACCGCACTGTCAGGCAGACCGACAATAAAAATACCCACACCGGGAGTTATAGATACCTCCACGGTAATCCTGACCACTTCTATTCCCACACACGTGGCGCTGCAGGTCCTGAACAAAGTTCCCTCATTACTCATCTCAACAGTATTTTTCAGAGCTCTAAATTATGCCCTCCTCACAAGAGTTGCAAGCGGGCACTATCAGATATTTTACAGAGACGGTTGTTTTAAAAAAAGATTATATGTTTTTAAAAATCTAAAATGACTATCTTTGGGGTCACTTTCAGTCAACTCAGCCGCATTGATAAGAGACTTTCTATATGAGACCGGACGTTACCTGCTGTTCCTGAAGCTCGTATTCAGGAAACCGGAGAAATGGAGACTGTCCGCAAGGCAATTTTTCATCGAAGCCGGGAAATTGGTAATCAACTCCATCCCGCTGATTGCCCTGATTTCCGTGTTTATCGGAGCAGTGCTCGTAATACAGACTTCCAACAACATGACCTCTCCGTTCCTGCCCAAGATGTACATCGGATACATGGCGAGAGAGTCTCTCATTCTCGAATTCTGCTCCACGATGGTATGCCTCATCCTTGCCGGCAAGATAGGTTCCAACATCTCCTCCGAAATAGGCACCATGCGCATCACTGAGCAGATAGACGCGATGGAGATGATGGGCATCAACTCCGCCAACTTCTTAGTCCTGCCCAAAATTCTCGCAACGACCCTCCTCAACCCGCTGCTGACCCTGATGAGCTTCATTATGGGACTGATAGGAGGCTACCTCATCATCTCTCTCACCGGCATGATCAAAGTCGCCGACTATATAGAAGGCCTCAGGTTTGCGTTCAACGGCTACTACATCACATACAGCATCGTAAAGACAGCCGTGTTCAGTTTCATCATCAGTTCCATATCATCCTATTACGGCTACTATGCTGCAGGCGGTTCCCTCGGAGTAGGACGCTCGGCAACCAAAGCGATAGTAGCCGCAAGCGCCGCAATTCTGATATTCAACCTCATTCTCACAAGGATAATGCTATGATCTCCGTAAGTCATCTGTCCAAATACTTCGACGGCAAACCCGCTGTAAAGGACATCTCGGTAGAATACAGCCCCGGAGAATGCTCCCTGATCATCGGTGCAAGCGGTTCCGGCAAGACAGTACTGCTGAAATCGATAGTCGGACTTCTCGAGCCCGATGAAGGAGAAGTGGTATTCGACGGCACAGTGTTCAACAAGCTGCCTTTCGAAGAAAAAAAGAAAACCCGCAGCCGCATAGGCATGCTCTTTCAGGGAAGCGCTCTTTTCGATTTTGCCACTGCTATGGAAAATGTAATGTTTCCATTGGATTTCTTCTCACAGATGAGCAGGGCGGAGAAAATAGAAAGAGCCGCCTTCTGTCTCCGGAGGGTAGGACTGGAGAATGTAGAAGGCAAGTACCCCTCCGAACTCTCGGGGGGAATGCAGAAAAGGGTCGGGATAGCCAGGGCCATAGCCCTCAACCCGCAGTATCTGTTCTGCGACGAGCCGAACTCAGGTCTTGACCCGCAGACATCCGTAATGATAGACAGACTGATACAGGAGATTACACGCGAATACAACATCACCACCGTAATCAACACCCATGACATGAACTCTGTAATGGAGATAGGCGACAAAGTAATGTTTATCTATCAGGGGGAAAAAAGATGGGAAGGTTCCAAGGACGAAATTCTGACGGCCGACAACAGAGAATTGGAGGAATTCATCTTTGCCTCGCGCATGGCCAGGGAACTCAAGCTCCGATATGGAAACGGAAACCCATCTCGAGATTGAACTGCAGAGGCTGCTCGGTACGGACGGAATAAGGCTGGCCGCAGTCGAAGAAGTAAGTCAGCCGGGGATCCACGTATATGCCCATAAAATCCAAGAAACGGTACTCCACGCCGAGACCTATATTGGCGGACCACTGCACTCCTTCCGCCTTGCTGTCATGCTGGTACTTGACTGCATACAGGTCCGTCATCTCGTATGATACGCGGACAGCTTTCTCCATCATCGCTCCTGCATTGGCATAGAATGAGAGACGGTCTGAGGAGAGTATGGTGACATATAGATTCAGCGGCACTCCGATATAGTGTACGGACTGGTCGACTGACGCCTGGTATCTCCTGTCTACCAAAGCCTCGTAACGGCTGTTCAGGAAAGTATAATTGACCCCGAGTCCGATGCCGAGCCGGTCATTGAGGAAAGAATATTTGAGTTCCGCTCCCACTGAGACCGGAAAATAATGCTTTGGAGACGACACGGGTACAATACCGCTCGAAGAAGACCCTCCACCGGACACTCCTGAAGAATATGACGGACCGGTGAAATCCACATTGCCAGTAGCATTTGTGGGAGAAAGATTTCCTCCGGCAGATACTGAGAAGGACGGTCTGTTCTTCGCCGTTCCTGACACCTCCTGGGCCTCTGCCATCGCCACGTAATCCATATCGCGCGTCCTGTCATAGATGGACGGCTGTCCGGTCCGGAGTGCAGGCACTGTCCCTGAGGTCTCCTCTATGTCCTCGTGCCGGCTCCGGCTTTTTCTGTCTGTAGTCCTGTCAATCTCCGGAAGTTCAGCCGGAGCAGTACTGTGTACTTCTGCAAGCATGCGCGGTATAGGCCTCAGATCCGGAACTTCCGTCCTGCTGATCTTTACCGCCGGCTCCTGCTCCCCGGACGGGACAATGACCGCGTCCGCCGTCATAACAGACTCAGTCTGCGCAGGCTGACGCAGAAGTGCAAGAGAGAACAGACCTGCAGCCACGGCAGCCGCGGATGACCAGCCGGCCACCCGCCTCCAGAGAACTATGTGCCTCCGTCTGCGGTCCATACCGGCCTCTATCCTGTCCCAGACCTCCGGTGACGGAGCCTCGGTATAGGACTCGGCCAATTCCTTAATCTTGCTGTCAAACAATTCCTGTTTCATCTTCTGTTCTTCTTTTCTTCAAGCAGTCTTTCCTGCAGCCACGTTCTCGCACGGCTCAGCTGCGATCTGGAAGTTCCTTCCGATATTCCCAACTCCTTGGCTATCTCCTGATGGGTGTAACCTTCTATCACACTCATATTGAAAACAGTCCTGAAGCCGTCAGGCATCCGACCTATCATCCTGACAATATCCTTTCCCCCGATACCGGAGAGAAGATCGATGCCGTCCGAGACATTGCGGGCCTGCTCTACTTCCGCAGCTCCGCGGAGCACATCTCCTTTCCGAAGCCGCATCAGAGCCGTATTGACGAAAATCCGCCTCATCCACCCCTCCAGAGAGCCGGCCGCATTGTAAGTTCCTATCTTTGAAAACACCGTAATAAAACCTTCCTGCAGCAGGTCCTGAGCCTCATCCCTGTCCTTGGCATATCTCAAGCAAAGAGAAAACATACGGGAAGAAAACTTCTCGTACAACGCTCTCTGAGCTCTACGGTCCTGAGCAATACACCCTTGGACCAGCCCTTCTTCGGTTCTAAGGTCAAAAACGCCTAAGGACATTCACTCTATCTTTTTTGAAGATGCAAAAATAATTCAATTTGCTGCATCTTCGGCTTGAATATTGTATCTTTGTCTGCAGATATTTTTTCACATGAGACTGACCATCACAAAGTCAATACTATTGGCATTAGCGGCTATAAGCCTGTCTCTGAGCGCGGCCGCTACTGAAAAAGACACTGTAAGAGCAGAGGACTTCTATATAGAAGGTATACGCGAATACTGCGGAGGAGACTACAAGGACGCCGAATCCCTTCTCACCAAAAGCCTGAGAATGGACCCGGACAACGATGCCGCCATGTACTACCTCGCCATGATAAGCCTCAGCCGGGGCGATAGCGACCGGGCCATGCAGATGCTGAGTCAGGCATCGGCCCTCTCTCCAGAGAACAAATGGTACAGCCTGGCGACAGCACGGCTTTATGTCAACATCGGAGAGATACCCCTCGCCATAGACATCTATCAGGACCTTATTGAGAAGCATCCGGCCAAGAGCGACTACTACTATGAGTTCATAGAACTGCTTGTCAGGGACAACAGATTGGACGAGGCCCTCTCTACCCTCGACAAGCTCGAGCAGCTCAGGGGCAGTGACGAGCTGACCTACAACGCACGATATGAGATTCTCATGAGGCAGAACCGGATAGATGAAGCCGAAGCCGTTGTCCGCAAGATGGACAAGGACTTTCCCTCTGCACGCGCCGCCCTTATCCTCGGAGACATGAGCAAGTCACGCTACGATGACTCTACTGCCATGTACTACTATCACCGAGCACTTGAGATAGACAAGGACTTCGCTCCAGCTTATTTCGGACTCGCCGAGATATACCGCATGCAGCGCAACTTTTACAAGTTCTTCCAGAGCATCAACGCATTCCTCTCAAGTCCCATAATGAATCCGGAGATGAAAGCAAGCTATCTCAATGAGATAGTCTTCCCCTCAGGTATGGTCCAGCTGTTCAAGCCCCAGGTAGACACCATGATGAACAACACCCTTACAGCACATCCGGAAGACACCACCATCCTCAGTCTCTGCGGATCGTACTTCATAGCCACTGACAGCATCGATAAAGGTCTGAGCCTGTTAGAGAAAAATGTCAGGCTGCACCCTGACGTAAAATCCGCACGCTCGGCCTACATGGGTCAGCTCTACTACCTGCAGGACTGGAAAAGGCTCATAGAGGCTTCCACTGCCACCACTGCTATGTTCCCCGAAGACTTCACCCTGAGGGAGGTCCTCGCCGTAGCCTACTGGCAGAACGGAGACATAGAAGAGGCTATCCGGACCTACGAGCGGATCCTCAAGGATATACCTCAGGACCACCCCATGCTTATCAACTGCTGCGGATCCCTCGGAGACCTCTACCACGAGCTCGGCAACAGGCGCAAGTCCTACTCCTGGTACGAGAAGGGGCTGAAGATCGACGATGACTACAATCCCATCCTCAACAACTACGCCTACTATCTCAGCGAAGAGCGGCGCAATCTCAAGAAAGCCATAGAGATGAGCCGCAAGACCGTACTCAGCGAGCCTGAGAACGCCACCTATCTCGACACCTACGGCTGGCTGCTCTTCCTCACCGGAGAATACGAACAGGCCAAGAAGTATCTCAAAGAAGCCCTCGTCTACGGAGGTAAGGAAAGTGCCGAAGTACTGGACCATTATGCCGAGGCCCTCTTCGCCCTCAAGGAATACAACCTCGCCTTCCTCTACTGGGGCAATGCCGACAAGCTCGACCCCAGCTTAGGCCTTGGCAAAAAGATAGCCGAACGCAGGGCAGAGGCCGGCAGATAGAAATGCACCGGACATGATAAGAAAAATCATCATACTGTGTATCGCGGCACTTATCGCCATACCCTCCTGGAGTCAGGATGTAAAAGAACAACAGGAGCGCAAGAAACTGCTTGAAGATGAAATCGCGATGATAGACGAGCAGCTCAGCTCTACTTCCAAGAAGCGTAAGGAGAGCCTCAACACCCTTATACTTACCCGCCAGAAATTGGAAGCCCGCAAGAAGCTCATCGAGCAGCTCGACGACGACATAGCCGGATACGACCGCTCCATATCCTCCACCAACACCATGATAGGCCGTCTCAACGACCGCCTCGACACCCTCCGCAAATACCACGCGGACCTCGTCCTCGGAGCTTACAAGACCCGCGACAACAAAGTCTGGTTCATGTACATCCTCTCCAGCAAGGACCTCAATCAGGGTCTGCGCCGATGGTCATACCTCAAGAATATCTCCGCCTCCGTGCGTCAGCAGGCCCGTGCCATCAAGAGCACCGAACTCGACCTTCAGTTAGAGAATGCCAAGCTTGAAGACCTCAAGGCCAAGTCCATGGAGGCCCGTAGTAAAAGGGAAGATGAAAGAGACGCCCTCAGCGCAGAGGAGCGCCGCACGAATACCCTCGTTGTACAGCTCTCCCGGCAGGAAAAATCCATGAAACGGGATATAGAGAAGAAACGAAAGGAAGTCGAACGGCTTAACGATGAGATAGAACGCATTCTGGCCGAAGCCGTCAAGCAGCAGAAATCCGGAGAGGGCACAGCCGTGGACTATGCCCTCTCCGCGAAGTTCGGGGACAACAGAGGCAAGCTGCCCTGGCCCGTAAGCGGAGTGGTCATCCAGAAGTTCGGCCAGAACTACCACCCTGTATTCAAGAATCTCAAGATGCCCTACAACAACGGCATCAACATATCGGCCTCAGCCGGAAGCAACGCCAATGCCGTATTTGACGGAGTTGTGAAACAGATTCTCGTCATGCCCGGCTACGACCAGTGCGTCCTCGTCCAGCACGGCGAGTACTTCACCTTCTACTGCAAGCTCAAGCGGGTCTATGTCAAGAGCGGAGACAAGATATCCACCGGCGACCGCATCGGAGAGATCAGCCTCAATGAGGACGGCAACGCCGAGCTGCACTTCCAGCTCTGGAAAGGCACCACCAAGCAGAACCCTGAAAACTGGCTGCGGTAAATCCTCTGTCAGGCAATCATCAATATTCGAAGCTGCTGCCTCCGATGAACTCCCTCATCACGGAAGTCGGCGGTATGCAGTCTATCTCGTCCGGTGTCAGTGGAGCAATGTAAGACAGGAACTTGAGCAGCCGCACACTCTCGGAGTAAGCATCCGACAGGGGCGGGATGCGCTCGAGCAGGGGCTCGGCATAGTAGCGGAGCAGGGGCAGCTCGAAGAGCAGGGCCGAGTTGAACATCGCATCGGCATTCTCCTGATAGGGGAAAATGTTCTTCTCCTCCCCGGCGCGGACACTCTTCCAGCGGAGAATGGTGTCCTCGGGGGTGATGCCCCGGGTAAAATTGTCCCGGACCATGCGGCGCAGCAGGCGGTTGTCGGCGGTCGAGATGTAGTTGTTCTCATCCACAGACAGGGAGGTCAGGGCGGAGGCAAAGACGCGGAAGACCTTCTCCCCGTCTATGTGCTTGGTCAGCTCGGGGTTCAGGGCGTGGATACCCTCCATAATCAGGATATCGCCCTCGCGCATCTGCATCCTGCGGCCGTCGAAGCGGCGGCACCCGTTCACGAAGTCGTACTTGGGCAGTTCCACCTCCTTACCGTCGAACAGGTCGTTGAGCTGGGCTCCGAGGAATGGCAGATCGAGGGCGTAGATGCTCTCGAAATCGTACTCGCCGGCAGCGTCCTTGGGAGTCTTGTCCCGGTCCAGAAAGTAATCGTCCATGGCAATAACCAGAGGGCGGAGTCCCAGCACCCGGCACTGCATGGCTATGCGCTTGGAGGTAGTGGTCTTGCCGCTGCTCGACGGACCGGCTATCAGCACCAGCTTGACCGTATCGCGCTTATCGTAGATGCGGTCGGCTATCTGCGCGTACTTGCGCTCGTGCAGGGCCTCGGCCACGGCTATCAGGTCCTTGGCCTCCCCGCGCCTGACGGCCTCGTTGACCGAGCCGATACCGTGGGCTCCGAGGATGGAGCACCAGCGGGAGTTCTCCTTGAAGACGGCGCTGAGCTTGTCCTGGTACTTGTAGGGCGAGATTACCGACGGGTCGGAGGCCGAAGGCGACTGGAGGCAGAAGCCGTCCCCGTAGGGTATCAGGTCGAATACGCCAATCTCTCCGGTACGCTCTAAAAGCGGGCCGTAAAACGTGTCCGCATAGCCGTCTAACCAGTACACCGACACGAAGAACTTCTCCATATCGGCCACTAACGAGGCCTTCTCCGGCCGGCCGTTGTCGCGGAAGAGCCGGGCCGCCTCGTCGTTGGTCATCTTCTTCTTCTCGAAAGGCAGGTCGGCGGCGATTATCTCCGCCATCCGCTTGCGGAGGGCTCCCACCCTGTCCGCTCCTGCCGGTTCGGTGACATATACCCTGTCTCCGGTATCGCGGCGCAGCTCGCCGTACAGGCCGTTGGGCAGGGTGTAGTCTAAGAAAAGGCTGAGGTCCGGTAACAAGTCCACCGCCGCCTTCTGCAGCACGAACGACAGGGAGCGGGAATAGGTCCTGCGCCCGTCCGGATGCGTGCAGTCTATGAACTTGACGGTATGGGACGTATATATCGGGAAGGTCAGTTCCTTGAGCATGTTGTCCACTAACGCGGCCACCACCGGGTATCTGCATCCGGTGTCTATCTTCCGTGCCAGCTCGCCCACCGTCGTCCCGGGAGCGCAGTCGTAAAAGCCCTGCAGGCTGTCGCAATATACCGTAATCATATCTTTCATCTTATAGTTTCAATAGGGATCTGAGGTAAGGACCGGTGACCGAGGCGGGGTCGGCGGCGACCTGCTCGGGGGTGCCCTGCGAGACGATGCGGCCTCCGTCGCGGCCCCCTGCCGGGCCCATGTCGAAGAGGTAGTCCACGGACTTGAGCACGTCCAAGTTGTGTTCGATGATGACGACAGTGTTGCCGCCCTCGGCCAGACGCTGGAGCACGTTCATGAGCACGGCGATGTCCTCGGAATGCAGGCCGGTAGTCGGCTCGTCGAGGATGTAGAGGGTGCGTCCCGTATCCTGCCGGGCCAGCTCGGCCGCTATCTTGACCCTCTGGTTCTCACCGCCGCTGAGGGTCAGGGAGGACTGTCCGAGACGGATGTAGCCGAGGCCCACGTCCTCGAGGGTCTTGAGCTTGCGGGCTATCGACGGCACGGGGGCGAAGAACTCCACGGCCTGGGAGATGGTCATCTCGAGGACGTCGTTGATGCTCTTGCCCTTGTACTTGACCGCCAGCACATCCGGATTGAACCGCTTGCCGTGGCATTCCTTGCAGGTGACGGTCACCGAAGGGAGGAAATTCATCTCGACGACCTCCACTCCCGCTCCCTTGCAGGCCTCGCAGCGGCCGCCCTTGACATTGAACGAGAACTTATTGGACTTGAAACCGCGGATCTTTGCGTCCGGAGTCTCGGCGAAGAGATTGCGGATGTAGGTGAGCACGCCGGTGTAGGTCGCGGGGTTGGAGCGCGGGGAACGGCCCACCGGAGACTGGTCTATCTCCACGAGCTTGTCGATGTTCTCCAGGCCCTCCAATTCCCGGTACGGCAGCACCTTGTATTTCGAGCGGTAGAGCCGGTTGCTGATGACCGGCATGACGGTGTCGTTGATCAGGGAGGACTTGCCGCTGCCGCTGACTCCGCTGATACCGATGATGCAGCCGAGCGGGAGGCTGATGTCCACGTCCTTTAGATTGTTGCCCGAGGCCCCGCGGAGAGTGATCAGCTTCCCGTTGCCCGGACGGCGGTAGGACGGCACCTCTATCTGCCGCGTTCCCTTGAGGTACTCGAAGGTAAATCCCCCGTGAGCCTCCCTGTCGATGACCGGCAGAGCTGCCGACAGCCTGAACCCAGGGTCTAACTTGAGCTGCGGCGGCCCGCTGAAAAGTACCTCGCCACCCTTCTCACCCGCACCCGGACCGATGTCCACGATCCAGTCCGCACTGCGCATCATCTCCTCGTCGTGCTCCACGACCATGACCGTATTGCCCTCGTCGCGCAGCCGCCTGAGGGAGTTGATGAGTTTTATATTGTCCGACTGATGCAGCCCGATGCTGGGCTCGTCGAGGATATACAGCACATTGACTAACTTGGAGCCGATCTGGGTGGCTAAACGGATGCGCTGGCTCTCCCCGCCGCTGAGAGACATAGTGCTGCGGCTCAGCGAGAGATACGACAGCCCGACATCCACTAAAAAACCTATCCTTTCCCGGAGCTCCTTGACGATATCGGCGGCCACCGCCTGCCCCCTCGGGTCGAGTTTGTCCTTCAGACCGCCCACCCAGTCGTAGAGCACGCTCACGTCCATATCGCTGACCTCCGCGATGTCCAGCCCTCCGATCTTGAAGCAGAGCGAGTCCTTCCTGAGCCGCTTGCCGTGGCACTCCGGACACACCACCTCGCTCGAATACCTGTTAGCGACGCTGTCATCCTCCTCGCCGTCCCCCTCGAACCGCGAGAGCAGCCCCGGGAAGGTGATCATCTCCGAGAGCCCGCCGCGGGTATCCACCCGGATCAGGTCCTCCGAGCCGTTGAGAATGATGTTCATTGTCTCCTGGGGAATGTCCTTGATCGGGTCGAAAAGGGAAAAACCGTATTTGCGGGCCACCGCCTCGAGGACCGTGAACACCGCATTGTCCCGCTTCCTGCCGAGAGGAGCGATGCCGCCGTCCGCGATGGACAGCGAGGGGTCGGGGACTATCTTGGCCATGTCCACCTCCCGGACGGTACCAAGGCCGTTGCACACCGGGCAGGCCCCCGCCGGGGAGTTGAAGGAAAATGTATGGGGTGCCGGCTCGGGGAAGGATATTCCGCTGTCCGGACAGATAAAATGCTTGCTGAAATGACGGACCTCCCCCGTCTCAGGGTCGAGAATCATCAGGGAGCCCTTGCCCTGCGTCAGGGCGGAGAGGACCGAGGCGCGTATCCGCTTGCCGTCCTCCTCCTTGGGCACCAACCGGTCGATGACCGCCTCTATGAAATGCACCTTGTAGCGGTCCACCCCGGAGGCCATGTCCCCGAGCGGACGGATCTCCCCGTCGATGCGGGCGTAGGACAGGCCCTTCTTGAGCAGGCTGTCGAAGAGCTCGCGGTAGTGGCCCTTGCGGCCTTTGACTAAGGGGGCAAGGATGATGCACTTGCGGCCGGCGTACTCCTTCATGATCAGGTCCACGATGCCGGAGTCGGTGTATTTGACCATCGGCTTTCCGGTTACGGGCGAATAGGCCGTGGAGGCCCTGGCGTAGAGGAGGCGGAGGAAGTCGGAAATCTCCGTGATGGTGCCGACGGTAGAGCGCGGGTTGCGGTTGGTGCTCTTCTGCTCTATGGCGATGGTAGGGCTGAGACCGTCGATGCTCTCCACCTCCGGCCGCTCCATCACGCCGATGTAGTGCCGGGCGTAGGCGGACAGGGTGTCCATGTAGCGGCGCCTGGCCTCGGCGTAGATGGTGTCGAAGGCCAGCGACGACTTGCCGCTGCCGCTCAGGCCGGTGATGACCACGAGGGCATGCCGCGGTATCCTCAGGGAGATGCCCTTGAGGTTGTGGACCGAGGCCTTGCAGATGTCTATGTAGCCGCTGTCCTGCATGCCTATGCGTTCTGCTGCCGGTCTATCTCCCTTGCAATGATGTCTTCTAAGAATGGATTGGTCATCTTCTCCCGTCCGATGTCGGTGGCAGGACCGTGACCGGGATATACCACAGTATCCACGGGCAGGGGCAGTATCTTGGTGCGGATGCTCTCACTGAGCAGGTCGAAGTCCCCTCCAGGAAGGTCGGTGCGTCCGATGCTGCCGCAGAAGAGGGTGTCGCCGGTGAAGACGTAACCGCCCTTCTCATCGTAGAAGAGCACCCCGCCGGCGGTGTGTCCGGGAGAGGCCAGCACCCTGAGTTGTATTGTCCCCACATTGATGATGTCCCCGTCCTTTATGTCGCGGACATTGTCCTCCGAGGGCTGCCCGAACTCGTAGCCGAAGTAGCTGCCGTACGAGCTTGCCCGTCTTATCTGGGGGATGTCGGCTGAGGCGATGTATGTGGGTATGTTCCACTTCGAGGCCACGAAGGCATTGCCCATCACGTGGTCGAAATGGCCGTGGGTCTGGAGTATCATCCGGGGATGCAGATGCTTCTCCTCGATAAACTTCACTAGTCTGTCCTTCTCCGACTGCTTGATGCAGCCCGGGTCGATTATCGCGCACTCTCCCGCCTCATCGTAGAGCACGTAGCAGCAGGTGCGCAGGTCGTTGAAATAGAATGTCTGAATCATGTAGCAAAAATAGCAAGATTTACCGAATCTCGGCTATTTTAACTAAATTTGGAGTCGGAAACGAAAACACGCATGACCATGGACACACAGCAGAGACTATACCCGGTAGGACGGCAGGACTTCGCCGAGATAAGGACAGAGGGCAACTTCTTGTATATCGACAAGACGGAGTACGTCTACAGGATGACTCACTCCAGCGCCAAATTCATCTTCCTGAGCCGCCCGAGGAGGTTCGGCAAGTCGCTCCTCGTGTCCACACTGAAATATTACTTCCAGGGCAGGAAGGAGCTGTTTCAGGGGCTGGCCATATATGCTTTGGAAAAGAATTGGACTACATATCCGGTGCTGCACTTCGACATGAGCATCGCAAAGCACATGGAGAAAGAGCAGTTGGAGGCGGCATTGGGCAACCAGCTCTCGTGGCACGAGAGGGAGTACGGCATCGTTCCCGAAGACAAAGACCCCAATCTCAGGCTGAAAAATCTGATAGAGACCGCATATAGGCAGACGGGGCAGAAAGTGGTCGTGCTCATCGACGAATACGACGCACCCCTATTAGACGTAGTCCACGAGGATACGGCCCTGCCGGTACTCCGCAACGTCATGCGCAACTTCTACAGCCCCCTCAAGGCCTGCGACCCGTATCTCCGCTTCGTCTTCATGACCGGCATCACCAAGTTCTCCCAGCTGAGCATCTTCAGCGAGCTCAACAACATAGAGAATATCAGTATGCTGGAGCAGTACGCAGCCGTATGCGGCATCACCGAGGAAGAGATCCTTACTCAGATGAGTCCGGACATCGACAGACTGGCCCAAAGGCTGGAACTCAGCCGCGAAGAGACACTGGACAAGCTGAAATCCAAATACGACGGCTACCACTTCACATGGCCTTCACCGGACATCTACAACCCGTTCAGCCTCCTCAGGGCATTTGCCAATGCCAAGCTGGACTCCTACTGGTTCGGCAGCGGCACACCGACCTACCTGATAGAGATGATGAGAAAATTCCACGTCACACCCTCACGCATAGGAGGAAACTCAGCCCCTGCCCCGGCGTTTGATGCCCCGACGGAGAGAATGACGGAGATAACGCCGCTTCTCTACCAGAGCGGCTATATCACCATCAAGGCATACGACCGGATAATTGACCTCTACACGCTGGATATTCCCAACAACGAGGTGCGCATAGGCCTGATGCGCTCCCTCCTGCCCTACTATGTCACCCCTCCGTGCACCACCGAGGCCTCAACCACCGTCGCCAGAATATACGGAGCCATCCTGAACGAGGACCTCGACGGCGCCCTCCGCCTCCTCCAGACCTTCCTCGGCACCGTCCCCTACACCGACAACACCGGCTACGAGGGCCACTGGCAGCAGATGCTCTACATCATCTTCTCCCTCCTCGGATACTACGTGGACGTGGAGGTCCGCACTCCGAAAGGCAGGGTGGACATGGTCATGCGCACCGCCTCTAAACTCTACTTAGTGGAGCTGAAGCTCGACGCCGGCGCGGATGCCGCCATGCAGCAGATAGACCTGAAGCAGTACCCCGAACGCTTCGCCCTATGCGGCCTGCCCGTCGTCAAGGTCGCGATCGACTTCGACCGGGAGACACACAACATCTCCGGTTGGAAGATTTCATAGCAGATCATAGCAGTAAAGACGGGCAGCAGCGCGGTCCTCGCCGGTATCTGCCCAGACATATACGGACTTGCCGTCCGCCGACAGAGAGAGAGTCTTGACCCTGCAGTCCAGCCTGTAGGTGCCGAGAATATTGCCGTCCCAGTCAAAACGGAATATAAAGTCGGAATCCAGAGAGTCCACGTGACGGTAAGCGGCGAGCACCTGCGAGCCGTCGAAGGCCGCACAGACATAGCGGGCGGCAGGATCTGCCTTACGGTACACAGATACCACTCCTTCATTTCCTGGAACAAACACATACTCCGGTGCGGAAAAATAGGGTCCCGTCATGATCCTCACCGGTCTGGAGAGATCTCCGTCATAAAGCTCGGCCATCGAAGAATTGCCGTCGAAAAAGAACACCCTTCCCCTTTCCGCATCCGCCGCCAGACTTCCCTGAGTCACATTTGTGGAAAAATACTCCGTTTCCGGCACCGTCCACTGCCAGGAGGTATCCGTAACGGCCAGGCGCTGCTGACGGTTGGAGTGTCCGCTGCTGTCCTCGAAATAACGGGGATTAAGCATCAGGATACGGTCGTCGTAACCGGTAAAGGCCTGCGCCACATAGCTGACGGTTGCCGTCGGACGGATGTCCTCAAGCCAGTCCTTCCGCCGCGCGTCCGGCTCCAGGACGACGAACTGCTTCTTGACTATATCGAAGAGTATGAGGCTGTCCCCGCCCAACGCGCTCTGCATGTAAAAGAACTCCCCGGCCCCTGAGCCGTAGGGCAGAGCCGTTCCGAGGACAGACCAGTCCTGAATACGGAAGACTTCGAGGATATTCATGCACTCCTTGCCGTCAGCAGTATTCAGCACTATCGCCAGGCTGTCCCGCCAGACGTACACCGAGGATTCAAAGCCGTCGGGGACATATTCCAAGGCCCGTGGAGAAAGGCGCACGGCATTTTCAAGAAGGTCGTTTTCAAGCACATCGCTGACAGCCTGCGCCCGGCAGGATACCGCCGCACAGAACGGGATAAGCGACAGCAGAATGGAGAAAATTGGTTTCAGTGTTTTCATGTCATTATGGTATTTTAAAATTTGACTTCAAATCCTATTAGCACATTCAGAGGTCTCAGGCGGTAGCTGTAACGGGTGACATTCAGCGGACTCAGCATGGTGTAGGTGTAGTCCCGGGTATCCAGCAGGTTCTTAGCATGCAGGAAAATCTGGAATTTACGGGAGACAAACCAGTACAGGGAGGCGTCCAGCAGGCACATCTGCACCAGATTGTCCTCGGCATACTTGTCTAAATAATGCTCGGCCGTGACATCGATGGAGACGGACCTGTGAGGAAAGAAAGAGAGGGTCAGTTTCTGGTTGAGCCCGTGGCTGTCCCCCTCATCCTGCCCGCCGGAGGTGCGGTAGCGGCTCAGGGACCACCCGCCGCTGTAATCTACCTTCATCCACCGGGCGATGTCCCCTATGAACTTTAGACCGGCAGTATAGGTATACGAACGGTACGGTATCACCGTCCCCTCCTGATTGATATTGGAGGAGGACATGGCGAAGCCGCCTGACAGGTCTATCTTGCCGCTGAATCCGTGGAAGGCCTTCGACAGGACGGCATCCGCGCTTACCAGGCTATAGTCCGTCACCTCGTCCGACTGCCAGCTGAGGATGTACTCGTCCACGAAGTAGCGGGTGTACTGGAAAGAGCGGCTGGCATTGTAACGTCCGTCCATTTTCAGGTACCATCCGGAGATGGGGTCGCGGAAGTCTAAGCTGCCCGCCACATTCCACTGGGGATTCTGGGTAAGTTCCGTCCGGCCCAGGGACATATAGCGGAAATTCTGGAGGATGAGACCGTCGTAGATCCGCTGCTCGTCCACGCTGCTGCGGGAGTACGAGCCGAGCAGGTAGGCAGACAGCCTCGGGCCGAAATCGTATTTCACGCTCAGTGACGGATTGACGGCCCAGAGGTGGTCATGCAAGCGTTCCTCCAGCCGGTAATCGAGATACTGGTACCATGCCTCCACTCCCAGATTCATGCGCAGACGGCCAGCTGTAAAACTCAGAGCCGCGTATTCCCTCGGCTTGAGATATTGCAGCATGACATTATTGCCCATACGGTCCGAGAACATAGGGTCGGAAAGGGATACTCCCGCCGTTGACGTCCGGAAAGTACGGTACAGGTAAGGAATGGACGAATATAGGTTCAGACTGAGGTTCTTTGCTACGCGGAAACGATTGCTGAATTTCAGCATATTGTAGAATATCCGGCTGTCTACGCTCTGTGAGGCTGTATCCCCCTCATCCGGAGCCATGATGTCCATCAGTTCTCCGCTCTCCGTGTACTGGGAAAACATGTTGAAGGAGTAAATCCATTTCCCGGCATTCTTCGTAAAGGCAAAATAGTTCAGCAGGTTCATGTCCCGGTCCTCCACATTCTGTAGGCGGTTCTCACTCCCGGAGACCGTGCTGCCTGCGGAGGTGCCGCGGAGGTCGAAGCGGAGTTTGTCCTTCAGATACACTTTCCGGCAGTTCACCTCCACGGACAAATCTCCGGAAGCGTAGTACGAGGCTGAGCCCACTTCGTTGCGGTCAATGAAAGACAGGGCACTGCCGTCATTCTCCATATAGGTCTGCTCCACCTCGCTGCCGGATGTCAGGGCATTGTGCTCGAACTTGCCTCCTACGCCTAAGACGGTGCTTTCCCCTATCGGCACAGTGTGGTTGGTGGTCACGGAATAAGCTGTGTTGAAACGGGTACGGTCCTGGTCTATGGGTGCCTGGGCATGGTTTACGGACAGCATCTGGGCAGGACGGTAGCGGTCTATGAACTCTATCTCGTCCACACCGACGATGAATACGTTGGGATCCGACTCGTAGATGATGTTGTTGCCCGCCGCATCGGTCTTGGCCGTGTTGATGCTCTGATAGTTCCGTCCGATGAACATACCGAAGGCACTGGCCGAGTACGGCACGTGCGGGGCCGCCGTGGAATATCCGGCCTCCCCCTGGAGCGCACCTGTCCACCTCCCTTTGGCCCCTTCTTTCAGACGGATGTTGATGGAGGCGATATTACTCTCGACCGTCCCCTCTAAAGCCTTCACCGGTTGATGGTTCTCGTAGATGTCGATGGCGGCCAGGTCCTGCGGATCGATGTTCTGGGTTGCAATATTGTACCTGGAGCCTAAAAGATCCCGTCCCTCAATGTACAGCCTCCCTATCTCCCTGCCCTGATATTTCACCCTACCCTCCTTGGTCACGTCCATCCCCGGCAGCTTTTTTAGAATATCTCCGAGACTCCTGTCATCCTGAGATACATACGTCGGCACACTATACTCTATCGTATCGCCCCGCAGCCGCACCTTCTCAGCCTTCACCACCAGCGTTTCCAGAGCCAGGGCCTCTTCCCTCAGAGCCACTTCATACCAGTCCTGAAAAGGGCTGTCAAGTCTTTTGGGGGCATAGCCCATCATGCTCACCTCTATATACCCTCCTGCTCCCGCACCATCGGCATTAATCGAGAATTTTCCTCCGCTGTCAGCCACTGTATAATCCACCACTTTCCCGGCACTGTCCTTCAGCATCACTATTGCCCCCTGCAGGGCCGTTCCGGTGACCGAATCCACCACAGTACCTTCGACCGTCCGGGCTGCCGCAGCACCGCATAGCAGCGCCGTCATCAGCAGTACTATTGAGCATTTCCTTCTCATGGCTGTCTACCGCTCCATAAAATCGAACATCAACTCACTTTTTACAAGAACTGACGGGTCCGATACCCTTATCTCTATATCCTTGAGATAAAGCTTGCAGGCCCGGAACAACTCAGTCATACTCATGTACAGGGCGTCCATATATTTCCTCCGGGAAGTTTTGAGGAAAAGGTACCGTGGCATCTCCACCGCCCCGGAAGCCAGATAGATTCCACGTGCGATAAACGTATAATGCCCCCTGCTGTCCTCCACCTTCAATATAAGACCGGGTAGACCGGAGAATTTCCACGGCCCGGTCCGTATCGGCAGCCGAGGCGCAAACCATGCCGTATAGTCCCTGCCCCTGAAACTACAGACCGCCTTCTGAACCATGTAGCCGAGAAGAGTATCCGTTTCATTCTGTATTTTCCAGTCCATCTCCGGGAGGTCCTCCTCGTATTTGAAATCCGTATTGCAGACCCGACCAGTACAGGTAAGTTTTCCGCTGCGCGGATAATTCTGGAAAAACATACTGTAAAACGCAGGGGCATATTTTACTTTATTGTAAATACTCCGGTACATTATACGTGATGCCCCGGACTGAAGGAGCGAATCCAGTCCAAGATATACCGTAGAGCAGAAGCGGCTGACATTATTTCCTACCTCAAGTGCCATCATCTGCTCCACGGCCGTCCCCTGCACCGTATCCACCATTATCTCCATCGCATAATCCACCCGCATCAAGCACTGACCTATAGAATCCGCACCATAGTAATAATCGTCTACATACACCTCTGTCAACCACGGCGTATCGATAGAATAGCTAAAAGAGCCATGCTGCGCGGCCATACCGGGAGAAAGCAGCAGAAGTGCCGTAACAACAGTAATAACTTCCTTTTGCATAATGTTTGAATTTTAGCGTTACGCTTTCAAAATTAGGCAGAGGAGACTTTCAAAACAATGCTTTCAGTTTCAGAGCCGGGGATTTCAGCCTATTTCACAAGACTGATTTTCAAGACATTAAGATTTCACATTCTCAGTTTCAGCCAGCAGGGCTTTCAGCCACTGGCTGAGGTTGACGCTGCGGTCCTTCAGGCCGAATCTGGAGCGGAGGGCACTGGCCGTGTTATAGTGTCCGTGGCCGCCGTCGTTGAGGATAAAAGTAATGTCCTTGCCGTTGAGTCCGGCGGCATAGAGACAGCAATAGCCTATCTCCTGATCGGTGAGGCCGTATGACCTGAGCCTGCCGACGAACTCCGGATGTGTTACGGAATAGGAGGCAAGCATGGCCGAAAGCAGGCTGTTCTTGTCGGACACGAAACAGCGGAGCTGCCTGATACTGTCCTTGGATATTCCGTCGGAAATGTCCTTTTCAGAGGCAAGGCGCATCAGCAGGGAGACAAGATCGCTGATGGAACGTACGGAGTCTGAGTCGAAGGCAGGAACTGATGCCGCGGTTTTCTTTCTCAATGCGGCCCTATGCCGGAAGAACAATGCAAGCACAGCCAGGAGCACCACTGCCACAACTGCGACGATCAGAATTACGACAGAAACATCTTCTTCGGATGCAGTCGCAGCTTCATTTGCGACAACCCCGTTGCGCTCTGAAATACTGTCGTCTTCCAATATGATGATGCCGGAAGCACTGTTCTTCAAGCTGTCATACAGAGCTTTATCCGATTCATAACTGACAGATGCCGGAGCATCCCCAGGAACGTATGCCCGGTCAACCCGCATCGTGTCTCCGTCCTGAATATAAAAATACCTGTCGATGATGACACTCGTATCCCGCTGTCCCTGTGCCGCAGAGAGGAAGCAGCATAAAGACAGGAATAATAAAGAACACAATATTTTGGGGACACTGCCTAACATGCTGCAAATATACAATGATTTTTGTAACTTTGAGGCTGGAAACCCAAAAGCGCACAGACCATGGACACACAGCAGAGACTCTACCCGATAGGCATACAGACATTCGCGGATATCCGGAATGAGAATTACCTGTACATCGACAAAACTGAGTATGTGTACCGAATGACTCATTCGGGGGCGAGGTACATCTTCCTCAGCCGCCCCAGGAGGTTCGGCAAGTCGCTGCTGGTATCCACCCTTCACAGTTACTTCGATGGGCGAAGGGAACTTTTCAAGGGACTGGCCATAGAGGCGCTGGAAAAGGACTGGACTGTGCATCCGGTGCTGCACTTCGACATGAGTGTCGCCAAGCATACGGACAAGGAGCAACTGGAATTGATGTTGGATGACCAACTCTCAGGATACGAAAGAATCTACGGCCTGAAATCCGAAAAGGACAAAGGTCCGAACCTGCGTTTAAAGAGGCTGATTGAGACCGCCTGCACACAGACCGGGCAGAAAGTGGTCGTGCTCATCGACGAATACGACGCACCCCTATTAGACGTAGTCTACGAGGATACGGCCCTGCCGGTGCTCCGCAACGTCATGCGAAACTTCTACAGCCCCCTCAAGGCCTGCGACCCGTATCTCCGCTTCGTCTTCATGACCGGCATCACCAAGTTCTCCCAGCTCAGCATCTTCAGCGAGCTCAACAACATAGAGAACATCAGTATGCTGGAGCAGTACGCAGCCGTATGCGGCATCTCCGAGGAAGAGATGCTCACCCAGATGAGCCCGGACATCGACAGACTGGCCCAGAGGCTGGAGCTCAACCGCGAAGAGACACTGGACAAGCTGAAATCCAAATACGACGGATACCACTTCACCTGGCCATCCCCAGACATCTACAATCCGTTCAGCCTCCTCAGGGCCTTCGCCAACGCAAAACTCGACTCCTACTGGTTCGGCAGCGGCACACCGACCTACCTGATAGAGATGATGAGAAAATTCCACGTCACACCCTCACGCATAGGAGGAAACTCAGCCCCTGCCCCGGCGTTTGATGCCCCGACGGAGAGAATGACGGAGATAACGCCGCTTCTCTACCAGAGCGGCTATATCACCATCAAGGCATACGACCGGATAATTGACCTCTACACGCTGGATATTCCCAACAACGAGGTGCGCATAGGCCTGATGCGCTCCCTCCTGCCCTACTATGTCACCCCTCCGTGCACCACCGAGGCCTCAACCACCGTCGCCAGAATATACGGAGCCATCCTGAACGAGGACCTCGACGGCGCCCTCCGCCTCCTCCAGACCTTCCTCGGCACCGTCCCCTACACCGACAACACCGGCTACGAGGGCCACTGGCAGCAGATGCTCTACATCATCTTCTCCCTCCTCGGATACTACGTGGACGTGGAGGTCCGCACTCCGAAAGGCAGGGTGGACATGGTCATGCGCACCGCCTCTAAACTCTACTTAGTGGAGCTGAAGCTCGACGCCGGCGCGGAAGCCGCCATGCAGCAGATAGACCTGAAGCAGTATCCTGAGCGCTTCGCCCTATGCGGCCTGCCCGTCGTCAAGGTCGCGATCGGCTTCGACCGGGAGACACACAACATCTCCGGCTGGAAGATTTCACAATAATTTCCTTACTTTTGCACATAGAAAGATTAAGTCAAGACAATATGCACATAGCGGTAGCAGGAAACATAGGCAGCGGCAAGACCACCCTTACGGGTCTGCTGGCTAAGCATTACGGATGGGAGCCTCACTTCGAGTCGGTGGATTTCAACCCCTATCTCGTGGATTTCTACAACGACATGCAGCGGTGGTCGTTCAACCTCCAGGTGTACTTCCTCAACAAGAGGCTCAAGGACATCGTCGAGTTCCAGAACTCGGGGAAGAACGTGATTCAGGACCGCACCATCTACGAGGACGCGATGATATTCGCGCCGAACCTGCACGACATGGGACTGATGGACTCCCGCGACTTCGACAACTACACCTCCCTCTTCGAGCTGATGCAGAAGATGGTGGGCTATCCCGACCTGCTGGTCTACCTGCGCTCGTCGATTCCGAACCTCGTGGAGCAGATCCAGAAGCGCGGCCGCGAGTACGAGAACAGCATCCGCATAGACTACCTCAAGGGCCTCAACGACCGCTACGAGCAGTGGATATCGGAATACAAGGGGGAGCTGCTGATAGTCGACGTGGACACCTGCCGGTTCGAGGACCGCAAGGAGGACTTCAGTCAGGTCTGCGACCAGATAGACGCAAGGCTCTTCGGACTTTTCCAGTAAAACAGCAAATCAGCTGTAAAATTAGAGAGGCCGTCCCCGATCTGCCGGAGACAGCCTCTTTCTGTAAGGTGTGAGCGGGTTATTAATGGTTATCTGTTAGCGTTGACACTGTGGCGGTAACCGGCCTCGAGGGCGGCTATGTTCTTGTCCACGATATCCTGCCCCTTGCGGGAGAACACCTTGGCCACGGCGTCGCGGACGGCCTCATAGCTGAGGTCCATCATGGGGATGGCGGCACCGAGCAGCACCATGTTGGCGGCCTGTGCGGGAGCTCCGGCTTCCTTGGCAAGAGCCTCCACATCCAGCATCACCGTATGGGGCAGCTTCTGCAGATGCGCGTATATCTCCTCTTTGTCAGGATAGTTCGGAATATTGACGAAGGGCACCGACGATGTTACGATCCATCCGTCCTTAGACAGTTCCTGCACATAGCGGAGGGCCTCCATGGGCTCGAGGGACATGATGATGTCCACCTTGCCGTAGGGGATCAGGTCGCTGTGAATAGGCTCGGAGGATATGCGCAGGTTGCTCTGTACGTCGCCTCCGCGCTGGCTCATTCCGTGAACCTCGGCCTGCTTGATGTGAAGACCGTTGGTGAGTGCGGCCTCTCCGAGGACTGTGGCGATGGAGAGGATTCCCTGTCCTCCCACACCGGCTAATATTATGTCTTTTTTCATATCGGATTCTAAGTTTTTACGGATTGGACATTACTGCTGCTTTTTCTCCTTAGCGTGACGCTTGAAGGTCTGGATGCACTCGCGGCGGGGGATGACCACCGAGACTCCTTTATATTCCACCTCCTCTCGGATAACGTTCTTTATCTCCTCCATGTTCTTGGCCAGAGGCACCACCACGCGGATGTGGGCCGGATCGACTCCGACTCCCGCACAGATGCCCTCTATCCTGCCTGTACCTGCCGAGTCCTGCCCTCCGGTCATACCGGTGGTGAGGTTGTCGGAGATGATGATGACCACATTGGCCTCCGAGTTGACGCAGTCGAGCAGGCCGGTGATACCGGAGTGGGTAAATGTGGAGTCCCCTATGACGGCAAACGAAGGGAACTGTCCGGCATCGGCGGCACCCTTGGCCATGGTGATCGAAGCACCCATGTCTACCGTAGTGTGGATAGCCCTGAACGGAGGCAGAGCACCGAGGGTATAACAGCCTATATCGCTGAACACGCGGGAGTTCTCATACTCGGCAGCCACCTCGTTGAGAGCGGCGTACATGTCCCTGTGACCGCAGCCCTGACAGAGGGCGGGCGGACGGGGCACGACGATATCGTCCTTGGGGAATGTCTTGTGGGGATTGAGATGCAGGGCTGCACGGACGCTGTCGGGGCTAAGCTCGCCGGTACGGGGAAGCAGGCCTGTAAGACGTCCCTCCACCTGTATCTCGGAGCCGATCATACCGCGGATCTTGTCCTCCACGAAGGGCTGCCCCTCCTCCATCACGATGACGCGGTGCACGCCCGAGGCCACCATCTCGCCCACCAGCTTGCGGGGAATGGGGTAGCGGGTGAGTTTCAGGACACCGCAGGGCACTCCCTTGGGGAAATTCTCCATCAGGTAGTTGTATGCTATACCGCAGGCTACGATGGCCAGTCCCCTGTCCTCTCCTGGCGTGAAGCTGTTGTGAGGGTCCTCCGCGGAATCCAGGCCGAACTGCTTCTTGTCCTTGATGAGCTGTTCGTTGCGGACGCGGGAGTTGGCGGGAAGGAGGATCCACTGCTTGGGATTGTCGGGAAAATGAATCCGGTTCTGGGGGCGGATGTCCTCACTGCCGTCCTTCTGGGTCCAGGTGGACACCTCCGCCCTGGAATGGGCCATACGGGTGGTGATGCGCATCAGCACGGGAATCTTCATCTTCTCGGAGTAGTCAAATGCCTCCCGCACCATGTCGTAGGCTTCCTGCTGGCAGGACGGCTCATAGTAGGGAATCATAGCGAAACGGCCGTAGAAGCGGGAATCCTGTTCATTCTGAGAGGAATGCATAGAGGGGTCGTCAGCGGCCACCACCACTAAGCCTCCGTTGGCTCCGGTCATGGCGGAGTTGACGAAGGCGTCGGCGGCCACGTTCATGCCGACGTGTTTCATGCAGACCATGGCTCGCTTGCCCATATAAGACATGCCGAGAGCCGCCTCCATGGCGGTTTTCTCGTTGGTACACCACTTGCAGAAGATACGCTCAGAGGCCGGATCGGCCTTCTGACAGTTCTGGATATACTCCGTAATCTCCGTAGATGGAGTTCCGGGATAGGCGTAGACACCGGAAATGCCCGAATGTATAGCCGCCAGCGCTATGGCTTCATCGCCAAGTAATAGTAATTTCATAAAAAAGTATACTTTGTTCTATCATTTTTAAAGGAAATTCCGTGCATAGCTTCAAATTTATAATGAATTATCGGAAATGTCAAAATTTTTTCGCTCAAATTACATAAAGTCACTGAAAATATGTATGTTTGCCCCCGATTTCTGTAATATCATGAAAGTAACTAAAACCTTAGCGGACTTCGAGTCCGCACGCAAGTCTCTCGAAGACAAAACAGTAGGATTCGTTCCTACAATGGGTGCCCTTCACGAGGGGCACGCATCCCTTATCCGCAGGGCAGTCGCCGAGTGTGACGCCGTAGTGGTATCCGACTTCGTCAATCCGACCCAGTTCAACAATAAGACCGACTTCGAGACCTATCCCCGCATCCTGGACCAGGACAGCGCCTTCGTAGAGGCACTCGGAGCGGCCATCCTCTTCGCCCCCCGGGTGGAGGACATCTATCCTGCCGGCACGGATTACAATCAGAGAATCTTCGACCTCGGAGGCTTAGACCAGTACGGGGAAGGCCCCAGGCGCCCCGGACATTTCAACGGCATGGCCCAGGTAGTCACCCGCCTCTTCGACATCGTCCGCCCCGACAGGGCCTACTTCGGAGAGAAGGACTTCCAGCAGCTGGCCATCATCGAGTATTTCGTCAAAAATCTCCACTACCCCATAGAGATAGTCCGCTGTCCCATCGCAAGGGCAGAGGACGGACTGGCCCTGAGCTCCCGCAACAAGCTCCTGACCCCTGCCCAGAGAGCCGCCGCCCCCCACATCTATGCCTGCATCCGGCAGACAGTGGACATGGTAGGCAAAATGCCGGTGGCCGAGGCAGTAAGGAAGACCACGGAACTCATCGACGCCGAGCCCCAGCTCAGGACGGAGTATGTGGAAATCATAAATTCATTAAATTTGCGCCCTGTCTCTAACTGGGACGAGGCGGAGCACCTGCGGCTGACCTGCGCAGTCTACGCCGGACAGGTCCGTCTGATAGACAACATAGAACTCAAGTAGAATGTACATTCAGGTAATAAAATCCAAGATCCACAGAGTCACCGTCACCCGAGCCAATCTCGACTACATCGGCAGTATCACGGTGGACCGCTCCCTGATGGAGGCCGCCGGTCTCTTCGAGGGCGAGAAGGTATCTGTAGTCAATGTCACCAACGGCAACCGGGTGGAGACCTACGTCATTCCCGGAGAAGAGGGCAGCGGCAGCATCGAGCTCAACGGCGCAGCGGCCCATCTCTTCGCAGAGGGCGACATCGTCATCATTATGTCCTACGCCATAGTGACTCCGGAAGAGGCCGGGACCCTACGTCCGAAGGTCATCTTCCCCGATACCAGGACCAATAAACTCATCCTGTAAATGCCGGTACGGAAGCAGATAAAGAAGGTGCTGCAGTGGACTCTCATGCTGCTGCTGGCCTTCGTGCTGCTGTATTTCGCATTCCGGGGAGTAAAATGGTCGGACTTCATGGAAGGAGTCCGCAGCTGCGACTTCCGCTGGATTACCGTATCGATGGCAGCCAGCATCATAGCATTCGTTATCAGGGGTCTGAGGTGGCGCTTAGTAATGCTGCCGCTCAACCCTTCCATCACCCGCCGCGAGGCATACGACGGAGTGACGGTCGCATATCTTACAAATTTCGCACTGCCCCGCGCCGGAGAACTCGCCCGTTGCGGCATCATCTCGGCCACCGGCAAGGCCACGTTCGAGTCTGTTCTGGGCACAGTCGTCCTTGAGAGAAGCTGGGACATGGTTTCCTACCTGATTATACTTTTCATAGTTCTGATGGCGGGAGAAAGTTCATTCGGGCAGTTCGTTTCCAACGAAGTATGGCGCCCCGCCGTAGACTCGATGTCCTACGATATGCTGTGGATTATCGGAATTGCCGCCGCGCTGTGCGTCACCGCCTGCATCCTGATATTCGTCTACCGGAGAAAACTGAGCCGATACCGCATCTTCGCCAAGGTTTTCTCACTGGCCAAAGGACTGCTCAACGGTCTGGCCGCAGGACTGAAGATGAAAAACAAATGGAGATTCCTCCTCTACACCCTTCTGCTGTGGTTCTGCTACTGGATAATGAGCTATTCGACCATCATGGCCATTCCCCAGGTGGCGGGCCTCAACTGGGCGGACGCCCTCTTCCTGATGGTAGTCGGCAGCCTCGGCTGGATAGTGCCGGTACAGGGCGGAATAGGCGCATACCATTTCATATTGTCCTTAGCCATGGCCTCGATTTACTCCATACCCCAGACCTCGGGCGTGATTTTTGCTACCATCTCCCATGAGAGCCAGGCACTGACGATGCTCCTGTGCGGAGCCCTCTCCCTCGGCTCGATATACCTCAAGAAGCGTAAAACTGAAAAACAGTCCTGATTATGAAACATATTATAACAGCCGCAGCAGCTATTTTGCTGATCTCCTCCTCCGCCTATGCCCAGAAAAACCGTGTGAGGGATGTAGATTATTTCCCCCGCAGCGAGATATATCTCCAGTACGGGACACCCTCTATAATTGAACTGACTACGCTTCTGTCTCCTTCGTTCCACGACGAGCTGACCAACGGCGAGACCCGCAACCACAAGTTTTCCGGAATCGCCGGCATCGGATACAACTTCTTCGTACACCCAAGAGTATCGATAGGACTGGATTTCGGATACGGTTACTCCAGTGCAGACATGTACATGTCCGAGGAGTCGGAATTCGGCCCGGCAGGCGAGCCCCAGTACGTATGCCGCGCCACGATCATGAACTACTCCGGTCATCTCTCCGGCTCGTTCATCTACTGGCAGCACGGTGCGATGGAGTGCTCCGGAGCCCTCTACTTAGGAGCCTGCTGGCAGGATGAATCGATGGTCGACGCTGTCAGCGACGAGATCGAGCCAAACGACCGCCTGCACTTCTCCTACCACATCACCGCCGTCAAGTTCCGCTACGGGGACATGGTCGGAGGCTTCGCCGAGCTCGGCTTCGGCTACCGCGGGCTGCTCAACGTAGGCCTCTCCATCAAGATCTGACCTCCTGCCCCTACTCCGGCACGTAGATAATCTCGCCGTTTTCCAGCTCGTAGGCTATGCCCACACGCTTGCCCCTCTGACCGGACTTGGACTGGTCCTCGGAAGGGGTGTAGCGGTCGATGTTCTGTCCCTGCTTGACGATGATCTCCATGTCCTCCTTGCCGGGGTTCTTGACCATCGTAAAGTCCTCGGGCGAAAGCATCTCGGTCATGTTGTAGCGGGTTACGAGGGCGACCATAAGGGCCACGGCGAAGACCATGGCCACGTCGAAGAGATTGCCCACCACGCTCATCGGGTCGTTCTCCTCGTCCCCTCCCAGCAGTCTTCTCCTCTTCATCGCACTTCCTCCCCTGTCCTGGTTTCCACTTCCTGCACACCGCCGCATCCGTCCAGCACCTCCGACACGAACTCCAGCCGGTTCAGGTCGCGGGTGTACCAGCGCTGCTTGACCTGCTGGGTGATGAAGCCTATCGCGGCCGAGAAGAGACCCACGACGGTCGTAGCGAAGGCCACCTGCATGTTGTAGGCCATCGAGCCGATATCGCCGGTGGACAGGCCCACGAGAGCCGGGCCCATAGGAATCAGGGTACCCATCAGACCGAGCATAGGACCCATCTTCGATAGGGTCTTGGAGGTGCCTAAGTCCTTGTCTGCGGCTATCTCGTAGTCGGAGAGCAGCAGCTGGCGGTGTGCCCGGTCTTTGGTGGTGTCCAGCATACCGGCCAGGCAGTTCAGCAGCGGGGACTTGGTATTGGCAGGCAGGGAAGCCCTCAGCTCCCCGACAGTAGCCGGAGTCAGTGCCTCGACCTTGGTCATGAACAGGCGGTCCACCTTGCGTATCTGAAGGTACTGTCCGAAGAAATTGCCGATCAGCAGCAGCGACCGGAGGAAAAACAGGATCAGCAGGACCACTACCGGTACGAGCAGTCCGTTGGAAATCCAGAAGAGAACATCAGATATGTAGTTCATACGTTTTTATATTTTATTACTTTTTTAAATTATTGTTCGTTTTTAAAAATCTCCGGAAAGGCCGGGCCGTCCTCACGAAGGAGCCGGCCAGCACCCCGGCGGCAATAAGTCCCAGCACCCCGGCAAGAGCCCTCCAGTCCACCTCGCTCACCCCGGCCACGGCCGTCTGTCCGTTGACGGTGGCTATCACCGCCACTATCCCGGTCAGGGCATTGGTCAGGAAGAACATCTCCAGGCGGCTCTCCTTGTCGGGGAAGATCCAGCGCATCAGCCAAGCCCCTCCGGCTATCACCACGAAGACCACGGCGGCGGCACTCCAGGCAACTAAAGGGAAGGATACACCCGGGAAGGCAAATATCAGATAGACTAAGAAACTGAACAGCACCCCGAATATCAGCACCCCCGGGAACCAGCGCAGTATGCGGTAGCCCCAGACGGTGGAGGACTTCAGTTTCCCGGAACTGAGCAGATGCACCGACAGCAGGCAGAAGGAGATCTGGAGGATAACCTCGAGGGTGATGACCACCGAGGTGTCGAGCATCAGGTCCGGGTTGGACAGCCAGGCCTCGATCTGGGAGCGGGACTGGCGCACTGCCACCGGCCACATCAGACCGGAGAAGAGGGCGGCCGCGGCGGCATGGGCCAGGACCGACCACCACTTGTGCCAGGACTGCTTCAGCACGAAGTTGAAGCAGACCAGCACCATGAGTATAACGACTAGACTGTACATAGGCAGAGTCCGGATGATTTAAATGCCGCTGGACTTCCTGCGGCGGCGTATCAGCAGCCCGCCTCCGATGAACAGGGCGATGATCAGCACCGCCACGGCTATGTTGCTTACTAACGTGGTTTCCTTCTCCGTCTCACTCTGCAGCCGGTCTTTGCGGAGCACCATGCCGTCCGAAGCGTCGCTTACCGAAGCCTCCCGGATCTGTCGGATAGCCCCCCGGTACTCTGAGGCGGAGGTCTCGGGCAGGGCGGAGGCAATGTAGTCCTGCAGGGCCGGATTGTCACAGACAAAGCCGGAGCACGAGGGCGCGAACTCCTCTATCAGGCCGGTGTGCAGCTCCGCGATATCGGTCACCTGCTCCGGCGTTGCGTCCCAGAGACCCTTGCGGACCGACTCGAGCATGACGGCCGTCACCTCCTCGAGGGCCGCCGGATTGACCTCCCTGAAGTGCTCGTGTACTCCGAGGTCAAATTTATCCTGCACGTACACCTCGTATATCTCGTCCCACACCCGGTCATCCACGGCCTCCGGCTTCATCACGTTCCAGCCGAAGGTATTGGTGACAGTTTCCGCTATGGCGGCCGCATCTCCCGCTCCGCCGTTGAGTTTCTCGGCGATGTACGAGGGGTTGAATATCGTCGTGCGGCTCTCCACCCCTATCGCCTCCTTGAGCTCCTGCATCCTCACGCGGTTGCGGTTGCGGTAGTCGCTCAGATAGGCGTCGGGGTCCTTGCCGGTCACCTCCTTCACGGAAAGATTGAGTCCGCCCATAAACTCGTACACGTGGTCGAGACTGAGGGCGCCCCAGGTATTGCTCTGACGGGGCTGCACCACTGCGTCGGTGCGGGAGAGGGCCGCTTCGAAGGCGTACCGGGAGAACTCCTCCCAGCCCTCCTCGCTGCCGTAGTAGGCTCCCATATTGTTCATGTAGACCTGAGCTATCTGAGAGGTCGAGTCCCAGCGGTCGGAAGCGGTCACCATACCCTGAATGCCGGTGCCGTAGTTGCCGTTCACCCCGCCGAAGACCCTGTAGGAGGACATCCTGCGGGCATCGGCCGGAGTCACGCCCTTCTCGGTGAGGATCCGCTCGGTCTCGCGGATACCCTCGGCCACATTGTTGACATACTCCCCGTCCTGAGCCTCGGCGGCCATGCGCACAGCCCTGTCTATCAGGAAAAGGCGCGAAGCCGCAATATCCCGGAGCTGGCCGCTGGTCTGCACCACCACGTCTATCCTCGGACGGCCGAGCTTCTCCGACGGTATCAGGCGGATATCGGTCACGCGGCCGAAGCTGTCGTAGACCGGCTCGACACCCAGCATGTAGAATATCTGGGCTATCGTCGCTCCCTCTGTCTCAATGAACTCGCTGCTCCACAGGGTGTAGCTGACCTTGCGGGGCAGGGAGTCGCAGTGCCGCTGACGGTAGAGCCGCAGGGTATTCTCGGCCAATGCTACTCCCTTCTCCCATGCGCTGCGGGTCGGGGTGGCCTCGGCGTTCACGGCGAAGAGGTTGCGGCCGGTAGGCAGGGTATTGGGATTGGCCACTGGATCACCTCCGGGCGAGGGCGAGGTATAGCCGCCGTCCAGAGCGTTGAGCATACTGCCTATCTCAGCGGAAGGGCTTTCCAACAGGGCCCTGCGGTAGTTGTACACATTGAGCACGGCCTGTTCCATCTCAGTCACCGCCCGGGCAAAATCCTTCTCCGCCTGCGTCGGCTGCGCTTTCCGTCCGCCCATCATCTGCCGTCCGACCGCCGACATCATCTCACTCATTCCCCGGCCGGCAGCCGAATCCTTCCTCAGCTGCTGCATCCCGGCCATCTGAGCCATCATCGACATCATGTCGGGCGGGGCCTGCAGCGAAGCGGCCACCTCCCGGGCACGGGCAAGTTCCTCCGGAGTGATACCGGCTATCGAGCAGAGCTGCCGGTCATCCGCCGGACGGCCCTGGGCCAGCAGCCGGGCCACTATCTTCTTTGCCGGGGCCACATATCTGCGGTTGAATACCGACAGCTGCTTCTCCACCCCGTCCACGTCCTTGCCCTTAGCCCTGTCGATACCTAAAAGGCCGTAGGCCACCGGCTCGGTGCTCATGGCATAGACCGTAGACTCGATCTGAGCCGGCAGGTAGGGCTCGCCCATCACATAGAGCCGGCCCGTCACCTTCTCGGAGGCCAGTTCCTCGGCAAAATTCCCGATGCGCAGGACCTCCTCCTCAGTGTAGGGCACACCCTTATCCAGAGTATCTAACCCGAGGTCGGAGGCAATGCCCATCTCTATGGTCAGTTCCTTGATTCTGAGTGCAATGCCCTCAGCGCGGGCAGCATCCGGCCTCTCCCCGTAGAGAGCATCCTCATAGTGCGAAAGCTCCTCCGAGAGGTCGCGGTACAGCCCCCTGACATTGCTCTCCATGAAAGGTGCGGTGAGGTAGGACTGGAGCGTAGCGTAGGCGCGGCGCTTGGCCATCACCCCCTCCCCGACATTGGAAATGGTGTACAGGTAAAAATGCGGCACGGTGCCCACCAGGCGGTCCGGCCAGTCGTACTGACTCAGGGCCACCTGCTTTTTCGGAGTGAACTCGAGGCTGCCGTGGGTTCCGAAGTGAATCATAGCATCAGCTTCAAAGCCGTAACGGGCGTAGAGGTAAGCAGCTATATAATTGTACGGAGGTGCGGCGTGCGTGCCGTGTACCATCTGGAAGTCGTTCTGTCCGCCGCCGGCCGCGGGCTGCGGCAGCAGCACCACATTGCCCAGCTCGATCCGGGCCAGGGCCAGACGGCCGTCTCTCGACATATAGGGCCCCGGGAATTCCCCATTCAGGGTTTCCACCTCCTCGCGCAGTCTCTGAGGCAGAGCCTCCTGAGCCCAGCGGGCAAATGTCGGAGCGTCCACCCACTCGGGAGCGCCCTCGTCCATGAAGCGGGAGGCGGCCCCCTCGGCGTAGGAGCCGAAGACCGCGCCGCGGCTCTGAATCAGAGCGGCCAAGGCCTCGGGAGAGGACGGCAGCCCCTCCACATTGTACCCTGCCGACTGCAGAGTCTTGAGAAAATTGTACAGCGAGGGCACCACCTCCATGCCGGCGGCCGTCAGGGCATTCTGTCCCGCCCCCTTATAGTAGAATATGGCTATCTTCTTCTGACTCTCGGGCTTGCGTCTGAGTTCCAGGTAGCGGTTGACCGTCCCGGTGAATTCCTGCAGACGCTCCGGAATGGCCTTGAGCCGCTGCAGCCCGTCCTCATCCTCGTAGTGCCCGAAGAGCACGTAGGGGCGGATGGCCCCGTCTATTTCGGGAGTCACCACGCTCTGGGAGAGGAAGCCCCCGGCCATGCCCATCTCATCGGCCTCCCAGTCGGAGACCAGGGAATTGACATTCAGGGGAGCGAAGAGGGGGATGTTGTATTTTTCCAGGAACCTGACCATCCCGTCGCCTAAGCGGCCGTGCGCCATGTTGATCACCGCTGAAGGGGCGATGGAGTCGAGCTGTCCGGTGCGGAGCATGGGCATGGTGCTGCGGATCGGATAGACGACGTTGCCCGTGGCCTCGAGGGAGGCTATCAGGTCGGTGGGGTCGCCCATCTGGCCGGTGACGATAATGCGGGGAGCATCCTCCTTCCAGAGGCCATTGTCCCTGAGCCACTGATTATAGGCCGCGATGGAGCGGAAGCCCTCCTCCTCCACCCCTCCGCTGCCGTCCGGCGAGGGGTGGTAGATGTTCTCCACCGTGTATTCCTCGGCGGGAGCTGGCTGCGGCGCGGCAATGACCTTGCGGTCTATCCTGCGGCGGATGAAGGCGAGCATATTGCGGTAGTTCGCCGAACCGCCGTTGGAGAGGTAGGCCTGAAGCTCCGGAGCGAGGGTGGAGTCCACGGTGTTGATGTCGTTGGCCGGGTTGGTGACCATGGTCGAGAGCACGGGCAGGCCCCGGTCGGCGGCCTTCTGTATCTGTGCCCGCTGCTCCTCGGTGATTCTCAGGCCCATGCCGTTGATCAGGAGGATGTCGTAGTGTCCGGCCTTGGAGGCTTCCTCTGGGGTGAGCTCGTAGAGGCGGACCATACGGCTGTCATTGGCCTTGGAGATCTGACCGAGGGTGATGACCTGGTAGTTCAGGAAGGCCACCCGCGTAGGGGCCGCCATAAACGCCCAGAGTCCCCACAGAATGAGGACTGCCAGGATAGATACCACTATGAATGTTATGAGTTTTGCCGTTTTTTGAATCATGCTGCGTTTTTATATTTTCTATTTTTTATTGAAAAACTCCTCGATATTCATCGAAAGGGAGACTGCGGCCGTAGTGCCGACGGTGCTCGGAGTGCTGCTGTAGTAATAGTCGGGCCGGTAGTTGAAGAGGTTGTCCACTATCACGTTGAGCTGTATGCCCCGCCAGATGTCCTGCGAGACGGTCAGTTTCCATATAGTGTATGCCGGGTAGGTCTGGGTCTCGGTCTCCTCGTAGTTGGTGGCGGAGGTGTAGACCTCGGTGGTCACGGCAGAGAGGACGCGGCCGCTGAGAGCCACGTTGAAGCCGTAGTTCTTCCAGGACCTGCCGTACTCGATACGGGCCGTGGCCGAGTGGGGACGGGTCTGGGAGAGCAGGGGCTCGCCGGCGCGTATGGCCTCGTCGGTAAAGGTATAGGCCAGCCGGGCCCCGAGACCGAAGGGCAGGCGGATCGAGACGGACACATCCACTCCGCGCACCTGCAGGGGGCCCATGTTGGTGTACATCATGCCGCCGAGTTCTTCGTTCCAGACGGTGGTGATACGGTTGTCCACGAAGTTGTAGAAGCCGGAGACAGAGGCGGAAAGATATTTCCAGTTGTACTCGGCCGAGACATTGAGGTTCTCGCTGGACTCGGGCTCGAGGTCAGGGTTGCCGTAGATCATGAAAATGCTGGCCATGTCGAATGACATGTACATCTCCTTGAGGGTCGGGGCCCGGAATCCGCCGGAGTAAGAGCCGCGGAAGGACCAGCCTCCGGTGCGGTACATCACGCTGAGCTTGGGGGAGAAATGGCTGAGCCGCTTCTGGGAGAAGAAGTCGTAGCGCATGCCTCCGATGAGGTTCCAGTG